>NZ_JAUG01000031.1 GCF_000708285.2 Pedobacter borealis DSM 19626
TTTTTTTGATTTCTCCGGCCCTTGGGATTGACGGTGCTCTTCGGTTAAACCTGTGTTTTATTAGAGTTGGTTAGCAAAACGAATAAAACCCAAACCAAAAGATGTGTCCACACGGTAGGATTTTGCATCGGGATCAGGATCCTTAATAGATAAAAAATAGATGCTGAATCAAGTTCAGCATGACGAGCGGTATTAAAATTATGTCCAACTCAGTGCCCTCTGCGCTTTTCTCTCTGCGTTCTTTGCGGTTAAAAACACCATGGTTAAAAAGTTGAAAAACCACAAAATTATCCTTATTATTGAACTCGGTTCTCCCGATTACAAACCATGCAACTTACTAGGTTAGAAATTAAAGGTTTTAAGAGCTTTGGCGATAAAGTGACCATCAATTTTAATGAGGGTGTTACCGCTATTGTTGGTCCTAATGGTTGCGGAAAATCCAATGTAATAGATGCTATGCGCTGGGTTTTGGGCGAACAGAGTACCAAAGCACTTCGTTCAGAAAAGATGGAGAACATCATTTTCAACGGAACAAAAAACCGTAAACAAGCGCAGCTTGCCGAGGTTTCATTGAGTTTTGATAATACCAAGAACATCCTGCCAACAGCCTATTCACAGGTTACTGTAACCCGTAAACTCTATAGAAATGGCGATAGTGAGTACCGTTTAAACGATGTTCAATGTAGGTTAAAAGACATTACCGACCTTTTTCTGGATACCGGAATCGGCTCTGATAGTTATTCGATCATTGAGCTGAAAATGGTTGATGAAATTATAACCAACAAAGAGCATAGCCGCCGTTCCTTGTTTGAAGAAGCATCGGGGATCTCGAAATACAAATTACGTAAAAAACAGACTTTCAGCAAGCTAAAAGACACAGAGGCCGATTTAGAGCGGGTTGAAGACTTACTTTTCGAGATCGAAAAAAACCTTAAAACCTTAGAAAATCAGGCACGTAAAGCTGAGCGTTATTATAAGCTAAAAGAGCAATATCGCGAATTGAGTGTTCAGTTGGCTACACACCGCATTGCCTTCTTCCGTACCGATTTAAATGCTTTAGAAACTCAGGAACAAAATCAGCTGGTAAACCGTACAACACTCAGTACCAAAATAGATACCGGTGAAGCCGAACTGCAAAAGCTTAAATTAGGCAGTATCAGTCAGGAAAAGAACCTTTCTGTACAACAAAAGGCCACAAATGAGTTTGTTTCCAAAATCCGTGCTTATGAAAGTGAGAAAAAAGTAAAGAACGAGCAAATGCGTTTTTTACAGGAAAAAGAAACACGTTTATCGGGTGAGCTCGAAAAAGATAAAAACCAGGTTAACCACATTAAATACAACATCAAACGTTTAAATGAAGAAGTTTTAACTGAAACTGAAGTTTTTAACCGACTTGAATCTGATTTAAAAAGCTTAAAATCCACGCTCGACACTTTACGCGAGCAACAGCAGACCGAGAAAAACAGGATTGATAACCTGATCAAATCGGTTAACGAGTTACAAAACCAAGTATACCAGTCGCAAAAAGAAATTGATATCCTGAATATTCAAAAAGATGCGCTGGTGCAGGAAACCAACCGGAATGTTGATGATACAGAAACCAAAACATTAGAATTAAAGGCTTTCGATCATGCCTTGGCCGAACTTGATATTCAGGTTAGGGAGAAGCAAGCCAATATTAAAAACCTAACGGAAGCTGAAGAACTTTTAAAAGAAAAACTGGCTGCTTCAGAAATCAATTTAAGTTCGAACAAGGAAAAATTGACGGCCGAAAACCGTAAAAAAGATGCCAAGCAAAACGAATTTAACCTCACAAAATCACTAGTTGATAGTTTAGAGGGCTTTCCTGAATCGATCCGTTTTTTGAAGAAAAACAACGCTTTTGCTAAAAGTGCCCTGCTCCTTTCTGATATTTTATTCTGTAATGAAGATTACCGCATAGCCATTGAGAATTACCTTGAGCCGGTAATGAACCATTATGTGGTTGATCAATATGCAGATGCTGTACAGGCCATTAACCTCTTAACCGATGCCAGCCGCGGACGGGCAAACTTTTTCATTTTAGAAAATATACCCGATAAAAACCCGGTTATTGGTACGCATGAAGGCCTGGTCTCAGCGCTATCAGTCATTGAAGTTGATAAAAAATACCAGCACCTCTGCAACCTGCTTTTGCAAAATGTTTACATCGCAGTAGCTGAGCAAGAAAGCCTTTTCAAAGCAACACCAACAGATAGTTTAACCATTTTGGCTAAAAATGGAAAATATGCCCAAACTAAATTCACATTGGCGGGTGGATCTGTAGGTTTATTCGAAGGAAAAAGGATTGGCCGTGCCAAGAATTTAGAAAATCTGGCCAAAGAAATCAAAACTTCAGAATCGTTGATTAATCAGTACGATGCTTCAATTAAAGCTGAAACTGATAACATATTTAACCTAAAAGAAGCTTCAAAAATCAATCAGATCAATGCTTTGCAACAAGAAATGAACCGTTTAAACAACGAACATATTTCTGTGCAGACCCGTCGCGACCAGTACCAGGAGTTTATTACGACCAGCGAAAACCGTAAAACAGATATTGCCCAAAAGATCGTATCAATAGAAAAAGCCTTATCGGAAAAGTTGCCAGCATTGGTTCAATTACAAAAAGACCAGCAAGAAGCACATATAAATTTACAGGAACAACAACTTAATTATCAGGAAATTGCCGATCAGGTAAACGAAAGTGCAGGTAAATACAACCAGGATAACATACGTTTCCACCAACAACAAAATAAGTTATCCGGCTTAGAAAAAGATTTGGATTACCGTTTTGTACAGGAAGAAGCTTTGAATAAGCGCATCGCACAAAACGACAAAGAATTACAGGAAGCATTGACCCAAATTACGGCAACATTACAGCACACTGACCTGAACGACGATACGCTTTTAGAGATGTATCAACAACGTGAAGAGATGGAAAAAGGGCTTGCAGAAGCTGAGCAAGCTTATTTCACAAGCAAAGGAAGCATTAACGAGGTTGAAAACGACCTGACCAATATTCGTAAAACCCGCGAAGAAACCGATTTCCTATTAACTGAGATTAAGGATAAAAAGAACGCATTAAAGATCGATCTGAATGCATTAAAAGAACGTTTAGCCGTCGAATTCAACATCGACATCAACGACCTTTTAGAAACAGATACCGAAATTGAAGCTTTAGAAAGTGAGTTTGATCTCCGTCAAAAGGTAGAGCGGATGAAACGTCAACTCGACGAATTTGGTGCCATCAACTCTATGGCAATGGAAGCCTTTAAAGAAATGGAAGAACGTTACACTTTCATCCAGAACCAAAAAAAGGATCTTAATGCAGCCAAAACCGACCTTTTACAAACCATCAAAGAGATAGACGATACGGCTAAAGATAAATTTATGCAGGCCTTTACCCAGGCCCGTGAGCATTTTATCGTAGTTTTCCGTTCGTTATTTAACGAAGAAGATAGCTGCGACCTGATTTTATCAGACATTAACAACCCTTTAGAGGCCGATATCGATATTGTCGCCCGTCCGAAAGGAAAAAGACCTTTATCGATCAATCAATTATCTGGTGGAGAAAAAACATTGACAGCTACGGCACTATTGTTTTCGCTTTACCTGTTAAAGCCTGCTCCTTTCTGTATTTTCGATGAAGTTGATGCACCTTTGGATGATACCAACATCGATAAATTCAATAATATTATCCGTAAATTCTCCGATCAATCGCAGTTTATCATCGTATCGCACAACAAACGGACCATTGCCAGCACTGATATTATTTATGGGGTAACCATGGTAGAGCAGGGCGTTTCGAGGGTTGTAGCGGTCGATTTAAGGGAAGTAGCGGCGTAAAAGCTTAAAGGTGAAAGCTGAAAGACCAAAGCAAAATCTACCGTTTCCGTTATTGCGGGAAGGCTTTTCAGCCGACAGCCTGCGCCGAATTTTCGGGGAAGCAATCTTTTATTTACATTTTTTCAATTCGAAAATGAAAGTCACTACCATTGGCGGTCTGCAGCCCTGCTGTACACTAAATCTTTTATAACATCTGTCATGCTGAGGCACGAAGCATCTGTTTCATAGGTTCGAGATGCTTCGTACCTCAGCATGACAACGTATTCAAGGTTGCTGCAAATAAAAAGTATTCCGTTCCCATCAGGTTTATAAACGCAATACAGTAAAAAAACAGCGTTTTCCCTTCTATAATCTAATAATTAATATCTTTAAGAAAATTTAACGCAATGGTCGTCCTTTCGAGCGGAGTGCAACGAAGTCGAGAAATCTATTCCAATAGATCTCTCTCCCGACTTAACGTCGGGACGATGCTCCAGTCGAGATGACGACCCTAACTTATTACAAAGAAATATGAAAATCCTATATATCCTTCCCTTAGCCATGATGCTAAGCTGCTGTTCATCAGTAAAAAACCAAAATAATACTGCTTCCGGCAAGTTAGATACCCAATTGTTAAAAGACGTTGAGGTATTATCATCAGATGCTTATCAAGGCAGAAAAACCGGTACAAAAGGCGCCGAAATGGCCAGGGCATATATTGTAGAAAGATTTCAAAAATTAGGACTAAAATCTTATCCTCAGCATGTAAACTACGCACAGGAGTTTACTTTTAACGGAAGAGGCAATACAAAAATAAATGGCACCAACATCATCGGCTACATTCCGGGCAAAGGAACCAATGTTATTGTGGTATCTGCCCATTACGACCATTTAGGTGTAGTAAAAGGCGAAGTTTTTAATGGTGCTGATGATAATGCATCGGGAACTGCAGGATTATTGAAAATTGCCGCCTATTTTGCTAAAAACAAACCAAATAACACAATCCTTTTCGCCTCTTTCGATGCGGAAGAAATGGGCTTACAGGGTGCAAAGGCATTTGTAGGCAATCCACCAGTGCCTATTAATACTATAGCCATTGATTTAAATATGGATATGATCAGCCATAATGATAAAGGTGAGCTCTATGTCTGCGGGACTTTCAAATATCCTGATTTAAAGAAGTATGTAGATACGACTAAAACCAATATTAAATTACTTTTCGGCCACGACGATCCAAAACAAGGTCACGATGATTGGACAAACCAAAGCGACCAAGGTGCATTTAATGCTAAAAATATTCCATTTTTATATTTCGGTGTAGAAGACCACAAAGATTATCATAAAGCTACAGACGAATATTCTACCATCACCAAACCATTTTTTAATAATGCTGCAAGCGCTGTGCTGGATGTTGTAAAAAACATCGACAAACAAACCGGCTTACAGCAGTTGTTAAAAGATAAAATGATCATGATGGACAATCCAAGAAAATCGGAAAGGTTTTAATAAACTGATTGATATAAGTCTAAACCTGCCCTATCCGGCAGGTTTTTTTATGCTTTACAAATCTTAAAAACAAAAATTATTTAGCTGTATATCAAATATTTACAAATAAAACTATAAAAATAGTTTACAAACTATTTTTATAGTAGTAACTTCAATTAACCAAACTATAAAAATAGTTGCTATGATAAAAGAACTCACAAAAGCAGAAGAACAGATTATGCTTATCCTTTGGGAAATGGGCGAAGCCTTAGTAAAAGACGTTATAGAAAAAATGAACGAACCCAAACCTGCTTACAACACGGTTTCGACCGTAATTAGGGTTTTAGAAACTAAAGGCTTTGTTGATCATAAAGCTATCGGCAATACGCATATCTACTTCCCCATTATAAAAGAAACTGATTATAAACGCTTTGCATTAGATAAAGTAATGAGCAACTATTTCGAAAACTCTTACGAGAGTCTGGTTTCGTTTCTGGTGAAAGAAAAAAGTATGAGTACTGAAGAACTCAATGAAATTATCCAATTGGCAGAGAAACTTAAAAAAGATAAGTGATGAGCTGGTTATATTATTTACTCGAAGCAAATCTATATTTCGCCTTATTTTATGGCTTTTATAGATTATTCCTCCACAAGGAAACCTTTTATGGTTTAAATAGAAGTTATTTAATTTTTGGCTCTATGCTCGCTTTCGTTCTTCCATTTTTTCAGCTGGGTTTCTTAAAAGCACCTGTAACCGAACAGATTGCGATAGCACCTACTACCGAAATGGTTGCTAGCCAGGTGATGATGACAGAAAACCTGCCACTAGAAACTTATCAACCCAGTATCATCACTATCGATCATGCGATTATCGCGATTTATAGTCTGGTAACCATTGCATTTCTACTTAAAATGCTTTTTAATTTATCCAAAATTATCAGCATGCGTAAACTACCTTCTGTTAAATTGGATAATGGAGTGAAACTAATTGATTTAAAGGATTCAAAAATAGCTTTTTCATTTTTCAACCTCCTTTTTTTAGATCCACAATTAACAGAAAAAAACACCATACTCAAACATGAGCTCGTTCACATTAAACAAAAACACAGTTTGGATGTACTGTTATTCGAAATCATTCAGATCATCAACTGGTTTAACCCAATCGTTTATCTCGTTAAAAAAGACATTAAGTTAATCCATGAGTACCTGGCCGATGAAGAAACAACGAAATGCGATGTAGAAAAATATCATTATGCGATGTTTTTGATTCAAAATTCAACAGGGATCCAAAACCTAACCTTAACTAACCAAATATTCAGTTCATCAATATTAAAAAAGAGAATCAATATGCTAAATCAAAAGAAATCAGCACATTGGGCAAAGCTCAAATTGCTAGTGGTACTGCCCATTACTGCAGGAATATTATGCATTTCTACCATGGCTTTTACGAAAGATTATGGATTTGTGGACTTGCTACCGGAGAATTTATCTGGGAAAATTGATCAATTGGATAGCACAATAATTAGGGAAATACTAACAAAAGGTGAATTAGTTGTTACGAATCTAAACCCGATTCCTAACTCAAAAGATAGTGTAAATATTGAAGCAAATACAAAAGATATGTTTACTGTTTATTTACACAACACTAAGACTGGAAAAAGTATCTTGGAATTGGATTGGAGTTTAGTTCCAAACGGTGTAAATATTAAAGAAGGAAATTATTTTAAAGGAACAAAAGAATTTTCGAAAATTGATACTGCGATCAACATTGCAATACAACTTAAAAAAACGCTAGCTACAGTAAAATATGGAGATTTGAGAAAAATTGAGCTAAGCGATAACCAAAAATTAAAAAGCTTATCTATAAAGCCAGATAAAGTTATATTACCTCCACATATAGTAATGCAGGGTAAGCAACTAACCCTTCCTGTTGCTGATAGTTTTAAAAAACAAAAAAAATTCCCACCCCCAGTACTAATTGAAAGAGACACAACCAAAAAGAAAAGATCACAAGAAGTAATTGTACAAGCTTACCGAACTGCTATGGAAGCTAAAAGAGCTCAAGGCTCAACTGATGCTAAAGACAAAACAATAGAAATTAAGCCTACGCCACAATCCGATAAAAAATTAAAAGAGGAAACTATCAAAGCCTATGAAAAGGCAATGGGTGTAAAATCGGACTACAAGATTTATTTTGGAAAATTAAAACTTCTAATACCTAAGGTAGAGTTCAATAATCTGCGTTCAGATAAAGATTATGCGGGCTTAATTCTTTTAGCCAACATATCTAATGCAAGCCTTAAAATAGAAAAAATAACTACTGATTGTGATTTTTTGGAATTGAAAACACAGTCCAAAACTTTAATACCCAATAAAAATTTCAGCATTGATGTGGTCATAAGAAAAGCGCTGAAGGGTAGCATTTCTCAAAAAATATTTATATACTTTACCGGCCAGGAAGCCCCAATTATTGTTCCTGTTGAAGGGAACTTTATATAATCTAAATTTCTAAAAACAATTACTGCGGTACGTAAACCACATATTTAGTCTCAAAAAAATCTTCCTCAAAATAAGCTGAAAGCGGGTATAATTCTGCTTTCAGTTTTGATTCTTTGATCTCCTCTGCCAAATCACCTCCTTTTAAATACAAAATCCCGTTCGGAATGGCGTTTAACGAATCCTTTTTAAATTTGCCCTGTATCCACGGATAAAATTCTCCTAAACGGGTTACCGCTCTAGATACCACAAAGTTAAATTTCTCTTTAATCTGCTCGGCTCTTAAATGGTCGGCCCTTAAATTCTCCAAACCTAATGCCGAAGCCACCTCTTTTACCACTTTAATCTTTTTTCCGATAGAATCGACCAGATAAAATTCTGTTTCAGGAAACAAGATTGCTAATGGAATGCCCGGAAAACCACCACCTGTACCTACATCTAAAACCGATTCTCCTGCTTTAAAATTGCATACTTTAGCGATCCCCAATGAGTGCAATACATGGCGCTCATATAACTCTTCGATATCCTTTCTCGAAATTACATTAATCTGTGCATTCCAAAAGCTATATAAATCGAACAATTGTGAAAATTGAGCAATCTGTTTTTCACTTAGGTTAGGGAAATATTTTAAAACGATATCGGGCTTTACATCAAGCATATTGTAGTTACTAAAGGATTATTGAATTATTTCCAGTTTACTTTTTTCTTGCCAAACAAGGCTAAAAATCCGTTCAGGGTTAAAAACAGAAACAAAAGTATGTCTAAAATCGGGAACCACCAACGCAAATCGCTATAGTTTAAGCGTTTCAGCAATTTGGGGTAGATAAAACACCTGATGATGATGCTTAATCCGAGGATTCCTAGGGCTACATATTGCGCCTCACGACTGAAAAACATACATGCGGCAAAGAACGCATAAAACAAAAACTGAAAAACAATCTGAAGGCTCAAAATAAACTTGTGCTTCGATTTATAGAATTTTCCAGCGCCAAAATGACGTTTTTTCTGCCTCAGGTAACCTCCCCAGGTATTATTGGGTTCGCTCCAAACATGGCTATCGCGGTGTAAGCGGATCTCTGTATTGTATTTATTGGCATGTGCGTTTACGAATAAATCATCATCTCCAGATAGGATATGCATGTGTGCTGCAAAGCCTTTATTTTTAAAAAAAAGCGATTTTTTATAGGCCATATTACGTCCAACCCCCATATACGGCATGCCTTTTAAGGCGAAAGCCAGGTAATTTACAGCGGTAAAAAAGGTTTCGAAACGAATTAATGCATTTAACAGACTTCTTTTCTTCATGTAGGGCGAGTAGCCCAAGACAATTTCAGTATTTTCATCAGCAGGCTGTTGCATATCCATTAACCAATGCTCAGAAGCTGGTGTACAATCTGCATCAGTAAAAACCAACCAATCGTACTTAGCGGCCTTTATACCCATGGTTACCGCGAATTTCTTACCTGCTATAAATTTATCGTTATCTAAAATCTTAACAACTTTCAGGTTACGGTGTTTCTTCTCTAATTGTTCTAAAAACTCCTCTGTACCATCCCAAGAGCGATCGTTAACCACCACAACTTCGAACTCCGGATAATCCTGGCTTAATAATGCAGGCAGATACTGCTCTAAATTTACAATTTCGTTTCGGGCACAAACAATTACACTTAACGGTTTTTGTGCCGATAACGGGATCTCCTCTATGCTTACATTGGCCAATTTCAAATGAACAAAAAGTACATAGTAAAGCTGAACCAAAAGGCAAAAAGCCAATATCGAGAGCAGAATAATTTCAAGCAGGGTTAATATCACGATGGTAAAATAAATAGGCGCAAATTTCTCATTTTTAATCTGTAAATCACTTTTATGTGGATAAAAAATTAAACAAAAATATGCCCTCAATTTTTGCTATTTTTGGCAGATTTTCGACGAGAAAAAACACGTACAAACCGCCTACCGTCAAAATAACAATTAGTTTTAATAAAACGTAATTTGATGGTGGTAAGCTCCACCTAACAATTGGAGAAAAATAAATAGAAACAGATGAAATTTAGTTTACAGGCTAACGATCCACTATCTAAAGCCAGAGCCGGAACGGTAACAACTGCTCATGGTGAAATACAAACCCCCATTTTTATGCCTGTGGGCACCGCTGGAACGGTAAAAGCCGTACATCAGCGCGAACTGAAAAACGATATTGACGCAAAAATCATTTTAGGCAATACTTACCACTTATATTTAAGACCAGGATTAGATATCCTCGAAAAAGCTGGTGGATTACACAAATTTATTGGCTGGGACCGCCCGATTTTAACAGATAGTGGAGGCTACCAGGTGTATTCTTTAAGTAAAGTCCGTAAAATTAAAGAAGAAGGCGTTACTTTCCATTCTCATATTGATGGATCGAAACACCTTTTCACGCCAGAATACGCAATGGATATTCAGCGTACCATAGGTGCCGATATTATTATGGCCTTTGATGAGTGCACACCATACCCATGCGACTATACTTATGCAGCGCAATCAATTAAAATGACACACCGTTGGTTAAAACGCTGTTGTACCCGTTTTGATAATACAGCACCTAAATACGGCTTCGACCAGACCCTTTTCCCTATTGTTCAGGGTTCTGTGTATAAAGATTTGCGTATAAAATCGGCAGAATTTATTGCCAGCATGAACCGTGAAGGCAATGCCATTGGTGGTTTATCCGTTGGTGAGCCAGCTGAAGAAATGTATGCCATGACAGAAGTGGTATGCAATATATTACCAGAAGAAAAACCACGTTATTTAATGGGCGTTGGTACACCGATCAATATTTTGGAGAATATTGCACTGGGTATCGACATGTTCGATTGTGTAATGCCAACCAGAAATGCCAGAAATGGTATGCTTTTTACCAGAAATGGGATTATAAACATCAGGAACAAGAAATGGGAGAACGATTTTTCTCCATTGGATGCGGAGAGCGATCTTCATGCGGATTTAGTAACCAGTAAAGCATATTTAAGACATTTAGTACATAGTAAGGAGATGCTTGGCGCTCAAATTGCTACCTTGCATAATCTGCATTTCTATCTTTGGTTGGTAAAACAGGCCAGGGAAAAGATAATTGCTGGTGAATTTTACGAGTGGAAAAACAAAATGGTTAAAGTATTAGGCAATAAGCTATAAAATGAATCTGTTAAAAGGAAGGATAAAAATCATCGATCAGTATATTATCGGGAAATACCTGGGTACGTTTATTTATACCCTGGCCATTTTTGTGATCATTATCGTAGTGTTCGATCTATCTGAAAAGATGGATGATTTTATGAAAAGTGGCCTGAGTTTTTGGGGGATTCTCTCTAAATATTACGCAGGCTCTATTCCTTTTTATGTGAATATGCTTTCACCGCTGATCAATTTTATTGCGGTAATTTTCTTTACCGCAAAAATGGCCGATCAGACTGAAATTGTACCAATTTTAAGCGGTGGGGTAAGTTTTAACCGCTTTTTATTTCCTTACCTGGTGTCGGCAACGATTATTTTCTCAGCCAACTTACTTTCAAATCTATACATCCTCCCTTATACCAATACCTTAAAAAATAGCTTCGAGAATACGTATGTAAAACGTAATGATCCTTCCACAAAATCAAACATCCATATGAAACTGGATGACAAAACCTATATCTATATTGATAATTTCGACAACAAAACGAATTCAGGATACCGGTTTTCTTTGGATAATTTTAGTGGAGATGTACTCACCAAAAAGATCGTTGCCGAAAATATAAAGTGGGATTCGCTTAAACGCAAATGGCAGTTGAACAACTACTCTATCCGTAAGATCGATGGATTGAAAGAAACCATGATTTATGGTAATGGGAAGTTAAAAGATACCATTTTGGATATGCGTCCGGATGATTTTTCGGCATATGACAATGTGGTGCAAAATTTAACCACAAAGGAACTCTCTGATAAGATCAGGAAAGAAAAAATCCGCGGAACGGGCGTAATGAACGATCTTCAGTTTGAAAAATACAAACGTTACCTCCACCCGCTTTCTGCTTTCGTATTAACGCTGATCGGCGTAGCGCTATCATCACGTAAAGTACGCGGAGGTGTCGGTGTATCGTTAGGGATCGGAATCTTCATTAGCTTCGCTTATATCGTATTTAATCAGTTCACACAGATGTTTTCTACCAAAGGTGGATTACCTCCTTTTGCGGCTGTTATTATGCCTACATTATTCTTTGGTTTATTAGGTTTTTACCTATTAAGAAAAGCACCAAAATAGCGATGGACGTTACCAAAAAGAATTTACTCATCCTTCATCTTACTGTATTTGTTTGGGGCTTTACGGGTGTGCTCGGTAAATTGATTTCTATCGATGCAGTGCCCATGGTTTGGTACCGGGTATTGATTGCTGCAGCTACACTTTTGGCGTGGTTTTTAATCACCAAAAAGAACATTAAGATTACTAAAAAACAGTTCATCCAATTCTTTTTAACGGGAGGAATTGTAGCCATTCACTGGATATTTTTCTTCCATGCCATTAAGGTCTCTACTGTTTCGGTAACCTTGGTTTGCCTCTCTTCCTTTACTTTATTTACCGCAATTTTAGAACCGCTGATTAAAAAACAACCGATACAAATGGGCGATATTCTGATTGGTTTATTGATCATTTTAGGTATATATATGATCTTTAAATTTGAAGGCCAGTATACTTTAGGAATTATTTTTGGTTTGCTGGCGGCGGTCGCATCAAGCCTTTTTTCAACTATAAATTCTACTTTGGTACAAAAAAGCGAACCTTCCATTATCAGTTTTTATGAGCTTGTTGGTGCACTTTTCTGGATCACGTTATACCGTTTATATGATGGAACACTGTTACACACAGCATTCAACCTAAGCACTAAAAACTGGTTCTTTCTTATTCTTCTCGGCACACTTTGTACATCCGTTGCTTACGTTGCAGGTGTTGCGGTAATGAGAACTTTATCGGCTTTTAGAGTTGCATTAATCACCAATTTGGAACCTGTATACGGAATAATTTTAGCCTTCGTTTTCTTTCAAAGCAAAGAGCAAATGACAGGTGGATTTTATATTGGTGCAACCATTATCCTGGCCTCTATTTTTCTCTATCCGATCTATAAAAAGAGAAAGAATCAACTGTAAACACAAACTAGATAAATTCATTTTTTTTTAGAAATTACACCAGCCGAAAGGACGGTTTCAGTCATACCTATTAACGGCGCATATTTTTCTCCGGGCAGCTCAATACTCAGATTTTCTCTATTAAATTTCGGGATAAAGATTAGGCAAAAGTGTAATTAGAAAGCTTATCAAAGCTAGTCAACACTACGCTTACCTTAGTACCATAAAGCCTCCAGCTCGCTTTATATAGAGATTCAAAATCTTATAATTAAAAGCGGCGAACAATCATCCAAAAACATTAGGAATCTAATGCTTCAGAGACAAGCTACGTAGCCAAGTTAAATCAAACCATCGGAACAAAAACGATAGCTTCAAATGAGGAAAATCAGGTTAAAGAATACAATCTGTTGGAAAGTGAAAGATCAAAAACAGATATTGATCACAAGCATGCACATCTCCCTGAAGGTAGAAAGTGCTCACACAAAAACATACCTAAAGCAAGATGAATCACCATTGAAAGTTATTGAGCTGAATTAATATTTTTGCCTCCAAATTCACGAATTACCAGTCTTAATTTCATCACCATCTATTGCGTATTTCAGCAAACGAAGAAGAGACATAGTCCAGCAATAAGACCAGATAGACGCGAACTAGACTTATATAACCAGCTTTAAATCGGATGCTACAATACAAGTTCAAGACGCAACCCTTAAACTTGATAAACAAAGAATTTCATATAGAAAATGTTTAAGCGATCGTCAACTAAAAACCCTTAATTAAAGACCAGATTTGGAGCTAACAAAACAAAGATTCTGAATATAAAATAGGCCAAAATATTCTTTATTTTAAATCAGAAATAGCAGCCTAACTGTAAGCCTTACCTAGGCTTATTATTAATTTATTTTAGCAAAAAATATATCAATAAAAAGTGCAGAAATCGAAGATACCAATTAGCAAAAATTTACAATTAAAATCTTACAAAACCGGATAGTTAAAGCGGCTAAAATCCCAACCTAAAAAGCCGATCTAAAGCGGCAGAAAACAGGGATAAAAAAAACAAATAAAAAGACCAAAATTCTCGCTTTAAACCCGCACCAAACATGAGGTATTTTCTATATAAATTCTATACAATTCTGAGTTGTCAAGTCACATAGAAACAAGATGGCTTGTCTAAAATCTATCAACCTTCAGTTCAGGGTAGTTTTTAACCACAATAAAAATCTGGCAAAGTAGCACAAAAAGATAAAGCATTTTATGGTTAATCAGCATAAAAATATCGGTAAAAATTACAATCAAAAACCTAATTTTCAACGTGCTTTTCCCCATGCAACTGAGGAAAAGTAATCAATTTCGAATTTCCAGAGGACAAAGCTTAAAAGCGTAAAAAACCTTATTTAAATACCATTAGATACGCTTTTTAGCGCAAAAACAAAAATTACCACAAAGTGTACCGAAAACACCATTATTCACGAATATCGTCAGGAAATTGCATTATAAGGCGGTATTATTACAAAATTAGGGGTTCAAAACCGCGAAAAAATATACAATTTCCACTGCTGAGATCAAATTTATAGCAAGAAATCGAGGTTAAAAACCAGACTTGAAGCTGGATTAAACCCACAATTTATGGGAACATTACTGGCATTTCAACTCATCATATTTATCAAAAACTGATTAACAAAAGATAAGAGTAAGAAGAAACATCTTCAAAATACTCCTCAAGCAATCGCTAAAAAACAAAGACATTTTGTCACACGATTATAATCTCAAATATTAATAGGGATTTTGAATAACCAATTTACGCCATGCATTTCGTTTCAAAACGTTACAGACAGAACGCGATTTCTAAGCAGATTTTCGCATGCTGAAGGTCAATTTTCAAGCAGATAATCCTGATCGAAATCCTAGTAATTCTTCCACCATTTAAAGTCAAAAAGCATCGATGAGAATTACAAAATCCAGTTGCATTTTAAGCCGTTTCCTGAGCCTGACCGAATTCTAAAAAACCATAAGAAAATTAAAAAAGGCAAAAAAATTTCCGAAGAAAATCGATTAATAAGTGTAAATTAAATCAATAAAGTTAATGCGATTAAAAATATTGAGTGAAGCCCAAATCAACAATAAAATTCACTAAAAAACAAAGGCAAAATCAACAAATTAAGGATTTAAATAAAATTCATTAATATTTAAAAATCAATAACTTAAACAATTTTACATAAATTAAATATCCACAAAAATTAACACTTGCAAATTTTAAAAAACTAAATATTTTAGCAAAGAATATAGATGAATTTAAACAAATACAACAAAAGACTAATTATCAAGTATTTAAGTGCAATTACTTTAAGCTTCACGTCACTATCGGTTTTTGGGCAGATTTTCAGCACTGCACAAAACCCACTTAGTGTAAAATGGAACTATATTTATTCAGGTGGCTTTAAAATCATCTATCCGCAAGAACTGGAGAAAGAGGCACAAAGAATGGCCAATACCCTACCCTTTATCTACCCCAAAATAGGACTGGGTTTAAGGCAGCAAAAAACCGCTATTCCACTCCTACTCCAGAACCGCGGAACCGTAGCAAATGGCTTTGTTCAGCTCGCGCCCAAGAAGTCTGAATTCTATGCCACCCCACCTCAGTTTTTCGACAGTCAGGATTGGCTAAACAACCTGGCAGTGCACGAACTTAGGCACATTGCACAGTTTGACAAATTGACAGGAACGCAAGCACATCCCTTCCCCGAACTGGTTTACTTCGCTTACTTTGGCGCAGGTATCCCCACCTGGTTTTTCGAGGGCGATGCGGTGGTTAACGAAACTGCTTTGACTAATTCGGGCAGGGGCAGACAGCCCAACTGGATCATGCCATACCGGGCTTCAATTTTGGAGGGCAAAAAAATCTCTTACAGTAAAGCTTATTTCGGGTCGAACAAAGACGTTACTCCCGGCTACTATCAAACCGGATATTTGATGGTATCGGATATGAAAGAAAAATATGGACAGTTCATTTCCGACAGCATACTTAGCGACATTAGAAAAAGACCGGTAAGGCTGTACCCCTTTTCACAGAGCTTAAAAAAATTCACAAAGCAAAGCTCCAGAACCTACTTTGTTTCTACCCAAAACAAGCTTGCTGAAAAATGGAAAATACAGCAAGAAAAATCCGTTACGGAAAGCTATGAAAGTTTAAATAAAAAAGCTGATTTGGCAACCGATTATTTCCTTCCTGTTCGGCTAAATAAAACCCAGATTTTAGCCCTCAAAGAAAGCAAGACAGATGCACGATATTTTGTGATTATTAACGAGGATAAATCAGAGCAAAAATTATTCGGAATTGGCTACCAGGAACAACCTTGGTTTAGTCTAAAAAATGACCTTTTGGTTTGGGATGAAATACGTTACGATCCGCGCTACAAACAACGGAGTTACAGTGTAATCTGTTCCTACAATTTGAAGACAAAAAAAATCAACAAATTAAGCAGCAAAAGCAGGCTCTTCTCTCCCAGCCTTTCTAACGATGGAAAGAAAATCATCGCTTCAAAAGTGGAGCTGAACAATCAGTTCAATCTGGTTGAGTTGGATGCAGTCTCGGGAAAAATTTTAAAGACCTACCCTAACCTTGAAAACGAAATCCTGCAGATGCCTTCATTTGATCAATCAGGAAATAAGGTTACTTATGTCAGCGTAAATGAAAAAGGAAAAAGTTTATGGTTGATTGACGGAGAAAAAAAAACGCAATTGATTTCTAACAGCCGACAACAGTTAAGCCGACCGATCTTTATCAACGACAAAATTGTTTTCAATGCGCACTTTAATGGGATCGATAATATCTACAGTATAGATCCCGGTTCGAAAAAAATAAATGCGCTCAGCGCATCCGAGTATGGGGCCTTTAACCCTAGCGAAACCGCCGATGGAAAAATCATTTTTAACAATTATAAAATCAATGGTTATGAAATTGCAGAGACCGCATTAACCGAAAAACCAGTTGGAGAAAATAACTTTGTAGATTTCTCGGCTGCTGCAGAAAAGCAGGAAAACGTTGGGAATGTTTTCGACAAGATTCCCGATAGCACCTACCAAGCCAAGCGTTATCATCAGGCCTTAAATCTTTTCAGTTTCCACAGCATTATTCCGGTTATCGACAACGAATATGTTTTCGGTCTGGAGTTACAATCAAACAATCTGCTCAACACGATGGACTTTTATACGGGTGCAAAATACCACCGCGATCTAAAACATTTTGAGTATACAGCAGACATTAGCTATAAGGCGCTTTATCCTGTATTTAGTATATTGTACCGCAACCGCCCGAAAAGAACGTTCTACAGAGCTAAAAACGCGGTACAACAAGGCGACTGGAGAGAGAACTACATCAAGCTTAATGCATCGGTTCCGCTATCGTTCAACATGCGCAATGAGAACTATGCTTTTACCTTAAATGCGGCAACTAGTTTTACGCAAAGGTACATGCCGGAAAACATGCCTACTGGTTTTATACGCGAGCTTAAATTTCCGATGGAATACAATTTTACTTTTAACCACAGTATGCGCACTACCGAAAGAGATATTGCACCCAAATGGGCGCAAGTGTTCAGGGCAACTTATAATCACCAACCCTTCGATAAAAACTTAAAAGGAGAAATTTTAGCACTCGAAAGTTTCCTTTACTTTCCTGGCTTTGCTAAAAACCATTCCTTTTTAGCGAGCTTCAATTATCAGAAAGCAAGCGGCGTAAACCAATACGCCACTGAGATTGCAACCGTTTATGGCTACAACAATATTTTAGCGAAAAGTAAACTGCAAAACAGTCTGCTTTTTAACTATCGTTTTCCCCTTGCTTTTCCCGATTGGGAGTTGGGTCCTTTCGCTTATGTCAGAAATTTTAGGGCAGGTTTATTTTGCCATTATGAGAACATTGGCAAGGGCACAACGTTTAACGATCCGAAAACTTATGGCGTAGAATTAAATACCAGTGTAAACCTTTTGCGCTATCAACCTGTTGTAGATTTAGGAGCGAGATTGGTTTTTGTTAATCAGATTTACAATCAAAATCCGATATTAGAGTTTTCATTTAATTATAGCTTTTAAAACCATGAGTGCAAAAACAATCTCCATCATTATCCTGACTGCATTACTTACCATATTTTTAATGGTGAATACCGAACCTGTTGATTTCGATTTCCTGGTTACCACACTTCCGGTATCTAAACTTCTGGTTATCGGTATTTGCATCATCATCGGTTTTATCATTGGCTTTGTTGTGGGCCGTCCGCGGAAAACATTGAGCAGTTATGATGATGAGATCGAAAGGAATCAGCCAGTTTCGAATAAAAAAGAATTGAGTGATGAGGATCGGGATTATATTAGCTAGAGCCGAATCCTATGATTTGTGTTTCGCAGACCATCAAGTTTTTTTTAAATTGAAATAATTTCTTACAAATATTCTGAAAAGCAAAGCCTGCAGTTCGTTTAACTGTTAATCGGGCTTTCCGCTAAATCTTTTAAAATACTGCTGTCATGCTGAGGCACGAAGCATCTCTTTCATCGCTTACAGATGCTTCGTACCTCAGCATGACAGTGAAACGGAAGTAGGTGCTAATTTTAAAAGGATACTGCTGCAATCCCGTTTAGGTGGCTTGAGCAATTGCTACTATTTAAGCATCCATAGCAAAGAGTATAAAATCTTTCTTTCGCTAATTGAGTGCCGACATAATTTCTCCGTAAAGTAAACCACTTCCCCCACCATAATGCTGGATAATTTTCAGCCCCGGCCTTAAGGCGAGAAGTTTATTTTTCATTTCAATTTCTGATTCGTGATCAATTCCATTTCCAAGTAAAACCAAGTCAATGTGTTGTTCTTTGCAAATGGAAATGGCTTCTTCATTTTTGCAAACACACAAACCTTTCCATTCGGGCCTGGCATTTAACAGGCGGTTCATTACTGCAGTAATTTCTGTATCCCGGCCAATATAAAGTATAGTAGTTTGCATATTTCTTTAAATAAATAAGAGGCTGTATCATAAGTTCTGATTCATTCGAACTTGTCACGTTGAGCTTGTCGAAATGCTTTGAAGGGCATTTAAACAGGTCCTTCGACAGGCTCAGGATGACAATTCTATTTTTATGATACAACCTCTTGGTTAAAATTATTTTTTAATTCAGTTCCATCGGAACATCCATTAATAAAACCTCTGCATCTGCAGTATTGGCTTTAAAACTAATGCTGTCAGTATCCCAAACGCCTAATCCATCTCTTTTGCTCAACACTTGTCCGTTTATGGTTACTTCGCCATTGATTACGAAAGCATAAACACCGTTTCCAGCTTTTTTGATTTTGTATTCCGTTTCAAAACCTTCATCAAACTTACCTAACGAGAACCAGGCATCCTGATGAATCCAAACACCGGCATCATCAGCATTTGGTGATAAAATCTGCTGGAAGTTATTGTGCCTTGCTGCAACATCTAACGTTTGCTGATCGTAACGTGGCGTAACATTTTTCTTGTTAGGGAACAACCAGATCTGCAATAAATTTAACTGCTCATCTGCATTTGCGTTAAACTCGCTATGGCTAACACCTGTTCCGGCACTCATTACCTGAATTTCTCCATTTTTAATTACGGCCGAATTGCCCATACTATCTTTGTGAGCAATTGCACCAGCCAATGGAATGGTAATAATTTCCATGTTATCGTGTGGGTGCGAGCCAAAGCCCATTCCACCATCAATACTGTCGTCATTTAAAACCCTTAAAACTCCGAAATGCATCCTTTCTGGATTGTAGTAATTAGCAAAACTGAATGAATGGTGTGCATCTAACCAACCATGATTAGCATGACCGCGGGTGTTTTCTTTGTGCAAAATAAACTGTGACATAAATTTCCTTTCTTGTTTATGATACAAATTTACAGCAGCGATGTTTACCAAACATTGATGTAGGGTAAGAAAGTAGTCGGGAGTCCAGAGCCCTAAGTCTTGAGTCAATCACCGATTGTGCCTTGCCATTACGGCATCGCTGTTAAGCTCCCTTAACGCATCTAATGCTACCCAATTTGCTTTTTTATTGTTTTGTGCAAGGATATTTTTTGCGGTTTGAATGGCATGCTTATGCAGAAAAACATTTCGCTTGCCAATTTGCCTCAATGCCCAGTTGATTGCCTTTTTAACAAAATTTCGGTTATCGTAAGCTTCTCTTTCGATGATCGGAAGAAAACTCAGAAAAGTTTCGTCAGGTTCTTTCTTGAGGTGCACGGCTGCCTCAGCCATCAGTACAAAACCAGTACGTTTCACAAATTCTGCTTCGGCCTGGGCAAACTCAAAGGCCTTCGACTTAAAATAAGGCGTTTTAACGAAAAGATTTCCGCAAGCCTGATCACATATATCCCAGGAACTAAAATCATTCGTCCACGCATTTATTTGCGTTTCTGACACCTGTTTATAATCGCCGATAATGGTTGCTAAAAGACAGGCCTCATGAAATCCAGTCTCCCAAAGCAATAAAGACAGTTCCTGATTCTTGCCAATTTGCCTGGCCAGTTTTCTGATATTCGGCAAACGGATACCAAAAGCTTTAGAAATATCGATCCCAAAATGAGCCATCCTTTTTAAATATTCAGGTTCACTGATGGATTTTAATTCGGAAAGGACAAAATCTAGATCATTCATTAGACGAATTTAGTTTTTTTGAAAGACTTTCGAAGTTTAGGCATCGCGCAGGCTTTTGAAACTTCGGAAGTCTAAAAAAGGCTGCCGTAAACGATGCCTCATACTGCACTATAACATAACCAATCCTTAACACTGTTTCGATTTTAAGTTTACATCGATCTTTTAAACTTGTTTAAATTTAACCATAACAATCAACCTTTTAAAACCCATGCAAAAAAACATCATCTGGATGCTATTAGCGTCTTGCCTATTCACATTTTCCTGCAAAAAGAACAAATTATCTGAAGAGGAGGCCAGCACAACAAACCAAAAGAAAAATATGCTAATGGCTAACACTACAGTAGCCAGCGCTGCCGCAAGCGTAAATGCCTATTCAAACACATCGGCCTACATCAGCGCTGGTTTTTCATTTTTAAATCCAACACAAATTGATAAAAACCGCCAGGCTATTGGCGGCAGTGCTTACACCGAGGTATATGGCTTTAATGTCCCAGAAGAAAACAGGGTAAGGGGTATTAGATGGAATGAAGATGATGAAACCACATCCATATGGCGGCCACAGGGAATTGCCGGTTTCTCCAGAAATGGTGTACGCTATTTATTGGTAAGCTGGTATGCCAAAGATGCTGCAGAGAGCAAAGGATCTAGAATCACACTGATTGATATAAGCCCAAGTTCGAGTACTTATTTAACGTACAGGCACATTTTACTGGTACAGCCCACCCTTCCAACCGGCACACTTGATTATACGCAATATGGTACTTATGCGCCCTTAAACGTACATGCCGGTGGTGTAGCTTACTTTAATGGTAAAGTTTATTTAAGTAGTACAAGTTTAGGATTAAGGGTTTTTGATTTAGACAAAATTATTGAAGTAACTACAGGAACAGGCACTGATGATAAGTGTGGCAAAGATGCCAGTGGAAATCTTTACGCTTTTAATTACAGATACATCCTTCCACAAATAGGTTATTATAAAATTAACGATGCAAGTCCTTTTTCAACCGTACAGGTAAATTTCGAAAACAATCAATTATGGACAGGACAATATTATGCCGGAAGCGCAGATGCATCAATTGTACCTAAAATATTCGGGTTCCCGATAAACACATCGGGAGAATTGCAGAATTCGGGCATACAGACAGTGGTTCCAAAAAACAGCCTGTTTACTTCAGATCATGCACATGGCATACAGGGCGTTTTTAGAAAAGGGAATAGGACCTGGCTTTCTTGCACCGGATCGCCTAGCGAATCGTACGGATCAACCGCCCGCTTAGCAAGGTATACAGATGGTGATACGAATACTGTTCGATACAGGTGGCCATACGGCGCTGAATCGTTATATCTTGAAGCCCAATACGGGTATTTATGGAGCTTAACTGAATTTGAACCCAATGCCGGAGCTCAAAATGGCAGTCAGGTTAACCGCTGTATATTTGCTGTAGATTTTTCAAAATACGAATAGTTACAACCTAACTTCGATTATTAGTTTTTGCTTTTTGGTGTTTTAACTATTTTTTTTCTAAAACGATCGTCACCCTGACCTGTAGCGCAGCGAAAAGCTACGCAGTAAATTTATTTCAGGGTCTTTCTAACCTGAAGCTTTACTAATTATTATTTTTCAATAATAATTATTGGTTCAGAAACACAAGAGGCTGTATCATATTTATAAATTCTATCCGAATTTGTCACGTTGAGCTTGTCGAAACGCTTTAGCAAGTCCTTCGACAGGCTCAGGATGACAATTATTTATGATACAGCCTATTTCTATTTATGCCTTTATTAAGCCAATGCCTGTTCAATATCAGCTAAAATATCATTGATATGCTCCAAACCAATTGATAAACGGATGGAACCTTGCTCAATACCAACTTCGTTACGTTGTTCTTCGGTAAGTTTGCTGTGTGTACTGGTAGCAGGATGTGTTGCAATTGAGCGGGTATCAGCCAAATTTGCTGAGATAGAGAACATTTGCAAACCATCCATAAATTTACGTGCAGCATCAATACCGCCTTCAACCACAATGGTTACAATACCACCACCCTGTTTCATTTGCTTTTTGGCAATATCGTACTGCGGGTGCGATGGTAAAAACGGATATTTAACCAGTTTAATTTTCGGGTGTTTTTCTAAATATTCTGCAACTTTTAAAGCATTTTCGCAATGGCGATCCATACGGATGGCCAGCGTTTCTAAACTCTTAGATAAAATCCATGCATTAAAAGGCGATAATGCTGGCCCACTGTGACGGGCAAAAGCAATCACATCTGCAATTAAATCTTTGGTTCCTAAAATAACGCCGCCCAATACTCTTCCTTGTCCATCAATATATTTGGTAGCCGAGTGGATCGAAATATGTGCACCATACTTAATCGGCTGTTGCAGATATGGTGTGGCAAAACAATTATCAATAACCAGTAATACCTTGTGTTTTTTAGCCAGATCGCCCAAAAATTCCAAATCGATAATATCGATGCCAGGATTAGATGGCGTTTCTACAAAAATCATTTTGGTATTGGGTTTAATCAAAGCTTCCCAATCCTGTGGTTTATCCAGATCGGCATAATCGAAAGTTACGCCCCAGTTAGAAAAAACATTGGTTAATAATTGATGTGTAGAACCAAAAACCGATCTGCTCGAAACCAAGTGGTCGCCATTTTTTAAAAATGCACCAAATGTGGTAAAAATCGCAGCCATTCCTGTTGCGGTGGCAAAACCATCTTCGGCACCTTCCAACAGGCACATTTTTTCGATAAACTCTGATGTATTTGGATTTGAATAACGGCTATATACATTCCCTTCCTTTTCGTTAGCAAACAAAGCACGCATTTCTTCCGCATCTTCAAACTTATAACTCGAAGTAAGGTAAATTGGCGATGAATGCTCTTTGTGTAAACTGCGTTCGGTTTGAGTGCGTATGGCTATGGTTTCAAAATTTTCGGATTTCATTATTTAATAGTATCAAGATTTGAGTGTCAAGGGATGGGTATCAAGATTTGAGTATTAAGTATCAGGATGTGGTATGAGAATAAAGTCGTCATCATAAATTTTAAGATTTGCTTCTCGATACTTGCTACTTGTTACTTTATACTTCTCTTTTGTTTATTTTATAAGTAAAATTAATCGTTGCAGAGCGGCCTAAAATATTCGATACAGAGCAATATTTATCGAAAGTCATGGCTAAAGCACGCTCAACTTTTTGAATGCTTAAATCGCCAAATAAATCGAAGTGAATATCGATTACATCAAAAATCGGTGGCATTTCTTCCTCTTTTCTGGTGGCATTTATAGCGATTTTAATATCATCAAGTGGTTCCTTCTGCTTGGTTAATACATTTACCATATCAATGCCGCTGCAGCCACCCAATCCAATCAGTAACATCTCCATCGGTCTGAAACCTTTTCCTTCGCCACCAATGGCAGCTTTTGCGTCCAACTCTACAGTAAAACCGCTCTCGTTTTCTGCTTCAAAATTAAATTTACCGCTCTTGCGGATTAGATTTATGTTCATCTTGTTAGTATCCAGTAGCAAGTATCAAGTATTTAGACCATACGCCTCCTACCTTCCAACCTTCTACCTCTTTTAAATATTATAATAAACTAAGTTATTTTTTTCCAGTTCTGGCAACTTAACCGGATGGTTAAAAAGTGCAAAAACCGACGAACCGCTACCACTCATTAAAGCGAATGTTGCGCCTGCATCGTATAAACTGGTTTTTATTTGACGAATTTGGGGATACTTTGCGAATACCGATAGTTCGAAATCGTTGATAACCTTATTTTTCCATGTTGTTGGATGCAAATGTATAATTTCTTTTAACGATTGCAAAGGTTTTTGCGGTTTTACATGTGCATAAGCATCAGCCGTACTTACATGTACAGGTGGTTTTACCAAAACTTTAAACCAGGCTGACAAATCTATTTCACACTTTTCAAATTCATCACCTTTATTAAATGCATAAACGGGTTTGTTCTCAATAAAAAAAGCACAGTCTGCCCCTAGCTGGCGGGCATAACCTTCCATCTTATCAACAGACATCCCCAAAGTGAATTTCTCATTTAATAATTTGATCAGGAAAGCACAATCTGCCGATCCGCCACCCAAACCTGCACCAACTGGAATGTTTTTCAATAAATTGATCTGCTGCGCCGGAATATCATAATCCCTTTTTACCAATTGATAAGCTTTAAAACACAGGTTATCGTTCGGGTCGCCAGGAATATCAATCCCATGAATTTTGCACGAAGTTACCTCTGCATCGGTAATTTCGACCGAATCTTTAATATTGATCGGATAAAAAACGGTTTCGAGGTTGTGGTAACCATCAGTACGTTTTTCGGTGATATTTAAGCCTAGATTTATTTTTGCGTTGGGAAAAGATAGCATGATAGTCCTGAGTCGTGAGTCTTAAGTCGTGAGTCCATGGTGCCGAAACCATTGGGCGGTTCTAACTGCAAACATACAAAAGTGTTTTTTATGGGGTCGTGTTTCTTTACATTTTATATAGTCAGGTTGTTTGGAGCGCAATTGTAGTGGTTCTACGCTTACCTTGTTCCCGTGTTGCGCTTTTACGCTTTCCCGAAAGTTCGGGATTCCTCCTCGCTGCAGGGTAACACTGCACCCGGGGCTAAGGGGCCAGTTGCTACTTCTATCGGGGTTGATGAAGAAACCGTAAATTACAAACCTGATTGTAGTGGAAAGCCCACAGCGCAGCGAGGACTTGAAATGAAAAGCAGGACAGGTGGCCGCCATTGGCACAGCACATTCATTTCCAAAAAACAATTATCAGCACAATGTTAGTAAGTGGACAGTGTGTATAAAAATGATTCTCAACACCTGATAAATTTTAGATATTTGTAAATTATCAGAACAATATGAAACAATATTTAGATTTAATGCAACATGTGCTTGATCATGGCGCTCAAAAGCACGACCGTACCGGCACCGGAACAATAAGCGTTTTTGGTTACCAGATGCGCTTTAACCTTCAGGAAGGTTTCCCGATGGTGACAACAAAGAAATTGCACTTAAAATCTATTATTCACGAACTGATCTGGTTTTTAACCGGCGATACCAATATTAAATACTTAAAAGATAATGGTGTACGCATTTGGGACGAATGGGCTGACGAAAACGGCAACCTGGGACCGGTTTATGGTTCGCAGTGGAGAAGCTGGCCAACACCAGATGGGCAGCACATCGATCAGATCACCAATATCATCAATACGATAAAGAACAATCCCGATTCGCGCAGGATTATTGTTTCTGCATGGAACGTTGCTGAAATCGAAAATATGGCCCTACCTCCTTGTCACGCTTTTTTTCAATTCTACGTGGCCGATGGGAAATTAAGCTGCCAGTTATATCAGCGCAGTGCCGATATTTTCCTGGGCGTTCCTTTTAATATTGCATCTTACGCTTTATTAACCATGATGGTAGCACAGGTGTGCGGTTTAAAAGCCGGAGATTTTATCCACACCCTAGGCGATGCACATTTATACAATAACCATATTGAACAGGCCAACCTACAATTAAGCCGCGAGCCTAAAGCATTGCCAACCATGAAAATCAATCCTGACGTAAAAAGCATCTTTGATTTCAAATTTGAGGACTTTACCCTGGAGAATTACGAAGCGCACCCGCATATTAAGGGGATAGTGGCGGTGTAGTTTGTTTATTTAACCGGAGCTTCGAATTAAAATTTAAACTGGATAGATTGCTTCACTCTTGCTCACGGCCAAACGCTTCGGTTCGCAATGACGCTCCGTTTGTCGTCATTGCGAGGAGGAACGACGAAGCAATCTCATTCAGCTATTGACACAAGTTGATCCAAGATTAAGATAAGTAGCCTACATACGATATTATGAAAAGGGCTCTAATGCTTCAAAACAATGAACTTATGAAAGCTTTAGCAAAATGCCAATAAACAATTGACCAATGACCAATGAACCCAAAAACCTTTCCATTGCCGTAGCTATTGGCGAAAATTTTGCAATAGGCAAAAACAACCAACTTTTATGGCACATGCCAGCCGATTTAAAGTTCTTTAAACAAACCACTTCGGGGCACACGGTTGTGATGGGCCGCAAAACTTTCGATTCTGTAGGTAGACCGCTGCCTAACCGCAGGAATATTGTAATTACCAGAGATCCCAGTTTAAAAATCGATGGTGTTGAAGTGGTAAATAGTTTAGATGAAGCTTTAGCAATTACCAAAACAGAAGAAAAACCGGTATTTATTGTGGGTGGTGCTGAAATTTACAGACAGGCTTTGCCTATAACCACCACGCTTTATTTAACCACCATCCACCACAATTTTGATGCAGACACTTTTTTCCCTGAAATTGACCGGAATGAATGGAAAGTAATCAGCAGTGAAACCCATAAAGCCGACGAAAAGAACAAATACGATTATACTTTTGAGGTTTTAGAGCGAATTTAAGTCGTTAGTCGTCATTGCGAGAAGGCGTTTTCAGCTAACGAAGCAATCTTAATGTTTCGCAGGCAGCGATCGTTGTAAGATTGCTTCGTCGTTCCTCCTCGCAATGACGAAATTTCCAAAGAACTACTAGCCCCTGCCACGGGACTATCGGGGCCGAAGAAACACAGCTATTGCTTTTCAATAACAATGCGTCTTTGTGCCTAAGAAACCCACATATGGAAAGATGCTTCGTTCCTCAGCATGACAGATTTAAAAAAGATTGAAACTATATCAGGGCAGAACCGAAGCCAAAAGCGGCTGCACCTGCTTTTCTAATCATTTGGCAGCATAACAACGTGCGCATTCAGTAAAACAGTTAGCAGGCAAAAAATAAGATTATTGCCCGATAAAAATTAATGTTAATAAATTATCAATTAAGGGGTTCTATAATTTAAAAATTTAATTAGATTTGCCGACTTGTTAAAAAACAGCGAAAGACAAATTATTTTAAACAAACAATGCAAGGAAAAGGTTTTATTAAGTTTATAGCGATAGTATTGGCTATCGTTTGTGCGTACGCACTTTCTTTTACTTTGGTAGCATCCAAGGTGGAAAAAGACGCAAAAAACGCTGCGAAGGGTGATTTGGCCAAAGAAAAGGCTTACTTAGATTCGATGAGTACTGTGAAAGTTTATCCAGTAGTTGGATTTACTTATCAAGAGGTAAAAGCGAAAGAGATTAATTTGGGTTTAGACTTAAAAGGCGGAATGAACGTAACGATGGAGATATCGTTAGCGGAGTTGGTAAAATCATTAGCGGGCAACCCTACTGATGCTAACTTTAACAAAGCAATTCAGAACGCACAGATCCAGTTAAATGCCGGTGGTAAAGATTACATCAAAATTTTTGTTGATGAATTCGAAAAATTAAGCCCTGGAGTAAAACTTGCAGATTATTTTTCTAACCAGGATAACGCATCTCAGTTAAAACCAAGCGCAAGCAATGGCGATGTTGAATCTTTCTTGGAAAAAGAAGCTACTAGTGCGATCGATCGTTCATTTACAGTTTTACGTTCACGTATCGACGGCTTCGGAGTAGTTAGTCCGAACATGCAAAAACAAGAAGGTAGCAACCGTATCTTAATCGAAATGCCAGGTGTACAAGATAAAGAGCGTATTGCTAAACTTTTACAGGGTTCTGCCGAATTGCAATTCTGGCAAGTATACCAGGTGCAAGAAGTTGCACCATTGTTAGAAAACATTAATAAAATTTTAGCGGCAACATTAAAAGCTGATGCGCCTGCAACTAAAGATACAACTGCTGCTCCAGCTGCTGGTGGTAAATTAGCTGGTTTAGAAAAAGCTGCTGCTAAAGATACTACGGCTAAAGGTGGTAAACTTGCTGGTTTGGGTAAAAAAGATTCGAGTGCTGTTAAAGCTGAATTGATTAAATCTAACCCATTGTATGCTGTTCTTAACCTTCCTATTTACCAAGGCGAAAACGGACAACAACAATTAATGCCAGGTGCAGTTGTTGGTATGTCGTTACAAAAAGATACCGCAAAGGTTAATGCTTATTTAAAACTTCCAGAAGTTGCTGCATCTATTCCATCTACGATGAAATTTATGTGGAGTGTTAAACCTAGAGAAGGTTCGAAAATTTTCGAACTATATGCTATTAAAGTGGTTAGTGCTGATGGCAAACCAGATTTAGGTGGTGAGGCAATCAGCGATTCACGTGCAGATTTTGATCAAAAAGGTAAACCAGAAGTAACCATGTACATGACCAGCGAAGGTTCTGCTAAGTGGAAAAAAATTACTGCTGAAGCAGCTGCTGATCCAAACAACAAAAAATCTATTGCAATTGTATTAGATAACCAGGTTTATTCTGCTCCAACTGTTCAGAACGAAATTGCTGGTGGTGTTTCATCAATCACCGGTAACTTTACTCAGGCAGATACTAAAGATTTATCTAACATCTTAAAAGCTGGTAAATTACCTGCTCCTGCTCGTATTGCTGGTAGCTACGTAGTTGGTCCAACCTTAGGTGCACAAGCAATTCACGATGGTTTAATTTCATTCGTAATTGCCTTTATCGTAATCTTAATCTTCATGGCGTTGTATTATCACCGTGCAGGTTGGGTTGCTAACTTTGCATTGTTAATCAACTTATTCTTCATCATTGGTATCTTGGTATCACTTGGTGCAGTATTAACCTTACCTGGTATTGCTGGTATCGTATTAACCATTGGTTTATCGGTAGATGCAAACATCCTTATTTTTGAGCGTGTACGTGAAGAGCTTGCACATGGCAAAAACACGGCCACTGCGATTAAAGAAGGCTTTAAACATGCAATGCCTTCAATTATTGACTCAAACGTTACCTTATTTATTTTAGGTGCTATCCTTTACGTTTTTGGTAGCGGTCCGGTTCAAGGTTTTGCAACTACACTATGTATCGGTATTCTTTCTTCATTATTTGCAGCTGTAGCCATTTCGAGAGTAGTTTTCGAATCGTTATTAAACCGCAAAATCGATGTAAGTTTCGATAACAGCATTACCCGTAACGCATTTAAAAACATCGGTTTCAACTTCGTTGGCCGTCGTAAAATTTACTATGTAATCTCTACCATCATTATTATTGCTGGTATTGGTATGTACTTCAAAAATGGTGGTTTAAATTTAGGTGTAGATTTTAAAGGTGGTAGAACTTATTTGGTTCACTTCGATAAAGCAGTTAACACTGAAGATTTAAAAGCTAAGTTAAACCCGGTTTTCGGTAACGAAACGCCTGAGGTTAAAACTGCAGGTGAAGATAGCCAGGTAAAAATCACTACTACTTTCCACATTGAAGATCAGGACATTAAAACTGATAAAGTTGTAGAAGATGCTTTAAACAAAGGTTTAGCCGGTTCTAAATATGAAATTGTAAGTTCACAAAAAGTAACGCCTATCATTGCAAGTGATATCGTTAACGGTGCTTTCTATGCAGTATTGATCTCATGTTTATTCATGTTTATCTATATCGTGGTACGATTCAAAAAATGGCAGTATGGTTTAGGTGCGGTAATCGCATTGTTCCATGATGTGTTAATGGTATTATCTTTCTACACGATTTTAGATGGTATTATGCCATTCTCATTAGAAATTGGTCAGGATTTCATCGCAGCAATTTTAACGGTAATGGGTTACACCATGACTGAGACAGTTGTTGTATTCGACCGTATCCGTGAGAAATTAAAAGAATCTGGCAAAGAAGATTTACACGGTGAAGAGCGTAACAACTTAATCAACTTCGCGTTGAACAGTACATTAAGTCGTACAATCTTGACCTCATTAACCGTATTCTTCGTATTATTGGTAATCTTTATTTTCGGTGGCGATAGCATCCGCGGATTTATCTTCGCCTTGTTAATCGGTCGTATCATCGGTACATATTCATCATTATGTATCTCTACTCCTATCGTAATCGATTTGGGTAGTTCAGCTGAGAAGAAAAAGTAAGAGATTAATTTCTTAAAATATATAAGCGCTCCGATGTATCGGGGCGTTTTTTTTGTGCGCCTCACCCTGTGAATGTTTGGGATATTTATTCTGCAATCCCCCTCTCCTCGAAGAGAGGGAAACAAAGTGTTGTGGTTTTAACCATTTTTTTTAACCTTTTGTACTAACCAAACCATTCTACTCAAAACAAGGAAGATAACACAATCTTAATTTAACCTGTATTATAGAAGGTAGGGTTTTACCTACTGCTCCAGCCTGTCCTTCTCCTCAAGGAGGGACTCACAAAACTCAACCACCCTTTTAACATTAACAGGGTGAGGTTTTTGAAAAGCAGTACCCTTGCTCCTTCGGTTCCGATAGTCCTGCTATACATTCCAATCTTTTTAATTCGCACTGTCATGCTGAGGAACGAAGCATCTGTTCCATCGTTTGCAGATGCTTCGTTCCTCAGCATGACAAAATCTTCAGGGCTACTGCAAATTAAAAAGGATTTCCATTCCCATCAGGTTTATTTAACTTAGAACACAGCTTAAAACCTACAAAACCCCGCTTCGTCATGCCAGCGTTATATCTTTGTTATTAAGCAAGAATAACGACCAAAACCTCATTTCATAAACCTTTTGGCTATCTTTTTGTTACATTAGTAATAGATAAACCGATACAAAATGGATTTACAACTTCCTAAAAGCGAATACCCTAGAGTAGTTATAGTTGGCGGTGGATTTGGAGGAATTGAGTTAGCTAAACGTTTAAAAAACAAACCCTTTCAGGTGGTTATGCTCGATAAACATAACTATCATACTTTCCAGCCTTTACTTTATCAGGTAGCCACAGGAGGTTTAGAAGCCGATTCGATTGCATTCCCCTTAAGAAAAATTTTTAAAGGTCAAAAGAACCTGATTTTCCGGGTAACCAAGGTTACCGAAGTTAACGCAGCAGAAAACTGTTTACAAACCGATATCGGCAGAATTAATTACGATTATCTTGTTATTGCTACAGGTTCTACCAGTAACTTTTTTGGCAATAAAGAAATCGAGGCCAACTCCATGCCAATGAAATCCATCCCAGAGGCCCTGGATTTAAGAAGTTTGATTTTACAAAATTTCGAAAAATCGCTGATCGAAAAAGATATAGATAAAAAGAGTGCCCTATTAAACTTCGTAGTAGTTGGCGGTGGTCCAACAGGCGTTGAAACTTCTGGTGCTATTGCAGAGCTTAAAAAACATGTTATTCCGAACGATTATCCTGAAATGGATTTTAGCAAGGTGAATATTTACCTGATCGAAAATTCGCCGGAATTATTGGGTGTAATGTCGCCACAGGCACAGAAAAAAGCCAAAGATTTCCTTACCGATATGGGGGTTCAGATCATGAACGAAACCAGGGTAATGAGTTATGATGGACATACCCTTACCTTACAAGATAAAGCACCAATTTTAAGTTCTACCGTAATTTGGAGTGCCGGTGTTAAGGGCGAAGTTTTAGGTGGTTTAGACAAAGCAGAAATTGTTCGTGGCGGGCGATTGAAAACTGATACGCAGAATTTAGTGGTGGGTTATCAAAATGTATATGCCATTGGAGATGTGGCCGCTATTATTGATGAAGAAACACCAAACGGTCACCCAGGAGTTGCACCTGCCGCCATTCAGCAAGGCCACCACCTGGCCAAAAACCTGATCAACATCAAAGAAAATAAACCTTTAGAGAAATTTAAATACTTCGATAAAGGCTCAATGGCTACCGTAGGTAGAAACAAAGCCGTTGTTGATATTGGAAAAATCCGTTTTCAAGGGGTTTTTGCATGGTTTACCTGGATGTTTGTACACTTAATGACTTTGGTAGGCTTCAGAAACAAGATTATTGTTTTCGTAAATTGGGTTTGGAGTTATTTCAGTTACGACAGAGGAACCCGTTTAATTATCAGAACCTTTGCAAAAGACCGAAGCGTGGATTATAGAGATGAGATACCAGCCGTAAAAGAAGAAGTTAAGGTGTCTTAGTCTTTAGTCTTTAGTCTTTAGTCTTTAAGGCAACTTTGATGATAAAAAATTGTTTCCTTTTTCTTCCTTGCTTTGCGAAAAACTTTGCGCATTTTGCGGTTAAACCAAAAATATGAGCCAAAACAACTTCAAATTAGTAGAATGTCCACGCGATGCCATGCAAGGACTACACGATTTTGTTCCAACCGAACTTAAGGCAGAATATTTGAATCTTTTGCTTCAGGTAGGTTTCGATACGCTCGATTTTGGAAGTTTTGTTTCGCCTAAAGCCATCCCACAAATGGCCGATACTGCCGAAGTTTTAGCACAGCTTGATCTAAGCAACACCGGCACCAAACTCTTGGCTATTGTAGCCAATTTAAAGGGCGTAGAGAACGCTGTAATGCACCAGGCAGTCGATTACCTTGGTTTCCCTTTTTCGATCTCAGAAACGTTCCAACAGCGTAATACCAATTCAAGCATAGCACAATCATTAAACACGGTGGAAGAAATGCTCTCTCTTTGCGCTAAAAACAACAAAAAAGCGGTTGTTTACCTATCAATGGGTTTTGGAAATCCTTATGGCGATGAATGGAATTATGAAATTGTAGAAAAATGGGCTGATGTACTGGTGGGTAAAGGTGTAGCCATTTTATCGTTAGCTGATACGGTTGGTGTTTCCACGCCAGCGAAGATAGAAAGCATATTACCAAAACTGATTTCGAGGTTTAAAAATACCGAAATCGGCATCCATCTGCATTCAACCCCTGCCGAACGGTTTGAAAAAATAGAAGCTGCTTATCGTTCGGGTGTAAAACGTATAGATTCTGCCTTAAAAGGCTTTGGTGGCTGTCCAATGGCCGCAGATGATCTTACAGGTAACATTGCTACCGAAGATGTAATTGGCTATTTAACTGCAAAAGGAGAAAAATTGAACCTAAATATGGATAAGTGGAATGAGGCAATGGCTTTATCAGGGAAGATATTTAGGTAGATTTGTTATGAGTGATCGTCATTGCGAGGTACGAAGCAATCCTACTACTATGGGTGGGCATTTAAACCACTAAATTACCCGATGCCTAGCGATCGCTTTAAGATTGCTTCGTTCCTCGCAATGACGGAATCTACGAATCCAATTCATCATATAAATCAACCCAATTTGGATTCGCTGAAGCAACTAAATCTATTTTCTGTTGGCGGCTTCCACCTTTAATTCTCTTTTCTTCATCAATGGCTTCTTCGATATTTGGAAAGAATGTGTAATAAACTAGCTTATAGCATTTATATTTTGAAGTAAAGCTTTTTGGAAATTCGTTGTTTTTATGTTGCCAAACCCTACCCTGTAAGTCTGAAGTTACTCCAGTATAAAAAACAGTGTTAAAAGAATTTGCCATGATATAAACGCATCCTCCTCTTTCCATTATAGTTTAGTTAGTAATTTGGTAATTGTTAGGTCGTCATTGCGAGGAACGAAGCAATCCTACTACTATGGGTGGGTAAATAATCAAATCCAGCGATCGCTTTAAGATTGTTTCGTGCCTCGCAATGACGATTTTCGTTGAATGTGCTGTACTTTCCGTATCTCCTGGCAAATTATCCCTAAACTTTCTTCACCATTTTAAAATGCTGTATCCCAGCCTCCTCAAATTGCTCTCCCTCTGCTACAAAACCAAATTTGGCATACAAACTCATAGAATCTAACTGCGAGTTTAGGTAAATATAATGCGCATCTTCTGGCAGATCAGATAAAGCCTCGGCAATTAGCGCACGACCTACCCCCTGCCCTCTAAAATCTTTTAAAACTGCGAAACGTTCCAGCTTATAACCATTATCTGTTTTACGCCACCTGCAGGCACCACAAGGCTGGCCATTATTTGTTACCAGAAAATGTACAGATTCATCTTCATGCTCCCATTCCAATTCTGGCGGGCAATTCTGTTCGTCTACAAATACAATCTTACGGATCGCAAATACTTTATCTAAATCTTCGGGATGATTAACTTTTTGAACGTGCAGACTCATTATCGTGGTGTTTAAAGTGTTTATTCGATTTTAACTTCGATTCATTTAATGCCTCAGCAACATCAATTGAATGCGAACAATGAATATCGGCCTCTTTTTTGGCAAGTGCAGCAATCGTAACGTAAAATTTATGCAACTGATCCAGTTCTTTTTCACTCAAATCTTCTATATCAACCATTCGGTTACTTGCACCCTGCTGCGCAGCAATCAATTCATTTAATTTTAACTGAATGGCCTTACCATCTTTATTCTGTGCTTTCTGGATCAAAAAAACCATCAAAAAGGTGATAATCGTAGTGCCTGTATTAATTACCAATTGCCAGGTTTCAGAATAATCAAAAAGTGGTCCTGTTACCGCCCAAATAATCACAATCGAGGTTGCAGTTATAAATGCAGCAGAGCTACCTGTAAATTTGGTTGCCGCATTGGCAAATTTTTCGAAAAAATTATTTCTTTTGGTATCGTTTTTAGATTTTGCCATTACAATTTGTTTGCTTAAATATAACCATAAAACATACAAAAGTACCATAAGTTTTTAAACCCATGGCGCTTTTGTATAATTATTGAATGATTGATTTTTTGAATGATTGAATATAAATCCAACCTTAAAAACCAATCAAAACTTACAGCTTATCGTTAACGTTGATACAGTTTAGATCTTCGAAAGCAGTAGTTAAACGCTTCACAAAAGTTTCTTCACCTTTACGTAACCAAACGCGTGGATCGTAATATTTTTTATTTGGTTTATCATCGCCATCAGGATTACCAATCTGACCTTGAAGATAAGCTTCATTCTTTTTGTAGTATTCTAAAATACCCTCCCAAAATGCCCACTGCATATCGGTATCGATATTCATTTTAATTGCACCATAAGAAATTGCTTCTCTGATTTCTTCCTGAGTAGAACCAGAACCACCGTGGAATACGAAGTTGATTGGTTTCTCTGCTGTTAAGCTGAATTTTTCTTTGATAAAATCCTGAGAATTTTTCAAAATTACCGGTTGCAATTTTACGTTACCTGGTTTATAAACACCGTGTACGTTACCAAAAGCAGCAGCAACTGTAAAACGAGGAGAAACTTTACTTAATTCTTCGTAAGCATAAGCCACTTCGCTTGGTTGAGTATATAATTTAGAGCTATCTACATCGCTATTATCAACACCATCTTCTTCACCACCTGTAACACCAAGTTCGATTTCGATAGTCATGTTCATTTTAGCCATACGTGCTAAATATTTAGCAGAAATTTCCATGTTTTCTTCAATCGACTCTTCCGATAAATCCAACATGTGTGATGAAAACAAAGGTTTTCCAGTTTCAGCGAAGAATTTTTCACCGTGGTCTAAAAGTCCATCAATCCAAGGCAATAATTTTTTAGCGGCGTGGTCGGTATGTAAAACCACGGCAACACCATAATGCTCTGCCAATAAATGTACATGTTTAGCTGCCGATACAGCACCTAAAATACATGCTTGCAATTTCTCATTATCTAAAGATTTGCCTGCATAAAACTGTGCACCTCCATTAGATAGTTGAATCATAACAGGCGAATTTACTGCCTTAGCAGTTTCCAATACCGCATTAACCGTATTTGTACCGGTTACGTTAACTGCTGGTAAAGCAAACTGATGTTTTTTAGCCTGCTCAAACAATTCTTGAACGGCATCTCCGTAAATTACGCCTTTGTAGCCTTTTAAACTCATTTCTTGTTAATTTTATTAAGTCCGAAGTTATAAAAAAAAATAACATTCCAAGCTTTTCTAACAACAGAATTATTTGCCTAACAGCAAAATAAGGCCTATTTAGTGTAAAAAACACATTATCCTTAGTGTAAAAAAGACACACTTAAGTTTACAATTAGCAGTTAACAGTAGCCCGAGCTGAGTTTTCAATTACCTATCCAACGCTTGCATTATTGCCAATCGACTATCAACCAACTCACCATTGACTATTTTTACATCTAATAAGGTCCGACTTTATTTTATTTTTCGTTTCTTTGCAATCCAATTCTTCAAAAAATTATATGGCTTGGTTTAAGAGAGAAAAAAAAGGTATCATCACCACAACAGAGGAGAAAAAAGAAGCACCAGATGGTTTGTGGAATAAATGTCCAAATTGTAAAAAACCGCTACATCAGGCAGAACTTCAGGAAAACAAATACGTTTGTCATTACTGTGATTACCACCTGAGAGTAGGCTCAAAAGAATATTTCGAGGTTTTATTTGACAATAACGAGTTTAAAGAGCTGTTCCCTAACTTAACATCAGGCGACCCTTTAAATTTTAACGATAACAAACCTTACACCGATAGAATTAAAGAAAGCCAGGCTAAAACAGGCTTAAAAGACGCTATCCGTGCCGGTGTTGGTAAAATCGAAGGACAAGACCTCGTAATTGCCTGTATGGATTTTGCTTTTATCGGCGGTTCGATGGGTTCAGTTGTGGGCGAAAAAATTGCAAGATCGATCGATTACAGCATTAAACATAAAATTCCCTTCCTGATGATCTCAAAATCAGGTGGTGCCCGTATGATGGAAGCCGCATTTTCATTAATGCAAATGGCCAAAACATCAGCCAAACTCGCCTTATTAGGTCAGGCTAAAGTTCCATATATCTCTTTATTAACCGATCCAACTACCGGTGGTGTAACTGCATCATACGCCATGTTAGGCGATATTAATATTGCAGAACCAGGCGCACTGATCGGCTTTGCTGGTCCGCGGGTAATTAAAGAAACCATTAAAAAAGATTTACCGAAAGGTTTCCAAACTTCAGAATTCGTTCTTGAACACGGTTTCCTCGATTTCATTGTAGATAGAAGAGCCATGAAAGCTAAATTGGGTGCTTTTATTAAAATGATGAACAATTAGACAGGTTTAATCGGTTAATTGTTTAACTGGTTAATTGATATTTAGAAAAGCAGGGCTTGAATAACTTAGGTTAGTTCAGTCCTGCTTTTTGCTTCAAGTCCTCGCTACACTCCGGGCTTTTCGCGGCAATCAGGTTTAGTTAACATGAGCCAATGGTTCTGTTGAGGGGTTTCCCCAGCGAGTATATTAAACCACCCCCACCCCTCCTTGAAAACAAGGAGGGGAGCTGGAATCATCTTAACATCTTGAACAATTTTTCTTATTTTTAAACTAACCAAACCTTAAACTAAATGAAAAAGTTATTCCTATTAATCTCCCTAATCACCGTTACGCTCACTACACAAGCGCAGGAGAAAAAGGCTAAAGCCCCCTATGATGAAGCCTTAGCTAAAAAGCTTGGTGCCGACAACTACGGCATGAAAATGTATGTGCTGGTTATGCTGAAATCAGGTACGAATACAACAGAAACCAAAGCCAAAACAGATAGTTTATTTGCCGGACATATGGCAAACATGGGTAAAATGGTCGATATGCAAAAACTCGTAGTTGCTGGTCCGATGGGTAAAAACGATAAAAATTACCGCGGCATTTTCGTTTTAAATACAAAATCGATCGAAGAGGCAAAACAACTACTGGAAAGCGATCCGGCCATAAAAGCCAAATTACTGGAACCAGAATTGTACAATTGGTATGGCTCTGCAGCACTAGCTGAGTATTTGCCGTTTCACGATAAGATCCAGAAGGGTAGTTTTTAGGGTTGTTTGCCGCGGAAGCACTGAAGGCACGGAGAAGTTAACATAGTGAGGTCGGATGTTACCATCTGACCTTTTAGTTTAGTCAACAGTTTTTATGCTATTTCTTCACTATATTAAAAGAACCTGCATCCCACATCAGATCTTCATTAAATTTTGGCACCATTTTATGAACTTGAGTCGGGGTTTTATCTCCGGTGGTGATAAATTTCCAGGTTTTGCCTTGATCAGTACTGATGGCAAGTAATGTTGTCCTTAAAATCATTAAGCCCTCGTCGCCACTGCTCTTATTTTCCACAGAAATAGCACAATGAAGTTCTTTTCCCGCATGATAAGCTTTTGAGATACCTATTATTTTTTGACTAACCGTTTTTATATTAATAAGTTTACTATGCTCATCGTTAGATTTTAGTAACTCAACAAACTTTTCTTTACCACCTCTATATTTAATTTCTGTAGGGTATAAAAAATTAACATAGCTTTCATAATCTTTTTTTAGATAATTATCTATCATCAATTGTGCTGTACGCTTGGCATTTGCAATAACATTTTGTTGAGAGAAGGAAAATTGTCCAACTAGGAGCATCAACAGTAAAGAGACCGTTTTTTTCATCATTTATAAAAATTTGCCTAAAATATAGAAATATAGGCGAAAATAAAATAGGTTAATATAATTAAGGAATTCCTCTTTATAGGTCAATGGCTCACCAACCTCAATCCCTATCCCAACTATATATCCTCAGCCTATGCCCTTGTAGTGAAGTCAGATGTTACCATCTGACTTTTCAGCTTAGTAAACATTAAAGGATTCAACTTATGAGATTGCCACGGCGATGAAAAATCGCCTCGCAATGACGATCCTATTACTGCAACATTTCCATTAACATCCTTCAACCCTACTGCCTATTTCATAAATTAGCTTATCAAATAATCAACCCTAACTAATTATGAATAAAAAACTACTATTTTCTGCGCTATTGCTATGCACTTCAACCTGCATATTTGCGCAAGACAAAAAAATAATCGACAATATTGTTAAAGAAGTGAATGAAAACGCTCAATTGGAGAAACTCGCTCACGAACTTTTAGATGTTGTAGGGCCACGTTTAGTTGGTTCACCACAAATGAAACAGGCCAATGATTGGGCCGTGAAAAAATATAGCGATTGGGGCATCTCTGCAAAAAATGAGAAATGGGGCGAATGGGCCGGCTGGGAAAGAGGCATTACGCACATCGATTTAATAAGTCCGCGGGTTAGGACCTTAGAAGGTACGCAATTGGCTTGGAGTCCTTCTACAAACGGTAAAGCCATTAATGCAGAAGCGATTATCCTTCCGGCAATTACAGACTCGGTATCTTTTCAAAAATGGTTGCCCAATATAAAAGGTAAAATCGTATTGATTTCTATGAATCAACTATCTGGCCGACCAGAAAAAAACTGGGAAGAGTTTGCCACCAAAGATCTGTTCGAGAAATTTAAAAAAGAAAAAGCCGATGCAGCTAAAGCATGGACAGCCAGTATAGCCAAAACGGGTTTAACAGCAAAAACACTTCCTGTAGCTATAGAAAATGCAGGTGCAGTAGCAGTAGTGATCAATAACTGGTCGCAAGGTTTTGGCGTAGATAAAATTTTTGGTGCAAATACTAAAAAGGTTCCAACTTTAGATTTATCTGTTGAAGATTACGGCTTGGTTTATCGATTAGCCTTAAATGGAGATAAACCTAAATTAAGAATCGAAGCAGAATCTAAAAAATTAGGCGTTGTACCTACTTTTAATACCATAGCAGAAATAAAAGGTATACAAAAACCAAACGAATACGTAATGCTATCCGCACATTTCGATTCGTGGGATGGTGCAAGTGGAGCAACCGATAATGGTTCTGGTACCATTTTAATGATGGAAGCCATGCGTATTCTAAAAAAAATCTATCCTAATCCTAAACGTACCATTTTGGTTGGCCATTGGGGAAGTGAAGAGCAGGGCTTAAACGGCTCAAGGGCTTTTGTAGAAGATCATCCGGAAATTGTAAATAATCTTCAGGCTTTGTTTAACCAGGATAACGGTACAGGCCGAGTAGTGAATATTGGCGGTCAGGGCTTTGCTAAATCGAAAGATTATATTACCCGCTGGTTGGCTGCAGTACCAGATAACATTAAAAACCAGATCAAAACCAATTTCCCTGGGTCGCCAGGTGCAGGAGGTTCTGATTTTGCTTCTTTTGTTGCTGCCGGAGCTTTGGGTTACTCGCTAAGCTCTACCAGCTGGGATTATGGCACTTATACCTGGCACACCAACCGCGACAGTTACGATAAGTTAGTTTTCGACGAGATTAGAAGCAATGTAATTTTAGCGGCCATCATGGTTTATATGGCCTGCGAAGATCCTGAGAAGACTTCAACAGAAAAAGCAACCGATTTACCTGTAAACGAACGTACAGGAAAACCAGCAACCTGGCCGGTACAGACTAAATCGAATAGAAAAGGTGGGCTGTAGATAAAGAATAATTTAAAGAGCATTTGGAAACAGGTGCTCTTTTCATTTAGAATCAAGGATACAAAGAGTATAATCCAGTAATGATTCTTGAGGTCGTCGAGGTTGTATCATAAATATAGATTTGTCATCCTGAGCTTGTCGAAGGACCTGTTTAAATACTCTTTGAGGTGTTTCGACAAGCTCAACATGACAGCATTTGAGGTGAAATCGCCTTTATGATACAGCCTCATGACGATCTTACAATATAAATATACTTATTCCTCTTTCTTCTGAAACTTATAAAACAGATACCCCAAAAAAGGCAGAATCAACACACTCCCCAATAAAAGTGCTAAGCCTAAACTATAAATGGTTTTTTCGGGTCCAACGGTTTCCAGCAACGAAATCGCATCTCCGTTCTTTAAACGGATAAAGTTTGGAAAATGCGCATAACTAATGGCCAAAAGGATCATCGTCACCTGGAAGCCTGCTAAAACGCGTAAAATCTTGGTTCTGCCTTTAATTAGCAGGTACCATAACAATACAAGAGATAAACTGGCCAAAATAATGGCCGATAAACCGACATTGCTTTTAAAAACCCAATCAATCAACGGAATTTTATCCCGCTGTGCGGCAATAAACACCATGGCACCAAAAACTACGGCAGCCACGTTCATAAATTCCGCCTTTTTAATAAAACGGCGTTTATCGTGTGCTTCTTTTGTTTCACCTATGAGGTAAATCGCGGCAAGAAAACCGCAGAGCGCAACCGTAAATAAGCCCACAGCAACAGAAAACCAATTTAACCAGCCAGAAATATACGCGGTATAAAAATCGTTCGCCTGCGTATCGATACGGCCCGAAATCAGGCTTCCGGCAATAATGCCAAGAAACAATGCAGTTACAAAACTCGAATACCTGAATATGCGGTTATAAAACCACTGCATATCATCTTTAACAGCATCGTAATGACGGAATACAAAGGCGGTACCCCGCGCAATAATTCCGATGAGCATAATCGCCAATGGAATATGCAGATAAACCGACATGGTGGTATAAATATGCGGGAAACCTACGAAAAGGATTACAATGGCAATAATCAGCCACATATGGTTAGCCTCCCAAACCGGACCAATGGCCTGATACATGGTTTTACGGGTTTTACTCCTGTTTTTTGTTGAAGTGAATAGCTCTATAATCCCTGCACCAAAATCGGCTCCACCCAATAAAAAGTAGAGCAAAATGGCCATGCATAAAAATGTAATTACAACTTGTTCCATCATTTATTTTTTTACCACAGATTTGCACAGATAAACACAGATTTCAAAGACGTTAAGCAACATACATCAAAATTTTTATTCGTGTTCATCCTTTTTTATCTGTGGTTAATTAATTCGTTTTTGGTTTATTATAGAGTACTGGTACCATTTTTATCTGGCGGTAAAGCAAAAACGTTACAATAATGCTTAAAGAAACGTAAATGGCCGAAAATATATAAAATGAGTAAGCAATACCCGGCATCGGTGTAACAGCATCCTTAGTGCGCATAATGCCATAAATAATCCATGGCTGTCTGCCAACCTCCGTAACTACCCAGCCGGCCTCTAAAGCGATGTAACCAAGCGGAATGGCCACAACAAATAATTTCAACAGCCAGCGTTTCTCGGTTAAAGGTTTCTTTTTAAATAAAGTGAAGAAATAAGTTAAGGATACTAAAAGTAGTAGTGTGCCAATTCCAACCATAATCTGGAAAGCATAATGGGTTATGGCTACCGGAGGATGCTCGTTTTCTGGAATCTGATCTAAACCCTTTACCTCAGCTCTGAAATCGCCATGCGCTAGGAAACTTAAAGCACCTGAAATTTCGATTGCACCTTTCACGGTTTTATCCTTCTCGTTCACAATTCCACCAATCAACAGTGGGGCAGGCTTTTCTGTTTTGTACAATGCCTCCATTGCAGCAAATTTAGCAGGTTGCCTTTTGGCTACATCTTTTGCCGAAATATCGCCACTTAAAGGCTGCAATAATGCACCAATGCAGGCAAATATGGCTGCTATTTTAAAAGCTTTCAAATGAAATTCTTTATTACGGTCTCTCAGGATCATTAAAGCATGTACACCTGCCACGGCAAAGCCCGTAGCGGTAAATGCGGCCAAACACATGTGTAGCGCCTGACTAAACCAAGCTTTATTGAACATGGCCTGTATAGGATCGATATTCAGGTATTGTCCGTTTACAAAATCAAAACCCGCCGGACTGTTCATCCAGGCATTTGCGGCAACCACCAAAATTCCGGAGGCTAAACCACTCACCCCAACAACCATCCCGGTAAACCAATGAAACCATTTATTTAACTTATTCCATCCATATAAGAAAAAGCCAAGGGCTATTGCTTCGATAAAAAAGGCTGTTCCCTCCAGCGAAAAAGGCATTCCGAATATTGGACCGGCATGATCCATAAACTTTGGCCAGAGCAGGCCTAATTCGAAAGATAACATAGTGCCTGATACCGCGCCAGTAGCGAAGAAGATGGCAACACCTTTACTCCAGGCCTTAGTGAGATTTTTATATACCTCATTGTTTGTTTTAAGCCATTTATAATGCGATACGGCCATAAAGAAAGGCATAACCATGCCAATACAGGAAAAAATGATGTGGAAGCCTAACGATAAGGCCATTTGGGAACGGGCTGCGATAAAATCATCCATGAGCTGTAGATTTTGAATTGTAACAAATATAGTTGTTAAACACTAAAGCCTATGGTAATTCAATGACGTTGAAAGGATTATTTTAAATATAGAACGTTTATAAATTGAAAATAGATTTGGAGTGCTGTATTACAGGAACGATAAATTTTTAACTACGACGGACAAATACCGTCATTTCGAGCGGAGTGCAACGTAGTCGAGAAATCTATCAAGGTAGATCTCTCCATTCCACTGCGTTTCAGTCGAGATGACGATATCTTTATTGAAATATACCAATGGTAACAGACCAAAGCATTGCCACAGAGGCACTGAACTCACGGATTTACCTATTTGTCATTTCAAAGCGTAATCCAGCTCCCCTCCTAATTTAGGAGGGGCCGGGGTGGTTAACCAGTAACCTGAGTTCGATTATTAAATCTCATTTTGTGGCGTTTTAATCAAGTTTTCTGTTAAGACGGTCGTCACCCTGAATTTATTTCAGGGTCTTTCACGCTAAAAAGATGCTGAAATAAATTCAGCAGGACGATAAAGCGGGATTAGGCGTAAATAAGATATAATT
>NZ_JAUG01000032.1 GCF_000708285.2 Pedobacter borealis DSM 19626
AAAAAAGCGGCCTGCACGTATTGGCAGTCCATAAAATACAAAGCGACGGGGGTTGGGATTATATAAGTATCGATCAGCAGCACAACAATCTTTTTGTTTCTCATGGTAATCAGGTAAATATATTAAATAAGAACAGTGGCGATTCGGTGGGCGTGATCCATAATACACTTGGTGTACATGGAATTGCAATTGCAGGTCCGTTTGGGAAAGGGTACACCACCAATGGCAAAGCAGGTACTTGTACCGTTTTTGATTTGAACAACTTCACTGTGTCAGCGCAAATTAAAGTGGGACAGAACCCTGATGCCACTTTCTTTGATGATTATAGCAAAAAAGTAATCGTATTCAATGGCAGAAGTAGTGATGCCAGTATTATCGATCCACAAACGGATCAGGTTATCGTAACGATTCCGTTAGGGGGTAAACCCGAAGCGGGCGTGTCAGACGGGAAAGGAAAAGTGTATGTAAATATCGAAGATACCGGAGAAATTGTTTGTTTTGATATGGCCACTTATAAAGTTTTATCCAGGTATAAGCTAAAGGGTGGAGAAGAACCTTCTGGCTTGGCTATCGATCGTATAACATCAAGACTGTTTACGGTTTGTGCCAACAAAGTGATGCTTATTCTGGATGCCAAAACAGGCAAACAGATTGCCTCGTTACCGATTGGCGATAATTGTGACGGTGTAGTTTTCGATCCGGCTGCTAAATTAGCTTACAGCGCCAATGGAGAAGGCAATATAACAGTGGTAAAAGAGGTTTCAGCTAATAAGTTTATTGTACAGGAAACTGTAAAAACAGAAGTAGGAGCAAGAACCATCGCCATTGATTTGACTAGTCATCACCTTTTTCTGCCAACGGCAGCCTTCGAAAAAAGTACAGATGCCAACCAACGTCCACATCGTATTCCCGGAAGCTTTAAAATTATAGAAGTAGGTAAGTAGAGGTATTTTAGCTTCTATTTTGGATTGTCGAGATGCATATCGTGGCTTCTCGACATTTTTTGTTTAACCTTAATTAGAGGAATGTCTTAAGACGTTAAATCTTTATACTGAACAATCTAGCGTAAATGAAATCTTATTAATCTATAAATTTATTATGAACTTTGCCTTATTTTACAGGACATCTCTTGTAATCATTCCTTTGTCTGGTTTTTTCAAGCCAGATCCGATATTATTTAACAGATACGCAGAACAAAATTCATTTGGAAAGAAATGAGCAGGCATGGTATTGATAAAGGAAAAACAAACCATTAAACAGTAGGAGGATAGCATATTAGAATTTTACAAGCTAAACTATATAAAAACGGGGAAACGCAAATGTATCTCCCCTGGATTAAATCATCGAAACAGGTCTTCAATTGGCGTTGGCACCTGAATCAATTTACCACTTAACAAAAATGGCAGTCTGAGCCTGTCGAAGGCCTTATTTGTAGCCTCCAACTCCCCTCCTTATTTTGGAGGGGTTGGGGGCTACAATTAGTTTGTACATTTTTTATTTGAAAACGAACGTTCATACCGCTGTAGGTGCTGCAGCCCCGTTATTCACTCCAATCTTTTTATTGCAAATTTACCGCAACCAGCAGCAAGAATAGGGGGGATTACGCTTCTGCAATAAAAAGGATTTCCGTTGCTACCGGGTTTATTGGTGAATGGGGCTGTGGTTCTTGCCCAATAACCCACCTTGTTGAATAAATTATATGTAGCCAGAATATACTTATAATATACCATTTTGGCTGCGGATAAATAAATATCTACAGCCAAAATAATGCATTTAGTATGTGTTTTGGCTGTGGATAAATATGGTTTTTGCTTCAATAAATTTTCTCGATCCACTGTACTATATAATATAAATCGCGGGTGCGGTAATATAAATCGCGGGTGCAATAATATAAATCGCGGGCGCGGTAATATAAATCGCGGGTGCGGTAATATAAATCGCGGGTGCAATAATATAAATCGCGGGTGCGGTAATACAAATCGCGGGTGTAATAATATAAATTGCGGGTAGGATAATATAATAGTTGGGTCGATTTAATAAACTGGGGCATTTGTAGTGTGCAAAACGAATTGTGACAAATATCTAAAACAAAATGTGATAAATTAATAATTTCAAATGTTGATAAAACATGCGATGACAGGGTATTTAAGTTTCGAAGATCGACTCTAGTTGCAATTTGAAAAAAACAATCCTAATAAGTTTCCTGCTTTCTGTCATCTATATTTTATTACAGACTTTTTCACGATTTTAAAATTTAAAGGGAACTTGCTAGATTAGGCATAAATTAACGATCGATGAATACGCCCAAGCAAAGTCTTAAACAAAATCGGCCTGGTTATCTACCGAAACTATTTTAAAGGGATCAGCTGATGAGAAAATCAGTTTAGTTATTTCTTAACGAATAACAACCAGACTTATCATGGAAAACCACCAAAATTGGGGAAGAACCACTTTAGCCAAAATATGCACATGAACGCATCACTAATTGCAGCGGTATCTTTCGCCAGAAGGTAAAGCAGAAAGGCGGGCCCGTAGAGGATGCCAGAATTATATAAGAGACTTACAATTGGGATTGCAATACGTATACAAAAATTATATATTTATCGAATGCTATTATTGTAATTAATCATTCATTAACCTCTAATCATTTGAAAAAGTGCAAAACAAAAAATCTAAAACGCTACGGCAGTTGGGCATTTCATGCCTGATCCTGCTACTCTTTAATGGATCCTGTAAGAAAGATCAAAAAGCAGAACTCCAAAGCCTTAGTCTCAATGAGCTGAAAAGCTGGTATGCTAAAGAGATACAGGTCAATAAAGCCAGCATGTTTGCGGGCTATGCACCGAATTGGGAAAATAGCTTCACCAGTTCAGTAGATGGCTACACTGTTACCGAGGTGAGTTTCAGTAACCCGAACAAGGTTGCTATGATGACCCGAACAAATGCTGGTGGTGACGCTGAAAAAGACAGGGCTGCTGATGCAGCTCAAGTAAAACTCATTTTTTTTAACCAACCGGGCTCCGCTACCGTATATGCTGCCTATATGATGCTGCGTGGTGAAGGAAATCAGGATATTGCCAATGTTCACTACAAAGACTTTGGGCAATACAGCGGTGTGCTGAACTACTTTAATATCGATGGCTCGTTCCAGAACGGTTATACAATCAGTTCAGGAAAAATTGCGCAAACCTTGACCAGGTCGGTCTTAACGGCCGACCAACTATTGAGCCTTAAAGAACGTAAACCTTTCGTAGGGAACGGCCCTGGGGATCGGGTGATGCTTTATGATTCCAACACAAACTGCGATGTAACTGTTTACGATTACTACTACGAAACTTGTGTCTATATCGTGGGCTATCCAGAGCTGGGAACTGTTTGTTCCTACCAGTTTGCTTATTCCGTTCCGGTCATTACCTGTTATGGCAGTGGTGGTGGCGGTTCCGGCGGCGATGGTGGGTACAGCGGTGGAGGCAGCGGCGGCGGTTCAGGTGGCGGTAGCACACCTACCACACCAACTCCTGATCCTTACAACCTATGCGACAGGCTATCAAAAGTGAACGAAGTTGCGAGTAATACCTCATTTGCAGCCAAAAATACGGACGCGAGAATGGGTACATCTGCAACCGGATATGAATATGGATATGAGCAGAAACTTACATCAGTAGGAGGCAGTACGTATAAAGATATTTCAATACGGACTGATCAGAGTACTAACTCATTCAATTCCTATTTTAGCTGGAATTCAACAAGTGGATATACGATAGGCGATGTACATTCGCATCCACTGGGGTCTGCACCTTCACCAGCCGACGTTTTTGGAATGGTAAAAAACCTGAACAGTACCCAGCTTCAGAATGCAGGAACGAGTGATATCGATTTCTATAAAAGGAACGTTTCTATTACCGTGCTCACTGCTGGAGGGAATTATGTCGTTACCGTAAAGGACTGGAGTTTGCTTACTGCAGCTTACAATACTTACTTAAATGATATAAATGCTTACAATACGAACTACGCAACTTTAATGTCCCAACCAGGTGGAAGCGAAAAGGCTCTTCTGGGTTTATTAGGCAATGCAATAAACTTATATAAATCTAACAGTGATGGCACCAATACAAAGCCGTTGGTGTTAGGGTCAAATGGAGAAGTTAGCAATTTTAATTGCAATCCGGGATCAATAGAATAATTTTTTACCTTAAAAAAGACAAACATGAAAATAATACTAGTTGCAGCACTGATAAACTGCTGTGTCCTGTTTCAGCAGGATGAGCCATTAAGCAAAGTAGCCAATGTTGAGCTCCCTCAGAAGTCCTTGCGCATGAACAAGGCTAGCCTACCTGCAAAGGCGAAAGGTAGGTTTAAATCAACCCTTGCCATATCGAAATATGAACACGTTTATGAGGTGGATAATGTATTGTTGGCTTTTGCTGATTATAATGAGGCCAAGGATGACTTTAAGGGACTTGAAGACAGAAAGACCGAATGGCTCGGGGGAATGAGCGAGTTGGGGTTAAAAGCGAATGTTGACAAAGCTGAAATTATCAAGGTCAACAATACAAGGTTCCTGATTATGGGATTAAAGAACGGTGATGAATATTACTGTTCATTTATCTCTGATAAAAAAGGTTCCAGGGGCATATCCGGTAGTATTCAATATAAGGCCGAGGATAAGGACAAGGCAGAAAAAATATTGAGTGACTTCCTCAAACGCATCAGTTTTAAAGCGCCTTCCTTATCAAGAGATAATTAAGTTTCTAAAGAAACAAATCAGTTAAAATAGTAGCATAGATTGGCCCTGTAGAAAAATCTACCGGGCCTTTTCTGCTTGTAGGATTAACCCAGATTAGAAATCTTTAAATTAGGGATCTGGAGGAGAGTGGGTATTTCGGCGAAAATGGTTCTTCCTCACTTTTGGTGGTCAGTATTTTGTTTAATTTCACAACAGACCTCTTCTAATAACGCCTGAATCCTCTAATTGACGTTCATGACTATTAGTAATATGTTCTTCTTGGGTTAAAAAGGAATTGTCATCTAATCATTGTATGACAAATAACTGTGTTGGGTGCATTACAGCCGATATTTTTTATTAGATTCATTCAAATATTCAGCGACTAAAAACCACCAAAAGTGGGGAAGAACCACCATTAGTGAAATATGCAATCTAGGGTACCCTCAAATAAAAAGCGTGGCTTGTACATTTTGTTTCTATAAAGATAGTTGAATTAAGCTCTGTTTAAACTTAATTTGTCTGTCGAGATGTTTGCAATACTAAGACAGTCGATCTATAAATAAAAAATTGAAGCGAGGCAGGTATTTAATTATTTATTATAAGCCCAGGCATACTGGTGAAAGTCTAGCATCACTTCGGTTTTCCGACGTTGGTTGCAGTGACCTGGGCGCATATTTAACTTTTTTTCAAAATGCAACCAACGAAAAATCAAATTGCTTAAGCTTAGCTATCAAGCACTCCAACGGCCCTTAGATGTAAGTAAGGCTAAGTTTTCTTTTAAATTTTTAAAATGGATCGGCTGCGAACCATTGACAAAGCACGAAAACAAACATTACATCTTATTTGTGAACGAAAAACAGCATGTATTTTCCTGGTACAAAATCCAAGAGTTTGGAAAAGCTGGTAATTGTTTACAACAAATAACGGGTTTAGCACAGGCCTGTAATGCTTATGAAATAGTGCTTTTAAAGTATTGCAACAAAAAAGAGATTACTATAGATGCTGCTGATGAACTCTTTATAAACATTTGTTTTAATGCCTGTGAAAAAGTGAAGATTGATATTATAGATTATATAATCTGCAATCCAAAAACATATTTGAGTTATAGGAAAAAATGCCTTAATGATTAAAAATAAAAAGGTTGCTTCAAAATGTGAGGCAACCTTTATTATGTTTGTAAATTAATTCTTGTTAAAATGATTAATAGGAAGATATGGAAACAGAACTCTATTTCAAATATTATCAATTAAATTAGTTCATTAAAGTTTAGTCTTTTGGGCGATTATTGTTTCATTATCTACATAAATTTAGGCTCTTGGCGATTTGATGTTTTTACTTAGGCAGTAAATTAATAAAGATTATTTTTTAAAGGCTATATTTTGCATGAAATCACTCAAAATTCTATCCGCAGTTTTTTTGTCGGATTTCTTGAAAAGAATTTTAGCAATTATAGCTTTTTTATACTTAGGATCAGAAATTACTGTATAAAGATATTCATCATTAGAAAGCGTTTGCCAAACAAAATATTGTCTATTATTTATTTGTGTAATTTCTGACTTTACAATATCGTTTTTAAGATTTAATTCCCCCATCATTCCTTCCATTTCACCTTTTATCTGGATTAGGGTTTTTGTCTCTCCTTTTGGAAGGATATAATCATCATAGGCTAACACTACATTTTTTATTTTATAAATATTTTTTTTTGCATTAATATAGTTTTCACCTTTAAAATTCTTTTTAATGTAGGTTGATGCTTCTGATTTTACTAGTTTTTTTGCATTTTCTGGGATTTTAACTGTTATCGAATTATTTGGTAGATCTTGCGACTGTATCAGTGTTAGAAAATATACAACTGTGGATATTATAAGGCTTGTTTTCATGTTATGAGGTTTTTGAATTGAGTTTAATATTCTGGACATATTTTAAAAGCTGGTAAATCATCAGCCCCTCTTTCCCGTGGTTCATATTTTCCGGCACTATTTTCTTTGTAAAGATTGATGGCATTACCTAATTTTTTTAATAAGGCATTTTCTGTGCCCCCGCCCTCCGCCGCAAGCTTCGCGTAATCTCTATTATAAGCGTCCATGTTTGCAGTGTATTGTGCGTACGCTGTTTTTAATACTGTCCAGTCCTTTACAGTTGCAATATATTTTTCGGAACCGCTTACTACAGTAATCGAGACATTATTCTTATAAAAGTCGATTCCAGTATCTGAGCTTTCAACGGTAGTCAGATTTTTAATCATACCAAATATATCAGCTGGAGATGGTGCACTGCCGGTTGGATGCGAATGTGTATCACCGATTGTATATCCTGTGGTCGCATTCCATGTGAACTTCATAGTGAATTTATTTGTGCTGCCATCAGTTCTAACAGGAATATTCATATAAGAATTTGTTGAACCGAATGACTGGACTTTCTGTTCGTAACCATATTCGTCACCAGTTGCAAGCGTACTGTAAATTACTTCTTTGTTTTTATTTATTAGAACTGTGTCTTTCATCATATCCCTAATTTTCAGCTTCTGAATACATGGATCAACAACCCGTTCAAAGCCAACATCGCCATCGCAAAGCTGTTCAGTCGGTTCATACTGCTGTCCTGGTGGTTGGTAATTTAGTCCTTTAGAAGTTGCCAGTTGAAAAGCATTATATTGTGCAGTCTGAAAAGCATTTAATGCATCTTGTTGACTCTCATACCGCGAACTCACAACTTCATTAAAACTTGCTACGATTATATCATTAACCTCATATAAAACTTCTATAGGTAATCCTGATAAATAACCTTCCATATGTGGCACAATATAATAGCAGTTTACTTTAGGCGGGGCAGCTAAGATTATTTTGTCAGTTTTATGTAAGCTATTGATAGTTGCAATTTTATCTGCTCCCTTTAGTTCTTTTTTTCTGTCTACAGAAATCTTTACCATTTTAGGCAAAAGTTCTGCCTCTCTTCTGCAAGAACTTATTACTAGCAAAGTAAAACAAAAAATAAAACTGAGCCTGTTTAAAAAATAATTTTGGGATGGTGGAGGTAAATTTAGTCGTTTTTTCAATACTAAGTAAGCCATGTCTCTGGCTTTGATAGGCGTTAATTTTTTCATCGTTAATTTAAATTTTTAAAAGTGAGAGGAATGATGTGGCAAACATACAGCAATAGAACTGTTACTTAAAATGAAATTATTGAATTTTACTCGAAGCTATGTAAATGACGTGTATATAACGCGAGAACCACCTATAGTTTTAGTTTTTTTTACATGTACTTTGTTTTAGCACAAGATTTCAATTGACTTAATCTAAATGATGATTACGAATTTACTCAATAAAAAAGAGGTTGTATCATAAATATAGATTTGTCATCCTGAGCCTGTCGAAGGGCCTGTTAAATACGCTTTGAGGTGTTTCGACAGGCTCTCCGTAGGAGTCCTTTGGACAACATGACAGCATTTGAAGTGAAATCGTCTTTATGATACAATCTCTTAATCAAACAGTTATAGGGAACTGTTAAAAATATACTTACAATTTCATTCTTGTAAAAGTTAGGGCTAAAATATGTTTACGCTGAGGGTGGTCAATATTTAAAGATGCTTTAATATAACTTTTAACACCTAATACAGTATCGACCAAGCCGATTTGTTCTGTATGAAAGATATTAAATCGGTTCCTACGCGCATCATCAACAGGTGTCTTAGCAATAGCAACAGCTGTTATATTGCTCTCCATACTCGCTAGTAGGGTTTGGAAAGAGACTATACTGATATCCTCTTGAGTAGGTTCGTAAACTTTACTCGTGGCTAGCACATCAATGTATTGTTTAAGATTCTCCACTCTATTGTCGTACGATACCCGCGACTTAGACGGGCCAGCGGCACCATCAGCGGATGTGCTATTTTTCCCAATTCCTCTTAAACGATCAGCAAGTGTTTTAGCCGTTTGTAACTCGGCAGGGTTATCAATAGCTGCCTTTAAATAATTATAACTTCTGGTAATTAATGCATTTAAAGATTTGAAAATGAGTTCTTGTTCATCAACAGCTTTACTGTAAACGGGCAAAACCAAACTTAGGGCACGGGTAGCATCGTCTGCATTTTTCGATAAGATTTCTAAAGCCTCTACTGATAGTTTGGGCTTGGGTGGATTATAATCATCCCCAAGGGTTTTTAAACGGATAATTAAATCTTTTAAATTGGCTGCTTTTTTTGCATAGCCACTTTCTGAGTTCGCCATAAGCTTTTCTAATTTAGGTAGGTTTTTAGTTAATTGTAAGAGAATATTTAAACTTAAAATCATCCTCTACAAATGTAGTAGACAAAACTTTGCCTAAATTTCTCATTTGGGAATCTTAAAACAGAAAGCAAGAATGCCTACCATTAAATTTTCGATGGAAACCTTTTCAAATGGTTCGAAAACCCTGATTTAATCTCTAATGCTTAGGTGAAAAAATTACTTCTTTGCCATTATATGCGTGCGAATAAAACTGTAGACGTTTTTGCCATATTTCCCCATTTCGCGCTACCTATGTGGAATTACTTCCTCATATTTTTTATTATTTCTACATTATGGCCTTTAAAATGTAAAGCCTTTAAAATAGCGGTAAACGAAAAGTTTTAATACCATTTTGCCAGGCAATGGGCAATTGTGGCAAAGGCATTGCAGCACAGCTTAAATAAGCACGGTAAATAGATCATTTGCTTTGGGCTTAAATAATTGGTAACGCAAAAATTAGTCAATCGTTTGCGCTGATATTTATGTTGTAATGCTCATTTGCTTGTTCTACTTTTAAAGAAAAGAATACAAATCAACAAAACCGAAAAGAACCAGCACAAATGCGTATCCATTTGCTTACAAAAACACTTGTTTTAGGGCTATTAATAAGCTTATCTGTTAATAGTTGGGCCCAAAAAGAAAACACCTTTGCAATAGGTGCCGAATCTTTTGAGCTTAATGGCAAGCCATATGTAATACGCTGTGGCGAAATGCATTTTGCCCGTATACCAAAAGCCGAGTGGAAACAACGTTTGCAAATGGCCAAAGCAATGGGCTTAAACACGGTTTGTGCTTACTTATTTTGGAATATACACGAAAAACAGCCCGATCAGTTTACCTGGACAGGGCAGAGTGATGCTGCCGAATTTTGTAAACTGGCAAAAGAGGTTGGCTTATATGTAATATTAAGGCCAGGGCCATATTCTTGTGCCGAATGGGAGTTTGGCGGTTTCCCCTGGTGGCTGCTTAAAGATAAAAGCATCCGCTTGCGTACGCAACATCCATATTTCTTAGAAAGAGCCAAAAAGTACCTTTTAGCTGTAGGCAAACAGCTTGCCCCATTGCAGTTTAGCCGCGGTGGCAACATTATTATGGTGCAGGTAGAAAACGAGTACGGCAGTTATGGCAATGATAAAGATTATATGAACATCATTAAAGCCAATTTACAGGAAGCTGGCTTTACCGTTCCTTTATTTCATTGCGATGGGCCTTCGCAGTTAAAAAACGACCACCCTGAAGGTTTGTTCGCGGTGGTAAATTTTGGCAGCGGACCAGAAGCTAATTTTAAAGCCTTAAGGGCCATACAGCCTACAGGGCCGTTAATGTGCGGCGAATATTACCCGGGCTGGTTCGATAGCTGGGGCAGGCCGCACCACAAAGGTGATACCCAGCGCATTGTAGCCGAGTTAAAATACATGCTCGATCATAAAGCATCGTTTAGTATTTATATGGCACATGGCGGAACAAGTTTTGGTACTTACAGTGGCGCCAATGCACCGCCTTACCTGCCGCAAACCAGCAGTTACGATTACGATGCCCCGATTGATGAAGCCGGAAATACAACCGAAAAGTTTTATGCCATCCGTAAGTTATTTGCCAATTATCTGCAAGAAGGGGAGGTATTGCCAGATGTACCTGCAGCAAACAAGATCCAGCAATTACAAGCGGTTACGTTCTCCTCAATAGCTGTACTATCTAAAAACCTGCCTAAGCCTGTACTGGCCGATACCGCAATGCTGATGGAAGATTTAAACCAGGATTTTGGTTGTGTAGTATATGAAACCAATTTGGCAGCAGGCCAAAAATCGAACCTGGTGTTTAAAGACATTCACGATTATGCTTTGCTATACATTGATGGTAAAAAGATTGGCGAGCTGGATAGGAGAAAAAATAAATTCAGCATCGAAATTCCCGCCCGCCCGCGTAAAAGTGTATTAAGGGTTTTGGTAGAAGCCACAGGCAGGGTAAACTACGGCTACCAGATGCACGATCGGAAAGGAATCCATGGGGAAGTATACCTATCCGAAAATGGAAAACAAACTGTTTTAAAGGGCTGGAAAAATTACCCCATCAGGCTTGGTGAAGTAAATATTCCGCTTAGTTACGAAAAACTTGGCAATCAGCCTGCTGCAGCTACTTTTTACAAAGGAAGTTTTAATGCCGATAAATTAGAAGATACTTACCTCGATATGGGTAAATGGAATAAAGGCCTAGTCTGGTTAAATGGGATGTGCTTGGGTAGGTACTGGAATATCGGTCCGACGCAAACCATGCTTGTGCCGGGCAGCTGGTTAAAGAAAGGAAAAAATGAAGTGGTGGTATTCGACCTCTTCGGAACCGAAAAACCTGCATTAAGCTTTTTAGATAAACCCATTTTGGATGTGGTGAACGAAAAACAGCCCGAGCTGCACAAAAAAGATAACCAAAAATGGGTTTCGGATGCACAGCAAGCTTATGCCGAAGGCAGTTTTGCGAACGATAACAAATGGCAGCAGGTTAGTTTTAAACCTGTAACCGCGCGTTATTTTTGTTTAGAAGCACTATCCGAGCAAAAAGGACAGCCTTACACCACGGTTGCAGAAATTGTACTGCTTGATGATAAGGGGAACGAAATTCCGCGCAGCGACTGGAAAATAGTATATGCCGATAGTGAAGAACTGGGTGGAGATGACGGAAATGCCGCTAATGTTTTTGATTTGCAGTTTACCAGCATCTGGCACACCCAGTGGGAATCTAAATCGCCGAAACCGCCACACCAGATCGTAATAGACCTGGGTAAAAACTACATTATAAAGGGATTAAAGCTATTACCCAGACAAGATAATGCCAATGGAAGAATTAAAGATTACAGATTATATTTTAGCCAGACACTTTTTAAAAACCTTTAGTCCTGTTAAGGAGCTGTAAGTGAGTGTGGTTTGGTGCGAAAAAGTGCGAAAGAATGGCAAGTAAAACGTTTGTTCAGTATTAACCGGATCAATTAAAAAACTAAACAATAAATATTAAATAACACAAATGGAACGTAGAGATTTTATCAAAAATGGTGCATTTACGGCTGCTGGTTTAACCATCCTGCCAACCGGAAGTTTATTTGCATCATCAGACAGTGGAAAAGTAAGATTAGGTTATATCGGTGTGGGTGCACGTGGTATGAGCCATATTTCTGAAGGTGCCTTAAGAGATGATGTAGAAATTGTTGCAATTTGCGATACCCAGGAAAGTTCACTCAAAATCTGCCGTAATTATATTGCCAAAAAAGGTAGACCTGCAGCAACAGAGTACACTGGTGGCTTAGATGCTTATAAAAAACTTTTAGACCGTAAAGATATTGATGCCGTAATTATTGCAACACCATGGCAGTTTCACCGCGACCAGGCAGTTGATGCCATGAAAGCTGGTAAATATGTAGGTTGCGAGGTAATTGCAGGTTTAAGTGTTCAAGATCACTGGGATATTGTAAACACTTCAGAAAAAACAGGCATGCCTTACATGACTTTAGAAAACGTTTGTTACCGTAGAGATGTAATGGCGGCTTTAAACATGGTTAGACAAGGTGTTTTTGGCGAATTGGTGCACCTTGAAGGTGGTTACCAACATAATTTAAGAAACGTACTTTTTAACAACGGTAAAGATTATTATGGTGGTGGGGTAGAGTACGGGCCAAAAGCATTAAGCGAGGCACAATGGCGTACGCAGTTCAATATCGATCAGGATGGCGATTTATATCCAACCCATGGTGTTGGCCCTTTAATGCAATATGCTAACATTAACAGAGGAAACAGCTTTACCAGCCTGGTATCGTTCAGTTCTAAAGCAAGAGGTTTGGCCGCATACGTAGAAGAAGTTTCTCCTGGCCACCCTAACGCTAAAATTAACTATAAAAATGGTGATGTTACCACTACGATGATCAACTGTGCAAATGGCGAAACTGTATTGTTAAGTCACGATACCCACTTGCCTAGACCATATTCTATCGGTTTCAGGGTACAGGGAACAAAAGGCCTTTGGATGGATGTAAACAAATCAGTATACATCGATCATAAATCGAAGAAAGATGATGTATGGGATCCGGCTCAGGAATGGTTTGATAAATACGATCACCCACTTTGGAAAAAATATGAAGCAGAAGCTGTAGGCGCTGGTCACGGTGGTATGGACTGGTTTGTATTTAATGGATTTATCCAGGCGGTAAAACAGAAAAAACAAACCCCTATTGACGTTTATGATTCAGTTACAATGAGTGTAATTATGCCACTTTCTACCAAATCGTTAAAAGAAGGAAATATGCCACAAAAATTCCCAGATTTTACAAAAGGAAAATGGAAAGATCGAAAAAATACTTTCGCTTTAGACGATAGTGGTTTTTAGTCTCGTTTGCGGGTAATGCCATATGGCTTACCCGCATAATTTAATAAGCAACTTTATTCAGGTTGATCAAATGGTTTGCCTGGAACAATTTTTATTCAAATATATATTACCATCTTATGTTTCAAGCAGTATTAGGTGCTTATGGACTTAACGCAGAAAAATTTAAAATTGAAGCTTTCGGCTCGGGCTTAATTAACCATACCTGGAAAGTTTACGGTGAAAAATTAGCCTATATCTTGCAAGAGGTGAATACGGAAGTTTTTCGCCAACCTCAAAATATTGCTCAAAATATTGAGACAATAAAAAAATATCTTGATCAAACAGCCCCTAAATATTTATTTGTTGCCCCAATTACGGCCACAAATGGAGATGATTTCGTGGTTATTGACGATCATTTTTACAGGATTTTTCCATTTGTAGAAAATTCTTGCTCTATTGATTTTGTACATGATCCTGAGCAGGCTTATCACGCTGCTAAGCAGTTTGGTAAATTTACCAGGATGCTCTGTGCCTTCAACGTACAAAAATTAAAGCCCACTATAGAAGATTTTCATAACCTGCCTTTACGTGTAGAGCAGTTTAAAAAAGCTTTAGAACAAGCTAGTGATGAAAGGATTAGTGAGGCAAAGTTTGCTATAGAAGAGATTATCAGACATTACGATATAGAAGAGCAGTATGTACACATGGTAGATAGCGGTGCGCTTAATTTACGTGTTGTACACCACGATACCAAAATTAGCAATGTACTGTTACAGGCCGAAACTGGGGTAGGCTTATGTGTAATCGATTTAGATACCGTAATGCCGGGATACTTTATTAGCGATGTGGGCGATATGATGCGTACTTATCTCTCAGAAGCCAATGAAGAGGAAAAGGATTTTAGTAAAATAGGTATTAGAGAAGACGTTTTTGCCGCAATACATAAAGGTTATATGGAAGAAATGGACCAGGTTTTGGCCTTTACCGAAAAACAGTTCTTTATTTATTCGGGTAAATTTATGATTTACATGCAAGCGGTAAGGTTTATAGCAGATTTCTTAAACGGGGATATTTACTATAAAACAAGTTATGCTAAGCACAACTTGGTGAGGGGCTTAAATCAGATCGATTTATTGAATAAGTACATCGACAAAGAATCGAAATTTGAAGAGATTATTAAGAAAATTAATCAAAATAGAATAAATGACTCTAAAATAATATTAAACTAATAAGGTAAAGGCAAGGTGTTCAGTTTTTATGCTTCATCGTTAGGGCTGGACATCCTTTTTGCCTTTAATAAGTAGATATCAAAAAATCGTCGTTTTCCTTCAGAATTCCATAATCTGGACACATCTTTTTAAGAACAGTTTAAGCATTTTGCTAGCTTCATAACAAATAAAGCGCAAACGTTTGTTAATGTATTTTGGTATAGAAAATTATACTGCACATACCGAGAGGGTAGAAGCATGCCATTACGCTCTTTGTTCTTCTCCAAGTGTTTCAAAATAATTTTCTTCTTCTGCTTCAGAAATGCCTAATTTATTGATTTTAAATACCCAATACTTCATCAGCGGATAGTTAAAGCCATAAGAAACAATGCCATCAATTAAAAGCCTGCCAAGTTTATAATCCAGATTTAAACTTCGGTGCAATAAGTAGGTACCTGCTGATTTTAATGAAATACTCCCCAAAACCACAGTAAAAAACCGGATTAGCTGTCCGCTTGTAGAACTGCAATAACCATGGTTGTTTTTAAATGCCCAGAAACGGTTAATGCAAAAGTTAACAATCCCACCCATGGTGCCAGAAATCAAGATCGAAATGGTAAAATGAATATGCAACCATTCTGTTAGCAAAATCATTAAACCATAATCAGTAACGCCTCCAGAAAAAGCAGATACCTGTGCTTTGAGAAAAAGTTTAACAGAGGCCCAGGTCATTATAGCTTCTCCTCTTCATCTTTAACGTCGCCGGCTTTCAAAAGTTTAAACGTATCGATAATATTGATAACCAATAACAGCGATACCATAGCAATTGCGAAATAAGTAATGGCACCTGTAAATAGGGTTTCGGCAATTAAGATAAGCGAAATAATTACGCGTAATTCCGTCGGGCCTAAATAGCCAGAATCAATTTGGTAAAAGCCTGTAATTTTATAACGCAGTTGAGAAATAATCATAGACCAACCGTACAATACCACAAAAAGAAATGCGAAAATCTGTGTGCCACCATCAGCGTAATAATAATAGCCCAAACCGATCAGAATAATGCTGAGCCAATCCATCACAATATCGAGTGCAAAGCCATACCACTTGCGCGGGATTTTGCGAAAGTACGCCAATCGGCCATCGAGCGAATCGCCGAGCCAGTTGATCATAAAACCTAAAATTCCGATCAACAAATAGCTTTTTGCATAAAAAACAGCCAAAATAAAGCTTAAAAACACGATCAGCGATCCAAACATGCCAATCCCTGTCATCATATTGGGCGTGATCCACTTAGGAACCCTTTGAAGCAAAAAAAGGATCAGCCATTGTTCGCCTTTTCGTAAAATATTTGTCCTTTCACGGTCTGCAAATACCCTTTTGCCATCTAAATGGTCTTCTTTTAGTTTAATAATAGCCTCCAATTTAAGTGCCAGCCAAAATTACGCCAAAGAGAATGGCTGTTTCTGGTCGGTAAAATTTTAAACTGATCTTCTTTGGAATACCTTTAGAATAATTAGTTATTCGCTTTAGCTTCCCCGATCTGACCAGGTAAGTAAACCAATAGGGCAAATAACATAAATTTATTTTACAATTCCGGCGAAGCGCTGATAAAATACTGTTGGACTATTCTCATTTTTTGGCGCGTATTTACCTGCGATGATGGGTACGTAAATTACACTCCTCCTGCTTTCCTCGCCTTGAATGGCCGATTCTGCCACCCTGTGCCAGAGTCTTCCATCGTGGATGGTTAAATCTCCTGCTTCGGGTAATATCGATACTTCTTCAGCATCTGGTTTATTATCAAGGAAATATTTTTTGCGAAAAAGCATTTGGTAAATACTTTGTTTATGGGTGCCAGGGATAATTTTTAATCCGCCATTTTCAGGCTTTAAAGTACTCAGGTGAATGCCTACGTTCAGCATCGGGTTTAGTTTAGTGCCGTAGAAAATATCCCTTAAACCATCCGTATGCCAGCCCATTTTGCTGAATTTTCTTTCTGGTCCGTTAATGTAGTGGTTAAACACCATGCCGTCTTTCTCTTCAGTACCTAAACGTGCGCCATCGCCCGCCAATTGCAGTAAGGCATTAAAGCGTGGGTCTAATAACAGTCCGCTTAATGTTTGATGCTGTTGGTTAATAAAGGCAAACCGTTGCACAATTGCTGAGCCATCAAGATCTTTCCCGTATTTAATCGGCACGCCGTTTATTTTTTTAATATCTTCCTGTATCCATTTTTGTTCTACTTGTTTAGAAGCGTCGATAATGGAAGAAACTGTTTCGGGTTTGATGAAATTCTTGAAATGGATAAACCCATGTGTGTTAAAAAAATCAAGCTGCTCTTGTGTTAATTGTTCAGATAAGGTAAAGGTTGGATACGATGTGGCCATGTGTAAAAAATTAAAAGATTTAGGAAAAAGGATAAATTGGAGATAGCGTTATGCGCAGCAACAGCACATTCGCATTGTCGAGTGGTTCGGTACTGGAGGAAAATAAAACAGGTTTGTTTTATTCTATATAGTCTATGGAATTAGTAGTATTTAATACAAACGTAACATATTTTTAATATTCCAAAGAATTTTATTTGAAATATTTTAAAATATTTTTTCTGGAAAGAGCTGTTATTCGTGGTGTTAGATGTTACCATCTGACACTCAGCTTTATTTTTGGAAGTGCGGTAGGATAGAAATGTGCAAATAAAGACTACTGGAGGTGTTTTCGTGGTGTTGGATGTTACCATCCGACACTCATACATGTACCAAGATAATTCATGAAAATGGCGTATACAATCAGTCAGATGGTAACATCTGACTGCACAACCTCGTGGTGTTAGATGTTTTCATCCGACACTCAGTTTTATTTTAAATGAAATATCCGTGGTGTTAGATATTACCATCTGACACTCAGATCTGTTATCAAATTGAAATAGATTTTTTATTATTGGAGCGCAATTCCAGTAATCATAGGTTACTTTGTTCCCGTGTTTCGCTTTACGCTTTCCCGAAAGTTCGGGATACCTCCTTGCTGCAGGGTAACGCTCAATGTCATTAAGTTAAGGAGAAAACAAAAAACATTGTCATCCTGTCCAAAGGACTCCTACGGAGAGCCTGTCGAAGGACAAATGTTTTTTCGTTTTCGACTATAGAAAAGGTCTTCGACAAGCTCAGACTGACAACGGCATAGTACTTAACTTAATGACATTGGGGTAACGCTGTACCCGGGCTAGATGGCCGAAGTAGTGTTTAGTTTTAACGTTTGCATGGTGCACCAACGCTGTTCCTAAACCCGATTGGAACGGATGCTGGTTTCTTCAACCAGCAGGAGGGAAAGCGGGTCTGAGACTGCCATATACAGAGAACCGCTCATTTCCAAATCAATTTGGTGTTATATTACAGGTGGTGTTGGATGTTCCCATCCGACACTCATACATATACCAAGATAATTCATGAAAATGGCGTATACAATCAGTCAGATGGTAATATCTAACTGCACAACTCCGTGGTGTTGGATGTTCCCATCCGACACTCAGTTTTATTTTAAATGAATGGACTTTTATTGGGAGTGCAATTGCAGTAATCATAGGTTACTTTGTTCCCGTGTTTCGCTTTACGCTTTCCCGAAAGTTCGGGATACCTCCTTGCTGCAGGGTAACGCTGCACCCGGGGCTAGATGGCCTAAATAGTATTTCATTTTTAGGGTTGTATAGTGTACCCACCTTTGTTCCTAAACCCGAATGTAATGAAAAGCCCGTAAACGAAGAATGAGTGCGGACTTGGAATGGAAAGCGGGACTAAAAATGCCAAGCACGCAGAACTGCTCATTTTCAAATCAATTTTACAAACTATGTCTATTATCAATGGAGAGATCTGTTTACCAATTTAATCTCATTTGAGCTTCTATGTGGTTTCCAGACTTCGGATCTCTAACTTTCGGACTTATCAAGTCTTATAAATCCCTGCGGCCATTTTTTCGATAAATCCCTTTGGCAGGATTCTATTGGCATATACACTGATGATATTGGTAAAACCTGGAATAATTTCAGATTTTTCGGCAAACATTCCTTTTAATGCGATTTCAGCTACCTCATCAGGCTTCATATTAAACTTTTCGGCCATTTTATTAAAGGCATCCAGTCCGGCCCGGTGGGCAAAACCTGTATCAACAGGGCCTGGACTCAAACAGCTTACAGAAACCGGACCATCTTTAAGCTCGAACCTTAAAGCCCTCGTAAAAGATAAAACAAAAGCTTTAGTTGCCGAATAGATGGCCAAGGTTGGTACCGCCTGGTAGGCAGCAGTACTGCAAACGTTGAGTATATAAGCCTTTTTTTCTGTAGAAAGGATTGGAAGCAATAAATGGCACAGTGAAGTTACCGTAATCATGTTTAATTGACACATTTCTAACTGGGCACTTAAATCCAATTCTTCAAATTTCCCCCACAATCCATAACCTGCATTATTAATCAGGATATTAATGGCATAATTCCTTTCTGTTATCCAGTTGTATACCAATTTTGGGGCTTGAGCCTGGTTAAGATCAATCGACAAGATATCTACTTCAACGTTATATTGGTTTTTGATCTCCGTTTGTAAAGAAATCAATTCATTAGCCGAACGGGCAATAAGCAACAAGTTGATTTTTCTCCTGGCCAGTGCAATGGCCATAGATCTTCCTATACCTTTACTGGCTCCGGTTATCAGTGCGTACTTCATCTTTGTTTCCAACATTTTTTTACTCCAAACGGTTTAACGCAAATATCAAATAAATTAAATCTTATGCCTTATTTATTTTAAAATGATGAATGATTAAACACCATGTAGGTATCTTTTTTGAGTTATTATTTTTAACAAGTCTAAATAATGTTAGATTTGCTGAAATTTAGATATTACATGAAACACCATTACATAAAATTTTTCGCCACTGCGCTTATAATATTATCTACAGTTACCCTCTTTGCACAAATAGGGAAGGGAACAATTACCGGAAAAGTTGTCGACTCGTTAGGGAACAGCATACCCTTTGCCAACATACAGGTTAAAAAGCAAAATCTTAAAACTACTTCAGGTAAAACCGGTGCATTTAAGTTAACGGATGTTCCTGCAGGAAACCAACAGATCAGGGTTTCCATTACAGGCTACGATCAATTTGAGCAGGTGGTATCGGTTATTGCAAACGATACAATTCAGGTAAATATTGTTTTAAAAGAGCAGCGTTCTGAACTTAATGATGTAATTGTTTCGGCAAGTAGACGACCTGAATCTTTGTCGCAAACACCCTCATCGGTAACGGTGCTTACAGCAAAGGAATTGAATACACAATCTGCAATTAGCCCGAATTTAGCTAATATCCTTTCATACAGCGTACCTGGATTGGGTTTTTCTACCAATCAAACGGGTAACTCTGGTCAGACTTTGCGTGGTAGAAATGTTTTGGTATTAATTGATGGTATTCCGCAATCAACTCCATTAAGGGCAGGAGGAAGGGATATCCGCAGTATCGATCCTTCGGTTATAGAGCGTGTTGAAGTTATTAAAGGTGCCACCGCCATTTATGGTAATGGTGCAGAAGGAGGTTTGATTAACTACATTACTAAAAAAGCCGATAAAGGAAAATCATTCGGAGGTTATTCTCAAGCCGGAATTACAGGAAACTTAAAAGGCGATAGCACCATAGGCTACCGTTTTTCACAACAGCTTTACGGCAAAACAGGTAAGTTCGATTATCTGGTAAGTGGTATGTTCGAAAAAACCGGCGTTTTCCGCGATGCTGAAGGCTTGGTAATTTCGCCTGAATATGGTTTAGGCGAGACTAAATCTTACAATGGCTTTGTAAAACTGGGATATAACTTTACTCCAAAACAGCGTTTGCAGGTGATGTATAATTATTTCAGCTCCAGACAGCATTCTAAATACCTAACCAAAGATGGTGTTTACGGTCAATCGCCGGCTATTGGTATTTATGGGAAAAGACTGGGCGAAGATGAAGGAACAAGGTTTAACCATAATGCCAATTTACAATATACCAATCAGCAGATTTTTGGCAAAACAGATTTAACGGCCAATGTATATTATCAGGACTTTTATACCATTTATTCTAACTCAGTGTCATTTTTCGGTAGCGGCCAATCGGCCATTACTTCAACAAAAAAGGGTGCAAGGGTAAACCTGAATACACCTTTTAATATTGCAGATCAGGTACCAATGCAATTGAACTATGGTTTGGATTTAATGAACGATAAAACTGCTCAAAGCTTAACAGATGGCCGTTTATGGGTACCTAATATGAATATGGTGAACTTTGCACCTTACTTACAGGCTTCTGCAACTTTCATTAATGATTTAACCATAAAGGGAGGCTTAAGGGTAGAAAATATTAACATTGATGTAGACGATTTTAATACCTTGGCTACCGGTGCAAACGGTGCAGGAAGTATAGCGGTGCAAGGGGGTAAATTAGATTATAATGCTTTAGTATTTAATGCTGGCGCTCGTTACTCGAAATTCAAGTTTTTTAATCCTTTTATCAGTTATGCACAATCTTTCTCGGTGTTCGAGCTGGGTAGGGTGTTAAGGGCAGCAAAAAGCAATACCTTATCGCAGTTAGAAACTAAACCAATTATTGTAAACAATTACGAAGCTGGTTTTAGCAGTACCGTAGGTAAACTGAATTTTAGTGCTGCTTATTATTACAGCACGTCTAAACTGGGCGCCAATCTTTTAGAAGTTAATGGAACTTACATCTCTCAACGTATTCCAGAGCGTGTATATGGATTTGAAATCCAGGCAGATTATCAGGTTCTACGCGATTTGAGCATTGGTGGTAATTATGCACAGGTAGAAGGAAAAGGCGATGTAGATGATGATGATAATTTTAACGGAGAGAAAGATGTGTATTTAAACACAACCCGTATCCCGCCATCAAAAACCACTGTTTACCTTAAATATTCAGGTATTAAAAACTTAAGTTTAGATGTAGACTGGATGCGTGTAGGAAATCGTGACCGCTTTAAAACCAATGCGGCAGGTAAATATTTAATTGGCGAAGGTCCGGTAAAAGCATTCAATTTATTTAATGTTGCAGCCGTGTATCAGGTTACACAGCCTTTAAAACTATCGGTAGGTGTAGAGAATTTATTGAACAAAGTTTATTATCCTGCCATTTCTCAGTTTTACGGCAGCAATGTAAATTATGTGAGAGGGAATGGACGCAGATTTAACCTATCACTAGGCTACGCTTTTTAGACAATGAAGAACAGGAATTTTAAAAATACCATCAGGAACATTCATCTCTGGCTCGGCCTGGCTACTGGCCTGGTGGTATTTATTATTAGTATAACTGGTGCGCTGTATATCTTTGAAGAAGAAATCAGAGATTTTACACAAAAAGATTTCCGCTACGTAGAACTTCAACAGAAGCCTTTTGTAGGTTTAGATCATATCATTTCAACTTTCGAAAAATTATCACCCAAAGACCAGTTAAGGCTGATCAGAATTGAAGATGGGTTTTCAAATGCAACAGTAGAAATTACCACTAAAAAGGGGATTGTTTACTATTTTAATCCTTACAATGCCGCCTTGGTAAAAAGAGGTGGCGAAGATTGGCTTCAGGTTGTAGAGCATATCCATACCTCCCTGTTGCTAGGAAAAACAGGAAAGTTTATCATGCAATGGTCGGTGGTTATTTTCGTACTAATGCTGATTACAGGACTTGTACTCTGGTTTCCTGGCCAGATGCGGTTATTAAAACAATCTTTAACGATTAAAAGAAAAGCTTCATTTAAACGGTTAAATTACGATTTACACAACGTATTGGGCTTTTATGCATCTGTTGTGCTATTGGTTACTGCTTTGAGTGGTTTGTACTTTGCTTTTAAAGAGGTGAAAAATGCGGCTAGTTTTTTTACCGGGAGCAAATTAGGGCAGGGAAAAGCCATCGTTTTAGCCAAACCTACACACATCGATTCGCTACCTGTACGTTACAATAAAATTTATACTGAAGCTAAAATTAAATACCCTGGTGCTATTTCCACTAGTTTTTCGCTGCGTGGTAAAGGCGAACTGCGGTTAAGAATGATTTATCCCTACCACTGGGCACGCAACCAGAATACCTTTTTTTATGAGGAAGCTACAGGCACAATGATCAGGGCTAAACTGTATAAAGATTTTAACGGGGCCGATTTAATAGAAGCCACCAATTACGATCTGCATACGGGCAGACTTTTAGGCCTTCCGAATAAAATTCTTTCCTTTTTAGCGGCTTTGGTTGCAGCGAGTTTGCCGATTACAGGTTTTATCATCTGGTGGAAGAAAAGGAAAAAGCCCAGTAAAGCTAAACCTATCCTTACCTCAAAGTAATTGGAGCATCTAAATTGCAGTAAAACCACTTCTGTATTAGAACCTGAAGTCATTTAACTAAGCTGCTCAGCATATGCTTTAAGCTGGTTCAGTCCCGATTGACAGAATTCCTGTTGCATGGTTAAATCAAGGCTTGCAACGGGCTCAAAGATTTCGGTAAGCGTAACGGGGTTATTTCCTGTAAAGGTGATCAGGCTTTTCCGCTCATCATCTAATGTATAAGCAATTCGCTCATGCGCTATAATTTCAGTGTAAGTTCCGCTAAAGTCAAAATTTTCGGTTCCGTCTTTTTTGGCCATAACGTATAAAAAACCACTTCCTACTACCAGGTTATTTTCAATTTTCTTATTGATCCATTCGTCTGATGGAGTATTCCACTTGGCAATATGTTCGGGCTCATTCCATATTTTCCAAACCAGACTAATGGGTTTATATATCTGAATACTGGCAGTTAAAGTATTTTTAAAATCCATGGCGCTTTAATTTTTTATAAAAATAATTGCTCGTACCAACAATTTAAGTGGTCATTAAAGACAAATTTAGAGGTGATTTGAGCAGGGATTTAAAAGAAAACTAAAATAAAAAACAGTAATTTTTATATCTGTTTTTCAGACTTTAGGTGTATGATTATCTAGATGAAGCAAACAAAAATTGCTTCATTGGTGTAGTTATAATTCCGCTAACACGGGAGTAATTTGAAAGGGGTAAACATGGATGTAGTTACCCTTTTCTCTTTTAACAACATTTTAAGTAACGAACTTGTTTAGTTCATTTTGTTCAGTATTGTTTGGCTGAATCCGAAATTAATAACGATTGTTTTACAACAAAGAACAAAAGAGGAGACACAGCTGCAGATGCTTAATTGGTTTCTACAGCCATTAACATCTCCATTTTCCATCCCTCCATATTTTTTGTACCCTTGTAAAAAAAATAAAAATGGAGAAAGCACTTGTTAATATAACCTATTGCCCCAAATGTGGCTGGATGTTACGTTCGGCTTATATGGCGCAAGAAATTTTAACCACTTTTGTTGATGAGCTAAAGGGGGTAACTTTAATTCCGAGTGAAACATCGGGCGTTTTTACTGTTCATGTTGGCGAGAAACTAATTTTCGATAGAAAGCAGATGCAACGCTTTCCTGAAATTAAAGAATTAAAACAGCTTATTCGTGATGAAGTGAATCCAGACATGAACCTTGGCCACTCTGATGTTAAATAGCGAACATTTAAATTTAGGAATCTAAGAGCCTGTTTAAATTTGATACAATTATTTTACTTATCTAACATTTTTGTCACACTGAGGGGTAATTTATTTTGTAAAAATCAATATAAATGACATAAGGATTTTTAGCGGATTGTAAGCTGCGAGGAATCGTCATTGCGAGAAGGCTTTTTCAGCCGACGAAGCAATCTTACAACGATCGCTACTAGCGTGCGCATTAAGATTATTCATTTTTGCAGTTGTTTTTAAAGGCATTCATGAGCTCAATTATTCGGTTATCTTCTTGCCTTGCAATGACGACCTTTCTATGGAGGTCTGCTAATGGTAGCGGAGTCGATTGCTTTTAATATATCGAAAAACGGGTCTTCGACTAGGCTCTCCACAGGAGTCCTTTGGACAGACTGACATACTAATCATTTATAATAAAATTTATACAGGCTCTAAGTAATTGATCTATAGTTGGGAGACTACGTGATTATTTCAGTCGCGAACAGGATTTTAGTAAATTGTTATCTTAAAGCCAAGATCAGTTTGCCTGATTTGATTCTGAAATAGTAGGTTAAAGAAGTTCTTCCTTTTAAAACTTCAATAGTTTTAATGGCGCCAGAACTGCCCCACGTGTCAGAAATAAGATCGCCAACTTTCAGTTGTTCTAGTTTATGGATGGGAGTCAATGCATCAATATGTGTCATAGTAACAAAAATAAACCAATATATTTTTTTTAGATAGGGTTTTTGTCTCAAAATATACATTTCACGTTTATGTGTAATAATAAATACTACGGTTTCGGTCTGTAAATAAGTAGGTGTTGTAGGTTGAATTATTAAAATGTAGGTGGAACAACATCAAGATAGAACAGAGCTGTCTTTAATATAGGAGAAATCTTACGGTTTTTGCTATTTAATCCTAAACAATAGCCGATAGCTGAGTTTTAGGAAAATATGTATATTCGTTTCCTGCCATGCATACCACGGTACGGTTTCTCTATGTTCCTTATTCAGAAAAAAACTGCTTGCTCCATATTTTTTTTATGGATGGGTGCAGTTATTTGTTTTGCCCAGTCTACAACTATTCGCCTTAAATATCTGGGGGTAGAAAGTGGCCTATCTAATAATGTGGTAAACTCTTTGTATCTGGATCATTTTGGGTTTATGTGGATGGGTACCTATGATGGATTAAACCGTTACGATGGCTATCATTTTAAGGTTTTTAGAAATGGCTGGGGAGATGAACATTCATTAGTAAATAACCACATTACGGTACTGAATGGAGATGCGAAAAACAAGGTTTGGGTAGGTACGCAAAAGGGTGTTTCTTATTATGATTATGCCGATTCCAAGTTTCATCAATTGATTTATCTAGACAAGGGAAGAAAAAATGAGGTAAGTTATGCTATTAATTCCATTGCAATAAGTAAGGCTTTAGCTGTTTATGTAGCTACTGAAGAAAAAGGCCTGTTTATGCTCGAAAAGAATAGCAGCATTGCAAAACGAATCCCATATGGCAAAAATTTGGATTTCACTGTAAAAGCTTTATATGTTGATGAACAACAAACCCTATGGCTTTTTATAAAAGATGTGGGGCTTTGCAGATACGATAATGATAAACATAGAATCCGTTTAGTAACTGCTGCCGTACGCTCAGTAACATGCATTACCAAAGGCACTAACCAAACACTCTGGGTTGGAACAGAGCACGGACTTTTTCAGTTTGATAAAGCCAATAGTAGCCTCACCAAGTTTAACCAGCATTTAAGCAATGAGAATATTATGAGTTTATTGTTTGATCGGCAACAAAAACTCTGGATTTCAACTGATGGGGGAGGAATTGCTGTTTACAATACAAAAAATCAAAAAACAAATTACCTATCTGCAGGAAAAGAAAAAGGCTTACTGAGCAGTAATTCTGTCGCCCAGGTTTACGAAGACAGCGAATCTAGAAAGTGGATCGCAACCTTACGTGGTGGGGTTAATATCATCGATCCAGAAAATGAGCAGTTTACCACTATTAAACATAATCCATTAAAAAACAATTCCTTAATTAACAATTTTGTACTCTCCTTTAGCGAAGATGAAAACAAAAACATTTGGATCGGGACTGATGGAGGTGGTTTAAGTGTTTGGAACAGAAAGCAAAATACTTTTGCTAATTATGCCAAAACCAGCGATCCAAACTCTTTAACCAGTAATTTTGTTACCAGTATTTTAAACGATGCAGATCACAACGTTTGGGTGGCCAGTTTTAGCGGCGGGATAGATCGTTTTAATAAAACAACCGGGAAATTTGTTCACTATAACTGTTACAATAACTATAAAGGCGTTGATGACATTAACATTTGGAAGCTTTATCAAGACAAACAAAAAAATATTTGGGTAGGCACTACAAAAGGTGGTGCATTGTATCGTTACAATAAAATTGCCGATAAATTTGAACTTTTTGATCATAACCTAAAGGATATCCACAGCTTGTTCCAGGATTCGAAAGGAAGACTTTGGGCAGGGAACTATACCGAACTGATCGAAATCGATCCAATAAACAAAAAGCATAAATATACGAAGATCAATTTTGCCATCAGGGCCATTCAGGAAGATTTTAATCATCAAATATGGATCGGCACCGAAGGTGGAGGTTTATTGCTTTTTGATCCGGAAACCAAAAAAATAAAGCGGTATATCCAGAGCGATGGCTTACCAAGTAATTCGGTGCTCAATATCCTTCAGGATGCTCAAGGTAATTTATGGTGTAGTACTTATAACGGTTTATCAAAATTTGATGTTGCACACCAAAGCTTTAAAAACTATTATGCTACCGATGGCTTACAAAGCAATCAGTTTAATTATAATGCTGCATTAAAACTTGCAAACGGTAACTTTTTGTTTGGTGGAATTGATGGCTTCAATTTGTTTTCGCCCGATAGCATTAAGAAAAATAAAAGGATACCAAAAATGGTGCTGACTGATTTTAGGATCAATAATATTCCGCTCGATCAGGATTCAGGTTATAACGATATCTCTGTTGTTAATTTAGCATGCATAGAAATCCCATTTAGTGCTGCGGTGATTTCTATCGATTATGCAGCAATAGAATTCTCTTTTCAGGATCAGATTTCTTACGCCTATTACCTCGAAGGTTGGGATAGAGACTGGAATTATGTGAACAAATTAAGCACAGCCTATTATTCCAGGTTAAATGAAGGTGAGTATAAACTGCACATTAAAAGTACCGATACCGAAGGCGCCTGGAGCAACAATGAAAAGATTGTAATAATTAAGATTTTACCCCCTTGGTACCGCACCTGGTGGGCCTATGCCATTTACCTTATTATAGGATCTTCCCTATTTTATCTTTTTCAAACCTATCGTAACCGCCAGAGAAGATTAAAACACGAGGTAGAAATTACCAACCTTAAGATGGAGCGTGAAAAGGATCTGAATGAGAAAAAACTGAATTTCTTTACCAATATTTCGCACGAGCTGAGAACGCCGTTAACCCTAATTGTTAATCCGATTAAAGATATTATCCATAAGAAAGACCCAGGGCAAGAAAAGAACGATTTAAATATTGTTTACCGTAATTCGAGGCGTTTGTTAAGCCTGGTAGATCAGTTATTGCTGTTTAGAAAAACGGAAAGTGAGAACGACGCCTTGAAGATTGTAAGGATCAACCTCTACAAATTTACCAACGAGATTTTCCTCTGCTTTAATTATTTGGCAAAGCAGAACCATATCGAATATACTTTTGAGTGCGAGGAAGAAGACCTGGATATTTATGCAGATAAAGACAAACTCGAAATCGTTTTCTTTAACCTGCTCTCTAATGCACTTAAATTCACCCCGAAAGGCGGTTTTGTGAAATTTAGTGTTAAAACCCTTGGTATGCGGGTGCAGATTGAGGTGAGCGACAGTGGTCCGGGCATACCGGCGCATGTGGGTGAAAAGTTATTCGATAAATTTTATAAGGTAATGTCGAACGAATCGCTGAAGATGGGTTTCGGTATAGGTCTTTACCTGGCCAAAAACTTTGTTGAATTGCATAAAGGGAAAATTTCATTCCGCTCCAATCAGGAGATGGGTACCATATTTTTGATCGATATTCCAGTAGGAGAACCAAACTTGCAACAGCAAAGTGGTGTTTTCCAAAACGAATTAACCTATGTAAATGAGCTTATTGCGCAAGAGGAAGAAGCAGAAAATAACGATGCCGAGAATGTGGGCAACCTCGAATTGCTCATTTCTGATTTACACTCGATTTTGGTTATTGACGACAACGCCGAAATTATTGATTACATCAAGCATATTTTTCAGGATAATTTCAAAATTTACAAGGCCGAAAATGGTACAGATGGGCTGAAACTCTGTAAAGAATATTTGCCTGATATCGTAATATCTGATGTAAACATGGATGGCCTTAACGGTATCGAACTCTGTAAGGCGATTAAGGAGGATTCTGCCTTGAGTCATATTCCGGTAATTCTGTTAACCGGCGACCCTAGTCCGGAGGTAAAACTTAAGGGAATCGAAGTTGGTGCCTATGATTTTATCAGTAAACCCTTCGATAAAGAGCTTTTTACAGCCAAAATTAATAGCATTATAAAAAACAGGACCAATCTTCAGTCTTATTTCTACAATGAAATAACCTTGAAGAGTGATGCCCATAAAGTATCTCATGAGGATAAGGGCTTTCTTCAAAAGTGCATTACCATTATAGAAGAAAACCTGATGGAAGACAGTTTTAACGTAAAAACACTGGCATCTGATCTTGGAATGAGCCATTCTAATCTCTATAAAAAGATCAAGGCCACTTCAGGTCAGTCTATAAATGGTTTTATCCGTTTTATCAGACTCAGAAAGGCTGCCGAATTGTTAATCAATACCAATTTAAATATTAACGAAGCTGCCTTTAGGGTAGGTATAAATGACAGTAAATACTTTAGAGAACAGTTTCAGAAGCTGTTTAAATTAACGCCGTCAGAATTTATAAAGAAACACCGGAAAAGTTTTCATAAATACTATAATATTAATGCCACAACATAAAAGTTACGTTATTTTGGCTTTTAAAGGCGTTTATCTTAAAACGCCCCCTGCAAAGTATGATTTAACCCCCTGTGTAAAGCTTAAAAATTTCGGTACTTCGGCTTCACCAAATGTAAGAAACCGAGCAGCCTAAAACGTATAATGTATCAATCCCTAAATAAAAGTATATTTCTAATCTGCACATTCATCGGTATCAATCTGATGAGTGTTGCACAAGAAACACAACTGAGTACCATTGCCAGTAACGGCTGGGCAAACAACTCGGTAAATACTGTTATTTTCCGTAAAAATTCGTTAATCAGCTTTAAAGATAGCCAGTATGCTGCTTATTATGATCAAGAACAAAATGTGGTGTTGGCCAAACGCAAAATCGGCTCAACCCGTTGGATATTAGTTACCACGCCCTATAAAGGCGATGCCACCGACGCTCATAAATCAATTAGCATTATGGTAGATGGTGATGGTTTCCTTCATATTGCCTGGGGCCAGCATAATAACAATCTAAACTATGCCAAATCAGTTTCAGCAGGTTCATTAACCTTAGGGAATAAAAAAGTTATGCTTTCTGTAAAGGAAAATAAAGTCAGTTATCCTGAGTTTTATAAGCTGGCAAACGGCGATCTCTTGTTTTTTTACCGCGATGGTGGCTCTGGAAACGGAAACCTGATGATAAACCATTATAATCTGAAGACCAAAAAATGGACACGTGTACAGGATGGGATGATTGATGGCGAAGGACAGCGAAATGCATATTGGCAGGTAGCTATAGATCAGGTTGGAACCATCCATTTATCGTGGGTGTGGCGCGAAAGCCCTGATGTAGCCAGTAACCATGATTTATGTTATGCCAAATCAACCGATGGAGGTTTAACCTGGTTAAAATCTACCAATGAAAAATACAGTCTTCCCATTACTGCCGCTAATGCAGAATATGCACTTAAAATTCCGCAAAAAAGCGAGCTGATTAACCAGATATCGATGTTTGCCGATGCCAAAGGCAAGGTATTTATTGCAGGTTATTGGCGTGATACGAACGAAACCATACCACAATATCACCTGGTTTTTAAAACAGACGACCATTGGGAAGTAAGCAACCTTAACTTTAGAAAAACAGCTTTTAGTTTAAGTGGAGGAGGTACCAAACAGATTCCGATTTCGCGCCCGCAGATTATCGTTTGGCCAAATGGAAAATATTATGCTGCGGGATTGTTGTTTAGGGATGCTGAACGAGGTAATAAGGTTTCAATTGCTTTGAATGGTGAGCTCGGATCAGGAAATTGGAAGGTTGAAGATCTTACTCAAAAAAGCCTTGGCGATTGGGAACCCAGTTATGATACCGAACTTTGGAAAAGGAAAGGGATTTTGAGCCTGTTTCTGCAGCATGTTACCCAGGTAGATGGAGAAGGAAAGGCTAACCAGCCACCCACAATAGTGCAGACCCTGGATTGGAAACCAGAAAATAAATAATGAATTAACCTTAAAATGAAACATTCCATTATAAAATATAACTTTTCTCTACTTGCTGTTTTGTTCTTGTTATCAATAAATCTGGTAGAGGCACAAAGCAAAAAAACAGCTAAGGTATCCAAAGAAAATACGGCGTATTTATTTGCCTATTTTACCGGAAACGCTAAAGCAGAAGAAGCGATCCGTTTTGCGGTGAGCACCGATGCTTACCATTACAAGGCTTTAAACAATAATAATCCAATCATTTCTTCCGAAAAAATCAGCAGTACCGGAGGTATACGCGATCCACATATTTTGCGTGGCGAAGATGGCAAAACCTTTTACATGGTGGCTACCGATATGGTTTCGGCTAATGGCTGGAATTCGAACAGGGCAATGGTATTGCTTAAATCAAATGATCTGATCCATTGGACATCGGCAGTTGTTAATATTCAAAAACGTTTCCCAAATAACGAAAATCTGCTACGTGTTTGGGCTCCACAGACCATTTACGATAAAACTGCCAAAAAATATATGGTTTATTGGTCGATGAAGCATGGCGAGGAGCCTGATAAAATTTATTATGCTTACGCCAATGCAGATTTTACAGATTTGGAAACAGCCCCAAAACAGCTCTTTTTTAGCCCAACCAATGGTTCTTGTATTGATGGCGACATTATTTACGATAAAGGGAAATACAATTTATTCTTTAAAACAGAAGGAAATGGCAATGGCATAAAAAAGCAGTTTCCCATCAACTCACCACAGGTTATGTGCAGCAGGATAAATATTTACAACAAACAAAAGAGGCTGTAGAAGGAGCTGGTGTTTTTAAACGGAACCATAGCGACGAATATATCCTGATGTACGATGTATATATGAAAGGCCGCTATCAGTTTACCAAAAGTAAAGATCTGGCAAATTTTAGTGTAGTGGATCAAGGTATTGCCATGGATTTTCACCCAAGGCACGGAACTATTTTGCCTATTAATCAACAAGAGTTAAACCGGTTGCTCAATCACTGGTATACTGTCGAATCTGTTTTGCAAAGCGCACAGAATAAGGCAATCAACCAAAATAATATTGTTTTAGATAGCGTGAACCAAAAACTTTATCTGCCTGTAAATTATGGGACAGATTTAAAAGCCTTTGATCCGCAGTTTAATACCTTTAATCAAATCGGTATCGCACCAAAAGGGAAATTAGATTTTACTAAAGGCCCTGTAAAAATTAAGGTAAGTATTGCCAATCAACAACTTAAAACTTATTTGGTAAGTGTTGCTGTATCCAATAACCCAGTTTTAAAAGGTTATTACGCAGATCCGGAAATTTTATATTCCAATAAAACAGGCAAATATTACATCTATCCAACCAGCGATGGTTTTAACAACTGGAGTGGTACCTATTTTAAAAGTTTTTCATCAACTGATCTCGTTAACTGGAAAGATGAAGGTAAAATATTAGACCTTGAAAAAGATGTTTCATGGGCGAAAAAGAATGCCTGGGCACCTACCATTATCGAAAAGAAAGTAAACGGCGCTTATAAGTATTTCTATTATTTCACAGCAGCACAGAAAATTGGAGTTGCTGTTGCTGATCATCCGGTCGGTCCGTTTAAGGATAGTGGTAAGGCTTTGATTTCAAGCAAACCAAAAGGAATAAAAGGTGGTCAGGAGATCGATCCTGATGTATTTAATGATCCTAAAACCAACAAAAGTTATCTGTATTGGGGAAATGGGTATATGGCCGTTGCACCATTAAATGAAGATATGGTTTCGATTGATACCAATGAGATTAAAGTTATTACACCAAACAACGGTTTTAGAGAAGGTACCGAAGTTTTTTATCGTAATGGAAAGTATTACTTTTTATGGTCTGAAGATGATACACGGAGCGAAAATTATCGGGTACGTTATGGCTTTTCTGATTCGCCTATAGGAAAAATAACCATTCCGGAAAATAACCTGATTTTGGCAAAAGATGTAACACAAGGTATTTACGGAACAGGGCATAATAGTGTAATCAAAGTTAAGGGAAAAGATGAATGGTATATGGTTTACCATCGTTTTACCCGACCAAAAGGAATCTCAATGGGGAGTGCTGCAGGCTACAACCGCGAGGTTTGTATCGATAAAATGGAATTTAATACTGATGGAACCATTAAACCTGTAATACCAACGGTAAACGGCATTAAACCAATACACTAATGAATTTAAAATTGTATCAAGTGCTTTTCTTATTGTTGTTTTTTAGCAGCACAGCTGTAAATGCGCAAACTTCAACTTCAAAAGAGGAAGTGCTCGAAATGATCAACCGCGCAAATACCTATTGGCAAGGCACCAATAAACCCGAAGTACGTGCTTTTTGGGATCATGCTGCTTACCATACCGGAAATATGGAGGTTTATGGAATTACCAAGAACGAAGCTTACCGTAAATATTCAGAAGATTGGGCCGTTTATAACAAATGGATGGGCGCAAAATCAACTGATAAATCCAACTGGAAATATAAATATGGCGAAACAGATGAGCATGTGCTGTTTGGCGATTGGCAGATCTGCTTTCAAACCTATACCACTTAAAACCCGAAGAATATAAAATTGCAAGGGCAAAAAAGGTAATGCAATATGAAATGAGCACACCCAATAACGACTATTGGTGGTGGGCCGATGGTTTGTACATGGTAATGCCTGTTATGACCAAACTTTATAAAGTAAGTGGAGACCAAAAATACCTCGATAAGCTGTACGAATATTTTATGTATTCGAATAGCATTATGTACGATAAAAAGGAAAAACTTTATTACCGGGATGCCAAATACGTTTATCCGAAGCATAAAAGTGTAAACGGCAAAAAAGATTTTTGGGCAAGAGGCGATGGTTGGGTGTTTGCAGGTTTAGCGAAAGTGTTAAAAGATCTGCCCCTTAACGATCTACATTGGAACGAATACCTAAGTAAGTACATGAATAGAAACCTGCTTGTGTTGCTGTTTGGTTTAGCAGTAGCCTTTTCGAGTTGCAAGGAAGAAGAAATTGTTCCATTGGAAAAAAATACCAATCCTCCCGGAAAAGTGTCCAATGTTTCCGTTACCAATGGTGCAGGCAATGCAACCATTACCTTCAGCTTACCTAGCGATAAAGATTTATTGTATATAAAAGCTGTATACAATTTAGCCAACGGCCAACAAATGGAAGTGAAAACTTCTTATTATGGCAATAGTTTATTGGTAGAAGGATTTGGAGATACCAATGAGCATGAGGTGAAAGTATATAGTGTAAACAGAAGTGAAACCGCTTCAGAACCTGTTATTGTTAAGGTTAAACCACTGGAAAACCCAATTTGGGGTGTTTACAGAAGTTTAAAAGCTTTGGCGGGATTAAACTTTAAAGGCACTAACCCATCAAAAGCCGATCTGGCCATAGAGGTTTTGGTTTTATCGAAAGGTAAATATATATCAACATCAAAAAATATTTATACCGCCGCTATAGATATCGATCAATCCGTTAGGGGCTTAGACACTTTAAGCCAAAAATTTGCCATAACCATTAGAGATCGGTGGTTAAACTATAGCGATACGCTTTTTACTACATTAAAGCCACTTTACGAAACGGTTTTATCTAAATCGACCTATAAAGAAGTAATTTTGCCAACAGATACTCCTCAAGAATATTCAAACACGGGTGTAGCTAAAATGTGGGACGGAAACATTATCGATTGGCCTAGTGTATGCTTAACCAAAACCACAGTATTAACGCCGCAATGGGTAACTTTTGATCTGGGTAAAATTGCCACGCTTAGCCGTATTGTGGTTTGGAATTATCCCGAATACCTTAATGCTGGCCGTACCTATTATTACGGTGGCAACTTAAAAGATTTTGAAATCTGGGGTACCGATAACCCACCTGCTGACGGAAGTTTTAATAACTGGGTAATGTTGGGTAAATACAGCTCTCAAAAACCTTCTAAAAGTGCTTATGGTGTGCAAACAAGTGAGATTATGCTTTTGCAAATGCCGGCATAAGCTACAATTTTGCTGTAGGCCTTAAAAAAGTAAGGTATATCCGCATAAAATCTATTAATAATTGGCAGGGTAACACATTTATGAGTGTATCAGAGGTTCAACTTTATGGAGACCCAAGATAGAGGCAATAACTTAACAGAATTTTAGAGATGAATAATCAAAAAATAAATATAAGAACCATAAAACTAGCTTTTATGATCCTGTTGGCTGGCGCTTACCTCGCCTGTATAAAGGCCGACGACTATAAAAAAATTACCGAAACGGGAGAGATTTCTTACACTGGGAAATTGGATTCAGTAAAAGTAATGTCTGGAAATAATAGGGTGTACATCCGTGGGTTGTTTCTTGCAGATCCAAAAGTGACGCAGTGTAAAATCTTTTGGAATAATAAAGCCGATTCTGTCGTTATCCCCGTAAAGAAAAAATATCCCATCGATACGTTGAAATACTTTGTAGAAAATGTAAAAGAGGGTGTACAGAATTTCGAAATCTATACCTATGATGGTGTTGGGAATAAATCAATTCCGGTATACAAAACGGGGAGGTCTTATGGCCAGAGGTATCAATCATCCTTGTTTAACCGGCCAATAGAATCCGCTTTTACTGATGCAAGTGGGCTAACTAAAATTACCTGGCAGGGAATGGACCGTTTAACAGGTGTGTTTGCTACTGAAGTAGAATACACGAACCTGAGTAATGTAATTAAAAAGATCAGAGCTAAAATTGATGAGACAACAACTTCTATCTCAGGTATTAAGCCAGGTACCACACTTAGGTACCGTACGTTGTTTTTACCTGATACCGTTTCAATCGATACATTTTCAACTGCTTTTCAAACACAACGGGTAGGAGCCGATATCACCTCAACCTATTTTAAAAATAAAGGTAATCCATTCTTAGCTGCTGCAAGTGGTGGCAGATGGCGTAATATTGCCGATTGGACCGTTACTGCAAATATTAAAAATCATGGTGGTTTAGGTGGCTGGTGCTCGGATCAAGGTGGCTGTTTGGCAATGGAAATGGGTTGGGATGGCACTGCACAAATTACAAATGGTAAAATATACCAAACTTTTACGCTTCCGGCGAGCAGCTATAGTTTCGAAATTACCATGGCTAAAAATGAAGCAAAGGATCCGGTTTACATCTTAGCAGCAGCTGGTAATACCCTGCCAGATGTGGCCGATGTATCAACTTCATTGGGGTATACCAATTTTGTAAATAATAAATTCCAGTTTACATTAACACAATCAACTACAGTTTCAATAGGCTTTCTTGCCACGATGCTAACGGCATCAGGAAATCAATTCTGGATTGTAAAAGAAGTAATGCTTAAATCACTTTAACGTATTAAAGTTAATTGCTTATTCTCTGGGTTTTATCAAAACCCAGAGAATTTTTTATTTAAGAATAATGTTAAATTAGTTGATCAAAAAAAACTTATGCCAAATAGAATCCCATTCACCCTTATTGTATGGATAATTATTTTAATCCAATCCTGCGCTATAAACAAGGATCACAATTTTTCAAATACTTATGTTAAGGAAAGTTATAAGCTAATTTGGAGTGATGAATTTAACAAAAATGGCGCTCCAGATCCAGCCAATTGGGATTATGAGAAAGGTTTTGCCCGTAACGAAGAGCTACAATGGTATCAGCCCGAAAATGCTTTCTGCAAAGATGGCAAGTTGATTATCGAAGCGCGAAAAGAAGTAAAACCTAATCCGCTATATGTAGAAGGAAGCAACGAATGGCGTAAAAAACCAAAAAATATTGAATATACTTCAGCCTGTATCATTACTAACGTTTACAAAGCTGGCAGTATGGTCGATTCGAAATGAGAGGAAAGATCGACATTTCAGATGGGCTTTGGCCGGCATTTTGGACACTGGGCGTAAAAGTCCGCTGGCCTGCAAACGGTGAAATCGATATTATGGAATACTACCGGGGAAAATTATTGGCCAATATTGCCAGTTTAGGACCCGATAAAAAGGCGAAATGGTTTAGTAACACAAAAGCCGTGGCCGAATTGGGTGGAAAAAAATGAGCAGCTGAATTTCATATATGGCGCATGGACTGGGATAGCGAAGCCATCAGTTTATTTGTAGATGGAATGCTTTTGAACAAAACGCTATTAAGCGATCTTAAAAATGATAACGGCTCAGATTTCCATCCTTTTAAACAACAACATTACATCTTGTTTGATCTGGCAATGGGCGGTATGAACGGCGGCTCGTTAAATGAGACTAAATTTCCCAATAGGATGGAAGTCGATTATGTTAGGGTATATCAGAAATAGATGCCTTTGAAATTGTCGCCCTGAGCGTAGTCGAAGGGCTGAAACAAGTCCAGGAGGACGACCGCGTTGTAAATAAGAAGAGGGTGTATCATAAAGGCGATTTCACCTCAGATGCTGTCATGTTGAGCCTGTCGAAACACCTTAGAGGGTATTTAAGCGGGTCCTTCGACAAGCTCAGGATGACAAATCTATCTTTATGATACAAGCTCTTCTATTATATTTCTAAGAATTAATGTTGAACTTTTATTTCAGTTCTTCTGTTCACCATTCTACCTTCTTCACTATCGTTCGAGCTGATCGGTTCTTTTTCGCCATGACCAACAACAGTAAAATTACTGCCGTTTAAACCTGCGTTTATAAAGTACGATTTTACGGCATTTGCACGGTCGATAGAGAGTTGCATATTGTGATCGGGTGTACCCTCAGCAGATGAATGTCCGTTAAGTACAAATTTGGTGCTAGGCGATTTTTTCATTTCCGCCACTGCTTTATCCAGGATAGCGAATGATGAAGTTTTAAGTACAAACGAGTTAAACTCAAACTGGATATTATCTAAGTTGAAGTTGGGTTTTTCAACTGGAGCCGGAGCTTCTTCTTTCTCTGGGGCAGGCGCTGTTTTTTTCTCTTCTACTGGTGGTGCTGGCTTTTCAATAGGTGCTGGAGCTGGTTTTGCTACCAGTTTTTTTGTTTTACAAGAATACATTGTAAGGGTAAACAAGGCGAGGAGCGCAGTAAATAAAAGGTTTTTGGTAATGTTCATGTTTTAAGATTAATTTAAGTTTATTGGTGTGTTTGTTGCCCAAACATACCAATAAATGATTACAGCTATAACGATGTTTTTTTTAAGAACTTATGTTTAGTCTGTTAATCCTCGAAATTTAACAAACACTTTTAGAACCAATTTTGCCTTAAATAATTGCAATCAGTGCTCTTTTCTTTAAGCCCGGACATAGAAATTTGAACAGTTTATTGCTATAAAGCAATTAAGAGAAATTGATCTGGTAAAAAATATTTAAACCTTTAAATTTGGCATTAAGTTTAAGAACGCCTGCGAATTAGCATGGTATTTCTTTTTATCTAATTTAAAATAGAATGCTCCTTTTTTAGAACCTGTTCTATCTTTTTCAGCCAGCTTAATCAATAGTCCGGTTGAAGTAATTTTACGGCTGAAATTCCTGGTATCGATTTTAGTATCGTTTACTTCCTCAAAAAGTATATGCAATTGTGGGATGGTGAATTTTTTAGGTAGCATCTCGAACAAAATTGGATGAAGGGCAGCCTTATATCTCAGTTTTTTTCGGGCATCAGCAACCATTTGGTTGTGATCAAAAATAAGTTTTGGCCTATCGTTGATCAAAAACCATTCTGCCTCGTAATCGTCATTTAACTGTGCCTCATATTTATGGATATCAATAAGGGAAAAATATCCAACAGAAAGTGTTCTTTCAATTGGGTCGCGGTCAGGTTCTCCATAAATCTGCATCTGCTCCAGGTAAACACCTTCCAAACCTGTCATTTTTTTGAGTACCCTGTTCGCTGCATCGTCTGGACTTTCATTTGCACCCACAAAACCACCCATTAAACTCCATTTGTTTATTTCGGGTTCTAAACCCCGTTTAACCAACAGAATTTTAAGGTGTTCACCGTCAAACCCAAACACTATGCAATCAACAGCAACCAGGTAATGTGGCTGCCTAGAATATTCAATCATTTTTTATCTGAGATTTTAAAGGGCTTAATATGTTCAAATTTTCACGAAAATAAAAATTATTATTAATTGTCGTTTTGACAATTAATAATAATTTTATAATTTGCCGGCTTAGATGGGTTAAGCTAAATGCTTTCTTTTCTCTAACCAATTGAAAATATAAGATGAACCAAACATTCGAACTCGATAGTAATCCGCACACCAGGTTAAATATATTAACTGGCGAATGGGTTTTAGTTTCTCCGCACCGTACTAAAAGGCCCTGGCAGGGCAAGGTTGAAGATGTAACACCTGATAACCGTCCGGAATATGACCCTAAATGTTACTTATGTCCTGGTAATGGCAGGGCAGATGGCGATAGCAATCCAGAATACACCGAAAGTTTTGTTTTTACCAATGATTTTGCTGCGTTGCTTGAAGATACGCCTGCAGGTAATATGAACGAAGATGATTTATTGGTAGCCAATAATCAGAAAGGGCTTTGCCGGGTGATCAGTTTTAGCCCGAAACACAACCTCACACTTCCCGAAATGAGTGTCGAAGCCATAACTGCTGTGGTAGATGTTTGGCAAAATGAATTTAATAGCCTTGCCGAAAATGATTGGATCAAATACATCCAGATTTTCGAAAACAAAGGCGAAATAATGGGCTGTAGTAATCCACACCCACATGGTCAGATCTGGTCGCAGAGCGATATTCCATTAGAAATTGCCAAAGAAACCGAACGTCAGAAAACGTTCTATGCTATTTACAGAAGAAGTTTGCTTGGCGATTACTTAAAACTGGAGCAAAAGAAAAAAGAGCGTATAGTATTCGAAAACGATCATTTTGTGGTACTTGTACCTTTTTGGGCAGTTTGGCCTTACGAAACCATGATTATCAGTAAACGCCATGTAAATAGCATTAAATTATTTACAGAGGCTGAGAAAAAATCGCTAGCTGAAGCCATTAAGGTATTAACAACCAAATATGATAACCTGTTCGAAACCTCTTTCCCATACTCTGCAGGCATGCATCAGGCACCAGTAAACAATGGCTATTACCCTGAATGGCACTGGCACATGCATTTTTATCCACCATTGTTGCGCTCGGCATCAGTTAAAAAGTTTATGGTCGGTTACGAAATGCTAGCTAACCCTCAACGTGATATTACCCCTGAGTTTGCGGCTAACCGTTTAAAAGAAATGTCTGCAACCCACTATAAAATCAACAAAACTGAAGACTAAAATATTAAATAATGAACGCACAAGATCTAAAAAATACTTTCAAAAGACTTTTCAATGCTGAGCCGATTTTAGTGCGTTCGCCTGGAAGGATAAATATTATTGGCGAGCATACCGATTATAACGGTGGTTTTGTAATGCCTGCTGCTATAGATAAAGCCATTTATGTAGCCATATCAAAAAGAGAAGATGATGAAATACATTTATTTTCGGAGAGTTATCAGCAATTTGATATTTCATCGATCAAAAGCCTGAAAAAATCAGAGAACAGTTGGGCTAATTACATTTTGGGTGTTGCCGATCAGTTAAAAGAAAGAGGCCATCAGTTGGGTGGCTTTAATTTTTATATCGATGGTGACGTGCCTTTGGGTGCTGGTTTATCGTCGTCTGCTGCTGTAGAATGTGCTACCGGCTTTGCGCTCGATCAACTTTTTTCACTTTCCGTTCCGAAAATGGATATTGCATTGATTGCACAAAAGGCAGAACAGACTTTTGCTGGTGTTAACTGTGGAATTATGGATCAGTTTGCCTCTGTATTTGGCAAGAAAGACCAAGCCATTATGCTCGATTGCAGATCGATGAAACACATTTATATCCCATTAAAATTAGATGGATATAAACTTTTGCTTTTAAATACGAATGTAAAACACGCACTTGCCGATTCTGCCTACAACAAAAGAAGATCACAGTGCGAACAAGGTGTTGCCTGGGTAAAGGAGCATTATCCAAATGTAAGTATGCTTCGTGATGTAGATTTAGCCATGTTAGAAACCCATGTTAAACCAAAAGATCTGGAAGTTTACACCAAATGTAGTTTTGTAGTGAAAGAAATCGGCCGTTTATTAACCGCTGCGGAGCAACTGGAAAATGGTAACCTGCAAGGTTTGGGTAAACTGATGTTCGAAACGCATGAAGGTTTAAGCAAAGATTACGAAGTGAGCTGTAAAGAATTAGATTTCCTGGTTGATGCGGTTAAACCTCTTGATTATGTATTAGGTGCCAGAATGATGGGCGGTGGTTTTGGTGGTTGTACCATCAATATTGTTAAGGAAGAAAAAATTGCTGATTTAATTGAGGCGTTATCTTCAAAATACTTACTACAGTTCGGACTCAAGCTTGGTTCCTACACTGTTCAAACTGATAACGGAACCAGCTTATACAGCTAAAATTTAAATAACCAAAGGTATACTAACCAAAATAAATCAATGAAACATAATTTACTAGACACGAAGGATTACATTGTATTTGCAATTTACTTCGTTATTGTGGCCGCTTATGGGCTCTACATTTATAACAAGAAAAAGTCAGAATCTACAGGTTCTAAAGATTATTTTCTTGCTGAAGGCTCTTTAACCTGGTGGGCAATCGGCGCATCGTTAATTGCATCTAATATTTCTGCAGAGCAGTTTATCGGTATGAGCGGATCAGGCTTTAAAATGGGATTGGCCATTGCAACCTACGAATGGATGGGCGCATTAACCTTAGTGGTTGTTGCGGTATTCTTTATTCCGGTTTACCTGAAAAACAAAATTGCTACAATGCCGCAATTCCTACATCAGCGTTATAACGGAACGGTAGCCATGATAATGGCTGTTTTCTGGTTATTACTTTATGTTGTAGTTAACTTAACCTCGATCCTTTACTTAGGTGCTTTAGCAGTAAGCAGTATTTCTGGTTTCGATTTAAGTTTCTGTATGTACGCCATTGCAGGTTTTGCTATTATTATTACGCTGGGTGGAATGAAAGTTATTGGATATACCGACGTTATTCAGGTGTTTTTCTTAATTCTGGGTGGTTTGGCCACTACCTATTTGGCTTTAAACTTAGTTTCTACACACTATGGAACAACAGGTATTTTTGAAGGTTATAGCTTAATGACTTCAAAGGCTTCTGAACATTTTCACATGATTTTAAAGCCAGATAACGAAAATTATATCGATTTACCTGGCTTAAGCGTGCTTGTAGGCGGTATGTGGATTGTGAACTTAAATTATTGGGGCTGTAACCAATACATTACTCAACGTGCTTTGGGTGCTAACCTGGAGACTGCCCGCGGAGGCATTCTTTTTGCTGCATTCTTAAAATTATTAATGCCAATTATTGTCGTGTTACCAGGTATTGCAGCTTATGTTTTATATAAAGATGGTGCCTTTCAAGCGGAAATGCTACAAGATGGATCAGTAAACCCAGACCGTGCATATCCGGTATTACTGAATTTACTGCCCGCCGGATTAAAAGGACTTTCGTTCGCTGCATTAACCGCTGCAGTGGTAGCCTCTTTAGCAGGTAAAGCAAACAGTATTGCAACTATTTTTACTTTAGATATTTACAAGAAAGTATTAAAGACCGATGCTACCGAGAAAAATTTAGTAACAACAGGTAAGATTTCGATTATTGTAGCGATGATTCTTGGCGTATTAATTGCACCACATTTAGGAATCGATAAAAAAGGGGGATTCCAATATATCCAGGAGTATACAGGTTTTGTTTCTCCAGGTATTTTTGCCATGTTTATTTTAGGTTTCTTTTGGAAAAGAACAACTTCAAGTGCGGCACTATTCGCTACCATCGGTGGTTTCGGTTTGTCAATTTTACTTAAATTCTTACCTAAACTTACCGATCTTTCATGGTTATCAGGAATGGGTTTCTCTGTTAAAAATGCAACGGGTGTTTACGAAATTCCATTTTTAGATCGGATGGGCTTTGTATTTGTATTCTGTATCCTTGGTATGGTGATCATCAGTTTAGCGAGCAACAAAGTTAAGGCAGAAGCTAAAGGACTGGCTATCGATGCTAAAATGTTCAAAACCTCTACCAGTTTTGCAGTAGGGGCTTTAATCATCATCGGATTATTGGTTGCACTTTATAGTGTATACTGGTAAACGATAATGTATAAAATAGGAAAGGGATAAAGTCATTAGATTTTATCCCTTTTTTTGTATAACGCCGAAATTAAGTCGGAAAGAAACCTTTGAACCATGTTAAAAGATCTCTCCTCCAAAGGAGTTCCTTCGGAACACTACGGTCGAGATGACGATACTCCACGGAAGCTCATTGTCACTACAATACTTTTCTTAAGCTTATGACCATTGGTATTAGATTTAAGGTAGAAAAACTTAATGTCCTTAATTCCTTAATAACCTGAGTTCGATTATTAAATCTCATTTTGTGGCGTTTTAATCAAGTTTTCTGTTAAGACGGTCGTCACCCTGAATTTATTTCAGGGTCTTTCACGCTAAAAAGATGCTGAAATAAATTCAGCAGGACGATAAAGCGGGATTAGGCGTAAATAAGATATAATTTTCAGCAAATAATTATCGAACTCAGGTTAATAATAAAACTAACCATCGTGAAAGATCCTGAAAGAAGTTCAGGAAGACGCTCGCATTTAAATTTAAACCTTAATGTTCTTAATTCCTTAATGATAAAACTAACCATCGTGAAAGATCCTGAAAGAAGTTCAGGAAGACGCTCGCATTTAAATTTAAAACCTTAATGGCCTTAAAAGCGGCATCGTAAAGCAATGGTGGGAGGAATATCAAAAATATAATTTCAGGATTAATGTCAATTGGTGGCAAAGATGGAACAAAACCCACCGCTATTCCAGCTATAATCAATAAAATAGGATAGGGGATTTTAATTCGATCGGCTACAGCAGAAAGGCCAATCATCACAGCTAAAATAAATATTACAATGGCATAATTTTCCATATCGGCAAAACGCGTTTAATAGAAGTCGAAACACTTACTTGCAAAATATATGTTTAGAACTGGATTAAAAAGTTTCTGGCCGAAATAAATTAATCGATGAAACGAGGGAATGTCTTGAATTCTACTGCGATAAATGCGGTTAAATTAGAAGGATAAAACTTTAATGTCCTTCAATTCTTAATGATACAATAAAAAAAGAAAGCATGGATGCATTGCTAAAACGAGATAATACCGTTTTATAATACGGAAAAATTACAGAGGAAGAATGAAAAATATAGATTAAGAGTGAATTAGCGCTGTAACCTAGGCCTTTTACTCTTAAAAGGTTGGCTGGTTTTTGGCTTTGCCGCTTGAACACCACTTTCCTCTTCCGATATTTTAACTGTAATTACATTGCCTTTAAAAGTTTCTCCATTTAAGGTAGATACAATGTTTTTAGCATCCGGTAAACTGTATATTTCCAAAAAAGCATAGCCTTTACACTTGCCAGTAGCTCTATCACGAACAATTTTAATCGTTTCTACCCTACCATGAAGGCTAACCAATATCGCCAAATCCATCTCTTGGATATTGTCAGGAAGGCCACCTATAAAAATCTTAACCATTAATTCAGTAATTTGAGAGAACATCCGATTAAATCAAGCTTAAATCAAGAATTGTTCTTTTAGACTTGCAAAATAAGCAAAATGATATTCTTACCCAAACTAATTAAATGAATTTTGCCTCATTTTTATCATAAATTTGTGAAGAGCAGGCATATATATTGATGTTGACAGACATAAAATGTACATTCGCTTTCTAATCATCAAAAAATAGGTTAAAATATGAGCATCTCTAAGTTAAAATCTATACTCATTATCGCATTATTCCTCTTCAGTTCGCTACTAGTACAGTCAAAAATTTTATTGCCGTCAGTATTTAGCGACAATATGGTTTTGCAGCAAAAAACAAATGCGGCCATTTGGGGTAAAGCCACAGCTGGTAAAGCCGTTAAGATAACGGTTTCGTGGAATAAAATTAATTATGGGGCTATTGCAGATGCCAGTGGCAATTGGAAAATTAAAGTGGCAACGCCAGGTTACGGCGGGCCATATTCGATCACCATTTCCGATGGAGAATTATTGGTGCTAAACAATGTATTAATAGGGGATGTTTGGATTTGCTCAGGCCAATCGAATATGGAAATGCCTTTAGCGGGGTGGGGAAAAATCCTTAACCACGAAAAAGAAATTGCTGATGCTAAATTTCCAAATATCCGTTTATTACAGGCAGAACATGTTACCAGTAGTTTTCCACTTAACGATGCCAAAGTGACTAATAGTGGTTGGCAGGAATGTAACCCAAAATATATTGCTGAGTTTTCTTCTACAGCCTATTTCTTCGCCCGCGAAGTGTATGAAAAAACTAAAATCCCTATGGGCCTAATCCATACTTCATGGGGAGGAACAATTGCTGAAGCCTGGACAAGTGCCGAATCGCTTAAAAAAATGACCGATTTTTCTGCCGCAGTTGATAAGATCCAAAAAACAGCTAAAAATCAATCAACAGTTTCTTACGAAGAAAAACTGCAGAATTGGATTAAAATGACAACCGAGAAAGATTCCGGTTATCAGGCTGGAGAAACAAAATGGGCTTTGGCAGAAACTAAAAACTGGAAAAGCATGACTTTGCCGACTTTGTGGGAAGATGCAGCCCTTAAAAATTTTGATGGCATTGTATGGTTTTCAAAAAAGATTAACATCCCCGAAAACTGGGAAACAAACGGCGCTAAACTTAATTTAAGTACAATTGATGATAACGATATTACCTTCGTAAACGGAGTAAAAGTGGGTGAAACGGTAGGGTATAATGTTGGTAGAACATATACGATACCTGCAAATCTGCTCAAAATAGGTGAAAATACGATTACTGTTAGGGTTTTTGACAGTGGTGGCGGCGGCGGTATATATTGTGACGCCAAAGATTTGAGCTTAACAAACAACACGGCAGAGAAAATTTCTTTAGCTGGCGACTGGAAGTATAGAGTGGGGGTAGATTTTAAAAATATTGAAGCTAAACCTTATGAAGAAAATGGTCCTAACAGACCAACCGTTTTGTACAATGCGATGATTCATCCTTACCTGCAATTTTCAATTAAAGGTGCCATTTGGTATCAGGGAGAAAGTAATGCCGATAGAGCTTACCAATACCGCGAATTATTTCCAACGATGATTAAAGATTGGCGCCAGAAATGGGGGCAGGGAGATTTTCCATTCTATTTCGTTCAACTGGCCAATTTTATGCAGATTGATCATTCTCCTGTAGAATCTGCCTGGGCGGAGCTTAGAGAGGCCCAACAAAAAACACTTACACTACCGAATACAGGTATGGCTACCATTATTGATATCGGTGATGCAAAAGATATTCACCCTAAAAACAAACAAGAGGTGGGTAGAAGGTTAGCCTTAATCGCCCTGGCTAAAACATATGGTCAGAAAATAAACTATTCCGGTCCCATTTATCAATCAAATAAAGTAGAAGGAAAACAGATCCGTTTAACTTTTGGCAATACAGAAAATGGATTAAAAGCCGTAGATGGTGCAGCACTAACCGGTTTTGCCATCGCTGGAGCAGATAAGAAATTTTATTGGGCCAAAGCAAGCATCCAGGGGAATCAGATCATCGTAAGTAGCGATCAGGTGGCAAATCCTGTAGCAGTTCGTTATGCATGGGGAAATAATCCTGTGTGTAACCTGGTTAGTAATGATGGCTTGCCGGCATCACCTTTCAGAACAGATACCTGGCAAGGCCTTACCTTTGCAAAGAAATAATTGGTAAAAATTTGTGCAATGTGTGTGGTTAAATCCGTGTAATGCAGGCAATATTTAAAGTTACGCTATTCTTTGTGGCTTACTTTATATTTTTACTAGCTAACCGGAAATTATGCCAAATATTTTATCAGACCAGGAAACCATTCTCCTGATTGCCGACCTAGAAGAAAAATTATTAGATGGATTTAAAAGAACAGACCTGAAGATACTCGATTTATTGTTTGCCGATGGAATGCTTTTTCATGATCAATATGGGAATGTGTTGGATAAAGAGATGGATCTGGATGTCTACCGGAGTGGCATGATCAAAATTACCAAAATCAATGTATCCAAACGGGAAATACGTGTTTTTGAATCTATTGTTATTGTTTCTGCAAGTCTTTTTATTAAGGGAAGTTATTCAAATATTTTACTTAACGGCAAATATCAATGGTTAAGGGTTTGGGGTAAAGTGAGAGAAGATTGGAAAGTAATTTCTGCCAGCTGTACAAGCATTTCAGTATAAAATATTTGCTTAAAAATAAGAACGGGGAATAACCAATGGCTATCCCCCGATTCTAAATTAACGCTCTCTAGATCTAATATAGAACTAATCTCAGTTTCAACCAAAAGCTTGATAAGCGAACGAGGTCAATGCTTACCCTGGCAAGTTAAAAATAGGTATATATCACAATCTGGTGTAAACCTCCAGGCTTGCAAACTGTATAATTTTTTACCTTTCAATTTATTATTTTCAGCGCTTAGGTTTGCTTTAACCAACTTAACATTGCTTTTTGAACTGTTTGAATATAAGATTACTAAATCGTTTTAATATTCGCTCATATTTATTAGTTTTATGAAATATTACCTAACCAATAATCCTTTTATGAAAAGAATATTTACCTCAATCTATTTTCTGGTTTCCTGTCTATCTATTCATACTTTAAATGCCCAGAATTTAACTGAATTCAACAAAAAACCCTTAAAACAGCATGTTTATATGCAATTGCCCATAGGGAGTATTAAAGCCAAAGGATGGTTGTTAAAGCAACTAGAGCAGCAAAGAGATGGTGCAACGGGAATGGCAGAAGAGCTATACCCTGAAAAAGATAATCTGGGCAAAAACTCCGATTGGCTAGGAGGCGATGGAAATGGATGGGAGCGGGTACCATATTATGTTAAAGGTTTGGTAGCATTGGCTTATACCTTAGATGATCCTACGCTAAAAGCAAAAGCACAAAAGTACATCGATTGGACTTTGAACAATCAACAAGCCAACGGATTATTTGGCCCACCGAAAATGAAAGATTGGTGGCCACGCATGCCAATGATGTATGCTTTGCAAAGCTATTACGAGGCCACAAATGATAAAAGGGTAATTCCTTTTCTCTCAAAATATTTCAAATATGAACTGGCTAATCTTGATGGCGATCCATTAAAGGAATGGGGTAAATCAAGAGCAGGCGATAATATGGAAATAGCCATTTGGCTTTACAATAAAACCGGCGATCAGGATTTATTACGACTCGTAGAAAAGTTAAAACAACAGGCATACCCTTGGATCGATATTTATAGCAATAACGGGTTTTACTTTTTTGGTGATGATTTTCAGCCAAAACATATGGTTAATGTAGCTCAAGCCTTAAAGTTCCCAGTGCTTTATGCTCAACTTCAAGATCGTCCTTCTAATCTTGAAGCACTTTCCAAAGGTATAGCGAACATTATGCACGACCATGGTCAGCCAGAAGGTTTAGGTTCAGGGACTGAATTTCTGGCGGGTACAAGCAGCATAGAAGGAGTAGAAACCTGTACTGTGGTAGAATGGATGCAGAGTTTAGAAACTGCGGCAAAGGTTATTCACGATGTCAGTATTGGCGATCAGTTGGAAAAAGTGGCCTTTAATGCTTTACCTGCTCAGTTTAGCAGGGATTTTAAAAACCATTCATATTATACATTACCCAATCAGGTTCAAAGCATTCATGGGGAGCACGGCTTTAATCAAGATTATGGTTCAGGGATTGTTTCTAGTCCCTATTCAGGTTATGGGTGCTGCCGCTATAACATGCATATGGGCTGGCCTTATTTTGTAAAAAGTAGTGTAGTGGCTACCCCTGAGAACGGCTTGGCAGTAATTACCTATGGCCCAATGGAAATAGAAACTGTGTTAGCCAACAATAAAAAAATAAAAATTACCGAAGAAACCAATTATCCCTTCGAAGAACAGATCAGGTTAAAAATGGGGCTTACCACTTCTATGTCCTTTCCATTGATTTTAAGAATCCCAGCTTGGAGTGTAAAACCTAGCATAAAATTAAATGGAACTATCTTAAAAGGAGTAAAAGCCGGTGAAATGTTTACCATATCCCGCGAATGGAAAAATCAGGATCAATTAGAACTGAATTTCCCGATGCAAATTACTACTCAGGCTCAAGTAAACAATTCCGTTAGTGTAGAACGTGGGCCTATTGTGTATGCCTTAGAAATTAAGGCAGTAGATAAGGTAACTAAAACACATCCGGTTGCTGGCTTTACAGACTACGAAATCCGTCCGGAATCGGCATGGAACTATGGTTTAGTATTAGATAAAGGTAATTTAAGCGACGTTAATGTGGTGAGCGCTACAATGCCCGAAAATCCTTTTATTGCCGCGAATGCACCGGTTAAATTAAAGGTTCAGGCAAAAAAGATTCCGTCCTGGACGCTAGGATACAACAAAGTAGCTGCTTTTGATGTGCCTTTTAGTCCAGTTTCCTCAGCCGAAAAGCAGGAAGAAGTTACCTTGGTACCTTATGGATCTGAAAATATACGCTTAAGCTGTTTTCCTGTAATCGGTCAGCCAAAAAAAATAAATAAGGCTTTGGTCGAAAATTTTGATCACGGAATGGCCAATAATTGGGTTTTTTATGGAGGTGGCTGGTTTTGGAAAGATGGACAGGTTAATTCGGCATCAAACGCAGGCTCTGGTGGTTATGGCATAAATGGATCTAAATATGTGGCTAATGGAACAGATTTTACAGATTTTACTTACCAGGTAAATGTTAAAATCAATACTGCCGGTGATGCTGGTTTAATGTTCAGGGTTTCTGATCCGGCAATTGGTGCCGATGCTTACCAAGGGTATTATGTGGGGTTGGATCAGTCTAATGGAATGGTACTGTTGGGAAAAGCTAACGGAAAAAAATGGACCGCTATAAGTTCAGGGAAATATCCTGTTGAAATGAACAAAATGTATACCTTAAAGATAGTGGCGAAAGGAGATAAATTTGATGTTTTTATAAACGGGTCGGCAAACCCCATTCTTTCTGCAACAGATAGTCAATATCAATCTGGTAGTATAGGATTAAGAACGTATAAAGCTTTGGCTAGCTTCGATTCGGTAAAGATTAATGCTTTTTAACATCGGTTCAGGCTGGTATTGAACTTTGCGGCAAGGAATTTGTTAACCTATCATCAATAAATAAAAATAAGATTATGAAATTATACAAATCAATTCCTATAATGCTCTTTGCCCTTGCGCTTGCAGCTGGTTGTGTAAGCAATAAGAAATATGCAGAACTTCAGGATACTTATGCTAAGCTGAGAGAAAGGAACCAGGAATTAAGTAATAAATACCAGGATAGTCAACGCGAGCTTAGTGGCAGCACCAGCAGGGTTAAAAGTTTGGAAGAGCAGATCGCATCAGAAAAAGCCAATGTAACTGCATTGCAGGATGCTTTGAACAAATGTTTAAATTCTAGTAGCCAGGGCAATGTTAACATTTCGAAACTGGTTGATGAAATTAACAGTTCGAATAAATACATCAAACAACTGGTAAATGCCAAAAATAAAAGTGACTCACTTAATATGGTGTTGACTAATAATTTGACGCGATCATTAAGTAAAGAAGAGTTGGGAGATGTTGATGTACAAGTGCTTAAAGGCGTAGTTTATATCTCTTTGGCTGATAACATGTTGTATAAATCAGGCAGTTACGAAGTTTCTGATAAAGCAGGAGAAACTTTAAACAAAATTGCTAAAATCATTAAAGATTACGATACTTATGATGTGCTGATTGAAGGTAATACCGATAATGTGCCTATCGCTCAAACCAATATCCGAAACAACTGGGATTTAAGTGCCTTGCGTGCTTCATCAGTGGTTCAGGTATTGCAAACCAAATATGCTGTCGATCCTAAGCGGTTAACCGCAGGCGGACGTGGTGAATTTAATCCAATTGCTGATAATACAACAGTAGGAGGGAAAGCGAAAAACAGGCGTACACAAATCATTATTACACCTAAGTTAGATCAGTTTATGGATCTGATCGGAAAAGCGCCTGAGCAATCTCAAAAATAAAATCAGAAATAATAATCATTTTAAAGGGTTGAAATTAATTTTTCGACCCTTTTTTATTTGTAAAACTTTCTCTTTTCCCTTTTATATTTTGCTAATTTTGCACGCGCTTCAGTACAGGTTATGAGAAAACGGATAAGAAAACACCTTCGCACAGCAAAATATATTGTTTACAAAGAAACTTTAGTCGATTTTAAAGAACACGTTTGGACATTTATTGGAGCGTTTTTAGGTATTGGCATTATTGGCTTACTCCATTCTAAATACTTTACCGCCAACGATAACCTGTTTCTCATCGGTTCATTTGGTGCCTCATCGGTACTTATTTATGGAATTATAAACAGCCCACTGGCACAGCCGAGGAATTTAATCGGTGGGCATGTGGTTTGTGCATTGGTAGGCGTTACCATTCATAAACTTATTCCCGGCGAAGTGTGGTTATCTTCTGCCTTGTCGGTTTCTTTATCCATTGTATTGATGCAGATTACCAAAACATTGCATCCCCCAGGTGGGGCGACCGCACTTATCGCCAATATCGGTTCGGCTAAAATACAATCGTTAGGTTATTTGTATGTACTGTGCCCGGTTTTGTCTGGCGCCAGTATTTTACTCTTAGTCGCTATAATGATAAACAACAGAACATCGCATCGCAGTTACCCTAATAATAAAAAATGGTATAGGGTTTGGCATCGCTACCGCAGGTAAAATATATCTCGATAACCATATTGATATGACGATTTTAGCCTATTATAAATGTATATTTGATTATATCAGTAATTAATAATCTAATTACATTGCTTTTCTCTCGCTGATATACCATTGCGGTATTCTCTAATCTTAAATTTTAGATGAGTATTTTTTTATTCCAATCACCGAATTGTTTATGCAATGATGATTGGTCTTATCAAACTGTAATCATTTAAAGATGAGTAGAGACAAAAAGAAAGAGGCTGGTGTTAATAAAAAAGCACCGTCTGATTATCAATCAGGAAAAGGTAAGTCGGCAAAGGTCGAGACAGATCTATTTGCAAAAAAGCCAGGTAAAAATGGCAAGTAACGATCCGAAAGTTCAGGCAAAAGTTTTTTTGTACGAACTTAATAATACAAGGCACGAATATGGTTTTTCTGCAACTGAAGAATGGACTTTAGATTTGGCGACAAATAATCAGAAAAAGGACCTGGAGAATAAATATTATCCCTTATTATCCTTAACCATAGTACCAGAAAATATAATTGGAATACTCGATCTGTTGCAAGAGAAGCTTGGAACCGCAGTTACCAACATCAAGGATAACCTTAATCCCAAGAAAATTTCAAAAGAATCTGTTAATCTATTGGCTTATTGTACGGGAAGATTAAAGTATTAATTTTAAAATAGAAGAAGCTGTGCCATTGGTATCGATTTGTCATCCTGAGGGTTATTTATTTTATAAAAATGAATATAAGTGACAGAGGATTTAAGAGATTAAATCTCCTCAGATTATCGTCATTGCGAGGCGGCCTTTTCAGCCGACAAAGCAATCTTACAACTATCGCTAGTAGCGAGCGCTTTAAGATTGCTTCGTGCCTCGCAATGACGACCTTTCTATTGGGGTCTGTCGGTAACTGTCGGAAAAAGGTTTAGTGCATTTTTAAGCGTTTGGATAAGCTCTCCGTAGGAGTCCTTTGGACAACGCGACAAATTCGATTGAAATAAATTTTATGGCTACAGAGGATGTAGGCCTTTTAGCAGCGCTTGCTGTTTTTGTTGTGGTTGCCATTTTGTAATTCTTTATATTATATATAAAGAGCCATTGCATTGATGAAAAGGTTTAACCATCTCATTTAAGCGCAAAGAAGTACTCGCCGCCGTTAATACGCTAAATGAAATATAATTTTCTAATCAGATAATTATACCGATTTAACAATCAGGAAATGCTGATTTTTTTCTTTTGCTGGTTTAAATAAGCTGTAATTTGATTTAACATAATGCTTCTTGTTGCCCTAACCGCAGATTTCAAAACTTCAGAACTTACGCCTAAACGCTTAGCCCAATAATTTCGATCCGTTTCTTCGGATAATAAGATGATTTCTTCTTTAATGCTCGGGGTTTGGATGAGATTTTTCATGATTGGGATGATTAATTCAGTTAATAACACGCACAAGCTCGATTTGGTTCAATAAAAATAGTTTTTTTATTTGTAATAACAATTTGTAAACCAGCTGTTTGAAAAAAAAAATAACATTTAAATCATAATTAAAATAAAGTCAAAATCGTTCATTCTCTTCTATTAATTCGTTTTAGTAATCATAAATGGTATATGAAATATTAATAACTATACAAAAAAAATAATTTTATGTATCTTTAATTATACATAAAATGACTATAATTGTCTGTTATTTATAAAAAATATTCTGTAATGGGCGATATGAGGAAGGGAGACGTTACTCAAATTGACTTTGAATATGGACACGGAATCATTATTGACGAAAATGGCCAGGATATTCACTTTCAATTAGATAATATATCTGATCAAATTAATATAAATTCGAAAATAATTTTTGAAATAGAATTACACAAACGTGGTTTGGTAGCGGTTAACGTTAAATTAGAAATGGAAGAAATAAGCGGTTAGTTTCACTTGCCCAAAGCAAATTAATGTTACAGATTATTATGGGGTATTTGTAGTGGGTAAACTGAAATAAAATGTAGAACCTTTACCCAATTTGCTTTCTGCCCAAATTTTCCCCTGATGCCTTTCAATTACTTCGGCACAAATATACAGGCCAACTCCAAATCCTGCAATTGTTTTAGTGTCGGGGCTCTCTACGCGGTAAAAACGGTCAAAAAGTTTGGGTATATCATTTTCCCTAATGCCTATGCCTTCATCTTCCACACTAACAATTACATAATCCTTTTGTGTTTCGCACTTTATTGCAATTAAAGAGTTCTTTTTTGAGTATTTCGCTGCATTTCCAATCAGGTTAGTGATCACATTGCCGATTTTCTCCATATCGGCATTTACCATCATTTCTTCTGTACCAACCACCTGGATGAAGTGGCTGGGTAAAACAATTCTATTTTCTTCAGCTATGGTTTTAATCAAAAGAACTAGGTTAAAATTTGTTTTGTTCAATAAAATTTTGCCAGCTTCTAGTAAGGATACATTTAAAAAGCCATCAATCATTAACGACATTCTTTTTAACTGAACATTTACCTTGTCAAGTATCTGAATGGTGAAGTCGTTATCCGTTTCTTTAAATTTATGCTGTAAAAGTTGTACATAAGCACTTAAAGATGTTAGTGGAGTTTTAAGCTCGTGACTTACCATACCGATAAAGTCGTTTTTTCTAATTTCGTCCTGTTTATGTTCTGTAATATCCAAAACAGCTCCGGCAATATAAACGGCTTTTCCTTGTTCGTTATAATAGGCTTTTCCTGCTGTTCTTAACCATTTGCTTTTAGCGCTTATGCCATTCAAATTAATCTGATATTCGATGTTAAAAGCATTTCTATGGTGTAATGCACGTCTGATGCCACTGGTAAGGTGCCCGATGTCTTCCATAGATATCAATGATTTGGCTTCTTCTATACCCAACCTGTTATTTTCCAGTTCGTAAATTTGTTGTGCCCTTTCCGATAAAAGTATCTGTTTGCTTTCCAGATCGATATTCCATGAACCCATTTCTGATGCATCCATGGCTATTTTTAAAATGTCTTTAGCTTTAAGTAGTTCTTTTTTAAAATTTACCTGCTCCGTAATATCTTTAATAATCACTAAAATTCTGTTTACTTCATTTTTATCATTTTTTAATGGCTCATAAAAAGCTATAAAATAACCGTCTGAAATAGGTGTCGAAATTTTTAATTCATTGATTGTTAAGGGTTGGCCGTTTTTAAAAATATCTTTTACATGTGCTACAAGTGCTTGTTGTTTTTCGAGCTCTGGTCGTGCCTTTTCTTGTGGAATCCCGATTACTTCTTTTCTTGTTTTACCCCAAAGTTTTAATATATTATCGTTTGCATATTCTGTAATAAGCGCTGGACCTTTTAATACACACATGCCCAGAGGAGCCTGGTCAAAAAATCCTCTAAAACGTGCTTCACTTTCTGAAAGTTCAAATAAAATATGCTCAAGGTCATTTTCATCTAACGGAATTTCCCTTAAGGAACAGATGATATATTCAACCGGGCGATCGTTTTGTAATACCGGCGAGAATTCCAATTCCCATTTTACATTTGGCGAGTTAGAATAGATGGGATGGATAACCAGCGTAGCTTTTGCTTTAAGCTCACTTACTTTCTGAACTGTTTTAATCAGAAGTACCTTTTCAGTAGCAGACAGGAGGTTTGGGATAATGTTAATATCATAGAATTTTAATTTTCCTCCAACCCGCCCTATTAAAGCTTGGTAAGCATCGTTATGTTCTACCACCACCAATATCGGTTTTACTTTAAAAATGATTATGGGGTTCGTAGAATGTTTTAACAGTGCTTTTAAGAAAGGAGAGGCTAAATCTATCATAAATTTAAGTTGACACTTTTTCAAATATAATCGTTAAGTAGTTAATCACCAACCGATTTGTAAGGATGATATAATATTTATCATACAGAACGGTATAAATAATAAGTGTGATGTTTTTCTGTTTGATTGTAAGTAGTTGTGGCTCAGTATTTAGTCCCTGGTTTGTTATCGTTAAATATTCATATATACGAGGGACTATAAAAAATGGTATATAATATTTCGTTTGCTCTTCAGTTACGAAAGGGCATTCATTCGAGATTATATTTGTAAAATCGCCTTAATGTTTTTATGCAATCGAATTGATTTTATGTTATATCAATATGAAAAAATTGTAAAGTCAAAAGTGTAAAAATCAATAGCCTAATTATAAAGTAGGACCTTACTTGGTGATTATGACTGATTTGTAAGACAATATTAAGTGAGAATTTGTTGGAAATGATGTCTTTTTAAGTAGAAAAAAAGTTTTTATGTGTTTTTTCTTTAAAATTATTTATCTGTTAATCAGTTGTTTATGTTTTGTTTTTAAATTAAATGTTTGATTTAAGCGATTTAACATTTCTTGCTTAAATTTTTTTAAAAATTTATATATATTTGTTCTTACCCTTTCGAGGGTATGTTTTTCATAGGTAGATGTAGGGTCAGAACAATGTTCTGGCCCTTTTTTGTTTTAATGGATTTAGAAAAACTATTTTTGTGTTATGATGAAAAAGAAAGTGATTGTTGCGGTTACAGGTGCCAGCGGATCTATTTATGCAAAGGTTTTATTTGACCGGTTATTAACATTAAAAGATCAGATTGAGGCAGTTGGTGTAGTGATGAGCGATAATGCAAAAGCGGTTTGGCAATTCGAACTGGGGAACCAGGATTATAACCATTTTAAAGACTTTACCTTTTATAACAAAAACGATTTTAATGCTCCTTTTGCCTCAGGGTCGGCAAAATACGATACCATGATTATTATTCCTTGTTCTATGGGAACTTTGGGTAGGATAGCACATGGAATATCGAACGATTTGATTTCAAGGGCAGCAGACGTTGTGTTAAAAGAACGCAGGAAATTAATAGCTGTAGTAAGAGATACCCCGTTCAGTTTAATCCATATCAACAATATGAAAACCGTAACTGAAGCGGGTGGAATCATCTGTCCGGCCAATCCGTCTTTTTACAGTTTGCCTCAAACAATAGAAGAAGTTGCTGGCACGGTAATTAGCCGGGTGTTAGACCTGGCAGGTTTCGAGCAGGAAAGTTATCGGTGGCAGGAAGGTTAGTGTTTAGTTGATAGTCAGTTATTAACTGAAAACTGCCAATTGTTTTGTTAATTCACTGTAATTTGTATGCTATCATGGCGTTAAATTACTAACTCCGAACAAATTTCCTATCTTTGCAGCCTCAATGAAAAAGGTCGCATTTTATACATTAGGTTGTAAACTCAATTTCTCTGAAACATCAACTATTGGTCGGTTATTTACCGATGCGGGTTATGCTGTAGTAGAGTTTCAGGATCAGGCCGATGTTTATGTGATTAACACCTGCTCTGTTACGGAGCATGCCGATAAAAAATGCCGTAAAGTTGTTAAAGAAGCTTTAAAATATTCTCCTAATGCCTTTGTAACCATTGTAGGTTGCTATGCGCAGTTAAAACCACAGGAAATTGCCGAAATAGAAGGTGTTGATATGGTTTTGGGCGCAGCAGAAAAATTCAGGATAGTAGAATATATTACCGATTTAACCAAGCAACCGAAAACCCTTATTCATCAGCAAAATATAGAGAAAGTAAACCATAATTTTATTGCCTCTTACTCGATTGGCGATAGGACACGTACTTTTTTGAAAGTACAGGATGGTTGCGATTATCCTTGTACATACTGTACCATTCCTTTAGCACGCGGTGCAAGTCGTAGCGATACCATTGAAAATGTGGTGAATCGCGCAAAAATGATTGCAGACAGCGGTGTTAAAGAAATTGTTTTAACTGGTGTAAATCTTGGCGATTTCGGAATTAGAAACGGTCAGCGTGAAGATAAGTTTTTTGACCTTGTTAAAGCTTTAGATGAGGTAGAAGGAATTGAAAGAATTCGTATTTCATCTATTGAGCCAAATCTTTTGAGCAATGAGATCATTCAGTTTGTATCCACTTCGAAAAGGTTTGTTCCGCATTTTCATATTCCCTTACAATCGGGTTCTGATAAAATTTTAGGTTTAATGCGCCGTCGTTACCGTAGCGATTTGTATGTAGAGCGTGTTGCCAAAATTAAGGAGGTAATGCCGCACTGTTGTATTGGTGTTGATGTGATTGTTGGTTTCCCAGGTGAAACAAAAGAAGATTTCTTAGATACCTATCAATTTTTAAATCAGCTCGATATTTCTTATCTACACGTATTTACTTACTCTGAGCGCGAATTAACAGCTGCAGCTGAAATGAAAGGTGTTGTGGCGGGCAGCGAGCGGAATGAGCGCAGTAAGATGCTCCATATTTTATCTGATAAAAAACGTAGGGCTTTCTACGAATCTCAAATTGGTGCTGAAGCTGAAGTGCTTTTCGAGGCAGATCAAAAATCGGGTTACATGCACGGTTTTACCAAAAACTATGTAAAAGTACGTGCCAAATACGATCCGGTTATGGTAAATGAATTGAAAGCGGTTAAGCTTTTAGAAATCACTGCCGATGGAGAAGTAGAAGTGGCCGAACTGGAAACTATTCACACGCATCATTAGTTAGTCCGAAGTCATTAGTCATAAGTCTTCAGTCAAATATCCTTTACTGTCATTCTGAACGCAGTGAAGAATCCTTTGTCTATGAAAGGCTAAACCGCTGAAAGCGCTTAGATGATAACATTTTGCCGTTACAAGATAGATCCTTCACTGCGTTCAGGATGACAAATGAACGGAGAAGGAAGACTTGTTTTTGGAATCAGTCTTTAGCACCTAATATCCCCCTAAGAATTACTGTAATCAGTTAATTAAACCTGATCGGAGCGAACACGAATCCCGATTTTTTTCTATCGGGTGAGTAAAGCGCAGAGCAGGACTGTACTAACCGATGAAATACAGGACCCTTCTTTTCCAAAATAAAAAAAAGATTTTTACCTGTTTTTCCCAGCTTTAGCCGCTGGTCTTTAGTCTTTCCGCTTTAGTCTTTTAGCTTTCCGCTTTAATCTTTCAGCTTTGGTCTTTCTTTCCTATCTTCGCAACAAATTATTTGTATGTTTCCTACCGTTTCACATTTTTTAGAATACTTATTCGGCATTAATTTACCGCTTCCATTTAATACTTTCGGTGTTTTTGTAGCGCTGGCGTTTGTTGCCGGTTACTGGGCTTTCACCAAAGAGCTTAAGCGTAAGGAAGCATTAGGCATACTCTATCCAATTAAAAAGACAATTGTGGTTGGCAAACCTGCTACTACATCAGAGTTGATCATGAATGGCCTTTTCGGCTTCGTTATTGGTTATAAACTGGTTTATGCGTTGTCAAACTACAAACTTTTTGTAAATGATGCACAGTCGATTTTAATGTCGACCAAAGGAAATATAATTGGTGGGTTGTTTTTTGCAGGGCTGTTTGCTTATTGGGATTATACCGAAAAGAATAAACACAAGCTGGATAAACCAAAAGAAACACAGGTAACCATCCACCCATACCAAACCATGAGTAACCTGATTGTTTGGGCGGCTATATGGGGTTTTTTAGGGGCAAAGTTTTTCGATAACCTAGAATATTGGGATGATTTTGTTCAACATCCCATCGAACGGTTATTATCTTTTAGTGGTTTAACTTTTTATGGTGGTTTAATTTGCGGCGGTGCGGCTGTATTAATTATTGCTAAAAGAAATGGTATTAAACCGCTCCATATGCTCGATGTAGGTGGACCGGGGATGATGCTGGCTTATGCAGTTGGGCGCATTGGTTGCCACTTAGCTGGTGATGGCGACTGGGGGATTGTAAATTCAAATCCGAAACCATTTTCCTGGCTTCCAGATTGGTTGTGGTCTTACAAATATCCTAATAATGTGGTAGGCGAAGGTATTCCGATTCCAGGCTGTAGTGGTAAGTTCTGCAACGAACTGGCTCAAGGTGTATACCCAACACCAATTTACGAAGTAATTATATGTTTAATCCTTTTTGCCTTCTTATGGAAGATTAGGGATAAAATAAAAGCACCTGGTTTAATGTTTGGTATTTACATGATCTTAAACGGTATGGAGCGCTTCTGTATCGAATTAATTCGTGTAAATTCAAAATATCATGTTTTTGGCTTGCCGCCTTTTACCCAGGCAGAAATGATTTCTACTTTCCTTGTGGTTGGCGGTATTGCACTAAGTGCTTATGCTTTAAGGAACAAGAATCAACTGGCTTAATGCGCTATAAGTTCATTTATAATCCAATAAACGCCTCGTTTTATTGTTAATAGCTATGAATTACGAATTACTGTGTACAAAGGTAATATCGATTGTAAGGCTTACGGGAAATTTTATCCGTAAAGAAGCAATGCAGTTCGATGTTCAAAAAATAGAGTACAAAGGATTAAATGACATGGTTTCTTATGTTGATAAAACAGCAGAGCAGAAACTGGTTCAAAATCTTGAAAAATTAATTCCCGATGCAGGTTTTATAACCGAAGAGAAAACCATCAACCGTACGGGTAAAACTTATACCTGGATAATTGATCCCTTGGATGGTACAACCAACTTTATCCATGGCATTCCCGCTTACGGCATCAGCGTAGCACTTTATGAAGATGGATTACCCATTATCGGCGTAGTTTACGAATTAAATAGGGGAGAAATGTTTTATTCATATAAAGGCGGACCTGCCCTTATGAATAAGAAAGAAATTAAAGTTTCTACTAATCCTGATCTAAAATCGAGTTTGTTGGCTACAGGCTTTCCATATTATCAGTTTGATAAACAGCCTCAATATTTGAAATTATTGACGGAAATGATGCAGAAAAGCCACGGTGTACGTAGAATTGGTGCGGCAGCAATAGATCTGGTATATACAGCCTGTGGGCGTTTCGATGCTTTTTTTGAATACAATCTGCAGCAATGGGATTTTGCAGCCGGATGCTTTATCGTGCAGCAGGCAGGAGGAGAAGTGTACGATTTCTCAGGTGGAAATGATTACTTTGAAAAAAGAGAGATATTGGCTACCAATGGTAAACTTACTACTGAAATGTTAACTGCGATTAAGCAGTATTTTAATTAGAAGTATCGTCATGCTGAATTTATTTCAGCATCTTTTCTGCAATTAAGACCCTGAAATAAATTCAGGGTGACGACTCGTTTGCAACAAAAAAGGTCCCGATTCTCATCAGGACCTTTTCACTATATGTACTATGAAAAATGCACAATTTTAAAGCGCCTCAGAAACTACTTCTGTAACTTCTGGTACCATTCTCTGCAATAAGTTTTGGATACCAGATTTAAGCGTAATGGTAGAAGATGGACAACCGCTGCAAGAACCGCGTAATTCTACCGTAACCACGCCTTCATCGAAAGATTTGTATGTAATTGCACCACCATCCTGTTCAACAGCCGGGCGTACATAATCGTGCAGAATCTGCTGAATTTTAATTTCAGTTTCTGTACCCTCAAAAGCTGGAGCCTCTTCAGCAGTTGCTTCTTTAATTTTTAATTCAGATTCTACTGCTCCTTTAACAAATTCTTTTAAAATGGCTTCAATATCAGCCCATTCTGCATCCTCTGTTTTGGTAATGGTAACAAAATTACTGGCGAAAAAAACGCCAGAAACAAAGTTGAACTTAAATAACTCTTTAGCAAAAGGCGAATGTTCTGCACTCTCTTTAGTCGCAAAATCCTCACTGCCATTTATTAACAGCTTGTTTACCATGAATTTCATGGTAGCTGGATTTGGAGTCTGTTCTGTATATACGTTAATCGTCATGTCTTAATCAATTTGAATAAACAAAATTAACAATTACTCACTAATAAAACCTTTGTAAGCTGTCTGCTTAACGTCAATTTAATTTGGCTAGAAAATGCCAGTATAATTAAAAGGTGTAATCGTTCTCAATTGTACTTTAACAGCTTCAGAAACGGCTAAGCCTTCAATAAACTCGGCAATGCTTGCTGCATTGATTTTTGAATTTGTTCTGGTTAATTCTTTTAGGGCTTCGTAAGGGTTAGGGTAGTTCTCTCTTCTTAAAACCGTTTGAATAGCCTCGGCAACAACTGCCCAGTTTTCGTCCAAATCGGCATGTAAAGCAGCTTCATTTAATAAAATCTTGTTTAATCCGCGCAGCGTAGAATTAATAGCAATTAAGGTATGTCCAAAAGGAACGCCTACGTTTCTTAAAACAGTAGAGTCAGTTAAGTCTCTCTGTAAGCGTGAGATTGGCAATTTAGCAGCAAAAAATTCGAATAAAGCATTGGCAATTCCTGCATTTCCTTCAGCGTTTTCGAAATCGATAGGGTTAACCTTATGTGGCATAGCCGACGAACCGATTTCTCCAGCCTTGATTTTCTGTTTAAAATAGTTTTTAGAAATATACGTCCAGATATCTCTGTCTAAATCTATAATAATGTTGTTTATGCGTTTTAAAGCATCACATTGAGCTGCAAATTGATCGTAATGTTCAATTTGTGTAGTATGTTGCGCACGTGTTAAGCCCAAAGTCTCGTTAACAAACTGGTTAGAGAAATTAACCCAGTTTACAGTAGGGTAAGCAATATGGTGTGCGTTGAAGTTTCCGGTAGCGCCACCAAATTTTGCACTATTAGGGATATTTTTTAAACTTTCTACCTGAATAGCCAAGCGTTCGGCGAAAACCAAAAATTCTTTGCCTAATTTGGTAGGAGAGGCCGGCTGGCCATGTGTATGTGCCAACATCGGAATATCTTTCCACTCAGTAGCCAGGGCATTTATCTTTTCAATCAGTGTATTAATTGCCGGATAATAACTTTCATTCAATGCTAATTTAATAGAATAAGGAATGGCAGTATTATTAATGTCCTGAGAGGTTAACCCGAAGTGGATAAACTCTTTATAGTGCTGAAGTGATAACGTATCGAATTTACTTTTGATAAAATATTCAACAGCTTTAACATCATGGTTGGTTACTTTTTCAGTTTCCTTAATTTCTAAGGCATCAACTTCTGAGAAATTTTCGTGGATTTCGCGTAGTTGGCCATAAAGATTTTTATCAAAATTTTCTAAGCCAGGCAAGTTGATTTCGCAAAGTGCGATAAAATATTCGATTTCTACAAAAACACGGTATTTGATTAAGGCTTCTTCAGAAAAGTAAGCAGCTAAACTTTCGGTTGTTTTTCTGTAACGGCCATCAACTGGTGAAATAGCTTGTAGTGATGTTAAATTCATTATGCGGATTATATTTTTGCCGCAAATTTACTACAATTGATGGATTTTAAGGTCTTGATTCCTAGAAATTAATATAAAATAAAAAAGCCTAGAATTTCCAAGGCTTTTTTGAAGTAATAGCTAAAACTATTTTTTAGTTGTGTCTTTAACGGTTGTATCTTTCACTGTAGTATCTACTACTGTAGAATCAACTTTAGATGAATCAGTTGCGCCATCTTTTTTTTCTGATTTACAAGCAACAACGGATAGGGATAAAGCTAGAGCTAAAAAGCCCATTTTGAATGCATTTTTCATTTTTTTTTAATTTGTTTGGTTTTGAAAATTAATTAATTGCTAATTTATACAAAAAAAGACAAGAATTAACCCTGTTTTCTTGAATAAAAAAGGTCACGATATAAAAACGCGACCTTTTTTAGGTTATTTAGTAAAAATAACTAGTGTTTTACTTCTTCTTTTGTAGCAGTAGCTTTAATTGTAGTGTCTTTTACAGTAGAATCTTTAACTGTAGTATCAACAGCAGTTGTATCAGTAATAATAGTTGATGAATCTGTAACTGTTGTGTCAGCACCATCAGCTTTTTTACCTGATTCGCCGCAAGCAGCAACTGTTAAAGATAGAGCTAGGGCTAAAAAGCCTAATTTGAATGCATTTTTCATTTTGATATTTGTTTAGGGTTACTATCTACCGTTAATGCCTAAAATGTTAAAAGGTAACCCGTTTTTTTGATAAAATAAAAAAGCCTTTGAAAAATGAATTTCCAAAGGCTTTTCTTATAAGTAAGTTAAATTAGTGTTTAACTTCAGTTTTTTCTGTAGTAGTTTTTACAGTAGTATCTTTTACTGTAGAATCTTTTACTGTAGTATCTTTTTTAGTAGTGTCAGTAATTACAGTTGAAGAATCAGTAGCTGTAGTATCAGCACCTTCTGCTTTTTTTTCTGATTTACAAGCAACAACTGATAAAGATAAAGCTAAAGCTAAAAAGCCTAATTTGAATGCATTTTTCATTTTTGAGTATTTTTTAAGTAATTAATTAATTTATCCTTAATACCGGTAAATAGAAAAGGTAACCCAAATAAATTAAAAAAAATAAAAAAGGCTCCTAATGCTAAATCAGGAGCCTTTTTTTATGAGTAAAGTTAGACTAGTGTTTAACTTCAGTTTTTTCTGTAGTAGTTTTTACAGTTGTATCTTTTACTGTAGAATCTTTCACTGTAGTATCTTTTGCAGTAGTATCAGTAACGATAGTAGAAGAATCAGTTAAAGTAGTATCAGCACCTTCAGCTTTTTTCTCTGAGTTACAAGCAACAACTGATAAAGATAAAGCTAAAGCTAAAAAGCCTAATTTGAATGCATTTTTCATTTTTGAATTTTTTTAAGTAATTAATTTCTTATTAATGCCACAAAGGTAAAAAGGTAACCCGACAATTTACAAAAAAGTTAAAATATTTTTTTTCCGAGGTTTGGGTTACCGTTTGCTTTAAGTTTGTATTAAGCAATTATAGTAGCTATAAATATTTTTTTGTCTAATATTGGGTTACTATTTATAGAAAAATGTATTAACTAGTGAATAACAGTTTAAAGAGTTCAGTTCCAACAGATAGAGAGGTTATTTTAGGTATTCTAAATAACTCAGAAGATGCACTTAACAAGTTATACAAGGCTTATTATGCAATGGTTTTGCAATTTATCCTGAATAATAACGGTGATGAAGATGATGCAAAAGATGTTTATCAGGAAGGCATAATTATTTTATATAACAAAATTAAGGCGGGTAATTTTGAGCTCAGCAGCAAACTGAAGACCTATATTTATTCGGTTTGCCGGCGCATTTGGCTAAAGAAACTTAGCCTAAACAGTAAGAAAGCCGGTAATATTACCGATTATGAAGATGTATTTGCTGTTGAGGAAGATGTAGAGCACCATGAAGAAAAAGATGCTGCTTTTGTGAAAATGCAATCGGCACTCGATCATCTGGGAGAACCTTGTAAAACCATTATTCAGGATTTTTATATCCACAATTTATCCATGCAGGATATTTGCGAAAAGTTTGGTTATACCAATACCGATAATGCAAAAACGCAGAAATATAAATGCCTGCAAAGGTTAAAGAAAATATTTTTTCAACCATAATTTGAAATGAGAAACGATTTGGAGTTAGATGCAATTATTGAAGATTACCTTTTAGGTAAACTTAATGCACAGGAAACTGAAGCTTTTGAACAGTTACGTCGTAATGATGCCACAGTAGATCATAAAGTAGTTTCGCATAAATTCTTTTTAGAATCTATGGGAACATTTGCTGAGCAGTTGCGCTTAAAAGAACAGTTGAATCATATTCATTCAGAAATTGATGTGGAAGGTCTGGCTGATACACTTAGACCTCATCCATCAAAAATTGTTCAGCTTTGGAGAAAAAATAAATCAGTTGTTGCGGTAGCAGCATCTTTTATTGTATTATCATTGGTATCAATTTACTCAATTCAACATAATAGTAAGCAGGAAGCTAACTACGAAAAAATGAGTAGAGAGTTATCGCGGGTAAAACAGTCTCAGAATAATCTGGTACTTGATATTAAGGCTAGTACACAACATAATTCACCTAAAAAAGCTAACCCTGGTAATTTTGGAGGAACTGGATTTGCTGTTTCTACAAATGGATACATATTAACCAATCTTCACGTTGTAAACGGCGCCGATTCCTTGTATGTGCAAAACAGTAAAGGAGAATCTTTCAAAGTAAAATCAGTGTATACTGATCCGCAAAACGATATTGCTATTCTTAAAATAAGTGATAAACATTTTAACGGCTTGTCTACAATTCCTTATACAATTAAAAAGAGTATTAGTAACATTGGCGAAAACGTATACACTTTGGGTTATCCTAAAGATGATATTGTGCTGGGAGAAGGTTCTGTAAGCTCGAGGAGTGGATTTATTGGCGATACCACCCAATATCAGGTTTCGATTCTGGTTAACCCTGGAAATAGTGGAGGGCCGCTTTTAGATAATAATGGTAATTTGGTTGGTATTATCAGTGGTAAACAAGATCAGACAGAGGGTGCAGCTTTTGCCATTAAATCAAAATATATTTTAGAAGCCATGAGGGCGATTCCGCAAGATTCGTTGGGTGTAAATAGATTAGGTACAAATAAGAAAAGCTTATTGTCTGGTTTAAAACGGACCAAACAAATCGAGAAACTGGAAGATTATGTTTTTATGATCAAAGTTTATTAAAACGCAATACCCCAAACAAATTAATATTCTTAAACCCTGTTGATTAAAATCTTCAGGGTTTTTTTATTGGAATTGTAATTTTGAGGTCTTAAAATAATATTAAATCTATTTATTTAGTATAGTATTGTTTAGATTTGTTTTCATCAACTTAAAATTAATACCATTATGAGCATAAGATTAGGCGATACCGCACCGAATTTCAAGGCCAACACATCCATTGGCGAAATAGATTTTTACAATTATTTAGGCGATAGCTGGGGAGTATTGTTTTCTCACCCTGCCGACTATACCCCTGTTTGTACCACAGAACTGGGTAGAACTGCAGCTTTAAAAGGCGAATTTGAAAAAAGAAACGTTAAGGTTTTGGCCTTAAGCGTTGATTCTGCCGAGTCGCATAAAGGATGGATTAATGATATTAACGAAACTCAAAATACTTCTGTCGAATTTCCGATTATTGCAGATCCGGACAAAACAGTGGCAAATCTCTATGATATGATCCACCCGAATGCTTCAGAAACTTTAACAGTTCGCTCGTTGTTCGTAATCAGTCCTGATAAAAAGGTGAAATTAATCATTACTTATCCGGCATCAACTGGAAGAAATTTTAATGAAGTGTTACGTGTGATTGATTCTTTACAGCTTACGGCCAATTATAGCGTGGCTACGCCTGCCGATTGGAAAGATGGAGAAGATGTAATTGTAGTAAACAGTATTAAAACGGAAGATATTCCAGCTAAATTTCCTAAAGGACACCAAGTAATTAAACCATATTTACGTACTACACCTCAGCCAAATAAATAATTCGAAAATTTTATTTAATAACGCAACATTCTTGTTGAATGGCCAGAAATGGCTTGCATTATATTCATAATTTATTATATTTGGTAGTTTTGTTTCAATATTAACGCTTAAACTGGTTGTTTTATTCATATTAATACCCAATTGTTTAAATGAAATGCTGATCAAGGCGTAAAAGGTTTATTTATTTTATACAATTTTTTATTTTTTTATGGCAACCGGAAAAGTTAAATGGTTTAACACTCAAAAAGGCTTTGGATTTATTGTACAAGAAGACAATAAAGATTTATTTGTACATTTTAAAGATGTTTTAGGTGGAATCGAAAGCTTGAAAGAAAACGATACCGTAGAATTTGAAGTAGCTGAAGGCAGAAAAGGTTTACAGGCTGTAAATGTTAAGAAAGTTTAAGCAATAATATAAAGATTATTTCTTCATCACTACAAAAAGCCTTTCTATTGAGAGGCTTTTTGTGTTTTCTGTCATTCTGAATGCAATGAAGAATCTGAGTATCGTAGTTAAGAGTGTCATAACTCTTTTTCTTTGCCAATCATGAAGTAATTTGTTTTTTGAAAAGCAACTGCTGTGGTAATCGGTTCCGATAGTCGCGCCCTTTTCTTAATCCCGATTGAAATCCTCTACAAATAAAAATAAATGTTAAATCGGGATAACGCTGTTGGTCGGGTTTATTTTAGCTCAGACAGTTGCACTATGTAAGCCAGCTAAACCTGATCTTGGGCGAGATGCCGATTTTTTTCATCGGCAGAAGTGAGAGCGGGGTTGTAATAATCCAAATGCTTCTGAACCTGCTTCCCGAAAAAAGTAGTTGGTCGTTAGTTTAAAGTTTTTATAGATAAAAGATTCTTCGCTTTGCTACCTTGACGTTATTTTGCAAATAATTATTAATCAACACTTTAATAGCTTTTACATTTCTATCCAGCTAGGCCATAGTACGGTATCCCCGTTCTACTTAAATCCGGCCTAACAAATTTTTCGGGCTGCACTGCCCAAGCCAACGTACTCGCTTCGAAAGAAAAATTTTCAGCCGGCATTTTTTGTTT
>NZ_JAUG01000033.1 GCF_000708285.2 Pedobacter borealis DSM 19626
TCTTTTTGATGCCAAAAAGAAAGAGCCCTTCGGCGGCGGAGAGCCGAGGCAAGACCGCGCCGTAGGACGGGAGAAGGCAATTATACGTCACTCATATTGAACTTTAAACAATTAATTAACCCTCAGAATGACAACCTAATAGTATTGAATAATGGATGCCTTAATAACGATGTTTTCCCCATTACCCACCTTGGTGAAAATTAAAAACTGATTTTGATCTGCTTTTATTTTATATTTTTTAACCAAATCTTCAGGCTTTGCCGGATAGTTCCGGACAATCACATTTCCCTTTAAATTTTCTTGTTTCTTAAGTGCCGCGGTTGTAAGTACAACTTCAATTTTAAATATCCTGCCTGGGAAATCTTCATTTACAATAGCCGAACTAAACAGTTGTGTTTGAGGATGTAGTTTTAAAAGATTGTAAGTTGTGCCAATTAAATTAAAAGCGCCCGATTTTAGTAAAGCAGCATCTGGTTCGTACAAGTAATCACCAGTGTTTAGGTCGTCAATAAACTGAATTGAACCATTTGAAGCTGATCTGTAAAAAGAAAAATCTTTTTCAATCCCGTTATTTAGGGTTACAGCTATAATTTTCGTATCACCATTGTAATCTTTATCGATGATCCATAAGAGTTCTTTGCACTCATTTTTTAAACTCACAATATGAATCTCGCTAACTTGTTTCAATTCTGATAATCCTGCTGAAATATCGAGTAAAGGAGCAGTTTTGACGATTATCCTCGAAGATTTTTCTAACAAGGCATCCAGATTACTTGCAATGTCGGGTGTACAGTCTTTTAGCATAAAAACTTTGCCCTTTTCGGCCCTTCGGGCAGGATCTACATAAATCGTATCAAATGATGCATCACTAGTCTGGAGGTAAGCAATTCCATCTTCTGCTTTAAATTCAATATTTGTTGCGTGTAAAGCCTGTGCATTATGTTGGGCTATTACAGATAGTTCAAGGTTAATTTCGCAATGTGTAACCGCTTTTACCTTTTTAGAAAAGTAATAGCTGTCAATCCCGAAACCTCCGGTAATATCAATTAAAGTATTGCCTTTAGCGAGTTTAGATTTGTATTTAGCAGTAATTTCAGAAGAAGTTTGTTCGATGGATAATACAGGGGGGTAATAAATACCTTGAGTGTTAAACCAGGTGGGTAATTTTTTTTCTGATTTTTTTTTTGCGGTAATTTGTGTGGCCAGTTCGGCTGCAGTAATACCCTCGAACGGACTTTTTGCTAAAGCAATCTGATTTACATCTGCATTTAAATTTGTGCTGATATAGTCTTGTACGGCTTTGGCTAAAAGTTTATTGTTCATTGTTTAAATTCAGGTACTTGTTATAAGGGTAGGCGGTATTGTCAGTCTGAGCCTGTCGAAGACCTGCAGGTAATCTCAAATAAATAAGATACTTGTCCTTCGACAAGCTCAGGATGACAATATTTTTTTAAGTTAATGATATTATAAGTTTTAGACCCGATTTTTCATCACCATCTGGCAGGTATGACGGCTTTTAACTTCCAATAAAATATCTTTATCAACCGTTACACGATCAATAGTTTGTTGGTTATAATAGCGGATGGTTACCAGTTCCAGGCCCTTGTTGTATTTTACTGTAAATTCTTGAGAAAGGTCTTTGATCAGTTTTTCAATTTGAGTAGGATGATCATCAACGCTCACCGAAAAGCTGATAGCAGAATTGAGCATCGTATTGATTTTGATCCGGTGTGTATGGAAAAGCTCAAAAATATTGCTCAGGTTTTCTTCGATAATAAAAGAATAATCTTTTGGGAAAATTGAAATCAACGCCTGGTTAACCTTAAAAATAAAAGAGGGAATAGGCAATGGGTTATTTTCTTTTGTAATTGCTGTTCCTGAGCCTTCTGGTTGGATAAATGACCTTACAAAAAGCGGAATCCCTTTATTTTGAAGTGGTTTTATTGTTTTTGGATGGATTACCGTTGCGCCATAATAAGTAAGCTCTATCGCATCGTGATAAGAAAGCTGAGCAATTTTTTCTGTTTCGTCAAACCATTTCGGATCTGCATTTAATACCCCGGGAACATCCTTCCAGATGGTTAGTGCAGCAGCATCTAAGCAGGAAGCAAATATGGCTGCCGAATAATCAGAACCTTCCCTGCCTAAAGTTGTGGTGTAGTTTTCGCTGGTGCCGCCAATAAATCCTTGTGTGACAATAATGTTGTCGGTTAAGAGTGGTAATAAGTCTTTTTGTATAATCTGATTGGTTTTTGCCCAATCTACTTTTCCTTCGCGGTAGGTATTGTCAGTCTGGATATAATTCCGTGCATCAGCCCAAAGGGCTTTATTACCTGTTTCATTTAACCAGGCTGCCACAATTTTTGTAGAAACCACTTCGCCGATAGATACAATCTGATCGTAAATATAATCAGCATTGTTATCCGGTTCATCTTCAATCAGCCAGTCAATTTCAACAAATGTGTTAGCCACATCATCATAAACAGGATTGGCTTTGCCTTGAAACAGCTCGTCTATAATGCTGAAATGGAAATGTTTAATTTCATCAAAAATTGCATGCGCTTCATCACTTTGTGATAAGAATGCCTGCGTTAATTTTTCCAGTTTATCAGTAATCTTACCCATCGCCGAAATTACAATCAGTAGATTTCCTTTTTTGTAATCGCGGACAATATTGGCCAGGTTTTTTACTCCACCTGCATCTTTTACCGAAGCACCACCAAACTTAAAAATATCCATATTAAAATGCCTTGATTTGTTCTTTAGAGAAAGCTGCGTTTAACCAGCCACTTTCTAAATGTGCTTTATATTTATTGTAGAAGTTTATTGCAGGCTCGTTCCAGTCTAATACCTGCCAAACCATGCCACTATAGTTGCCATTTTTAGCCTCTTCTATCACTTTTTCGAATAATACTTTACCCAGGCCTTTTCCTCTAAATTCTTCTGTTACGATAAAATCTTCGAGATATAACCTGCATCCTTTCCATGTAGAGTAACGTGTATAGTATAATGCGAAGCCCACAATTATATTATTTACTTCGGCTACGTAAGCTTTCCATACCGGGTTTTTGCCAAAACCAGCCTCGATAAAGTGATCTAAAGTAACAGTTACTTCTTCAGGGGCACGCTCATAAATGGCGAGCTCATTAATTAATTCCAATATTCTTGGACAATCATCTGCAGTCGCAAATCTGATGTTAAAATCCATATTAGTTGGTCGTAATATCGTTTTTGAAATGTTTGATTACCCTTTTTCCAAAAATACTGCTACCAATGCGTACCATCGTACTTCCCTCCTCAATTGCGATTTTATAATCTGCGCTCATTCCCGTCGATATTTCCTTAAAAGCATCGTCTTTACGGAAAAAGCTCACTTTAATGCCATCAAAAAATACTTTTAGTTCGTGAAACTCGGTCATAATATGCTTTTCGTTCTTGGTATTGGTGGCAATGCCCATTAAACCTACTATACGGATGTTTTTCAATTCGGCTAACTCTTCGGCACGTAGCAATTCGATCACTTCATCAAAACCAAGTCCGAATTTAGTGTCTTCATCTGCAATGTAAACCTGTAATAAGCAATCAATTACGCGTTTGTTTTTTGCCGCTTGTTTATTGATTTCCTGTAGCAGTTTCAAACTGTCTACCCCATGAATAAGTTTTACAAATGGGGCAATGTATTTTACCTTATTACTTTGTAAATGGCCAATAAGATGCCATTCGATATCGTTTGGGAGTTGCGCTTGTTTATCTGCCATTTCTTGTACATGGTTTTCTCCAAAAATGCGCTGTCCGGCGTTGTAGGCTTCTAAAATTGATTCTACTGGTTGTGTTTTTGAAACGGCAATTAGTTTTACCCCGCCTGATTCAACTTCGCTTTTATATTGTTTAAGATTATCAGCTATGCTCATTTATAACTATTTTTGGTAAAATTAATAACCTTGCCGCAATTTGGGCAAAAAATAATATTTAAATTAAGCATGAAGAGATTAATATGGGTTTTAATGACAGCTATATTATGGTTTGGTTGCAAACCTGGTATACCTGATGGCATTATTAAACCTGATAAAATGGAAAAGATTTTATACGATATGCACATTGTTGATGGCTACCTTTCAAGTATTTATGTAGTAGATTCAGCAAAGAAGGTGGCAGCAGCTTATTATAAAGGGATTTATAAAAAATTTGGTACAGATTCTGCCGAATATAACAGGAGTTTAATATGGTATAATACCAACCCTGCAGCATTAGAGGCGATGTATAAAAACATACAAAAATTGTTAGCCAAGCAAAAAAAGGGAACGGCATTAGCCGATCTGATAATCAAGAAAAAGGCATTTAAAGCCGACTCTTTAGTGATAGCAAAGAAATTTAAGGCCGATTCTCTTGCGATCAGAAAAAAAATGAAACCAGATTCTTTATCGAAGGTTAAAGCAGTTGCTGAAATTGCAAAGAAGAAAAAACAGGCCGATTCATTAATTAATATAAAAAAAGCTGGCGTATCGGAAGTAGTTCAAAGTCCAGCTATTGTACAATAATATGTTATATCCCGAAAACTGTTTAGAACGTTTAGGTTTTGTTGAGATCAGGCAGCTGATTAGCAAACATTGTTTAAGTCCGATGGGGCAAACAATGGTAGAAAAGATGCAGGTGATGAACCGTTTTGATCAGATTGATAAGTTTTTACGTCAAACAAACGAGTTTAAAAGTATCCTGCAAAATCAGGAACCACTACAGATTAATACCTTTTTCGATATTAAGTCGCTGGTTGAAAAAATCAGGGTTGAAGGCACCTATCTGTTAGAGGATGAGTGGTTTCAGGTATATACTTCGTTGCATACTGTTTTTTCGGTACTCCGTTTTTTCGAAGAACGTGCAGAAGTATACCCTACATTAGAAGCTTTATTTGAGCATCTGCCGATCGAAAAAACGATCCTTCGTAAAATAGAAACTGTTATAGATGCCAAAGGAAAGATCAAGCCCAATGCATCAAAAGAATTGCAGGAGATTACCTCTGCCATTTCGAAAGCAGAGCAAGATGTGCGTAAGCGCATGGATTCGATCTACAAGCAGGCTATTGCCAATAATTGGGTAGCCGATGGGAGTTTAACCATTCGTGATGGTAGAATGTGTATCCCGGTTTTGGCTGAGAACAAACGTAAACTCAAAGGCTTTGTACACGATGAATCGGCAACAGGGCAGACGGTTTATATTGAACCTGAAGAAGTATTTACCTTAAATAATAAGATGCGCGACTTAGAGTTTGACAAACGCCGGGAAATTATTAAGATTTTAATTGCCCTAACGGATGATTTGCGGCCATATTCGCCACTATTGCTTTCTTACCATGGTTTCCTTACCAAACTGGATTTTGTTCGTGCAAAGGCTTTATTTGCGATGGATATTGAAGCTGAAATGCCAGGTTTGTTAAAAGAGCCTAAAACCAAGCTTATTAATGCACGGCACCCTTTGCTATCGATTTCATTTGCAGCCGAAAAGAAAACGGTTACGCCTTTAAATATCCATATAGATGCCGAAACCCGGGTGGTATTGGTATCAGGACCAAATGCAGGCGGTAAATCGGTTTGTATGAAAACTGTTGGCCTTTTGCAGATTATGTTGCAAACAGGTTTGTTAATTCCGGTTGATGCGAATAGTGAAGTGGGTATTTTTGAAAATATTTTTGCCGATATCGGCGATGACCAATCTATAGAAAGTGATTTAAGTACTTACAGTGCGCACCTAAAGAAGATGCGCTATTTTGTAGAGCATGCTTCGCCAAAAACGATGGTGCTGATTGATGAGTTTGGTACCGGAACTGATCCGCAGTTTGGCGGACCAATGGCCGAGGCTGTTTTAGAGGTGTTGAACAATAAAAAGGTGAGGGGGGTAATTACTACCCATTATTCTAATTTAAAGCTTTTTGCAGGTAATACACCTGGTTTGGAAAATGCATCAATGCTTTTTGATAATGCCAAAATGAAACCGCTTTATATTTTGGAAATGGGTAAACCTGGTAGTTCTTATGCATTCGAAATCGCTCAGAATATTGGTTTGCCAAAAGAGGTAATCGAGCTGGCCAAAGAAAAAACAGGATCTAACCAGAACCGCGTAGATACCATGCTTGTTGATCTGGAGCGCGAAAAGAAAAATGTTTACGATGCCAAAGTAAGTTTAGCCAATCAGCAGAATAAAGCTAAAAACCTGGTTGCCGAAAATGAAAAGTTGAAAAGCTTTTTAGAGGAGAATAGAAAGGTACTGATTAAAGAGGCGAAACAAGAGGCGCAGAATATTATTAAAAATGCCAATAAACTGGTTGAAAATACCATTGCCGAGATTAAGGAAAAGCAAGCTGATAAGGAAATAACTAAAGAACTCCGCCAGAATTTGCAAAAAGAGCTTGTTAAAAATACTATTCCTAAAGAGCGCCCTAAACCAGTACAGGTAGTTGTTGGCGGTGAAATTGAAATTGGTGATTTAGTGAAATTTATGGATAGTGAAACCATTGGTCAGGTTTTAGAAATTAACCGCAATGAATTGGTTTTGGCTATTGGCGATTTACGATCGACTGTTAAAAAGAACCGCGTTCAAAAGGTGAGTAACCGCGAAGCCAAAAAGGTAGTTCAAAGCAGTGCAAATTCTTTTGCAGGGCGCATGAATGATGCCGTATCTGGTTTCAGGGCCGAACTTGATCTTCGTGGAAAACGAACTGAAGACGCCCTCTTTGAAGTAGAGAAATATTTAGATAAAGCCATTATGCTCGGCTTTCCGTCCATTAAACTGATTCACGGTAAAGGTGATGGTATTTTGCGGAAAATGATTAGAGAGTATCTCCGTAAATACAGTCAGGTGAATAGGATGGAGGATGAACATGCTGATAGAGGCGGGGATGGGATTACTTACGTGTATTTGAATTGATTGTGGTGTCGGATGTTATCATCCGATACTAAATTATTTTTTTGAAAATCTGTCAGATGATAACATCTGACAGCACTCTAAAAGCTAATTATAAAGATTTTGCTGCGCAGAGCACTTCGTGGTTCTCTGCTTCGTTGCGCTTCGTTCGAAATGAGATTAGTTGTGGTGTCGGATGTTACCATCCGACACTAAATTATTTTTTTTGAAAATCTGTCAGATGGTAACATCTGACAGCACTTACAGAAAACTAAAACTTTTATAACCGTAATGCTGTTATTTCTAAGACGTTACGGTTATGAGGGCAATACTACTCTGCTTATTTGTAATGCTATTCGTTACAAATTGCAAAAAGAATGGTGATGATAATGACGATCCGGGTACTTTACCTGATGTAGAATTAAAATCAAAAGTAGTTGTATCCGGATTGAGCCTCCCCTGGGAAATGGTGTATGGCCCTGATAATTTCATTTGGTTTACCGAAAAAGCAGGTAAAATTAGTCGTTTAAATCCTGCCAACGGACAAATTACCGCTTTACTTACCATAACCGAAGTACGTACCAATGGAGAGGGTGGCCTGCTTGGAATGACGCTACATCCCGATTTTACCAGTAACCCTTACGTTTATGTAATTTATGGCTATGGTAGTACGTATAAGGCTAAAGTTGTACGTTATACTTACAGCGGAGGAAATTTAACGAGTCCGCAGGTATTATTGGATCAGATTCCTGCTGCTTCAATCCACAATGGTTCGCGTTTGCTGATCAGTGACGGTAAACTATTTATCAGTACCGGCGATGCTGCTGATACTGGCAATCCTCAAAATGTTAATTCCTTAGCAGGGAAAATTTTAAGGATAAATTTAGATGGCTCGATCCCCAGTGATAACCCTTATCCAAATAATCCGGTTTGGTCTTTAGGGCATAGAAATGCACAAGGATTGACCCAGGTGGGCAATAAAATTTTTTCTTCAGAACATGGTCCTGATTCTGATGATGAGATTAATATTATCGAAAAGGGAAGAAACTATGGATGGCCAAATATTAAAGGTTTTTGTAATGAAAGTGGAGAACAATCGTTTTGCAGTTCGAACAATGTGGTAGAGCCATTAATCAATTGGACACCCACTATTGCGCCTAGTGGTTTAGCTTATTACAACTCCGATTATATTCCGCAGTTTAAAAATTCGTTGCTGCTGGCTGTATTAAAAGGAACTAAATTGATGCAACTTAAATTAGACGATGCTCAAACAAAAATCACCGGAACGAAAGATTTTTATGTAAACACTTACGGCAGAATAAGGGCTGTTTGCCAATCGCCAGAAGGGAAAATTTATATCTGTACCAGTAATGGAAGCGATGATAAAATTGTAGAAATTGTGAAGTAGATTAATTATTTTTTCCGTCCTGGACACTTTTTACAGCGTTTACCTTTTTTGAATTTCTCACAACATTTTTTGTGCTCAGCCGTACAGCTGAAAATAAAACCCATGCCCTTTTGAAATTCAGGATCGGTGGGTAATATGAATAGACTTTCTTCTCTCTCGTAAATCATTGCAGCACAAAGGTAATAGTTATTTAGATTAATTCCAATTAATTAATATTCCTGGAAGATTTAAAAAATATAAATGCTACATTTTTGAAGGCAATTTGTAATTTAGCGAACTAACCAAAAAATTCATAAGATGATAAATAAAGTGGTATCTGGAGCTGAAGAGGCTATTAAGGATATATCAGATGGTGCTACCCTCATGCTTGGTGGTTTCGGGCTTTGTGGTATTCCAGAAAATTGCATTAATGCTTTGGTAAACAAACAGGTGAAAAATTTAACCTGTATCTCTAATAATGCCGGTGTTGATGATTTTGGTATCGGTTTAATGCTGAAACAACGTCAGGTTAAAAAAATGATTTCTTCGTATGTAGGTGAAAATGCCGAATTTGAAAGGCAATTGCTGAGTGGCGAACTCGAAGTAGACCTTATTCCACAAGGCACTTTAGCTACGCGTTGTCTGGCTGCCGGATATGGTATGCCTGCAATTTTTACGCCTGCAGGTGTGGGTACTGAAGTGGCAGAAGGCAAAGAAGTACGCAATTTTGATGGCAAGGATTATTTAATGGAATATGCTTTTGATGCCGATTTCGCTATTGTTAAAGCCTGGAAAGGTGATACCGCTGGAAATTTAATCTTCAGGTCTACCAGCCGGAACTTTAATCCAGTGATGGCTATGGCGGGCAAAGTAACCATTGCCGAGGTAGAAGAGTTGGTGGAGGCCGGTGAACTTGATCCAGATTATATCCATACGCCTGGTATTTATGTCCATCGGATTTTTCAAGGGAAAGATTATGAGAAAAGAATCGAGCAGAGAACAGTGAGAAAGGTTCAATAGCTCACTTGTTCATTAATTCATTGGTGAATCATTTATTCGAAATTCTTTCAATCAATCATTAAAAAAAATATGTTTTCAAAAGAAGAAATCGCACAGCGTATTGCTAAAGAAATAAAAGACGGATACTATGTTAACCTTGGTATTGGCATACCTACTTTGGTCGCCAATTATATTCCAAAGGGAATTAACGTAGTGTTACAGTCTGAAAACGGCTTATTGGGTATGGGGCCATTTCCTTTCGAAGGAGAGGAAGATGCCGATTTAATTAACGCAGGGAAACAGACCATCACCACTTTGCCAGGATCGTCTATTTTTGATTCGGCCATGAGTTTTGGGATGATCCGTGCGCAAAAAGTAGATCTGACTATTCTGGGAGCCATGGAGGTATCAGAAAATGGTGATATTGCCAACTGGAAAATCCCAGGTAAAATGGTAAAGGGAATGGGAGGGGCTATGGATTTGGTAGCATCAGCCAAAAATATTATTGTGGCGATGCAGCACATCAATAGAGCAGGAGAAAGTAAATTATTACCTAAATGTACTCTGCCTTTAACCGGTGTAAAATGCATTAAAAAAATTGTAACTGAATTGGCGGTTTTGGATATTCTGCCTGAAGGTGGTTTTAAACTTTTGGAGCGTGCACCAGGCGTAAGTATCGAATTTATACAACAATCTACAGCTGGGAGATTGGTAATAGAAGGTGAGATTCCTGAAATGAGATTGGATTAAACTGGTGGTTTGTGGGGACACAAACCACGGCGGCTAGGGCTTCGACTCCGCTCAGTCTGGCACGACGTATTATCAAAAAAGAAGTCAAGCTTTTGAAAGCTTGACTTCTTTGATTTTACTGTATATCTACCAAAATACTGTTTCTTAAATCGTTGGAGATATCTTCTGTGATACCGATAATTTCTTCAGGTTCGTTGGTATTGTTCATTATTACCTTATTACACTGTTCGCGATACGGCAATAAATATTCCTTATAGGCAGGAACCACATGATTGTGCCATTTGTACAATACATCGTCTTCAGGGTAACCACGTTCCAAGCCATCACGTTTTATGCGGCGATCTAAAGCTACCTGTTCATCTGCATCGACAAAAATGGTATGATCCAGCAGTGCGGCAATTTCTTTAAAGTGAAGAATAAAAAGCCCCTCAACAATAATAATAGGCGCCGATTTAATTTCCAAAATTTTAACTACGGCCAATGGATTATTGAAGTTGTATTCTTTTTTGTAAACAACCTCACCACTCATTAACTGCTTAATGTCTCTTAAAAACTGTTCACTGTCAATGGTAGAAGGGAGGTCGAAGTTGTATAACTTGTTTTCTTCCTGTGTCATCTCGCCCGCTGGGATATAATAGTCATCTTGCGATACGAGTGTTACTTCATCCTGTTTAAAATGGTGAAGAAAGCAGTTTAAGAAAAATGTTTTACCCGATCCGCTACCACCGGCAATACCAATTATAAATGGCTTTTTGTTCAAACTCATTGAGCACTATATGTTAAATTGCAGAAAAAACGTTTGTCTAAAGCGCCCAATGAATCGGCTACAGCTTTAGTCATTACAATTATAACATCTTTTGTGGATTCGTTCTCCGTAAATTTACCAACAACTTTGGCAAAGGTAGTGCGGTTGGTCATTGGGTTGGTAATCTTAATTACCCTGCCCACAGGTGCGGTACGGTGTAAAACCAACATTTTTGTTCCGTCCAGATCCTGGTCTGCAATCCAAACAGCGGTTCCTTTTTCTTCGATCTGGCTTAAACCATATACGCTCGGGTCGCGGCGAAGTTTAGGGTCTTTAACCATGGTGCTATCTGGTTCGTTTTCCTGCTCTTCTTTCGATAAATCATTTACCGATTTAGGTTGTGGCGGTTTAGGAATAATCAGTTTCTGGTCAACTTTTATTGCGTTATCCTCCAGTTTATTTGCTGATCTGATCTGATAAGCGGTTAAATTGTATTTTTTAGCAATGGTAAAAATGTTTTCTCCAGTAGCAACGGTATGAATAAAACTTTCTTCTTTTGTTGCTGGTGTTTCTTTAAACTTTGCATCTACCTCTTTAGCTTTTGCTTCAGCTTGTTTTTCTTTCGGAACCTGAACATCTGTAATAATCCCTCCCGGTACTTTTAAAACCTGACCAATGGTAATGGCGTTATCAGGCAAATCGTTCAGTTTTCTAATCTGGTAAGCGGTAATGCCGTATTGTTTAGCGATGGTGAAAATAGTTTCGTTCCTTAAAACAGTGTGTGTGCCGGCCGCATCTGTAGATTTGTTCTCCTGAACAGGTTTTTCTTCGACAGCAGCCACTACTTTGTTCTCATCAATGTTTTTAGTTGCCGGAATTTTAAGTTTCTGACCGATACGCAAGTTATTTCCTGAAAGATTGTTGGCTTTTTTTACTTCTTCAACAATAGTGCCGTATTTTTCGGCTATTTTGCCTAAAAACTCCTTAGGCGCAACAGTATGCTCGATCATGGTTTGATCAGCAGATGATGCATTGGCTTGAAGCGTTTCTGTATTGTTTTTCGCTGGTGGCGTTACCGGAGCAGCTGTTGCAGTTTGTTCTCCATTTTTAGCAGGGATTTTTAAAACCTGACCGATGCTTAAATTACTGCTGCTAAGGTTGTTTAAAGCTTTAATCTCATTAATGGTTGTGCCGTATTTTTCGGCGAGCATGTTTAGATTTTCTTTTGGCTTGATGGTATGTTCTAGTATGTTGCCAGTAGAAGCGCTTTGATTTTGTGTGCTGTTAGCTGATCCTGTTGCGGTAAAAGGAATATTTGTTGGTACTTTAATGATTATCCCAACCTGAAGGTATTTATTGTCATTAAAGGCCATAATCTCTTTAGGAGAAACATTATACTTTCTTCCTATTGAATAATAAGTGTCTTTTGCTACAGTTTGATGAACGATCAGTTTTTTGCCTTTATTATTTTCTACACCGATAGAGTCTCTTGCTGTGTTGGCTTTGGTATTTGCAATGTTTAAAGCAAATAACACTACAGCAGATAAATATATTTTATGCATTTATTTTATGTAAATTTCTAAGTCAAAGGGAGCAATTATACGAATAATATTGTTAACCAGTCTATGTTCAGCTATTCGTTTTTAAGTAAAAATAAGATGACTTTAATAGCTTAATATCGATATACCATTCATTAACAAATGTTTGTAAAATTGTTGTTCCCTATAATATTGAATATTAAACGATCTAATAAATAACGTATTGTTCAAAAGACAAAATTGAGCAAAACTTTTATAAATTTGGGTTGTTACGTAGACATCAAAAACATCATAAAAAATAAGAAAAATGGATGCTAAAGAAATAAGCTTAAACGAAAAAGAAGTTAAATCAGTTGTAGATCTTTTGAACGATTATTTGGCTAATTATCATATTCATTATCAAAAACTAAGAGGTTGCCACTGGAATATTAAAGGTCAGAACTTTTTTACTTTACATGTTAAGTTTGAAGAATTATATACCAATGCACAATTAACTATTGATGAGATAGCCGAGCGTGTATTAACCTTGGGTAAAGCACCGCATAGCCGTTTTGCCGATTATATAAAAGAATCTCAAATTAAAGAAATTGATACCATTGGTTTAAAAGACCTTGACATGGTTGATGCCATTTTAGATGATATGGCTGCATTGATCGAATTGGAAAGAGAACTTTTAGAAGCTACAGATGCGGCCGGAGACGATGGTTCTAACGATATGGTTAACCGTTTTATGCAGTTTAAAGAGAAAAACACTTGGATGTTGCGCTCTTTTGCAGGAAAGAAATAATATAATTTAGGTGGTTGAAAGCCTCATGTAAGTAGCTTTATTGTAAAATCTGCTTATATGAGGCTTTTTTGTTTCGGAGAAAATCTAATTATTTATCTTTGGGCATGGCATACAAAAGTTTAGCAGAATGTGTATCCGATCTTGAAAAGCACGGTCATTTAATCAGAATAAAAGAAGAAGTAGATCCCTATTTAGAAATGGCAGCCATCCATTTAAGGGTTTACGAAAATAAAGGACCAGCAATACTATTCGAAAAAGTTAAGGGAAGTCCTTTTCCTGCTGTTTCAAACTTGTTTGGGACATTAGAGCGATCGAAATTTATTTTTAGAGATACTTTACCAAAAGTACAACAGCTGGTATCATTAAGGAATGATCCGATAAAAGCACTAAAAAATCCATTTAAATATGCGGGTTCAGCAATGTCGGCTTTATCGGCCTTGCCACTTAAAACACCTTCGGCAAAAAGCAAATTTTTAAAAACAAGTATCAGTCAGTTACCACAAATTGTAAACTGGCCTATGGATGGCGGCCCTTTTGTTACCATGCCGCAGGTTTATACTGAAGATATAGATAAACCAGGCGTTTTAAATGCAAATTTAGGCATGTATCGCATCCAATTGGGTGGGAACGATTATATTCAGGACCAGGAGATCGGGTTGCATTATCAGATCCATAGGGGGATTGGCGTACATCAATCTAAAGCCAATGCATTAGGCCAACCCTTAAAAGTGAGCATTTTTGTCGGCGGACCACCGTCACACCCTTTAGCTGCCGTGATGCCTTTACCGGAAGGATTATCGGAAATGACTTTTGCTGGTGCATTGGGCGATAGGCGTTTTCGTTATTTTTATGATGATGAAGGTTTTTGCATCTCTGCAGATACCGATTTTATTATTACCGGAACGGTTTACCCAAATGAAAATAAGCCAGAAGGGCCTTTTGGCGATCATTTGGGGTATTACAGTTTAACGCATCCTTTTCCTTTGATGAAAGTGCACAACGTATATCATAAAAAGGATGCCATTTGGTCGTTTACGGTTGTTGGCCGTCCGCCACAGGAGGATACCAGTTTTGGGGCTTTGATCCATGAAATTACAGGCTCGGCCATACCACAGGAAATCCATGGTTTAAAAGAAGTTAATGCGGTTGATGCGGCTGGCGTTCACCCTTTGCTTTTTGCCATCGGCAGTGAGCGTTATACCCCATATTTAAAAGCGCGGAGACCTCAGGAAATATTAACCATAGCGAACCATATACTGGGAAAAAACCAATTGAGTTTGGCTAAATACCTGTTTATTGCAGCCAAAGAAGATGATCAGCATTTAAGCACGCACCATATTGAAGCATTTTTTACACATATTTTAGAACGGATAGATTTAACGAGGGATGTTCATTTTTATACCAATACTACAATTGATACACTTGATTATAGTGGTGATGGATTAAACAGCGGATCGAAGGTAGTAATTGCTGCAGCAGGAGATAAGCAGCGTGAACTTTGGAATAAGATTCCTGAAGGACTGATATTGAGCGATGGGTTTTACCAGCCAAAAATAGCCATTCCAGGGGTTTTGGTTTTAGAAAGCAACAAATATTTAAATCCGGAGAAAACAGCTGCTGAAATTGCTTTATTGAATATGGCCTTGATGGATCAGAATTTATCCGGCCTACCTTTAATTATATTGGCTGATGATGCAGAATTTACAGCTGCCAATATTGATAACCTGGTTTGGGTCGCTTTTACAAGGAGTAACCCGGCGGCTGACATATATGGTATTAACGATTTTACCATTAATAAACATTGGGGCTGTAAAGGTTCGTTGATTATTGATGCAAGGAAAAAGCCCCACCATGCACCAGAGTTGATCAAGGATGAAGGGGTGGAAAGAAAGTTGGAAGTTTTAGCCCAAAAGGGTGGAAGCTTGCATGGGATAATTTAAAGTGACTATTCCTTCTTCTTAATATCAAATTGTTTGAATGAACAAAAAAGGCTTCAGTAAATTTACCGAAGCCTTTTATAAAATATCATGATATTAATGCTTAAAACCTTACCCCAAAGGTTAAGAATACGTTGTTTCTATTGCTTTTAACATCTGCAACAGGTTCTGTATAATCGTCCAGTAAATACGGACTTGAACTGAAGTTTGTTTTGTAGTTCTGATACGCTAAATCGAAATAATAGTTATCTATTCGGTATCCAATTCCTCCGGTGTAGTATTGACCTTGATAAAATTTATTGTCGCCACCTTTAACACCATTTCCGTTTACCCCGTAACCAGCTCTTAAGCTAATTTCGTTCGTCACTTTTACTTCTGCACCAACTCTGTAGTTAACGGCTTCTTTATAAGATTCTTTGATAAAAGCATTGTTGCTATTGATTGTTGAAAGATCAGAGCCATTAGAATCTGAAAAACGCATTGAGGCATAATCTACATAATCAACATCAGCTGAGATTAATGCTGTGCCAGCAATTACATAGCTGATACCTGCAGATGCTTTTAACGGCGTGCGTAAGTTGTAACTGAAAGAATAGTATTGGGTAGGGTTATTTGATTTGTTTGGTGCTGTAGAAGCATTACCCGCAGTAGTTGCCTGTAAAGTCTCGCTGGTATTATCTTCAATATTCATCCAGGTTGGTGTTTGGAAATTCAAACCGATCCTTAACTCGTTTACAGGTCGGAAAATAGCACCCAATTTTAAATTAAAACCGCCGCCTTTAGTTTCCTGGTTTCTAAAGTGGGTCAGGTTGTAATTTTCGTTTCCGTTATATGTTGGTACAACATCACCATCATTATATGAGTTAACAATGCCGGATTCCGTAAAAGTAGCATCGCTGGTGTATTTTACATTAACAAAACTTGCTGTTGCACCAATGTATACCTTATTGCCAAAATTAAGGGCACCTGCTACGTTAAATTCAGAAGTTGAACCTAAACGTGCCTCATCCCAGTTTTGTTTAAAATTTGCATTGTTATAAGGTTCTGCAGAAAATTGATTCGGAAAAGTAGGTGTATTTTTATTAATTAAATAACTTTTGTAAGCATCGCCAGCCACGCTATTGTCGGTTCCGAAATTATTTGCTTGATCTACATATGAATCTCTTATGGAGCTGTTGGTATTGGTTCCATTATAACTGATGTTATTTAAAAAATCGTTATTTCTCGTATAGCTTAAGCCGAATACGGTACTTACCAATCCTTTATTTACATCAGCGCCTTTTATTCTTGCCGCTGGGCTGTAAAATACAACACCAATATTGTTCAGGTTAATCTGACTTTTACTTGCTTTTGTATTATTGCCTAAATAAGCGCTGTTATTAGAAACTGAATTAAATTCAGGGGTTAAACTAAACTCAGATTTGGTAAATAAGCCCAATCCGGCGGGGTTTGCGTTAATTGAACCAATATCACCTCCAACCCCAATTTGCGCACCACCCATTCCCTTAAATCGGGCAGAACTACCATAATTGGTTTGAGAAAAGCGGAATGCATCAGGCGCGTAACTTTGGGCGTACGTTGTTCCCATAGCAGCTACTGTAGCTACTAGTGAAGCTAAAATATATTTTTTCATGTTGTGTGTTTAAATTTAAATTAACCTCTTCCTGCTCTTGATGGTCTTGAACCGCCACCGCCACCGCCACCACCGCCGCCGCCGGTTGAGCCACCGCCACTATTTCCGCCGCCATTTGATGGTGGTGGTGAATAACTAGGTCTGCTTTCGGTTCTGGCAGGTGGAGTATAGGTTTCGTTTCTGGTAGGCCTGCTACTTTGTGTACCTTGAGGACTATAATTATCATTCCTTGTAGGTCTGCCAGCTTGCGAGCCCTGAGGTTGTGCATAGCTGCCATTACCTTGGTTTCTGCTTGGTCTTCCAGCATTAATATTTGGAGCATAACCTATACCATTTGGATTTGTAACACCAGATCTGCTCGGTCTGCCCACATTTCCGGCATTGCCGTTTCCGTATCTTGGCGTGCCTCTATCATCACTTCCAGGTCTTGGTCTGCTGTAGCCTCTATTGGTATACACACCGCCACCATAGTATCCGCCGCCGATACCCCAGCCACCGCCGTAGTATCCACCGCCCCAACCATAACGGTCGTAATAAGAGTTAGGTCCCCAAGAGTTCCATCCATATGGATTATTCCATCCGTAGCCAAAATTACCATAATAGAAAGGGTTGCTCCAGATACTGCCATAACCAAAGCTGCCGCCCCAGCCCCCTAAACCGTATCCGCTGTTCCAACCCAGGCCATAACCCAAGTAGTTTGAAGGGCCATAACTGCTTCCATAGTAATAATTATCAAAATAAGGATCGTAATAGCCTTGAAAGCTGTAACCATTATAAAAACGGTTTATCCTAGATGAGTAATCCATATCGTAATAAGGATTACTTGTTCCGTAGTATTCATCATATTCTTCCTGTCCCTGAGCCTGATATTGCTGGCCTTGTCGGTTCTGAGGTTGAGGTGCTATTTCAACCTCCCTGGCTTTCGCCACAGAATTATAAACATCATCAGCTGGCTTAGTTTGAGCCAGTTTTGATGTAGAGCATGATGCCACCAACCCTTCAGCGGCAATCATAACAATGGGTAAAAATTTAATTGGTTTCATTGTGTTTATATTTAGTTGTGTGTGTTCACGAATTTAATAAACAAATTTCAAAAGTAAAAATTATTAACTATTTATTTAGTCAAAAAATGATATAAAATAATTGATATTATTTTGTTAATCGTTTGTAGGCATAAATTTATAAATTTGCCGTTGGATTTTACACTTTTTAACATACAAATTACGTTCCAAATACATAAGATGAGCAAAGAAATTACAAGTAGAGAAGCAGATTATTCCCAGTGGTATAATGATATTGTATTAAAAGCAGATTTAGCAGAGCATTCTGCCGTGCGTGGTTGTATGGTTATAAAGCCAAATGGCTATGCTATATGGGAAAAAATGCAGGCTGTTTTAGATAAAATGTTTAAGGATACGGGCCATCAAAATGCCTATTTCCCATTATTCATCCCAAAGTCATTTTTCTCTAAGGAAGCTTCTCACGTAGAGGGTTTTGCGACAGAATGTGCAGTGGTAACGCATTACCGGTTAAAAAATGACGGTAATGGAAATATTGTGGTTGATGAAACAGCAAAATTAGAGGAGGAATTAATTGTCCGTCCCACTTCAGAAACCATTATTTGGAATACTTATAAAGGATGGATCCAATCATACCGTGATTTACCAATATTGATCAATCAATGGGCGAATGTGGTGAGATGGGAAATGCGTACCAGGTTATTTCTGCGTACAGCCGAATTTTTGTGGCAGGAAGGACATACCGCACACGCTACAGCAGAAGAGGCAATTGAGGAAACAGAACGTATGCTGCATATCTATGCCGATTTTGCCGAAAATTGGTTGGCAGTTCCGGTAATCAGAGGCCGTAAATCGCCGAATGAACGCTTTGCGGGTGCTTTAGATACTTATTGTATTGAGGCCTTAATGCAGGATGGTAAAGCTTTACAGGCCGGTACATCTCACTTTTTAGGTCAGAATTTTGCTAAAGCTTTTGATGTTAAGTTTACCGGAAAGGATGGAAAATTAGACCATGTATGGGCGACTTCATGGGGTGTTTCTACACGTTTAATGGGTGCTTTGATTATGGCGCATAGTGATGATTCTGGATTGATTATTCCACCAAAATTAGCGCCAATACAAGTGGTAATTGTTCCGATTTATAAAGGTGATGAGGATCTGGCGAGAATTTCTTCATACGTTAATGAATTAACCATGCGTTTAAAAGGTTTAGGCGTTTCGGTGAAATATGATGACAGGGATACACAACGCCCTGGATTTAAGTTCGCTGATTATGAGTTGAAAGGTGTGCCAATCCGCATTGCTATTGGTGGTCGCGATTTAGAAAATAAAACAGTAGAAATTGCCCGTAGAGATACCAAGGTGAAACAAACTGTACCTCAGGAAGGATTGGATATTTACATCATCAAACTATTGGAAGATATTCAGCAAAGCATGTTCAACAAAGCTTTGGCTTATCGCGATGAGCATATTACAGAAGCCGATAGTTACGAAGAGTTTCAGGAATTGTTAGATACCAAAGCTGGTTTTATTTCAGCGCATTGGGATGGAACACCAGAAACTGAGCAAAAGATAAAAGAAGAAACAAAAGCAACCATTCGTTGTATTCCTTTAGATAATAAATTAGAAGATGGCGTTTGTATTTATTCAGGAAAACCATCCATCCAAAGGGTACTGTTTGCAAGAGCGTATTAAACAGTCTTGAGTCGGGAGTTCGGAGTCGAGAGTCTCCTTACTATCGCCTTAAAAATAAATTTAAAACCGTTTTAGAAGGATTGAATCTTCTGATGAACGAATTAAATATTAACGTAAAATAGTATCGGAGATATAGGTGTTTTGAAATCTTATCTCGATACTTGGTAATCATCAATCTTGATACTTTAAAAATGAAATTCGCAACTAAAGCTATACATGCAGGTCAAGAGCCTGATCCAACCACAGGTGCTGTAATGACACCGATATATCAAACCTCTACTTACTGGCAGAAATCTCCTGGAGACAATAAAGGCTATGAATATTCAAGAGGAACAAACCCAACGCGAAAAGCTTTGGAAGATTGTTTAGCTGCTTTGGAAAATGCCAAATATGGTCTGGCTTTTTCGAGCGGAATGGGGGCAACAGATGCCGTATTGAAATTATTGCAGCCTGGCGATGAAGTGATTACCGGAAATGATTTGTACGGTGGCTCATATCGGATCTTTACCAAAATATACACTAAATACGGAATCAAATTTCACTTTCTGGACCTATCTAAGCCAGAAAATATATTGCCCTACATCAATGATAAAACCAAATTGGTTTGGATAGAAACACCTACTAATCCTACCATGCAGATTATCGATATTGAAGGGGTGGCAAAAATCACAAAAGAGAAAAATTTAATCCTTACTGTTGATAATACATTCGCATCGCCTTATTTACAAAACCCGATTGATCTGGGGGCTGATATTGTGATGCATTCGGTAACCAAATACATTGGTGGCCACTCTGATGTGGTAATGGGTGCTTTGGTAACAAATGATGAGCAATTGTATAAAGACCTTTGGTTCATTTACAATGCCTGTGGTGCAACACCGGGTCCGCAAGATGCTTTTTTAGTATTGAGAGGGATAAAAACGCTTCATCTTCGGATGAAAGCACATTGCGAAAATGGAGCGCGTATTGCACATTATTTAAAAACACATCCAAAGGTTGATAAAATTTATTGGCCGGGTTTTGAAGATCACCCTAATCATGATGTAGCTAAAAAACAAATGCGTGGATTTGGCGGTATGATTTCGATTACCTTAAAAGGTGCTGATCTGGAAGAAACTTTTAGAATCTCGTCTAATTTTAAAGTATTCACATTAGCTGAATCATTGGGTGGGGTAGAATCGTTAATTAACCATCCAGCAACGATGACACATGGCTCTATCCCGAAAGAAGAAAGAGAGAAAGTAGGTGTTACCGATAACTTGCTCCGTTTAAGCGTTGGGGTAGAGGATATCGACGATCTTTTAGAGGATCTAGCAAATGCATTAGCATAATATTCGAGCGGGCAGATAAAATATTTGCCCGTTTTTTCGTAAAGGTACTGTACTAAATGTTGCTGTCATGCTGAGGCACGAAGCATCTTTTTCATCGGTTGCAGATGCTTCGTACCCTCAGCATGACAATCTGATAGATGGTAATGCTATTTTCGTTTAATCATCACATATATGCAGTTTTTAGAGCTAAAAAATTTCCTTGATAGTAAGGTTGAACAATACAATCAGCCAAATTTTATAGCAAACGATCCAGTTTGTATTCCGCATCTTTTCGAAAAAAAACAGGATATAGAAATTGCCGGCTTTTTTGCTGCGGTTTTAGCCTGGGGCCAGCGGAAAACAATTATTAATAAATGTAAGGAACTGCTGGGCCGTATGGATAATGCGCCTTACGATTTTGTTGTCAATCATACCGATAACGATTTAAAACGTCTGCTGAACTTTAAACACCGCACATTCAATGATACCGACTTACTTTATTTTATTTCGTTTTTTAAGCAGCATTATCAAAACTTCGATAGCTTAGAGCAGGCATTTGTACCAAGGCAAGATGTTTTTCGGACTGATTATTTAGAAGTTTCATCTATAAAACCGGAGATAACCTATGCCTCGGAAGTGTGTTATGCTGCTGAGCTTAACTTCTCGATAGAGCAGGCATTGAACCATTTCAGACAGTATTTTTTCTCCTTAGAAGATTTTCCTCACCGCACGAAGAAACATATCTCCTCGCCAAAGCAAAAATCTACCTGTAAACGTTTAAATATGTTTTTGCGGTGGATGGTTAGGATAGATCAAAAAGGTGTTGATTTTGGTATCTGGAATACACTTCAGCCAAAAGATCTAATCTGTCCCTGCGATGTGCATGTAGATCGGGTAGGACGGTTGCTTGGACTGATTAATAGAAAGCAGACCGATTGGTTAACTGCAATTGAATTAACCGACAATTTGAAGCAATTCGATTCCTCAGATCCGGTGAAGTATGATTTTGCATTATTTGGACTAGGTGTAGAAAAATTGCTTTAAAGTTTGAGAATTGAGAAAAGTCAAAAAAAAGTTCTTTTTTCAATTCAATCTTCCTATACTTACATAGTGATCCTGCCTCGGTTTAGTAGGATTATGTCTATCCCAATGTTTTGCTATGATCGCAGTTAATTTATCTGATGAAGATAGGTGGAAGAAATATAATAATTTTTCTCCTCTAATCTCAATTTTTAAGAAATTCCACCCGCTTAATGATGAAATAGAAAAGCGGATTAACCAGCATACCTTTCCGATCAGCTTCAAAAAAAATAAATACCTTGTTTCACCTATAGACCGTAACAAATTCCTTTTTTTAATTATTAAAGGTGTAGTTAGGGGTTTTATTAAGGATGGGGACAACGAGATTACCACATGGATTGCCAAAGAGAATAAAATTGTAGGTACCATACGTAATTTGTGGATAGATGGCGATTCGGATGAGTATTTACAGGCATTGGAAGATGTAGATTTAGTTGCTGTCCCACATGTATTATCAGAATATCTTTACGAAAATTTTCCTGAAGCCAATATTGTTGGCAGAAAGATGATGGAATTATATTACCGTTCGGCAGAGGAACGTGCTTACCTGTGCCGGATTTCGTCAGCCGAAAAAAGATACAAACGGTTTTTGCTCTCATTTCCTGATTTAATTAACCGGGTTTCTTTAAAATACATTGCTTCTTTTTTAGCCATCAGGCTCGAAACATTGAGTAGAATTAGGGCTAAAATTTAATTCTATATTATTTTCTTGTTTTTAAAGTAAGATGTTTAGCATTTTAACAGGTCTTAAGCTCTTTAGTAAAAAGGAAATAATACCGCTGAGCAAACAGCTTTATACAGCCAAAACCGCATTATTACCTTACCGCCGGCCTTGTTTCCGCTTTTGGAAGATTTTCAGGTTAAACCTTCATTCCTGTTAAAAGGCAACCGCGGAGGCTCCACAAGTTTGGATCTGAATGCATTTTTGATGGTCAAAGATTTTATCTGGGTAGGCGGTTCGTACCACACAGGAGTAAAGCTGTATGATAAAAGCTATTTGTAGCGTGATCTTACATCTGGGAACTTGGCCGTAGCAGCAATACAGGTTTTTCTATCTGAGAAACTCGGGATCGGCTATGGTTACGATTTCTCAATCGGTCCGCTACAGGGCTATAGCAGCGGTACACATGAGATTTCCTTGTTATATTTTTTCATTAAACAAAATATGAGATTGGCAACCCCAATAGTGTTTTAAACAAAAATTTAAATTTGTGTATTATAATATTTACACATTTAAACGAAAAATTAACTACAATTGCGTGCAAAAAAATAACTTTTTATTAACTTGCACAATATTCTTAAAATAATGAAAACAAAAAATGCCGTAAGTACTTTTACTGTGCTCATCGCTGATGATCACGAGATCATCCGCCGTGGATTAAAAGGTTTAATATTAGACTTTTGGCCTGGTGTTGAAATTATTCATGCAACTACCCTAGAGCAGGCGCTTGTTGAAACAGAAAAATCGCCGAGTTTAATCATTATTGATGTGAACTTGCCTGGGGGTAACAACCTTAAGGTAATCGATCAGATTAAATTGGTTCAGCCAAACGCAAAAATCTTGGTATTTTCATCTTTGAATGAGAATATTTATGCTGTTCCGTATTTAAAATCGGGTGCATCGGGTTACTTAACCAAAAATGCAGAAGAATCAGAAATTGTAACCGCTATTACTACGATTTTAGCAGGCAGTCGCTATTCGAGCAGAAATGTTAAGGAAAACATGTTTAACAGCATATTGGGTAACGATGCCGATAATCCTTTTACCAAACTTTCGGGTAGAGAATTAGAAGTAGCAGAATTACTAACAAAAGGGATTGGAGTATTAGAAATTTCTAACCAGCTAAATCTTCAAATGGGTACAGTAAGTACTTATAAGTTGAGGCTTTTCCAAAAGCTAAAAATAAAAAGCATTATAGAACTTGCTGAAAAGATGAGTATCTACGAAAGATAAAAAGAGTATTTTACTCTTTTTATCTTTTTTAAGTCTTTTTGGTTTTATCTACAGTACCAAGCCCACTCTCTCCTGATTCGTTAGGTGTGGAGCCAGCCTGACCAAATTTATCTGAAGAACCCTTTCCGTTTTGATCGAAGGAGGCCTTTTCCTTTGCGCTTCTTTTACTTTTATGCTCTTTTTCTATTGTATTTTTATTGTCTTTAGTTTTCATGGGATAAATGTTGATTACTATCTAAACATTTTAAAACAGTCAAAGTTTTAATGTTCTGATGAAAATCGGGGGCATTTTTGTTTCATGGCCGGTGATCTGCGGATTATTTCAACTGACACTTGTACCAATATCCCATAGCTGTCAATCAGTTTGTCAGTCTGAGCGTAGTCGAAGACCTTCTTTGCCATATAAATATATGGCCATATGAGCTTATATTTTCTTCAATGCCTTATATGATATGGTTAAAAATGTCTTTGTTACGGTACATGCAACTCGCCCCATGGTTGGTGTTCTCACCAACCATCAATCGTTTAATTCCTGTGCTGCGTCATTCCTATCATATAAGTTCCTATGGATCAACCTAAGGGATTGGGAGCCTAATTCCATGCTTTTCTGTGTTTCCGTGGCAAATCCTTCGAGCAAACTCAGCATAATAAAGTGCAGTATATAAAAGCTAATTTTGTTAGTGTTTTGTTTAAAATTAATCAATTTTAATTTTCTTTAAAACTAAAAATATTAGTATTTTTGATCTCAATCATCCTTATAATACGAGAATGGATAAAGAAAGGCAGATTATTCATATGGATCAGGATGCATTTTTTGTGTCGGTAGAAATCAGAAAAAATCCCAAGTTATTGGGCAAACCCGTAATTATCGGCGGTGGCGGCGATAGGGGTGTGGTAGCCTCTTGCAGCTACGAAGCACGCCAGTACGGCATACATTCTGCAATGCCCGGTAGAACAGCAAAATTGCTGTGCCCCCAGGCTATATTTTTAAAAGGCGATATGGAAGAATATTCCAAAGCATCACATGATATTACCGAAATTATTGCCGATAAAGTTCCCCTTTTTGAAAAGGCCAGTATTGACGAGCACTATATCGATATGACGGGCATGGACCGCTTTTTTGGTTGTATGAAATTTGCATCAGAACTCCGTCAGACTATTATCAAAGAAATGGGCTTACCCATTTCCTTTGGCTTGTCGATCAATAAAACCGTAGCCAAAATTGCCACGAACGAGTCTAAGCCTGATGGGGAACGGCAGGTTGCTTTTCCTGAATTGCGACCCTTTCTCGATCCTTTGGCTATTCACAAAATTCCGGGTATTGGCCATGCTACCTATAAAAAATTAAGCGAAATGGGCGTTCGCGAAATCCTTACGCTTACCCAGATTCCACAGCAGCTCATGTTTAAAATTTTGGGTCAACATGGTTTAAGTTTATGGCAAAAAGCAAACGGGATCGATCTTTCTCCCGTAGTGCCTTACCGCGAAAGAAAATCCATTGGTACACAGGCTACCTTCGAAAGCGATACCATGGATATGGCCAAATTAAAGGCCATTATAACCGGAATGGTTACCGGCTTAACCTTTCAGTTGCGCAACCAGAAAAAACTAACCGCCTGTATTACTGTAACCGTGCGATATACCAATTTCGAAACCGTTACCCAGCAAGAGCGTATTCCGTATACCTCGCTCGATTCTTTTTTAATCAGTAAAGCACATAGCCTGTTCGAAAAGGTGTATGCAAAACGGATGCTGTTACGGCTGGTAGGCGTAAAGCTTTCGCACCTGGTGAGCGGTTACGAGCAGATTGGTTTGTATAATATTGCCGAAGAAGAATATAGTCTTTACCAGGCTATGGATAAGGTACGCAACCACTATGGTGCCGAAGCAGTGGTAAAAGCCTGTATTGTTACCCAGCCACCCCGCGATGAAACGGGGAAAATAATCAAGTACAATCCGCGCAAAAAGAAAATATTGATCGAAAACCAAACAGAGGAAGAACAGCAGGAAGTAAGAAAACGATCGAAAATTAGAAGTTTTATGAGTGAAAAAGGAACAATAGGTACTAAATCTTATGATTAGCGATGTTTTTAAATGTCCATTCTTCTTATAGCCTAAAGTATGGTACGCAGCGCATTGACCAGTTAATTGCTACTGCCCGGCGTTTGGGTATTCACCAAATGGTACTTACTGATATCAATAACTCAACTGGGGCAGTAGAGTTTATTCGCGAGTGTTATAAACAAGGCATTGCTAAAGAAGCCGACGAAATACACAAAGGCAATATTCCGTATCAGATTAAACCCGTAGCAGGGATCGAGTTTCGAATTGATAATAAATTGTTGTATGTGGGCATTGCGAAGAATAAAGAGGGGATGCGTGAACTGAATGAATTTTTAAGCTACCATAACATCAACCATATTCCGTTACCCAATATTCCACCCGAAATGGAAAATGTTTATATCATTTATCCCTTTCAAAAATCTTTTAATCCAGTACTAAAAGCGAATGAATTTGTAGGCATCCGTGCCAAACAGCTCAATCTTTTGTATAAACACCCACTTTTAAAACAGAAAGAAAAATTGTTGGTGTGGCATCCTGTTACCGTTAGCGATAAGATCACCTACCGCCTGCACGAATATTTTAGGGCGATCGAGCTCAATACGCTTTTAAGTAAAGTGAACGATGAGCAAAAATGTGATCCAGATGAGTTCCTGATTCCAGAAGTAGAACTAACCCAGCAATTCGAACAGTATCCGTTTATTGTTCAGAATACCCAGCGCTTATTGAATAGTTGCGATTTAAGTGTTTATTTTGAGGATGGTCCTACACCTATTTCTAAAAACAAGTTTTTTTATACCGGAGATTTCGAAGGGGATAAAAAAATGCTTCGGGAGTTGGCCGAAGAAGGGCTTAAGTACCGTTATGGTGAAAATAATACAGAAGCCATTGAGCGTTTGGAAAAAGAACTCCGGATCATCGAACTTAAAAACTTCTGCGCCTATTTTCTCATCACCTTCGATATTGTAAGCTATGCCATGAATAAATGCGGTTTTTACCACGTTGGCCGTGGCTCGGGTGCAAACAGCATTGTAGCTTATTGTTTGCGCATTACCGATGTAGATCCGATTGATCTCGATTTGTATTTCGAACGTTTCCTGCATGAAAAACGGACTAGTCCGCCAGATTTTGATATCGATTTCTCCTGGGACGAAAGAGAAGTGATTCAGCGTTATATTTTTGAACGCTACCCTAAATGGCATGTTGCTTTTTTGGGTACCATGAGCACTTTTAAAGATCGTGCAATTATCAGGGAAATTGGTAAGGTACTGGGTTTACCCAAAGGCGAAATAGATAGTTTTACAGATCCCACTAAAGAACGCGAAAATTTACTGAATGCTACTTACCAGAAATTGCAGGTCGTGTACCAATACATGAAAGGAATGCCCAACCAGCGTTCGATTCATGCCGGAGGAATTTTAATTTCTGAAGAACCAATTACCTATTATACAGCCTTGGATATGCCGCCAAAAGGTTTCCCAACCGTGCAATGGGATATGTACGAAGCCGAAGCCATAGGTTATGAGAAATTCGATATTTTAAGTCAGCGGGGTATCGGGCATATCCGCGAAGCCGTGCAGCTCATTAAAAAAAATAAGAGAAAGGATATCGATATCCACGATTTTAAAACTTTTAAAGAAGACCAGAAATTGAATGGTATCCTTAAAGAAGGGCAGCCCATAGGGTGTTTTTATATCGAATCGCCGGCTATGCGGCAACTGCTCAAAAAACTGAAATGCGATAATTATCTTACCCTGGTGGCGGCCAGTTCCATTATCCGTCCGGGCGTGGCCAGCTCAGGCATGATGAAATCCTATATCGAACGCTATCACGTACCCGATAAAGTAGTATACCTCTGCGAGGTGATGAAAGAGCGGCTTAGTGAAACCTATGGGGTAATGGTTTATCAGGAAGATGTGATCAAAGTATGCCATTATTTTGCAGGTCTAGATCTTGCCGATGCCGATATCCTGCGCAAAGCGATGAGTGGAAAATACCGTTCTAAACTGGCTTTTGATGAACTGGTGAATAAGTTTTTTGTTTCAGCCAGAAAAGAAGGGCACTCAGAAGAACTCATTAGCGAAGTTTGGCGACAGATTTCTTCTTTTGCCGGTTACAGTTTTTCAAAAGCACATTCAGCCTCTTTTGCAGTAGAAAGTTACCAGAGTTTATTTTTGAAAACGTATTACCCCATGGAATTTATGGTAGCGGTACTGAATAATTATGGTGGTTTTTACAGTCGATGGGTTTACGTGCACGAATTGCAAAAAACAGGAGCAAGGGTGCATTTACCCTGCGTTAACTGTAGCGATGATGTGGTAAATATAAAAGGCGAAGATGCTTATCTGGGCTTCATTGCCGTTCAGGGCTTGGAAGAAAAAATCATCAAAATTATTCCACAAGAACGTGCTGCAAATGGTTTGTATATAGATCTCGAAGATTTTGTAAGGCGGACCTGCATCTCATTAGAACAGGCCATTATTTTAATCCGTTTGGGCGCCTTGCGTTTTACTGGGAAAGATCGGAAAACCCTGCTTTGGGATGTGCATAACTACCTTGGGTTTAAACAAAAAAAAGTGAATCATGCCGAGCTTTTTAAGCTGAGTTACAAAACCTATCAGCTCCCCGCCTTGGCCGATTCCGAACTCGAAAATGCTTACACAGAATTAGAGTTATTGGGATATCCGCTCAATTATAAAATGTTCGATTTTTTAAAAACGCCTTATTGTGGTGATGTTATGGCGGTAGATCTGCACAAACATTTGGGTAAAACGGTAAGAATGGTAGGGAGCTATGTTTGCGAAAAAACGGTACACACCATTAAAAATACCAAAATGTGGTTCGGTACTTTTTTAGATGCCAATGGCGATTTTTTTGATACGACCCATTTCCCCAATAGCACACCCATGTATCCCTTTAAAGGAAAGGGCTGTTACCTTATTTTAGGTAAAGTGGTAGAAGATTTCGGCTTTCAGAGCATCGAAGTTTTAAAGTTCGCCAAATTGGATATTCAAATGAACCCGGTGGCAATTGATTAAATAAATTGATATGAATTTAAAATTAAACAGAGATTGGTATTCAATAGTTGTTTACCCTCACCGAGAAGCTATTAATGATGTTAAAGTTTTAAAAGATATGCTCTGGTCTAAGGTTGGCTGGTATAATAGTAGAGATTCAGAAGCACATGTTACGATTGCTCTGTTTGAAGCAAATAAGTGTGAATTTGATTTTTACATATCTTATATTAAAGACTTTTGTTATGCTGAAAAACCAAACTTTGTGATGTTTGATCATTTGATTGCTTCGGAAAAAAACGGAGCAGTTGTTGTTTTGCCTAACAAGAGTTCTAAACCTTACTTGAATAATCTTTTTAAAAGATTTAGACCAGGCTTGAGATATAAGAAAGTAATGAATGGAACTGATGCCCATATCTCTATTGGGAGGAAACTACATCCCGAAGATATTGAAATAGCTCAAGATCTATTCGAAGAAGTTAGCTTGAATTTTTTATGTGAGAAGATTGCAATTCGTAAATTCAATGATGAGATAGGACAGTATGAGGTCATTTACGAATTTTATTTTTTGGGAAATCCTCCTAAACAAGGACAACTTTCATTGTTTCAATAAAAGGAAGTTTATTAGGTGTGAGCCGATTAATTCCCCTAATCGGCTCATGATTTGGCTTTTTTTTGAGCCGAATAAGTCGTATATTCGGCTCATGCAATATAATTGGGAACTATCAACCTGGCCAAATTTTACTTTTTCTATAAAAGATTTTGAACATGATCTCTATAATTTTGCACAGCAAACAGGCGAGGTTAATGCTTTACTAAAGTCATTGCCTGATGATATCAGACAGGAAACATTGCTTGAAATGATATTATCTGAAGCCATAAAGACATCTGAGATTGAAGGGGAGTTTTTGAGTAGAAAAGATGTGATGTCTTCCATAAAAAATAATCTCGGACTTAATAAAACACCTGATGTTGTTAAAGATAAACGTGCTTCTGGAATAGCTGATTTAATGATTGATGTGAGAAATTCCTTTTCTGACATACTAACTGAAGATACCTTATGGAATTGGCACGAGCTTTTATTTACAGGCAATAAACATATAAACATCGGTACTTGGAGAAAAAGCGATGATCCGATGCAGGTTGTGTCTGGTGGGGTGGGTAAAGAAGAAGTTCATTTTGAAGCGCTACCATCGCATCGTGTTGTTAGCGAAATGAAAGCTTTTATCATTTGGTTTAATGAAACCAAACCACGAGGAGCTAAAGAAATTAAAGATCCTGTAATAAGGGCAGGTATTGCACATTTATATTTCGAAACTATCCATCCTTTCGAAGACGGGAACGGACGTATCGGGAGAGCAATTGCTGAAAAAACGATTTCTCAAACATTAGGTAGGCCAGTAATGCTCAGCTTATCTAAAGCAATTGAAAGTGACAGGTCTGCTTATTATCAAGCTTTAAAAAACGCCCAAAGGAGTAATGAAATTTCTGCATGGCTTAAATATTTTGCGGCGATTGCACTTCAGGCACAATTAGAAGCCAAGCAAATGATCGATTTTACACTCCGCAAAATAAAAGTTTTCGACTTATTTGGCGCGAAGCTTAATGACAGGCAAAGGAAGGTTTTGCAAAAGATGTACAGTTTCGGGATTGATGGCTTTGAAGGCGGGATGACTGCAAAAAAGTATATTTCAATCACTAAAACTTCAAAAGCAACTGCTACAAGAGATTTAAAGGAGTTAGAGGGATTAGGGATTTTAATAACTTTTGGTGGCGGTAGGAGTGTGCATTATAAAATTAAAGAATTATAATTATTTAAACCATGATCCACTTTAAAGCAGAAATAGAGCGTTTCGAAACCATGGGCGAAAAAACCGGCTGGAGTTATGTCTTTATTCCGGCAGCACTGGCCAATGAAATCAAACCAGATTGTAAAAAGAGTTTCAGGGTAAAAGGAAAGATAGATCAGTTGGAGATTAGCGGTATGGCAACCATCCCCATGGGAGAGGGCGATTTTATTATTGCTTTAAAAGGCGAAGTCCGTAAAAAATTAAGAAAAGAAGCCGGAGCAGGTGTCGAACTCTATTTAGAAGAAGATAAAGATTTTAAAATCGAAATGCCCGAAGACCTCGAAATCTGCTTATCAGAAGAAGAACATTTAATCCGGAATTTTTTAAAACAGCCTAAATCGCACCAAAACTATTACATCAACTGGATCAATCAGGCTAAAATCGAGCCTACACGTACCAAAAGGATCGTAATGACTGTTAAAGCCATGGATAAAGGGCAAGATTTTGGCGCAATGATCAGAGAATCGCAGGGGAAGTCTTAATTTATAGTCCTTAGTCGGAAGTCAATAGAACTAGACGATGTGGATTTAAGACTCTGGATTTCGGACTCTGGACTTCAGACTCTGGACTTCGGACTCCCTGTTATAATTCCTAAACCAGCTCCAAATTTTCATTTGTATTACGCCTAAAAAAGCCTCCCTAAAGATACGGGTGCTCATTTTTGATGTTCCTTCGGTACGGTCGGTGAAGATGATTGGAACTTCGACCACTTTAAAACCAAATTTAATCGCAGTGAATTTCATTTCGATCTGAAACGCATAACCAACAAACTTAATTTTATTTAATGGAATAGTTTCCAACACAATTTTGCGGTAACATTTAAACCCTGCAGTAGCATCCTGAATATTTATACGGGTAATCATACGTACATACATTGAAGCAAAATACGACATTAAAACCCTGCCCATTGGCCAATTTACCACATTTACACCCTTAACATACCTAGAGCCAATGGCTACATCAGCACCGTTTACACAGGCTTCGCGTAAGCGTGATAGATCATCGGGGTTGTGCGAGAAATCGGCATCCATTTCAAAAATGTAAGCATAATCGTGTTGTAATGCCCACTTGAAGCCGTAAATATAGGCTGTACCCAATCCTTGTTTCCCTGCGCGTTCCTCAATAAATAAATGTCCTTCGTATTCGTCTTGTAAAGATTTTACAATTTCAGCAGTTCCATCAGGCGAACCATCATCAATAATTAAAACATGAAAAGGCTGTGTTAAAGAAAAAACCTTTCTAATGATCTTTTCGATGTTTTCCTTCTCGTTGTAGGTGGGAATGATGACTAAACTATCTGACACGTTTGTTGTGGTTTTTAATAATGTAAGCTTCCTGTGTTTATATATTTATTACACTTTGCTTTTAGACTGCGAAAGTAAATATTTAATATGAAACCTTTATGAATTTTCGTTAATTCGAGATAGTTCGTCTTCCTGAACTTGTTTTATTCGTTGTTTTTAAAGCTTTGTCAGTCTGTCCAAAGGACTCCTGTGGAGAGCGTAGTCGAAGACCTCTCCCATATATTTCCCGCTGATTTAGCAGATCACCGCAGATTAACTTTCAAAGTTTGTGTGGTCCGGATTTGTAATCCAGATCTTCGTTCTCCAGATTTGTAATCTGGTTTAGCAGTTTTGCAAGGATTACGGGGCTCAACTGACTGTTGTATTTACTTTCAGCTTTACGGTACAAACCTTGTTCCTAAACCCGATCGGCGTGTAAAGCCCGTAGACCGAAGCATGAGGGCGAGGACTTGGAACAAGAGCGGGACAGCAGGCCTCCAAGAACCACTATCTTTTCCTTTCCAAATTTTCAGTATATCAATAAATAATCGTTTTATAGATTTCTTCCCGAACATCCGGGATCGAAATGACGATTACTTTCTTACCTCACCTCTTGCATTAACTTTTTAACCAATTGCGAGAAAATAATCAGCGCCAAACCTGCAATTAATGAATATAAAGCCAAGGCCTTATAACCTTCGGTATAAGCCATTAATTTAGTTGGCAACGATGCATTATCAATACTTGACATTTCTGCGCCTAGTTTTCCAGCAGCCAATTGCCCGAAAGCACTTGATAAAAACCAAAGCCCCATCATCATCCCGAACATTTTCTTTGGCGAAAGTTTAGTAATGATCGACATACCTATCGGGCCCAAACAAAGTTCGCCAAGGGTTAATAATAAATAGGCTAACGTAAATATATTTAACGAGCTAATGCCCTGTACATTGGCGAAGAACCTTGTGGCGTAAAACACGTAAAAACTCAAAGCCAGTAAAAGGAAGCCGATTCCGAATTTTACAACCGTGTTCGGTTCTATTTTACGTTTGTATAAACCTAACCACAAAATGCCAACAATCGGGCTAAAAACAATAACAAAGAACGAGTTAACGCTATTGTTTACCACATTCGGATCGATATTGAAAAAGAGGATTTTATGATCAAGATTGTCCTTTGCAAATAATGATAGTGAACCGCCACTCTGCTCAGATATGGCCATGAAAATGAAATAACAGAAGATAAAAACGAAAGCAGCGAGTAGTTTATATTGTGCTTTTTTATCTTTTATTTTAAACGTTTCGTACAAGAAATAAACCAGGGCAATAATACCTATGGTGTACATGAAATAATCGGTAAAGGCCGTGTTTTTTACCATGATATAAATCAGTGGAATACAAAGTATCGACCCTACGTAAACGGCTATTTCCCATAGCTGCTGTTTTGATTTTTTAAGATGCAGCAAAGGCGAATTCCCGATCGGACCTAAGTGTTTTTTTGTAAAAATGAATGTGCCCAAACCGAACATCATTACCAGTGCAGCGGACAAGAAACATAGGTGCCAGCTGTAATATTTACCAAGATAAATACACATCGCACCGCCCAATAATCCACCAACATTAATACCGGCATAAAAAAGCCCATATCCCGCATCTCTGCGGTTGTCTTTCTCGTGGTATAATTCGCCAACCATTGATGAAACATTGGGTTTAAAGAAACCTGTTCCAATAATAGATAAGGTAATTCCAACATAAAATAAATCGTGTGGAGAGAAGGCTAAGATTAAGTTCCCGATAATCATTAAAGCCCCGCCCCAAAAAAGAGATTTTCTGAAACCTAAAATCTTGTCTGCAAAAATACCACCTATAAAAGTAAAGGCATAAACAAAGGCTTGTATAGCACCGTACTGTAAGTTCGATTTTTGGTCGCTTAAACCCAGTTGCTCAACCATAAAGAAAGCCAATACCCCGCGCATTCCGTAAAAACAGAAACGCTCCCACATTTCTACCAACGATAAATGCCAGAGCTGTTTCGGGTATTTTCCCTCAAAATTTTGAATATCTTCTATTGAAACTGTTTTTTCCATTAAATAGGTTTAAAAATTAAAAGAGATTGTATCATAAAGGCGATTTCAGCCCAGATGCTGTCATGTTGTCCAAAGGACTCCTACGGAGAGCTTGTCGAAACACCTTAAAGCGTATTTAAACAGGTCCTTCGACAAGCTCAGGATGACAAATCTATATTTTATGATACAACCTCTTTTTGTTAAATGTATTTTTTTGATTAGTGAACGCCGTGCATCCATTTACGCAATATCGGACTTATAGCAAACATAATTAAGCCTGCAACAATAGGAATAATGGTAAATATCAAGAAGAAAATCGAAATGGAGTATTCTGAACTTATTTTGTCAATTAGGCCGCCGGTAGTACCCGCTAACCAGTTACCAATGGCTGTGCAGGTAAACCATACACCGAACATTAAACCAACCACTTTGGCCGGCGCTAATTTACTAACGTAAGATAATCCAACAGGCGAAACACATAATTCCCCAACGGTATGGAAGAAGTAAGCGAAAATTAACCAAAACATACTTACCTGAGCAGATGTAGCGCCTTTTGCAATATCCATACCTCCATAAGCCAATCCTGCGAAACCTACACCTACAAAAATTAAACCGAGTCCAAATTTTACAGGTCCACTTGGGTTAAATTTAGTTTCCCATATTTTAGACACAAATGGTGCAAGGGAAACAATAAAGAATGAATTTAGAATCCCAAACCATGAAGCAGGAACTTCTGTGTTTAAAGCGGTAAATTCTTTTTCTACCTTCCAAATGGCTAATCCCCAGATAATTATGAAGCTTATTGCAGTGAAAATTATTGTGGCGGGATATTTTTTTGCGATTTTCGCCGCCAGGCTTAATAAAACAACAGTTACCGCAATGAGTGGGAAAATAGTAAGTATTGCATCAACCCATTTAAAAATTGTACTGGCATTTCCTGTTAAATTTCTAAGTGTGTAATCTTTAGCAAAAATAGTCATTGAGCCGCCTGCCTGCTCAAATACCATCCAAAAGAAAATGGTAAAAATTGAAAATACAGCGACTACAGCTAAACGTTGATTGCTTACTTTTTTTGGTAAAACTTCATCAGTGGGATCAATTACTTTTTCTGTTTTATTTACAGCAGCACCTAAAACACCAAATATTTTTTGTCCAAAGTAAAACTGGAGCATTCCGAAAAACATAAATACCCCCGCTAATCCAAAACCCCAATGCCAGCCCACTTTTTCGCCTATATAACCGCACATTAACATACCTAAAAAGGCACCAGAGTTAATGCCCATGTAAAAAATAGTGTAAGCAGCATCTTTTTTATCACTTGTAGATGGGTAAAGTTTACCTACGATGGAAGAAATGTTTGGTTTGAATAATCCATTTCCAGCAATTAATAAAAATAATCCCAGATAGAAGAAATTGGTGTTTGAACCTTCTAACGCCATTGATATGTGGCCAATGGTCATAATTAAAGCGCCTACGATAACAGCTTTTCTGTATCCGGTCAGCCGATCCGCAATTAAGCCACCAATTATTGGCGTTAAATATACTAAACCTGTGTACCAGGCGTAGAGTTGTAAAGCCTCTGGCCTTGTCCAGTGCCAGCCACCTTTACTTATTTCGCTTACTAAGAATAAAACAAGTAATGATCTCATTCCATAGTAACTAAATCTTTCCCACATTTCTGTGAAAAATAGCACAAAGAGGCCTACGGGGTGGCTAAATAATTTTTCTTTGGATACATTGTTACTGTCTAAGTGGAGATCTAGTTCCTTGCTATGGTCAATACTAATGGTTTCATTAGATGTTTGCATAAAACATTTGTTGGTTTTAGTTTATGAATTCAGAATTTGTGTGTTGTTTAAGCCAGTTAAGCAGGGCGCAATATAGTCAGCGAATGCCAAACTCACAAATTTTTAAATGATGTGTTAGGTAAATGATTTGTTAAGGTTTGTTAAGATTTAAAACTTTCTGATGGGTTTAACATTTTTCTTTGGGTCGGCATAAAGCTCATCACTCAAATTCGGATCGTTGTTAAGTGTGATATCTTCCTGTAGTTTTAGTCTTCCGCCAATGATTTTAAAGCCATCAAAAGTACCATCTGATCCGTAATATTCAAATTTGTCTTTTATTTCAGAATCAAATGAGGCAAGGTGGTCGAAAACAATCATCCCTGCTTTCAGATCGGTTTTTAAAGTCATGGCATTCGATTTGGCATACTCGAATATGACCCTGTTTTTTCCTTTCAGCTCTTTTCCATCGAAAACCGGAGCACCAAAAGTGGGGTTATCTTTATCGAAAGAAAGGATGTCGATTACTTTTTTAGTGGTAAATGGTGTATTTCCTTTCCAGCCTAAAAGTATATAATAAGGCAAGCGGTTCCCACTGGTTACCGGAACAATTTCATAATACCTGGCACCAAACCATTTTTGGTTATTGGTAATGCTGTTCGGGTCGACTAAATTTTCGGTCTGATCGATCAGTGGATAAAGTTTCAATGGGCCACTTTTGGTATTCATCTGGATGGCGCCATAATAGCGGTATGTACCGTTTTCGAGTAGTACATACCAACTCAAAATCCTAAAAGCCTGATCGGATGATTTAATTACCGATACGTTTTTAAGCGAATCGAATGGATAAGAAAAAGAATTGGTGGCTTTTAAAGCTTCTACCAAAGTTTTTACAAAATTGCCGTTTATTTCTAATTTTTGTGCATCGCTTTGAGCAGCAATAACCCTTACCGATATTTTAACCAGTGTATCTTGAAAAACCGCTAAATTATTTGGCGCTTGCTGTGCTTTTAAGTTAAAGCTTAGCGTTCCAAAGATTAAAAGGATATAAAATCTGATAAGTTTCATACGATTAAATGCGCAAAGATTTTGCAAAACCAAAAATTTATAACTTCTCGATAACAAGCGCACTTGCGCCACCACCACCATTACAGATTCCGGCAACACCGATTTTTCCGTCGTTCTGTGCCAATACCGAAAGTAAGGTAACTACAATTCTTGCGCCCGATGCACCAAGTGGGTGACCTAATGAAACGGCGCCACCATTAACGTTAACCTGGCTGTCATTTAGTTCTAAAAGTTGATTGTTCGCAATGGAAACTACAGAAAAAGCTTCGTTAATTTCGAAAAAATCTACATCCTTTATATTTACATTGGCTTTGTGTAAAGCTAATGGAATTGCTTTTGATGGTGCAGTTGTAAACCACTCCGGTGCTTGTTGTGCATCAGCATAGCCTAATATTTTGGCCAAAGGTGTTAAGCCCAGTTCTTTTGCCTTATCAGCATTCATTAAAACCAATGCCGCTGCGCCATCATTTAAGGTAGATGCATTTGCTGCAGTTACTGTTCCATCTTTTTTGAAAACAGGTTTTAATGAAGGTATTTTGTCAAATTTAACAGCAGTTGGTTCATCATCGGTATCAACCAAAGTAATGTCACCTTTACGGTCTTTAACTTCTATGGCTACAATTTCATTGGCAAATTTACCTGAAGTTTGTGCAGCTTGCGCTCTTTTGTACGATTCTATTGCAAAATCATCCTGTGCTTCGCGGCTAATATTACATGCTGTAGCACAAAGCTCGGCGGCAGACCCCATGTGATAATCGTTATAAACATCCCATAGTCCATCTTTTACCAAGCCATCTGTAATTTGTCCATGGCCTAAGCGATAGCCATTTCTTGCCTTATCCAGGTAATAGGGAACATTACTCATGCTTTCCATGCCACCTGCTACAATAATTTCATTATCGCCATTTGCAATGCTTTGCGCGGCAAGCATAATTGCTTTTGTGCCCGAAGCGCATACTTTATTTATTGTAGTGGCAGGTAAATCTGGTAAACCTGCAAATTTTGCTGCTTGCGTAGCTGGCGCTTGCCCTAGGTTTGCAGATAAAACATTACCCATATATATTTCCTGGATCTGTTCTGGTTTTAATCCGGCTTTTTCAATAGCAGCCTTAATGGCAAAGCCGCCAAGTTGAGTAGCAGAAAATTGAGCTAATGAGCCTCCAAAACTGCCAATAGGCGTTCGCACAGCTGATACAATTACAACTTCTTTCATGTAAACTAAATTTTATGAATTTTTGGTTAGGCCGCTAAGTTATGCATTTTAAATATTAAACAAACCTCGCAAGTTTAATTCGGGGTTTCTGATGTCTTCATTAGCCTCATTGAGGGCTAACGCCGTTCCAAAACCTCCGAGGTTTAAAAATAACGTATAAAAAATAATTTTAGCCTATTCGAAAATAATAAGTTTTAATGGGTTTTTGGAAAGGTGCTGTAGTGATACTTAGGGGAATTCCGTCCTGCTGTTCGCTGTAGCCCTCATACTTCGGGGCTGTCGCTGCCATCAGGTTTAAATTACTTGGGTTTGGTGGTTCTTTGGCTAGGTTGTCTTTCTACCGTCGATTGCACCCCTCCTTGTTTAAGGAGGGGTGCCCGCAGGGCGGGGTGGTTAGCGTTAGCGATTGTAAGGGTTCAGTGCCGATTAAGCATCTGTTTTTATTTAATTACGGTATGCTTGCTTGTTTCACAGGTTTTAATCGGTACCGGAGCAAAGCGCAGCCCTGAAAAAGCCCGACCCTTGCGTAGCTTGGGGAACGCCCAAATATTAACAGACTTCCGAAGTTTGCTGATGCTCTGGGCCTTGAAAACTTCGGAAGTTTTGCTGTTACTCCTCTTTTGCTTTACCTTTCTTTCTTGATTTTAATGCCTGCGTAAGTAAAAACTCGATCTGCCCGTTCGTACTTCTAAACTCATCGGCAGCCCAGGTTTCTACTTCTTTTAATAAAGCAGGACTAATTCTTAATACAAAAGCTTTTTTATCTTTCTCCGCCATTCTATTGTATTGCTTGTATATTATACCTCGTTTTTAAATTAATAAGGAACATTTGCAGTTCTTCTACCTTATTTGAGCTGAACAGGAGCTTTTTGCCGTTTTTAAATTCAATCTGTAAACCTTTATCTTTATCGTTTAGGATATAGGCCTTGTCGTTAAATTTAAACCAAAGCCTGCTGCGAACCCCAAATCCGCCATAATCTCCTAAAGCATTGTACTTATTAATATAAACTTTCTCGATGTTGCCCCAACTCAATAGCTTCAATTTGGTTTGAAATGGAAAATATTTGTAAGAAATGCCTGCCGTACTGATCTGCAATGTCATTTTATTTTTTTGAAGCAGGTAAATAATCGCAAAAGGAAGAAGTACTGCCCAAAATGGTGCAAAGTAAGTAGCTTTTAAAGTTTCAAAGCTCATTCCGCCTTTATCAAAAAGTACAATACTGCCGACCATAACGGCATCAATAGCCAATAAAATATAAAGCCACCAAAGTTTTAAGCTTTGTTTTTCCTCAAATTCCATTTTGCCTAATTATATAGTGTTCCGGTGTTTACCACAGGCTGTACATGGCGGTCGCCACAAAGTACAACCAGTAAATTGCTTACCATAGCTGCTTTACGCTCTTCATCCAGTTCAACAATTCCTTTTTGAGATAATTTCTCTAAAGCCATCTCTACCATGCCTACAGCGCCTTCAACAATTAATTTACGGGCAGCAATAACTGCAGTGGCCTGTTGGCGTTGTAACATGGCACTGGCAATTTCTGGTGCATAAGCCAAATGCGAAATTCTGGCTTCTAAAACTTCAATGCCTGCTCTCGATAAACGTTCGTTCAATTCGTTTTCTAAAAGTTCACTTACTTTATCAGCACCATCTTTTAACGTGATGCTGGTTTCTTCGCCCTCAGCATGATCATAAGGGAAAATGTTGGCCAAATGCCTTACAGCAGCTTCGCTTTGGATGTTTACATATTGCATGTAGTTTTCTACAGAGAAAACGGCTTTGGCAGTTTCGTTTACTTTCCAAACCACTACAGCAGCAATTTCGATCGGGTTGCCCAGTTTATCGTTAACCTTTAACTGCTGTCCGTTTAAATTGTTCGCTTTTAACGATAAACGCCTTTTAGCGGTTAGGGGATTTACCCAGAAAAATCCATCGGCTTTTACTGTCCCGATATATTTTCCGAAAAGGGTGAGCACCATTGATTGATTGGGATTGATGATTAAAAAGCCCGGGAATATTAAAAATATATCTATGGCCAGTAAAATCCCTCCCCAGAGAAAGATTTCTGAAACAAAACAGAAAATAGAAGCGCCCAGCAATGCGATGCATAGTGCGAATGTTAGATAGCCCGATGGCGGATTAATAATTTTTTCTTGATACATAATTGATATTAATTTGATATCATAAAGTAAAATATAAAATCTGGTAATTGCAAACAAAACCTGTAAAATGTATATTAGATAAAAATGCTATTTTTGACAATACAATAATTACATCGTTTTGGCTAAAATCAAGAGAAATTCACACAAAATCCTTTACCGGAAGTATTCATCAAACCTAAAATATGTGATGATGATATTTACCGTTTTCATTATTACGTTATTCCTGCCCAAACAGCCCCGGTTTAGGTATGAGTTTGAAAAAAATGCAGTATGGAAAAATAAGGACCTGATTTCGCCCTTCAGTTTTGCTATTTTAAAAACCAACCCGCAGGTTAGTGCCGATAAAAAGAATGCGCTAAAAGATATTTTGCCTGTTTACCAATTCGATAGGGGCATTACGGCAAATGCTTTAGAGGAGTTTGCCAATGAGTTTGATGTAAAATGGAAATCTAAGCAACTTAACGAAAAAGACAAGGACGTATATAAAAGCGCCTCCTATAAATTGCTGCAGAACATTTACGAGAAAGGGATTATTGGTTTAAATGTGAAACATCAGGCAGGAGGGAAGAACTATGACTTTTCTTTACTTGAAAACAATGTTGCCCAGGAAAAGAATACACAGGATGTTTTTACCGCAGAATCGGCCCTGAAGTTTTTTAAAGATAATTTTAAAGCCCCCAATCAGGTTATGGGCGATCTGGTTGCAAACCTCGCCATTGATCATATTACCCCGAACATTGTATTTGATGAGCGGCTCACCCAAACCATACAGGACAATACGGTTAACAATATCTCTACTACCAAGGGTATGGTGCAAAAGGGTGAGCTTATTGTAGCGAAGAATGATGTTATTGATGAAGAAATTTATCAGAAACTGGAATCTTATAAAGCAACTTACGATGCACAAAGCAAAACAATAGGGAGCAGGGCATTGGTTTATTTGGGGCAGGTAATATTGGTTGGCTTTATACTTGCCATTTTAATGTCGTTCCTTTTTCTTTTCCGGAAGGATATTTTTGCCGATAACCGCCAGCTTTCCTTAATCCTGATTGTTACCACGGGAATGTTACTGGCATTAACCTGGGCCATTAAAATGGAAATCCCAAGTTTGTACTACATTCCGTTCTGTGTGGTGCCCATTATCATTAGGATCCTGTTCGATACCCGTTTGGCGCTTTACCTCCATATGCTGGTAATTTTAATTGCTGGTTTTTTTGTGGCCAATAGTTTCGAGTTTGTGTTTTATCAGGTTACTGCGGGCATGGTTGCCATATTTAGTATAAAAAACTTTGTTAAGCGCGAAAGATTCCTAGTTTCGGCCTTATTTATTCTTTTGGCTTATTTTGTTTCTTTTATAGGTATTGCCCTGCTTCGTGAAGGATCTTTTCGCGAAATAGAATGGATGAATTTTATTCCTTTTGTTTTTAGTGTACTTTTATCTCTTTTAGCTTACCCCTTAATTTACCTGTTCGAACGTATTTTTGGTATCACATCTGATGTAGCCTTAATTGAGCTCACCAATACCAATAATAAACTCTTAAGGGAACTTGCCTTTAAAGCGCCTGGAACGTTTCAGCACTCTTTACAGGTGGCAAACCTTGCAGAGGCCGCGATATTTAAAATAGGGGGCAATTCGGTGCTGGTAAGGGCAGGTGCTTTATATCATGATATTGGTAAAGTAGACAATCCACAATATTTTATCGAGAACCAGAATACCGCTGTTAGTCCACACGATAAACTGCCATATGAGCAAAGTGCACAGATTATTATTCAACATGTGCATAAAGGAATTGAGATTTTGAGGAAGAACCAGATTCCTGAAGCGATTATCGATTTTATCAGAACACACCACGGCAATACCCGGGTTGATTATTTTTATCAGTCTTTTTTGAAAAATACACCTGAAAAATTTGTCGACGAAAACATTTTCCGCTACCCCGGACCAATACCTTTTAGCAAAGAAACTGGTGTGTTAATGCTCGCAGATTCGGTCGAAGCTGCCTCTAGAAGTCTGAAAAACCCCGATGCTCAGAACATAAATGACATCGTTGAACGGATAATTAATTACAAATTAGAGCAAAATCAGTTAGATGACTGCGATTTAACGTTAAAAGATATTGAGACTATCAAATTGATATTCAAGACGATGCTTATGAGCATCTATCATGTGCGTATAGATTATCAACAAATTTTGTAATTTTTTTTTGTTGGATAACTTGTTTTACTATATTTGCAGACCTCAAAACAACGCCGGTAGGGCGGAAAATAGAGGTTGAGAAGGAGAGGTGCCTGAGTGGCCGAAAGGAACAGTTTGCTAAACTGTCGTACTGGTAACGGTACCGCGGGTTCGAATCCCGCCCTCTCCGCAGAAAATAAAAATTTGCAAAAATAAATGGAATTGTCAATTTAAAACCGTTTCTTTGCAATCCCTTCGAAAAAGGGAAATAAAAAAGAAGATACCAAGTTCGGGATGTAGCGTAGCCCGGTATCGCGCCTGCTTTGGGAGCAGGAGGTCGTAGGTTCGAATCCTGCCATCCCGACAAAAAGTTGATCCACTTTTAAAACAGGATTAAAAGATCGATACCAAGTTCGGGATGTAGCGTAGCCCGGTATCGCGCCTGCTTTGGGAGCAGGAGGTCGTAGGTTCGAATCCTGCCATCCCGACGAAAACAGATACAAACTGTATCAAAAACCCTCTAAATGGTTCATTTAGGGGGTTTTGTTTTTTTATTGGGTTTATAATGGGGTAATGAATATCAACCTTTTTTAAGGATCAAGCAAAAAAGGGGATCAAGCAAAAAAGTTGGGGAGTATTAAAGTTTGATTATTTTTGTGAAAATACTTTGTTTTGGACACCACACTACTTTCTTTAATACTTCCCGAAGGCTTAACCGAATACTTTGAACTTGATAAGTTTGAACTTTCTGAAGGCTCTTATCATATTTATCTTTTAGAAAAAAACATTCACCCTGGGGAGTATTTAGGAGAAAAGCTAATT
>NZ_JAUG01000034.1 GCF_000708285.2 Pedobacter borealis DSM 19626
GCATCAGCCTCAACCGCTACACCGGCATTGCCCATGCCAGCAATGCGGGCACCAGGGGTAATCCGTAAAAAAGGGACAGCAGCTCTCAAACTATTTGATCTGGAACCGTCATTACCTATTTCACCTGCCTGCTGGGCATCTACATTCATAAAACCTAAGGCAATCAGGACCAAAAGGAAAAATATTCTTTTCATTATTTATCGGTTATAAAAATCTCAATATCTAACTTTTTATTTGGCTGGGAGTCCTGGTTAAAAACATCAATTGAATTCATCATGCATTAAACCATCTCTTCCTGAAAATGACGCCAGGCTATCTATAATACCTCAAACAGACCGGATATAGACATTCGTTTCCTTCATGTGTATAATTCTTTTTCTTATAAATATTCTATTTTAACCCATCAAAAACCACCTTAAATTTGACCGATTTCAATGTTTATTTTACATTCAATCTCAAAAGCAGTGTCCGTACAGATTATTATACAATGTTAAAATCCGTGATTGGACATTAAGGTAATCCGATGATGCGCTTTCCGGATAAAGAGGATAGTTAAATGAACTAAAAACAACCGGCACCTTTAAAGAACTAGGTTTAAACTAATGGGACTTACCTGTTTTTTAGCGCTGCTGCAGACCGTTCAAGTGGTCCCTAAAATAAGAAATTCCTGCACCATGTTGATCATAACCGATCAGGACATTCAATAGTTGCTGATCACTCAAATGTTTTTTTTTAAAAAAACCGGCTTTAGGCTGAGATGCTGAAAATACCCCTTGTTGCCTATAAAAATTTTGTCTGCCCTATTCTTCTGGCATGTTTTATCCGATACGAATTAGGAGTAAGGACTGATTTCGGAGCTATTCCTTCATAAATACTTATTTTTAGGTAAACAATTGTTAAATAACGCTCTACATCCGCCTATAAGTAACCAAAAATACAGCGATCTCTTAACTATATTGTTCCAAAAAATTATTATAGTACTATCTCAAACATCATCTTGTTATATACAAACTCGAAATATGAGAAAATCCAATCTATACTTATTTTATTATGTTTAACTGGAGATCCAGTTTTTCCGGATTAAAAAAACTGGCTTAACAGATTCTCCCTGACGACCATGAAAAAGAATGGCTTTAGACAACCTCAACACTGGGACTAAGCAGCTATTGATTCTGTAACTCAAACAATGATCAGAGTATTTTGCTTTGGCACCGCTTAAAAAGGTTCAAAAAATAGGTATTGATATATAAAATTATCTTGAGACAACATCAAATCAAACAAGCTCTTAAAGCCTCATCCATGAGACTAAAAATCACTTTTGTTATAATTAGACAGCAAAGTGATCTGCAAAGTGTTTTGAGGCATTAGCTCTTCAAAAATTTTTTCCGCCCGATACAAAAGGAAAACAAGTCTCTCTCTCCTCGATGAAGGACAAAGTGGTGATCCTAGATTCTGGTACACCGGATGCGGCAACTGCGTCAAGCTCAAAAAAGTTATGGAACCCATATATAGGCAGTTCCACCCCAATAAAAATGTACGTTTCATCAGTTGCACGAAAGGATGTTACGATCTGGAGGGCAACATTTTTTATCATGTATGGTACCGGCTTTTTCTTCCTTAAAAACTACTTAAAGAAAAAAGATATGGAGATACAGAAGGCGCTCGAGATCGAACGGCTCAGGTTCCAGCTGATTACTGCTGAAAAGGACTTCCTGCGTTCCCAGATCAATCCGCACCTGCTCTTTAATACCCTTAACTTTATCAAGAATGCTACCCGGCACAACCCTGAAAATGCACGCAAAGCCATAACAGGCCTCAGCGACCTGATGGAATATGCACTGGAAGACAGCAAAAACGATGTTGTGCCCCTAGCCAAAGAGCTTGAACAGGTCGAAAATATGATCCAGCTCAACCAGCTCCGTTTTGAACAACAGCTTAACATGAGCTACGTTAAAGAAATCAGTGATGGACAGGCTGAAATGATCCCGATCGTACTGTTGACCCTGGTAGAAAACATATTCAAACATGGCATATTCAACGATCCGGATTACCCAGCCATTATTGAGGTTCGCAGCTCAGAAGAGGAAATCTATTTTGCCACCAGTAATCTGACCAAATATTCAGGAGAGAAAAGGGGCAGCTGTACCGGCCTGTGCAATATCAGCGCCAGACTAGCACAGGCATATCCGGGCAGGTACAATTTTGAATATGGAATGAACGGGGCATATTTCGATGTTGAACTAAAAATTTCTTTCCTTTTCTGATGTATTATCTTTTCACCATACCTTCATCCAGCAGTTAAATAAAAGTTTACACATCCCCTATTGTAACGATAAAAAATAAACAGTGTTATCCCAAGCTCAGGACTCAAGTCCTTCGCCGCAAAATAGACCAGAAACAGCTATCTTTGCGATATACAGACAGAAATCTGAGATCCCGCTTTTCACACACCTCTTAAATAAGGAAGAAATTAAAGCAGGGAGAGAAGCTCTTCAGTAGAGATTTCCGATGGTTCCCCAAATTGTTTATGATATAGGATTTCAGGTATGGTAAGATGGCCTGAAGTAGTCTGTACATAAACTCCCTTTTCGGTTTTCCTGCAGGAAACAAAATCCCCTACCTCTGGATTTAGTTCACGGATTCTGATCAACAGTTCATAGATTACATAAGTTGCTATTTGCATGTTACCAAATTAAAAAATATTAAGGTAACTATAAATTATTATTTTGTTAACACAAATTTTATGTTACCAGCTCTAAATTTAATTTTTTATCAGTGTTACCCGCCTATTCAAATTGTCTATGTTATAACGTTTTTCTCCGCCGGACGAGATACACGCTAGTGGCGATAAGGAAAATTTTAGAAGAAAATATAACTGGGCAAAGAAAATTTTCAGTTAAGCAAAAATTGGGTAGTTCCCACATTATGGCGGGATCTACCCAATTGATTTAGTGTTTACAGCAATCCTCCTTTTAAGAGGCGAAAATGATTAATGAAAGAAAGCATCAAAATCAGAATCGATTTGAAACATAGTAACACCACATTGGGTTAAGTACTCAATATCTCTTTTCGCTCCTTTCGTTGGATCTTCTAATGTATAATGCCCGAAATTAACCGATGGACAAACCAATATGTTGTTTTTCTGACACCATCTTGCAGCATCCGCATTGATCTTGTTTCCGTTATCGAATAAGTAATATCTGTTGGCCACATCCTTACCATCTTTAACCATCTGCTTGATTTTTTCCATTTCACTCATTCTGAAACCAAATTTACCCGCATCATATAGATCGATCACATCATTTCTTAGAAATACGGCATCCTTCAGCATATCATATTTCTTAAGCATATCGTTTATTTTTTTGTTATACCATGGTGTTGTCTCGAGTTTAAGATCGACCATGATTTTTACATCCTTCTTTTTCATCATTTGCAAAACCTCTTCGAATGTCAAAGGGTTGTAGCCTCCTTTTACAGCCTTTATTTTTTTAAATTCTGCAAGGGTCATTGATGATATATTTTTGTCAAGCCCGTAAGTAATTTTTAATTCATCGTAGTGATTGACAACCAGCACACTGTCTTTTGTGGCCCTAACATCAATTTCCAGCATCCAATATCCACTATCTATAGCTGCTTTGATTCCCCTAGGATCATATTCTTCAAATAAATCTTCGCAGACTCCACCTCTATGCGCAGCCAGTTTATATTTCTTGAATTTGGGATTGATTCCTTTATCTATTGTTGTCTTTTCAATAACCTGCCCATTTGCGCTGCTATCCGCATTCAATACTTTATTCGTATATGCTTTTACCTGCGCAACAGCGATCATGGTCATTATAAAAAGAGAAAAATACTTTTTCATTGCTTTATTTTTTAGTTTAATCTATTTGTTTAATTTACTTTTTGAATAATATGGACCGAAAACATTGGTTACATTTCCTTCCGTTGTTTCGTTGTTTAATATATAGACATAGTATTTATCGCCAGGAGGCAAAACACGGATTACGATATGGCCTTGAGTACTTTTGTAGCTTTTATCGACCAATTCACCGATAACAAGCTTATTGGCAAGTAGCATGTTGGTCGCAAATAGATCCCTTTCAGCAGGCCATATGTTTTTTGATGTCATTCGCAAAAGCGTTTCATGCCCGGGGTGATCGGATGACCAAACTTCCTGAACAATGACCCTTGGTTTTAGCACACTTAAATAATAGGCGGACATTGCATCTCTATTGGCATGGTGATTACAAGTGGCCACATCTACCTCGCCTATGGTTGGGGCAACTAAACTTTCTACATCAATCCATTCTGGGGCCTGCATAAAATCGGGCTGTTTGCCGGCAATATCGCCTCCAGTGTATAAACTAAAGTTTCCATATTTAATTTTAATCCCGCACGACAGCGGATTATCCCCCGGCTGTTTATCATAGTCTCTGCCTTCACTTACCGGTGGCATCCTTGATATTACAGAACCATCATTTTTTCCTGTCCAGACCACACCGTTTGCATTAATATTGCTAATCGAAAAATTGGTAAACTTCGAGGTTTCTTTGGTAAGCGAAAATTGACTTTTTGAGCCTACAATAAAATCCTCATGTTTTAAATTATTTTTAGCTTGCTGTGCACTTGTAAACTTCCAATAGTTGATCATTTCAGCAAAATGTGCTGAATCCACCAATGCCTGTTTACGCATATCGGTGGGATATCGATAACCCCTGTCGATGAGCTTTTTAATTTTTATTTTGTCGCCAACCCCTGTGATTCCGGTTAGGTAATAATCACCATTTTCAGATTTAGGCATCCCTTTGTAAAGACTCCCAAAATGATCGCCATGATAATGAGAAATCAAGGCATAGTCAATATAATCCTGATGAAGACTTTTTAGCAGCTTATCAATGTAATCTGTTTGCCACTCATGCCCCAGTTTCGAATAATTGGGATAGCGTGGTGTATTTCTTGGCGAGTTTGTTCTGGCCGAAGTTGGGTCTTCTTCTCCGGCATCAACCAATAATGTGGTGCCATCGGGAAGAATGTAGAATGCACAATTGCCGACACCATTACTTATAAAATGGATATCCATCATGCCTTTTTCCCAGGGAAGCAAAAATTGCTTCACCTGGGATTGAGCTGAAATGGAAATGAGCAGCAGAAAAGATAAAAAAGCAGATTTCATGTTATAATGAATACTTTATTCCAAACTGGATGCGGTACAATTTATTTCCGTCAACTGTGTACCTTAAATTACCAGCTGTTTTATCAACGCTATAGGTATATTTCTCAGTTGCCGGGTTGAAGCCTGTAATCTGATAAAGACGTGTATTACTTACATAGTCATATCCGCCCCATTTGTAATTAAGTAAATTCAGTACGTTGAAGATGTCAACCCTTAACGAGAGTTTATTTGTTTTCGCAATTTTAATGTCTTTTATTACACTGATGTCAAATTGACTCCTCCAGGGCTGTAAGCCTCCGTTAAAACCACCAAAAGTACCTTTGTATTTATTCAAATAATCCCTATAATAGGAAGAAGTATTATCCCAAACGGATTGTAAATCGCTTTTTATAGCAGCCGGGGCAGTAGCCGGATCAAATATGAAGGACATGTCTTCATTAGCGCTATAAGAAGTATTATCACCGTTTTGGTCCCTGTTTAGGTTTGAATAGAAGTGATCCCATTGGCTAAGGATAAGGTTAGCGCTCAAACTAAATCCTTTATAGGTTGGCGTTAACAGAGACACCACCACTTTATTTCTTAAATCATCGTCATCGTTCCAGTCCTGGGCATTCGTTTTATAGCTATCATAAGAAGTTGTGGTAAAGAACATATCCTGTGGATTGCCTGAATTATAACGGACACCTCCTTTAGAGTGACCATAGGTGTATGAAGCCCTAAGTTCACCATCTTTTATCTTGTAGGCCCCTTCAATAACGGCAAAGTAGCTAAGCTGTGCCCAGTTGGCATTTGTAAACATTAACACCTCGTTAAACCTGGCAGATTTTCTGGCATTTTTATAATCTGCTAGTCCATTGCTGTTGATCAGGTTAGGTGCTACATATACGCCCCTGTTGTTTTCTTCTGCTACATAAAACTTGGGAACATCGGCTAAATTTTTATTTTCCAACATATATTGGTTGGTCGTTCTGTTCAGATACAGCCCGCCTGACAGATAAAATTTGCTGGTGATAAACTTAGTATAGTTCGCATTCACTTTAAAAGTCATCGGTGTCTGCAGATTTTTATCTAACAGGTGAACCGCATTTGGAATGTTGTCTACATTAATTCCGCTTGGTTTGATCCAGTTCTCATATCCAGGAGTGTTAGAAAAATCCTGATAGTAAGACGGCCAGTTGGCCTGTGGCATATTAGGATCTCCAGCCCTAACAGAAACAGATTTATAGTTCCCTGCGTTATTAATCAATGCAAATGATAAAGCCTGTGTGGTAAATTCACTTGAGAACCAGCCAAAACCAAATTTCACCAGATCTGTTCCTTTGCCATTGATATCCCAGTCTAAATTAAACCGAGGTTGAATATTATTCCAATCCAATGGGGCTACGTCACTTCTTAGTCCCAATTCGCTTTGCAACAAAGCATCTGCTTTGGGTTTTTGAGGCAGGTAGGTAAGGTCATAACGCACACCCGCTGTAATTTCAAGCTCTTTGTTTACCTTCCATGTACCCTGGCCATAAAATCCTGTTGTTAAAACTTCAGGATGTACATAGTTGCCTGCTTCCGGAGTCATCGGAACCTTTCTGTTAAATTCATCAGGTTTATTGTTAATCAGGTTGTTAAGTGAATAATAAACAAACTCTCCTTGCTGATTGTGTGTTAACAGGTCACTGATATGGTTGTATTGAAGGTCGGTTCCAAACAACCAGTTTACTTTTCCTTTGGTAAAGGTCAAATTGTCAATTAACTGAAAATCATTCGATCCAATTGTTTCGGGTGCCCAATATTGGTTTCCAAAGGTTACATTCACCTCCTTTGACGCGCCGTTGGGCAAAGTAGATTTTACCTTCACCACACCAACCGGCACCCTTGGGTAGACATTATTACCCGTTCTTTTAAGATCAGAATACGATAATTTCAAATCGTTCTTAAGACCGGAATTAAATCTTGATGTTAAGTTAAGCAAGAAACTTGCATCTCTTTGTCTGCCTTTATACTGCGTACTGAACAGACCGCCACTAGGTGCCTTGTCCGGTTGCACATAAACATGGTAATTTGCTTTAAACGTCAAATGGTTGATCTCATCCAGATTAAAATCAAATCTGGCGAGTGCATTATCTGTTGTTCTTTTAATATTCATGCTACCGTACTGCTGCACTTTTGGGACACCAAAGTTTGTTTCCAGCTGTTTAACCACCTGGTCTAAGTTATCTTTAGTAATTCCCAGGGCATTTTCTGCATCGGTCTGGTTTACGCCAGCACTTGCAAAATCCCAGGCCATCCATGGCTGCTCCTGGATATACTTGTCATAAGTGACAAAAAAGTGTATTTTATCTTTAATGATCGGGCCGCTTAAACTCAATCCGTATTGTGTATTGGTATATTGGCCTTTTTTACCTTTGCTCCAAACATCATTAACATTATTTACCTGAACACCTGCAAGATTTCCGCCCGTATAGTAGCTCCATGCACTGGCATGAAAGTCATTGGTACCGGATTTAGTGACAGCTTTGATTGATCCCGCTCCACCACGTCCATCGGCAACATTATAGGTGTTTGTAGAAACTTCAAACTCCCGGATAGCTTCCATGGAAACAGGGAAAGCACCCTCTGGCGTTGATCCGAACATATTCATACGGTTAGAAACACCATCAATAGTCAACCCTCTACCATTACTCCGCGCACCTGCAATATTGGTACCCAGTGTTAAAGGTGATAACTTTGCAAGATCCTGATAGTTCCTGGAAGTGGTAGGTATTCTATTTAAAGCCTCACCACTTATTTTTGTTGCCACACCGATACGTTGCCTTGATGAGGTATAGGAAAATCCCTTTACCACAACTTCGTTCAGCTTATTTTCTGAACTGGAAAGCAATACATCAGGAATAATGATATTGTCGCCCTGATTTAGATTATATCCCTTTAATATTTCTGAGCCGTACCCCACATAGTTAACAGATACAGTATACGGACCACCAAGGGGAAGGTCTTCAATTTTAAAAAAACCATTTTTTCGGGTCAGGGTCCGGGTTTGAAAACCAGTCGATTCGTTTTTAAACGAGATGGTTACACCCTCCAGGGGCACATTTTTTGCATGGGTGTTATCCAACACCCTTCCTGAAAAGGCCCCTAAATTGTTTTGGGCTCTAAGGAGAAAACTACTAAATACCAGTAGTACGAGTAAAATTAAAGGTTTCATTGATTATTGTTTGGTTTGAATGGATATTGCATTTGCAATTTTTCCACAAAAGTATCTCCTGTATGTGTGCATAATGTTACTTTAAGATTAAAAATATGTTCATTTGTTATTACATATATATTAACAACCTATTGGTACTTTAAAAAATAATGGGAAGGCGTGAACAGCGCTGCTATTATCATAACCAATACCCAACAACTATTAATTCACTATAAATAAATTAATTGCATCGTCAATATCCATTCTACCTGGCATGCAATTCCAAAATTTCCAATTAAAGCTATATTGGAAATGCGAAAGAGTAACTTACCATTGCTTTACGGTTTTCCATACTGAAAAAACAATCAATCTTTCTATTTTAGCCTAATTGAAGAAAAAATATAAATGGCGATCTCAAGAAATCTTTTTCCTGCTTTACTCATCTGCGCAATTTTTGCATGTAACAGCAATACCCAAAAAACAACATTTGACAGCAAAAAGTGGTCTAAAAGGGATAGCATGGGATATGTTTTCCGCGACACAATGCTGAAGGATCTGGTCGGCCAACGAAAAATCAAAGGGCTGACCAGGGACGAACTCATTGCCCTGCTCGGCAAACCCGAAAACTACAATGGCAGAGACAAGCAACTTTTCTATCCCATCATCCAGCACTATACCCCACCTGTCCGGGCAAAATGGTTTATCGTCCAGCTTGACGTAGACAATAAAGTCGATGAGTTTCAAATCGTGGACAGCAACAATATAAAAGACCGTTGACTGACATAAACAAGCATTAAAAAACACTACATTAACCTCCCAAACATACGCTCTCATGTCCAGACATAAATATATCCCGGACCTTATCCCCCAGCCGGCAAAGGTATTGCCCGATTATTTCAACGCGAAGAAAAACAACCTTAATAAAAAGCCAAAAAAAACCGGTAAAGAAATTATCGATATTATCATCTTTATCGTGCTGCTCATTTTCGCAGCAGTGTATATCGCTCATCCGGTCATCTCGCTGGTCCTGGGTTTTGCCGCTATCGTCACCCTTCCTGCTGGTAGATCCTGGCTGGAGCGCAAGCTACAGTTTTCACTGACCCACAGGATCAGGTTGGGCAGCTACATGCTTGCCGGGATTACACTAATTCCTTTATTGGTCCATTACCACCACGTAGATATACTTGCTGAAAAACAGCGTATCGCTGATCTCGCCAAGGAAAAAAGACAACAGGAAATAAAAAAAGAAGAAAACAGGAAACGGCTGGACAGCCTGAACCTATATCTATCGCACTATAACACCCAAAAGCATCACCCTGAAAAGGCAGATGCCGCATTAGTTACGGCGGCCACCTTTCTCACAACCATAGCCGACACCGTTGCACTTGGAAAAGCGACAAACGATCGGGACTCTGTCCGTGGAGAAGACCTGCTCAAATGGAAAAAATACCAATCGGCACTGATCCATTTTGACAAAATGCTGGGTGACCATGGAGAAGATCCAAAGCTGCTCTATGACCGGGCCTACTGTTATTACAAACTTGGCAAAATAAAATTGGCAGTAGCGGATCTTGGCAGATCGCGGGACCTTAACTATTCCGGAGCCAAAACACTTTACAACAAAATCAATCCCTTAAAACGCAGAATCTCGGGCTATATCACCCTTTGTTGTGATGGTACAACATCCGGCGCAAGTGGTCGAGGTGCCTGCTCCTGGCATGGAGGGGTCTGCAACTGGAACTCCCCGATTTACGAAGAATACAGAAAATATTAAGCCATGGTATACCAACAGAAAAACCTTCTACGCCGGAGCCTGATGCAAAGGATATTTGGGCAACAGCCAAGTGAAAATGCCATCATAGAAGTCAATAACCTTTTGGCTACCCAGCCCATTGCGATGATTACCAAAAACCAGATAGCAGAAATTGGCAACCGGTACGGAATTGTACTGATGGAAGAATTCAGGCTGAATATGGAAGAGTTTTATGCCGTTATGCTCAATAACCTTATCCAGGACTTCAAACTTGAGCTTGGCAACCGTAAAAAACTGGAATATCTTCAGCAGATCCTAGCCCTTGACGATGACCAGGTATCTTTCTTGACCTGGGAAGTAGGCGCATCAGTCTATGAAAAATGCTATATAAAGGCTATCGCAGACGGGCGTTTTTCGGAGGAAGAAAGAACTCAGCTTGACCGCCTGGAGGAACAGTTACAACTTCCGAAAAAGATAATCACAGAAATTTCCAATAGAATACGAACCAATTTCGTCACCCAGTATTTTACCAAACTCATACAGACCAAACGGATCTCTCCAAGAGACGAAGAGCAATGGAAAATGCTCTGTCAGAACCTAAATATCACACCAAGCTCAGATGCCAGAACCATGCAACTGTTCAATTACGGGAAACTTTACTGGGCACTGGAAAACACGCCATTACCCTTGCTCAACCCTCTGATCAGCCTACAGAAAAGCGAAAGCTGCCATTTACACATCGAAAATGTTGCCTGGTATGAGGAACGGGCAATGCGTTCGAAATATGGCGGAACCTATTCCAAACTGATCAGTTCGGGGCCAATATACCTCACCCAAAAAAGACTGTTACATTATGGTGCTGAAAAAGCGCACACCATTAAGCTTGAGGATGTAATAAGGATACAGGAAACCAACGATGGCATAATAATATATAAATTGACAGGAAAGAATCCGACATTGAAAATGCCACCGCACGAAAAAGAAATGTTAAGGATCATTTTAACGAGATTGTCGTCTTTGAATTATTAGTTGTGTAAAATACCGCAGAACCAAATGCAGAGGCAGAAGAATCAAACAACATCATATTGATAGCAAAATAAAACGACCGTCTTAATATAATAAATGGCGATTGAGGGTAAATTCACCCTTTTTTAATAAAAAAAATATGTATTAAGAGTAGTACAGACCTAAAATCATTGTTTCATCAATTTGACACACTGGAAAAGCGAGAATTTATTGACTTGGTGTTCGATTCAAACCTCTACTATGAAAATGGTATTTATCGAACACCTAGCATGATGAATATACTTTCGTTTAACTACCTAAAAATGAGATATTTATACATCATGATAGTAGACAAAAAAAGGGATGATTTAAAAATCATCCCTTCAAGTGCACTTGTAGGGATTCGAACCCCAAACCTTCTCATCCGTAGTGAGATGCTCTATCCAATTGAGCTACAAATGCGTTTCCGTATCGTTAACGGACTGCAAAGGTATAATTTGATATTTTAATTTCCAATTAAATTTTAAAAAAATCTAAAAATAATTCTTTGCAGAATAAGCTTTACGCGCTCAATGCATCATTAATTGCTTTAAAATCAGGCAAATCATGCGCATCTTCTAAAACTTCTGCATAAGCTATTTTTCCTTCTTCATCAATCACAAAAGCTGCCCTTTTCGAAACGCCTTTCAATCCAAATACAAATTCATCATAAAAAGCACCATAAGCTGCTGATACTTCTTTGTTAAAATCAGACAATAAAGGGAACTGATAACTTTGAACTTCTTTAAACTTAGCCAAAGAGAATGGAGAATCAACTGAGATGCCAATTACCTGTGCATTTATACCTTCGTAATAGCTAAAATTATCACGCATGGTACATAATTGTTCTGTACATGTTCCGGTAAAAGCCATCGGGAAAAAGTGAATAATTACTTTTTTACCTTTGAAACCAGAAAGCGCAATTTCGGTTAAATCTGAACTGTATAATTTGAAATCAGGGGCGTTATCGCCAACTTGTAATGTCATTATGTATTTTTTATGGGTTAAATATATTAATTGGTTCAATAGTTCATTGGCCATTGTTCATTAGTATTGCATCCCCAAAATGAACTAATGACCACTGAACTAATTATCTTTTTTCATCTGCTGATCTAAAATCGCCAAGCCTTCTTCAAAACTATGTGGACGGTAATCCAGATCTTTAATGGTCTTATCTAAAACAAAGCCAGTTCTAATCGGTCGTTTAGCCGTTTGATTTAAACCTGTAGAACTTATTTCATTAATAAATGATTGATCAAGGCCCCAAAAATCGGCAACTTTTCGCACTAAATCTGCAATACTCATGTAATCTTTCCCCGATACATGGTAAATTCCTTTTGCATTTTTTTCTACCGCCAATAAGCAGGCTTCAGCTAAATCCTCAGCTAAAGTGGGCATGCGCCACTGATCGTTTACTACATTAATAGGCGATGCTTTTTCTAATGCCTCTTTGGCCCAAAGTACAATATTGCTCCGGCTCATATCGCTGGTTATCCCATATACCAATATTGTTCTTAAGATTGCCCAGTTTGCTTTTGAGTTCTTCAACAGCTCTTCTGCCAGCACTTTCGATTCGCCATAATAACTTACCGGATTAACTGCATCCTCTTCTTTATATGGACCGTCGGCACCATCAAAAACAAAATCGGTACTTAAATGAATAAGTTGAATGTTTTTTTCTTCACATATTGATATCAGCGTTTGAACTGCATCTACATTTAGATGGCGACAAAGCGCTTTATTAGCTTCACAAATATCAACATTGGTCATTGCGGCGGTGTGCACAATGGCATCAGGGCTGTATCTTTCAATAACTTCCCTAACCTGAACAGCATTTAAAATATCCATTTCTGCATATCTATACCCATCCTTTACCGGATAGCGATTTGTTCCTTTAGAAGTGGCAACAAGCTTTACCCTGCCTTCGGTGAGAATTTTTTCAGTTAATTTCTGCCCTAAAAGACCGTTGCTACCTGTTGTTAAAATGGTTTTCATATGCCTTATTTATGGCGCTAAATTATCTATAAAAACCATGTTGAAAAAATTTATAATATATATTTAAAATTAAGTAAGAAAAACTTAACTTTGCCAACCGAATTGGAGCCCCTATAAACAGCTTTAATTCATTGACTGTAATAAATTTACTCACAACAGATATGCCTAACTTAGGAAAAATAGCACAAATTATCGGCCCTGTGGTTGACGTTAGCTTTGCTAATGATGCCCATCTACCTAAAATTTTTGATGCGTTAGAGATAACGAAAGAAAATGGACAAAAAATTGTTTTAGAAGTTCAACAGCACTTAGGTGAAGATCGTGTACGCGCAATCTCGATGGACTCTACAGACGGTTTAGTTCGTGGAATGGACGTAGTTGACACTGGTGCTGCGATTAAAATGCCAGTTGGCGACCAAATTAAAGGTCGTTTATTTAATGTAGTTGGTGAAGCGATTGACGGTATCAACACAGTTGATAAAACTGATGGTCGTCCTATCCATGCTACCCCTCCTAAGTTTGAAGATTTATCAACTGAAACTGAGGTACTTTTTACAGGTATTAAAGTTATCGATTTATTAGAGCCATATGCAAAAGGTGGTAAAATCGGTTTATTCGGTGGTGCTGGTGTAGGCAAAACCGTATTAATTATGGAGTTGGTAAACAACATCGCTAAAGCTTATGCTGGTTTGTCAGTATTCGCAGGTGTTGGTGAGCGTACTCGTGAGGGTAACGATTTACTTCGTGAGTTTATTGAGTCAGGTGTTATCAACTATGGTGACGAATTCTTACACTCAATGGAAAAAGGTGGATGGGATTTGAAAGCTGTTGATACTGAAAAATTAAAAGAATCTAAAGCAACATTGGTTTTCGGTCAAATGAACGAGCCTCCTGGTGCACGTGCACGTGTAGCATTATCAGGATTAACTGTTGCTGAATATTTCCGTGATGGTGATGGCGAAGGCGCTGGAAAAGACATCCTTTTCTTCGTTGATAACATCTTCCGTTTTACGCAGGCAGGTTCTGAGGTGTCGGCTTTATTAGGTCGTATGCCATCAGCTGTAGGTTACCAACCAACATTGGCAACTGAGATGGGTTTAATGCAAGAGCGTATTACTTCAACAAAACGTGGATCAATTACATCAGTACAAGCGGTATACGTACCAGCGGATGATTTAACTGACCCGGCTCCGGCAACAACTTTTGCCCACTTAGATGCTACTACAGTACTTTCGCGTAAAATTGCTGAACTAGGTATTTATCCTGCGGTAGATCCATTGGATTCTACTTCACGTATCCTTTCTCCTGCTGTTTTAGGTGATGAACATTATAACACTGCACAACGTGTTAAAGAAACTTTACAACGTTACAAAGAATTACAAGATATCATCGCGATCTTAGGTATGGACGAATTATCTGAAGAAGATAAATTAGTTGTATCAAGAGCACGTCGTGTTCAGCGTTTCTTATCTCAACCTTTCCACGTAGCTGAGCAATTTACCGGCTTAAAAGGTGTATTGGTCGACATTAAAGATACCATCAAAGGATTTAACATGATCATGGATGGTGAAGTTGATGAGTATCCAGAAGCTGCATTTAACTTGGTTGGTAGCATTGAAGATGCGATCGAAAAAGGTAAAAAATTATTAGCAGAAGCGAACTAAGAAACGCGACAAGCGTTAGGCGACAAGCGTGTAAACGCCCCACGCCCTACGCTCTACGCCAAACAAAAAAAACATGAATTTAGAAATATTAACTCCAGATAAAAAAGTTTTCGAAGGTGAAGTAACAGCAGTTACGGTTCCTGGTACTTTAGGCTCTTTCCAGATTTTAAAAGACCATGCCCCTATCATCTCTACTTTAGAAGATGGAGAAGTTATTATAAAAGCAAACAAAGCTGATGAGCAACGCTTTTTTATTAAAGGCGGTGTAGTAGAAGCTATTCACAACAAAATTGTGGTTTTAGCTGAAGGCGTCGCTTAATCTAATTATTCGTCATGCTGAATTTATTTCAGCATCTGTAAAAGAACTCAGAGCGACGAAAACAAAAAGCCTCCCGATTTAAAAATCAGGGAGGTTTTTTGTTTATGTTATTGTTTAACAAAATCACAAACCGCCACAGTAAATTCCTTACTGTTTTCATAATAAAGCATGTGCGAGCCGTTTAATTGCACTACCTTTTGGTTTTTAAATTTATAATTTTTGTAATAGTTCGGTCCAACAGCGTGATCATCCTTACCCGTTATAATCAAGGCTGGTGTTTTAATTTCACTGGTAAGTAAAGCATAATCTTTAAAATATTCTGGATACTTATGCATCTTTGTGCTATCCATTAAAGGCATAAACAGCGTCATTCCGAAATCTGATGTACGTTTATAGGAATTTTCGATGCTGTCCATTTTGATAACGGTATTTACATCATTGGCAATATATTTATATCCAAGATGCACCGCGCTTAACTTTTTTCTAACCAGCGACGCTCCATTCATTAATTTTTTAAAATCTGTTTCATTTATAGTGGTATCCTTTTTTAGTAACCGATATCCATATTCAATTTGTTCCTTCACCTGGTTTGGATTCATGAAATGGGCTATTGTATTCGCCATGATGATGCCAGATAAATGTTCTGGATACTTCAAGGCATAGTTAATGGCCAGAATACCACCGAATGAATGACTAAGTAAGTACACTTTTTCTACGCCCAATTTTAACCGCAGTTCTTCAACATCTTGAACAATCCGGTCTAAACTATAATTTTTTGCATTTTGCGAATGACCAGATCCTCTTTGATCCAGATAAACCATTGTTAAACATTTCTCCAGGCTTGCTCCACCCATTTTTTCAAAGGAAAGAAAATCCTGACCAGGGCCTCCATGCAAGTAAATACAAACAGGGCCTTTTCCTGCTACCTTAACAGATAACTTTACCGCATCAGAAGTTAAAATGGTTTGATTTCCCATTTTGAGATGCGAGCTTGAATCTGACGGGGAACAACCACTAAATAATACAATTAAAAGAATCGAAAGGTAAATTGTTTTCATGGGAATAGTTTCTAATATTAAATTACATAACTATTTCCAATAAGCAATCAAAGGAGTTTAATAATACCTTAATATGCACAAAGGAAACATCAATAATTCTTCGCATTTTAACATCAAAATCTGACCTGAATTTTCAATTTCATACAGCCTTTAACTCGTTTTAGGCAGAAAAATAGAAAATTTATAATGCAAGCATAACAAACAGACTGTATACCGTTTTGATATTTGGTCTACGGCTATCGGCATTAAATAACTAATCCAACTCTAGTTAAGAATAATATTCTGATTATTAATGCATTTTCAAAATAATATTCTTATTTAACTTTTTTCTGATTTCTCTTGCATATTAATGAACCAAAAACTAAATTGGTTTTTATAAACAATAAGATAACAATGACTAGTCAGAACAACATATTTTCTACCGCTACTACTGCAAAAGCAGCTGGTAATGTAGTGTTGTTACCTGTCATTTTACTTAACCTCCTACTCCTAAACATTTTATGGGGTAATAAGCGGACGCAGTTTAAATAGATTTTAAAAAACTAAATATACCTAAAGCGTCCCGATACAAACGGGACGCTTTTTTTAAATAACAAAAAGACAGTATTATGAACCGCCCATGATAAATAGTCAAAATAAAAAATGGAATGCTTATTTATCATGGTAAGCTCCATCTGACGGTTAAAAAACAATAAGAATAAACAGATGAAATACTATAATTCTAATACGATTATTTACCTTGATGGACAGTTCGAAAAAGCTGTAAATAGCAGTACCGACCTTTACGGGCAGTCGCTACACTACGGCTATGCTGCTTTCGAGGGTATTAGAGCCTATAAAACACACAACGGCAACCGCATTTTCAAAGCCGCGGCCCATTTCGATCGCTTAGAGCATTCTTGCCAGTTGGCAAACATTCCTTTCCCATGGGATAAACAGGAATTAATTGCAGCAACCTATAAATTACTTCAGTTGAACAAACTGAAAGATGCATATATCCGTCCCCTGGTATTTTGCCACCCGAACATGAAATTAAACGAACCGAGTGGGGTTTCGATCTTAATCTGTGCCTGGGAATGGGATGCATATTCTGGTAACAAATTGTTAAAATTAACGGTTTCTGATTATGAAAGGCCAAACCCAAAATCGATTCCAATGGAGGCGAAATTGAGTGGAAACTATGTTAATTCTATTTTAGCTACTACTGCGGCAAATATTAAAGGTTATGACGAGGCTTTGCTTTTGGATATGCACGGTTTTGTTGCCGAGGCATCTGGAGCAAACATCTTTCTTGAAAAAGACGGAAAACTGTTTACACCATCTTTAGGAAATATTTTACCAGGAATTACACGTGCAACCGTAAAAGAACTTTGCACCGTTCTGGATATAGAATGCATTGAGAAAAAATTAACTACAGAAGATTTAAAAAATGCCGACAGCGCTTTCTTATGTGGAACAGCAACCGAGATAGCAGGTATAGCATCAATTGATGATATTGTGTATCGCCCGTTGTGGAGAGAATCTCTCGGTTATACCATACAGCGAGCTTATAAAAACCTGGTACTGGAAAAAGTGAATTACGAAGTGATTATATAGCGAGAAGCATACTGGCTGATAGTTAAATAGTTCATTGTTGATGGCCGATTAAGCTATAAACCATCGACTAAAAAACCATCAACCAAAAAGAATTCTAAACAATAAAAAAGTACTTAAAAACAGATGACTGAAGAAATCAATCAACACTTCCCGAAAGCCTACCAGCAAATTAATGGTGCAACAAAAGCATCAGGATTTGACATGGCATCTGATGTGTTGACTTGCTCTTTGCTCAGAACACTTGCTTCTACCAAGCCTTCAGGTAAATTTCTGGAACTTGGAACAGGAACAGGTTTATCTACTTCCTGGATATTAGATGGTTTAGATCAAAATAGTACACTTACCTCGATAGATAATGACGCTAAATTTTTAGCGATTGCCAAAACTTTTCTTGGTGAGGATGATCGTTTAACATTAGTTGATACCGATGGTGCGGAATGGATTGAAAAGAATAAAGACAAAAAGTTCGATTATATTTTTGCTGATACCTGGCATGGAAAATATTTGCTTTTAGATGAGGCGATATCTATGCTGAATACCGGCGGACTTTACATCATCGATGATATGCTGCCACAATCGAATTGGCCTGATGGCCACCAGGATAAGGCTATAAAATTGATCAAAGATTTAGAATCCCGTGATGATCTGCACTTAACCAAGCAGGTTTGGGCAACAGGAATCGTGATCGGAGTAAAAAAATAAATAAGATTAAATAGTTCTTTAATTTTTTAAATAGTTAGTATGTTTGTGATTCATCAAAGACATGAATATAAACACAAACATTATTAGCAACCTAATTATTGTCATTTCTCAAAAGAGAGGTGGAAATCGTTGCGTATAATATTAAAAATATACCATATCGAAACCGCCTCCCACAAGAGGCGGTTTTTTTTTGCCTCAAAAAGAAATAATTGAAATACAACAGCATACATACAATTTAAACAATGAGCGAATTAAACAAGTACAGTAAAACATTTACACAAGACCCTACACAACCGGCAGCGCAAGCTATGCTTTACGGAATCGGATTAACTGATGCTGATATGGCTAAAGCACAGGTCGGTATTGCAAGTATGGGTTACGATGGTAACACCTGCAATATGCACCTTAACGATCTGGCAAAAGATGTGAAAAAAGGGGTCTGGAATAATGATTTAGTGGGCTTGGTTTTTAATACCATTGGCGTAAGTGATGGGATGAGCAACGGTACAGATGGTATGCGTTACTCGCTGGTAAGCCGCGATGTAATTGCTGATAGTATCGAAACCATTTGCGGTGGCCAATATTATGATGGAATTATCTCTATCCCTGGCTGTGATAAAAACATGCCTGGCGCGATTATGGCCATGGCACGTTTAGATCGTCCTTCAATTATGGTTTATGGTGGTACGATTGCGCCCGGCCATTACAAAGGCGAAGAATTGAACATCGTTTCAGCTTTCGAAGCTCTGGGGCAGAAAATATGTGGCAACCTTTCTGAGGAAGACTATCAGGGCATCATAAAACATACTTGCCCTGGTGCAGGTGCTTGTGGAGGGATGTATACTGCAAACACAATGGCATCAGCAATTGAGGCTTTAGGTATGAGTTTGCCTTATTCATCTTCAAACCCAGCAATCAGCGAGGAGAAAAAACAAGAATGTTTAGATGCGGGTAAATACATCAAAATTTTATTAGAGAAAGATATCAAACCATCTGATATCATGACGAGAAAAGCATTCGAAAATGCCATTCGTTCTATTATCATTTTAGGTGGCAGTACGAATGCAGTATTACATTTTATTGCAATGGGCAAAGCTATCGGTATCGAAATCTCTCAGGATGATTTCCAGCGCATGAGTGATGTAACACCGGTACTTGCCGATTTCAAACCTAGTGGAAAATACTTAATGCAGGATTTACATCAATATGGAGGTATCCCGGCAGTATTGAAATATTTATTAAACGAGGGTTTATTACATGGAGATTGTTTAACTGTTACCGGAAAAACCATGGCTGAGAATTTAGCCGATGTAAAATCGGTTATGGATTATGATCAAAAAATCATCCAGAAACTAAGTGAGCCGATTAAAGCCACTGGTCACCTACAGATTCTTTACGGAAACCTGGCTGAAAAAGGTTCTGTTGCAAAAATAAGTGGAAAAGAAGGTGAGAAATTTGAAGGCCCTGCACGTGTATTCGACGGCGAACACGATTTAATTGCCGGAATTTCAAGCGGACGTGTTCAACCTGGCGATGTAATCGTAATTAAAAATTCAGGTCCGGTAGGTGCGCCAGGTATGCCAGAAATGTTAAAACCAACTTCAGCAATTATTGGTGCTGGTTTAGGCAAATCAGTGGCTTTAATTACCGACGGACGTTTCTCTGGTGGTACGCATGGATTTGTGGTTGGTCACATTACACCTGAATCTTACAAAGGTGGTTTAATAGGCTTGGTAGAAGATGAAGACCGGATTTTGATCGATGCGGTAAACAACATCATTAGCTTACAGGTAAGTGACGAAGTGATTGCAGCGCGTAGAAAAAACTATGTACAACCAGCATTAAAAGTAACAAAAGGTGTTTTATATAAATATGCTAAAACCGTTTCAGACGCAGCTAGTGGTTGCGTAACTGACGAATACTAAAATCAAAAAATCATCCCCCAGATTAATTGATTACTAATAAAATAAATTATGCAAATAATTAAAAGTATTCAGAATAGGATTTATGAAATCCGGGGAGAAAGAGTAATGCTGGATTTCGATTTGGCATCGCTTTATGAAGTTGAAACGAAGGCACTGAATCAGGCGGTAAAACGTAACATAAAGCGTTTTCCAGAAGATTTTATGTTTCAGTTAACTTCTACTGAGTTTGAAGAGATAAGACTTCAGATTGATGCAAGTAATCAAGGTACATCATCACAAATTGTGATGACAGGCGGAACCAACTTGAAGTCACAAATTGTGACTTCAAGTTGGGGAGGTACTCGAAAATTGCCTTATGCCTTTACAGAGCAAGGGGTTGCCATGTTGAGTGGCGTTTTGAAAAGTGATAAGGCAATTAACATGAATATTGCCATTATGAGAGCCTTTGTTGACGTTCGGAAAATTTTGCTGAAGCAAAGCAACCTTAATGAACAGTTAACAGAAATTAAAGAACGGATTGGTGAACATGATGTTCAGCTCAACGAGCTGTATGATGCAATGGAAAACTTAATAGACGAGAAAATTGCTCAATTAAAATGGAACGACAGACAAAGAATTGGGTTTAAAATTAAAGAATAGTAGAATCGCAAAAACATAACTATGGAAACTGCACAAGATACAATACAACAAAACGAGGCGAAAGCAGAAACCTCAAAAACCTTATTCAAAGGAACAGGCTCGCAAGTTTTGTTGAATGGATTAATTGAAGAAGGTGTAACCACCATTTTCGGTTATCCGGGAGGAGCAATCATGCCTATTTATGATGCTCTTTATGATTATGCTGATAAATTAGAACACATCTTGGTTCGCCATGAGCAAGGTGGTATCCACGCCGCTCAGGGTTTTGCAAGAGCAAGCGGCGAAGTTGGTGTTGTTTTCGCAACCAGCGGGCCAGGTGCAACCAATTTGGTTACTGGCTTGGCAGATGCGCAAATCGATAGTACGCCATTGGTTTGTATCACCGGACAGGTTTTCGCCCACCTATTGGGAACGGATGCTTTTCAGGAAACTGATGTGATTAACATTACTACTCCAGTTACAAAATGGAACTATCAGGTTACTGATGCCAAAGAAATTCAAGAGGTATTGGCTAAAGCTTTTTATATCGCTAAAAGTGGCAGACCAGGTCCTGTTTTAATCGATATTACCAAAAATGCACAATTACAATTGGAGGAATTTCCTGAATATGTAAAGTGCAACCACATCCGCAGTTATCGCCCGAAGCCAAAAGTTAGGATCGAATATATCGAGCAGGCAGCCGAATTAATCAATTCAGCAAAAAAACCTTTCATTTTATTTGGACAAGGTGTTATTTTGGGTAAAGCTGAAGAAGAATTCAAAGCTTTTATCAATAAATCAGGAATCCCTGCTGCATGGACCATTATGGGCGAGGGTGCTATTCCAACTTCACACCCGCTAAATGTAGGTATGTTAGGGATGCACGGTAATTACGGCCCAAACGTATTAACCAACGAAGCTGATGTAATTATTGCCATCGGTATGCGTTTTGATGACCGTGTAACCGGTCGTTTAGATAAATATGCTAAACAAGCTAAAGTGGTGCATTTAGATATCGACCCTGCCGAAATTGATAAAAATGTTAAGGCAGAAGTTGGTGTTTGGGGCGACTGTAAAGAAACTTTACCCCTATTAACCAATTTAGTTAACGAAAACAAACACGAAGATTGGTTAGCTAAGTTCAGACAATATAACCAGGAGGAAATAGATCAAGTCATTACTCCAGAGCTTTATCCAACTGGTGATGAAATGACCATGGGCGAAGTATTGCGCAACATCAACGAGATCTGTGGTGGTGATGCCGTAATCGTTACCGATGTTGGTCAGCACCAAATGGTAGCCTGTCGTTATGCTAAATTTAACAATACCCGCAGCAACATTACTTCTGGTGGTTTAGGTACAATGGGCTTTGGTTTACCAGCAGCAATTGGCGCTAAATATGGTGCACCTGATAAAACCGTTATCGCTATTATCGGTGATGGTGGTTTCCAGATGACGCCTCAGGAATTGGGTACCATTATGCAGTTTGGCGCAGCAGTAAAAATTCTGATCTTGAACAACCGCTTTTTAGGTATGGTTCGCCAATGGCAACAACTGTTTCATGATAAACGTTATTCTTTCGTGAATATCACCAGTCCTGACTTTGTTGCTTTAGCAAAATCGTATTATATCGAAGCGGGCAAAGTTGATGAGCGTGCAAACTTAAGACAGGCATTAGAAACCATGATCAACCACGAAGGTTCTTACCTATTAGAAGTTATGGTAGGCAGAGAAAATAATGTTTTCCCTATGGTTCCTCAAGGAATGAGTGTAAGCGAAATCAGGTTGAAGTAGGCTGAAAGATTAAAGCAGAAAGACTAAAGCGAAAAATAGCATAAACAAAACCTTCGTGGCCTTTGTGCCTTGGTGGTAAAAATTTTGGACATGAGTACTGAAAATACAATAGAACATAAAATAGATAAAGCCGATTTAGACGGAAAGCAGGAATACACCATTACGGTTTATGCCGAAAACCGCATTGGTTTACTCAACAGGATTGCGATTATTTTCTCGAAAAGAAAAATCAATATCGAAAGTTTAAACAGTTCCGCATCAGAAATTGAAGGAATACACCGTTTCAACATCGTCATCCACGAAGGTTACGAAGTAGTGAGAAAGCTTGCCCGTCAAATAGAAAAGCAGATTGAGGTATTGAAAGTTTATTTCAACACCAACGAAGAAATTATCTGGCAGGAATTGGCGCTTTACAAAGTTTCTACAGATGAAATTGCAGAAAAAGTAACCGTAGAGCGTTTATTAAGACAATACGGCGCGAGTGCGGTAGTGATCCGTAAAGATTATACCGTTTTTGCAGTAACTGGTCACCGCGAAGAAACTGATGCTTTGGTAAAAGCTTTAGAACCTTACGAACTAATTGAATTTGTGAGATCTGCAAGAGTAGCCATTATTAAAGACAGTGCAGGTTTCCATGAAAAACTAAAGGAATTCGAAGCTTTCGAACCTGGTGAAGAATTAGTAGAAAACGAGTTTTTAGAAAAAGGCGGAAAGATTTTTACGATGTAGGGTCTACAACAAATCCGTCATTGCGAGGAGGAACGACGAAGCAATCTTTAAGAAAAATCGGGAACATGAAATGCAATAAAGTGATACCGATTATAATAAAGTAATTAACCGAAGCTGAAAAACAAAACGATAAGTAGATAGATACAAATTATAATATGATGAACGAGGTATTTGATTTTATAATAAACTCACGCAAGGCATTTATTAAGTTGATAGGTGATTTAACAATCGAAGAATTAAATAAAATTCCGGATGGTTACAACAATAACATTATCTGGAATTTTGGCCATGTTGTAGTGAGCACGCAAACGCTTTGTTATGTTCGTACAGGTGTATTGCAAGATGCAACCTCGGTAAAATTTAACGAGTATTATAAAAAAGATACGAAGCCAACTTACACCGTAACAGAAGAAGAAGTAGCTGAATTGAAAACCATCGCGTTAGAAAGCATTGAAAAAATAAAGGAAGATTATACAAATGGAAAATTTTCAAACATCACTCCTTTTACAACAGCTACCTATGGCGTACAGATGAACAGCATTGAAGAAATTCTGATCACAACTATTGGTCATGATAATGTACACCAAGGTTATGCATGGGCACTGAAAAGACAGATATAAAAAGATGTGAGGCGGATGAGGGTTTTGAAAAACAGACCCAACTAAAATAAACCCGATAGCAGTAAAAATTTTAGACTGTCATGCTGAGCGTAATCGAAGCACAGCCTAATTTAACGAATAGCGGGACTGAAACAACCGAAAAGCACAGGAACCTGCTTTTCAAATAAAAATCGGTGAAATCACTTCATCTGTGAAATCAAACCGAAGGAAAAAATGTTTCGTGAGAATACGAACCATGGCAAAAAAGGATGATGTAAGATAGATGAGATATGAACCGATAATAAAAAAATCAGTGTAATCACTTCATCTGTAATCAACCCGAAGGAAAAAAGAATATATAACGATAATTAAATAGAAATTAACCAATAAAAAACAATGGCAAATTATTTTAACACATTACCTCTTAGAGAAAAATTAAACCAATTAGGTGTTTGCGACTTCATGGACAGTTCTGAATTTTTAGATGGCGTTAGCGCATTAAAAGGTAAAAAACTGGTAATTGTAGGTTGTGGCGCACAAGGCTTAAACCAAGGTTTAAATTTAAGAGATAGTGGTTTAGATGTAAGCTACACTTTACGTAAGGAAGCAATTGAAGGCAAACGCGATTCGTGGAAAAATGCAACTGAAAACAATTTTACAGTTGGCACTTACGAAGAGCTGATTCCAAATGCAGATGTAGTAATTAACCTTACTCCAGATAAGCAACACACCGCTGTTGTAAATGCAATTATGCCTTTAATGAAAGAAGGAGCTACTTTGTTATATTCTCACGGTTTCAATATCGTTGAAGAAGGCATGCAGATCCGTAAAGATTTAACCGTTATTATGGTTGCGCCTAAATGCCCAGGTAGCGAAGTTAGAGCAGAATATGTTCGTGGTTTTGGTGTTCCTACCTTAATTGCAGTTCACCCTGAAAACGATCCTCAAGGTAAAGGATTGGCACAGGCAAAAGCATATTGCGCTGGTACAGGCGGTCACAGAGCTGGTGTATTAAAATCATCTTTCGTAGCTGAAGTAAAATCAGATTTAATGGGCGAGCAAACCATCCTTTGTGGTTTATTGCAAACAGGTTCTATCCTATCTTTCGATAAAATGGTAGAAAAAGGAATCGATGCAGGTTATGCTTCTAAATTGGTTCAATATGGTGTTGAGGTAATTACCGAAGCCTTAAAACAAGGTGGTATTACGGCCATGATGGACAGATTAAGCAATGTGGCTAAAATCAAAGCCTTCGAAATTTCGGAAGAATTGAAAGACATTATGCGTCCATTATTCCAAAAACACCAGGATGATATTATGAGTGGCGAATTTAGCCGTATCATGATGGAAGATTGGGCAAATGGTGATAAAAACCTATTGGCTTGGAGAGCTGAAACTGGCGAAACCGCTTTCGAAAAAACGCCTGCTGGTGATGTTAAAATCGGTGAGCAAGAATATTTCGATAACTATACTTTAATGGTGGCTTTTGTTCGCGCTGGTGTTGAATTGGCTTTCGAAACCATGGTACAGGCAGGTATCAAACCAGAGTCGGCTTACTACGAATCGTTACACGAAACACCACTTATTGCCAACACCATTGCACGTAAGAAATTGTTCGAAATGAACCGTGTTATTTCTGATACTGCTGAATACGGTTGTTATTTGTTCGATCAGGCTTGTAAACCGCTTTTGGGCGATTTCATGAAAAAAGTAGATACTGATCTAGTTGGTAAAAACTTCAATGAAGGTAAGGATGGCGCTGTTGATAACAGACAATTAATCGATATCAACGAGGCTATCCGTTCTCACCAGGTAGAACAAATTGGAGCAACTTTGCGTAAAGCAATGACTGCAATGAAAGCGATTAAAACAGCATAACCTCACCCCAAAATCCCCTCTCCTAAAAAGAGAGGGGACTTTGGACAGGTCTTATAAAAATAAATAATTACAAACTTAAATTCCCCCTTTAGGGGGCTAGGGGGTTAAAATGTCAAAAACATTAGTAGAAAAAATTTGGGATGCTCACGTTGTAAAAAGTGAAGAAGGATTTCCTGATATTTTATACATTGATACACACTTAATACACGAGGTAACCTCTCCGCAGGCATTTGATGGTTTGCGCAAAAGAGGATTACCTGTTTTTCGTCCGAAGCAGACTGTTGCAACGGCCGATCATAACGTACCTACCTTAAATCAGTTATTGCCAATTAAAGAGGAGCTTTCACGCTATCAGGTGGATATGTTAACCAAAAATTGTGCAGAATTTGGTGTAGAACTGTATGGTTTAGGCCATCCTTTTCAAGGCATTGTGCATGTTATCGGCCCTGAGTTGGGTATCACCTTACCTGGTAAAACAATGGTTTGCGGCGATAGCCATACCTCAACCCATGGTGCTTTTGGTGCCATTGCATTTGGTATCGGTACTTCGCAGGTAGAGCAGGTTTTTGCAACGCAATGTTTATTGCAGTCGAAACCTAAAACCATGAAAATTGAGGTAAACGGCGAGCTTGGAAAGGGTGTTGGCGCGAAAGACATTATCTTATACATTATTGCTAAAATCTCTGCCGCAGGCGGTACAGGTTATTTTATAGAATACGCAGGTTCAGCAATCGAAGCTTTAAGTATGGAAGCCCGTATGACGATCTGTAATATGAGTATCGAAATGGGTGCACGCGGTGGATTAATTGCACCAGATCAAACAACTTTCGATTACATTAAAGGAAGAGAATTTGCTCCAGCTGGCGAAGAGTGGGATAAAGCTTTAGCTTATTGGAAAACATTATATAGCGATGCTGATGCGAAATTCGATAGTGTTTTAACTTTCGATGCAGCAGATATCGCCCCTATGATTACCTATGGTACCAACCCTGGAATGGGCATGGGTATTCAGGAACATATTCCGGCAACAGGTGCACAACCAGAAAAAGAAAAACTTTCGTACCAGAAAGCGTTAGATTATATGGGCTTTGATGACGATTCTTCATTAATCGGGAAACCGGTTGATTATGTATTCATTGGAAGCTGTACCAACTCACGCATTGAAGATTTACGCGAAGTTGCCGATTTTGTTAAAGGTAAACGCAAAGCCGATAATGTTACGGTTTGGATTGTTCCGGGATCGAAACAAGTTGAGCAACAAGCTAAAAACGAAGGTTTGGATAAAATTTTCGAAGCCGCTGGTTTCCAGTTACGCGAACCAGGCTGTAGTGCCTGTTTAGGTATGAACGAAGATAAAATCCCGGCAGGTAAATATTGTGTATCTACATCAAACAGAAACTTCGAAGGCAGACAAGGGCAAAATGCACGTACATTATTGGCCAGTCCACTTACAGCAGCAGCTGCTGCTGTAACCGGAAAAATTACTGATGTAAGGGATTTGTTGGAGAAGGTTAACCCCTAAATCCCCTAAAGGGGACTTTAGCAAGATGAATAATAATACTACCAGCACTCGATCAAAAGCCCCCTTAAGGGGGGTGGGGGTTCTAGAAGTTGCCATATTAAATGTAAAAGCCGGATTATCGGCTGATTTTGAAAGAGTTTTTAGCGAAGCGGAAAAAATCATTTCTTCGATGGAAGGTTACATTTCGCATCAGCTTCAAAAATGTGTAGAGGTAGAAAATAAATATATCCTGCTGGTAAACTGGAAAACAATGGAGGCACATACCGAAGGTTTCAGAGGGTCAGCAGCATACCAGGATTGGAAAAAGTTATTACATCACTTTTATGATCCTTTCCCAACAGTTGAACACTTTGAGATGGTAGAGGGTTGTAAGGCTTAAGGTGGAGGGTAAAAACATGGAGCATAAAATTACCACCATTAAGCAAAAGGCTTAAAGAATAAAGATAAAAAGTGGAATACAAGTCTCGCTACTTGATACTCCTTACTTGATACTAATTGACATGAAAAAATTCACAAAATTAACATCGGCAGTAGTGCCTTTAAATATAGAGAACATCGATACCGACCAGATTATCCCTGCGAGGTTTCTAAAAGCGACTACCCGCGAGGGTTTTGGCGAAAACTTGTTCCGCGATTGGCGTTATGAAAACGATAACCAGCCTAAAGCTGATTTCGTGATGAACAACCCAACCTATAGCGGCCAGGTTTTAGTAGCAGGAAAAAACTTTGGATGTGGCAGTAGTCGCGAGCACGCTGCATGGGCTATTCAAGATGCTGGTTTTGACGCGGTAATCAGCAGTTTCTTTGCCGATATCTTTAAAGGAAATGCCCTGAACAATGGTTTATTACCCATCCAGGTAAGTGATGAGTTCTTGGCGCAGATTTTCAACGCGGTTGACAACAATCCAAAATCAGCCCTAGAAGTTGATTTAGAAAATCAAACGGTTACCATTGTAGAAACTGGTGCTCAAGAATCATTTGAGATCAATCCTTACAAAAAATCGTGTTTGATAAACGGTTATGATGATATCGATTTCATCTTGGCCCAAAAAGAATTAATCGCAGAATTTGAACAGGCAAAATAATGCTTAAACCATTTGTCTACATACAAAACCTAAACTTAAGTTACCGCAATAAAACGGTGCTAAAGGATTTGTATTGGGAAGTAAATGTGGGCCAAAACTGGGTTTTATGGGGCGAAAGTGGCAGCGGAAAAACTTCTTTGGCTAAAGCTATTGCGGGTTTAATTCCTTCACAGGGCAGTATTGAAATCAATTACGACGCCCAGAGTAAATTACCGGCCGAAGTTTTATTTGTAGAAAGCTGGTATCAGTTTAAAAATCTCGAAGGTGTTGCAAACTTTTATTATCAGCAACGCTACACCAGTTTACAGGCCAATGATACTTTAACAGTACATGCAGAACTGGTAGCTTATGGCAAAGAAAAAGGACTTCATTTCGATCTGGTTGAACCCATTTTAGAAGCACTGGGCTTTGCTACTTTTGCCAGTTCACAGCTAATCGAATTATCAAGCGGCGAACATAAAAAACTGCAACTGGTTAAAGCCTTATGGTTAAAACCCCAATTGTTAATTATCGATCAGCCTTATACCGGTTTAGATAAAGCATCGCGCAAAAACCTGAATACGCTTTTGGATCAGATTACAGCAGAAGGTGTACAATTAATTTTAATCTGTAATGATTTAGAATTTCCAGAAAGCATCGATTCCTTTGCGGAGATTATAGACGGGCAGATTGTAAGTTCATTTTCAAGAGAAATTGGAGATCTTCCACCTGAAATACATAAAAGGAAAATCCCCGCTTTTTTAAAGGAGTCGCCAATTTATTCATCAACTGATATGGTAAAAATGGTTGATGTAAACATCAGCTATGGCGAAAAACAAGTATTAAAAAATATCAACTGGGAAGTTAAAGCTGGCGAAAAATGGTTATTGCAAGGCCCTAATGGCTCAGGAAAGTCCACTTTATTGAGTTTAATAAACGGCGATCACCCCCAGTCTTACGCCAACGAGCTTTATTTGTTTGGCAACAGGCGTGGAACTGGCGAAAGCATTTGGGATATTAAGCAGCACATTGGTTTAATATCGCCGGAGTTTCATTGGTACTTCGACGCCACTTCAACCGTTTGGAAATGTATTGCTTCGGGCTTTTACGATACCGTAGGCTTGTTTCAGCAACTACCTTATAGCAAAAGAGCTCAAGTTGATGAGCTGATTGAATATTTTGGATTAACCGATAACAAAAATGAATTATTAACCGCACTTCCACTCGGTAAACAGCGATTGGTATTATTAGCGCGGACAATTATAAAAAATCCGGAACTATTAATTCTGGATGAACCTTGCCAGGGCTTAGACCAACAGCAAACAAAACATTTTAACCAAATGGTTGATGAATTGTGCAGCAACGGAATGACCTTAATTTACGTTGGCCATTTTGAATCGCAGCTGCCAACCTGCATAGAAAAAAGAATATTGTTAGAAAAAGGCGAGGTAAAAATCGTCGAAAGTTTAAACACAGAAATATTAAGCTGATGCAAGCTTAGCCACGGAAACACGGTGACCACGGAAACAAAATTTTTCGGTGATTTCTGTGCTTCCGTGGCAACCAATGAGCAATTGTAAAGCAAAAGAGGAGTCAACAATGAAGAAGAACATTTTAGTAATACCTGGAGACGGTATTGGACCCGAGGTTACCACTTGGGGAAAAGCAGCATTAGAGAAAATTGCCGATATTTTTGGCCATGAATTTGTGTTCGAAGAAGCTTTAATGGGCCATGCGGCTATTGAAGTTACTGGCGAGCCTTTGCCAGATGAAACTTTAGAAAAAGCAAGACAAAGTGATGCTATCCTTTTTGGCGCAATTGGTCACGCTAAATACGACAACGACCCAAGTTTAAAAGTTAGACCAGAACAAGGCCTGTTAAAAATCCGTAAGGAACTGGGTTTATTCGCTAATCTCCGCCCGATATTACTATTTGATGAACTTCTTCAGGCATCGAGCATTAAACCGGAAATTTTAAGAGGAACCGATATTTTGTTCTTCCGCGAATTAACGGGTGACGTTTACTTTGGTGAAAAAACACGCTCGGAGGACCGTAATACAGCTTCAGATTTAATGATTTACCACCGTTATGAAGTAGAACGCATTGCACATAAAGCTTACCAGGCTGCACAGCAACGTAACAAAAGATTATGTTCGGTAGACAAAGCCAATGTTTTAGAAAGCTCTCGCTTATGGCGCGAAACTGTTCAGGAAATTGCAAAACAATATCCTGATGTAGAAACAGAGCATATGTTTATCGATAATGCAGCCATGCAGTTGATCAAAAACCCTAGAAAATTCGATGTGGTTTTAACGGCCAATTTATTTGGAGATATTTTAACAGATGAGGCTTCACAGATTGCAGGTTCAATGGGTATGCTGGCTTCGGCATCTGTTGGCGAAAGCACAGGTTTCTTCGAGCCGATCCACGGTTCGGCACACGATATTGCAGGTAAAGATTTAGCTAATCCGTTAGCTTCTATCCTATCGGCAGCTTTAATGTTAGAAATTGGCTTCGGACTAAAAGAAGAAGCCAAATTATTGGTTGATACGATCGACCAGGTATTGAAAGAAGGCTTTAGAACACATGATATTGCCGACCAAAATACAAACCGATTTAAAGTTCTAGGCACAGCCGAAATGGGCAAATTGGTACTTAAATTCTTATCCCAAAAATTAATCACTTCCTAAACTCAAGATTATGATTCACGACCCGAACAAAGTTTATATTTTCGACACGACATTGCGTGACGGCGAGCAGGTTCCAGGCTGCCAGTTAGATACAAACCAAAAAGTAGAAATCGCTAAATCACTTGAGCTTTTAGGTGTTGATGTGATTGAAGCTGGTTTCCCGGTATCTAGTCCAGGAGATTTTAACAGTGTAATTGAATTATCAAAAGCGGTTACCAACCCGATTATCTGCGCGTTAACACGTGCAAATAAAAATGATATCGATGTTGCTGCAGATGCTTTACGTTATGCGAAGAGACCACGTATCCACACTGGGATCGGTTCATCCGATTTCCACATTAAACATAAATTTAACAGTACCCGCGAAGAAATTTTAGAACGTGCTGTTGAAGCCGTAAGGTATTCGAAAAAATTTGTGGAAGATGTTGAATTCTACGCAGAGGATGCTGGCCGTGCCGATATCGAATTTTTAGCTAAAATGGTTGAAGCAGTAATTGCTGCCGGTGCCACCGTGGTAAATATTCCAGATACCAACGGATATTGCTTACCAGATCAGTACGGCTCGAAAATTCTTTTTTTGAAAGAGAACGTAAAAAATATCGATAAAGCCATTATCTCTGTGCACTGCCACAACGATTTGGGCCTGGCTACAGCGAATTCTATCGCAGGCTTACAAAATGGTGCCCGCCAGGTAGAATGTACCATTAATGGCATCGGAGAGCGTGCAGGCAATACATCTATGGAAGAAGTCGTCATGATTTTGAAAACGCACAAGATTTTAGGCTTAAACACCCAAATTGATGCTACGCGTTTCTATGAAATGAGCCATATGGTGCGGAACCAGATGAATATGCCGGTACAACCGAACAAGGCAATTGTTGGTGGAAATGCATTTTCACATAGCTCAGGTATCCACCAGGATGGTTTCTTGAAAAATCGTGAAAACTACGAAATTATTAAGCCTGAAGATGTTGGTTTCCCTGATGCAACAATTGTATTGACTGCAAGAAGCGGACGCCATGCTTTAAAACACCATTTAGACCGTTTAGGCCATAAATTGGAAAAAGATCATTTAGATATTGTTTACAAACAATTTTTGGTTTTAGCCGATAGCAAACAAGGCATTAACGATTATGATTTAAACCAATTGGTTGCTTTGCATTTGGCGTAAAAGCTGAAAGGTTAAAGACTAAAGCTAAAAGCAAGCTGAGAATTGCCTTAAAAACTTTGAGGGATGTCCCCCTTTGGAGGGGGCAGGGAGAGGATTTAAATTTGAAATACAAACCTAGCCCACCTAAACCTGATTGGAATGAGCATGAAGCGCAGCGAAATAAAATGTAAAGCAGGACAGCTGCAACCGATGGAACACCAAACCCTGCTTTACAAAAAATATAAGAGAATATCAGTCTTGGTACTTGATTCTCTCTACTTGATACTACAACAATGAATACTACAACACCGAATACATTAGATTTTTTATCTGCATCGCAAAGGTTAAAAGGGGTGGTAAAACGCACACCTTTAGAGTTTAACGCCGGACTTTCTGCGCATTACAATGCCAATATTTATTTAAAAAGAGAAGACCTGCAAATTGTACGCTCGTACAAATTGCGTGGTGCCTACAATAAAATTAGCTCCTTGCCACAAGATGCATTAATTAACGGTGTAGTTTGTGCAAGTGCTGGTAACCATGCACAAGGTGTGGCCTATTCGTGCAAGAAACTTGGCATTAAAGGGGTGATTTTTATGCCAGAGATTACACCGAAACAAAAGGTTAAACAAACTTACATGTTTGGTGGCGACAATGTTGAAGTGGTTTTAGTAGGCGATACTTTTGATGATTGTTTAAAAGAAGCTTTAGCTTACAGTGCCGAAAAATCAGCCACTTTTATTCCACCTTTCGATGATGAAAAAGTAATTGAAGGACAGGCAACGGTTGGTGTAGAAATTTACGAAGATCTACCTGATCTGGATATGATTGTAATGCCGGTTGGTGGAGGCGGTTTGGCATCGGGTGTAAGCGCTTACATGAAAACCGTTAAGCCTGAAGTGAAATTAGTTGGTGTTGAGCCACTTGGTGCACCATCAATGGTTACGGCGATGGAATATGGTGGTCCGTTTACCTTAGAAGAAATAGACCGATTTGTGGATGGTGCAGCTGTAAAAAGAATTGGCCATATCACTTACGAATATTGTAAGGAACTGCTTGATCAGATGCATTTAATCCCTGAAGGAAAAATCTGTACGACCATTTTAAAATTGTATAACGAAGATGCCATTGTGGTTGAACCTGCCGGAGCACTGTCTGTGGCTGCATTAGATCAGCTTAAAGACCAGATTGCAGGCAAAACGATAGTTTGTATCGTAAGCGGTGGAAATAACGATATTGAGCGTATGCAGGAGATTAAAGAGAAATCTTTGCTTTTTGAAGGCTTGAAACATTATTTCATTGTACGTTTCCCACAAAGACCAGGTGCTTTAAAGTTATTTGTGAACGAGGTTTTAGGTCTACAGGATGACATTACCCGTTTCGAGTTTATTAAAAAAACGAACAAAGAAAATGGTCCTGCATTGGTTGGTATCGAACTTTCTAATAAAAACGATTATGCAAGTTTATTGCAGCGCATGAAAGATTTTAAATTTGAAATTATTGAGCTAAACCAGGATCAGACTTTGTTTGAATATTTGGTTTAAAGGTTATTTAACCGCGAAGGGCGCAAAGTTTTAATAGTATCGTCATGCTGAATTTATTTCAGCATCTTTCTGGTATGAAAGACCCTGAACTAAATTCAGGGTGACGCAAAAAATATAAAAAATGAATTTCAAAGACTTAAGAAACAAGACATTAATTTCTGACTGCGATATTGATTGGGAAGATTTAGGAGCAGGCGTTAAACGCAAAATTATGGCTTACGATAATCAGTTGATGTTGGTTAAAGTAGAATTTGAAAAAGATGCCATTGGTACCATTCACAATCATCCTCATTTACAAATGAGCTATGTAGCAAAAGGAAGTTTTGAAGTTAGCATGGGTGATGATAAGAAAATCTTAAATGAAGGTGATGTTTTCTTTGCCCCATCAAATGTATTTCATGGTGTACTTTGTTTAGAAGCGGGTTTATTGATTGATATTTTTAATCCACATAGAGAAGATTTTTTGAAATAAGACCGGAGTCGGGAAGTCCGAGGTTGGGTGCATACCCTACACCCTAAACCCTCCACCTTAAACCTTACTGAAAGGTAAACCTCACATTCTTATAGCCCAAACCTTCTATAATCGGTTTAAGTACTGTTGTAGCATTGGTTTTTGTTTGTGTTAAAATACTCGATTTTTTAACTTCGGCAGTTACCTGTCTTTCGGCTGCTTTATACGCTTCATCTACCAAATCAGCTTCGCGGAAGAAAGCCATTTTCGTATCATAAACACGAGAGTTTTTATGGTCGATTTTTACATAACATATTTCAGGCTGTGGTAAATTTACTACAGCGGTGTCCGCATCAATATCAATATCCTCCCGGGTAATTTTTGTTAAGTCGATACATCCTACTGCTTCGGCCTTAACAATTAATAAAACACTGGCTTCGGGCAAAAAATCTGTTTTATTTTTATGCTCTAAAACATCGCTGATCTGGTACCTTACCAGCTCCAATTTACCAATGGCCTCAATTTTCTCTACCAGAAGCTGATGTTTGCTCTCTACGGAGGTGTTGATGCTGAACTTTTTGGAGATCAATAAATACCCTGCTACGACTAAAATTAACCAGGGTAAGAGGCGAAAAAAGAGCTTCATGTTTTAAAAAAATAAGGTGCCAATAGTTGTGTATTTAATCTGTTGCACAATAATTAATCCATTAATCCACAATTATATTTTTTTGGCAACAGATTTGTAATACCAATATCACACACACAAATAAAAACTAATCAACATGAAAAAACTTACCATCTTAATGCTTTGCATTGCCACACTAGGTCTGGCTTCCTGCAAAAAAGACACGATTGTTCAACCAGGCAATGCCATTTTAACTGTCGTTAAAGATATATCGCCCAATGCATGGGTATTAAGTAATGACAAAAAAACATTTACTGCAGATATTTCTGTTCCTGAAATAGACCAGTATCATGTCGACAATGAAGGAACTTTGGTTTATATTTCTTATAACAGTGGAGCAAGTTATATCGCGCTACCTTTTGTTTATAATGTTGATGCATACAGCTTTGAAGTATACAAAGGCGGTGTATCTATCGATGTACAAAGTTCAGATTACCAGGCAACAGATCCGATAAAACCTACATCAACAGTAAGGGTAAAAATAGTTCTTGTTGGAAACGATTTATAACTAGTATTTAAAACTCCAAAAAACGACTAATGTTCAATTGAACGTGGTCGTTTTTTTATGCTCTAATTTTCCCACATTAAAAAATCGCGGATGTAAAGATGTTGTATCCCTTGGTATGTATTCCCATTAAATTGACTATTGGTAATTACATATTTTGGATAGTTGTTGTCTATCAGAAGCAAGTTTTCAAATTCGCGCTTAATGGTTGCCTCATCTTCTAATTTTAAGGCTACCTGGACATAAACAAATTCACTTTTGCGCTCACCAATAAAATCAATTTCCTTTGTATTCATTGTGCCAACTTTTATTTTGTAGCCCAAATATAGGAGATGATTATATACCACATTTTCGAGTAATTTCCCTAAGTCCTGTGGCCTATATCCAATAATAGCATTCCTAATGCCTGTATTTTCAAAATAAAATTTACTACCTGTTTCAAAAATCCTTTTCCCAATAATATCATACCGATCTACCTCATGAATAATGTATGCGTTTACCAAATACTTGGTGTAAGTTTGTATTTGATTCGGTGCTATTTTTGTTTGTTGAGATTTAAGAAAATCGCTTATTTTTTTTGCAGAAAACAAACTTCCAATATTATCTGCCATGAAAAGAACAAGTTTCTCTAAAAAATTACTATTTCTCAGATTATATCTAGAAACAACATCTCTAAACAAAATAGTTGTATAAATGCTATTAAGATATTCGAAAGCCTGCTCATTTAAAGTTAAATTAATCAGATAAGGTAACCCACCATACTTAAAATAGTGCTCCATATTTTTATCACTATTCTTCAATTTATGAAACAATAAAAACTCAGAATATGACAAACTGTAAATGGTAAACTCAACGTATCTTCCAGTTAAATAAGTAGCTAATTCTCCCGAAAGCATTTTAGCATTACTACCTGTAATGTAGATATCATTATTTTGATCGAGCAAAAGTGATCTTAATGCTTTTTCAAAATCTGTAATATCCTGTATTTCATCTATAAAGATATAATTATGCAGATCAGGTCTTACTCTTGATAGGACGTAATCATTCAGATCATTTGCATTTTGAATAAAATCGAACTGTAAATCTTCTTTATTAATGTAAATAATATTTCCATCCTTATCCTGCTTAATAATATTGTTTATAATCTGAAAAACCAGATAACTCTTTCCCACCCTACGTTGCCCAGTTAATACCTTAATCAGGTTTTTACGTATGAAAGGTTGTATTTGGGATATGTATTTATCGCGATTTAAAATGTTAGCAGGTATATTCATGTTATAATCATAATTATATCAAATATACTAAAAAGTTATAATTATGATTATAACTTTTCCATAAAAACACAAAAGCTATAACTACAATTAAAACTCCAAAAAACGACTGATGTTCAATTGAACGTGGTCGTTTTTTTTATGCTCTCCCCTGTTTAGCTGTAAGGCACGAATATTCACACCGTTTCTTTCCAAAAGCAGTTCATCATAAAAACCTTTGTAATACACATCCTTTACTTCGTAGCGCCTGCTGCTCCAACTATTGCTTATTTCAGCCCATTCGGGATAAAATACAACTGATTCTTTTTCTGTTTTTAAACCAATTTTTTCGGCATCGGCTTTCGATAAAACCACCGCATTGCCTAAAATCTGAGCGGTATAAATGTGTTTTGGGTGCTGGTAAATTTCTTCAGGTTTTCCGGTTTGCAACAGTTTTCCGTTTTTTAGAATAAGTAACTGATCAGCCAGAAATAAACCGTCGGCTGGATCGTGAGAAACCAAAATTACGGTAACACCAGTTTCAGAAGCTACTCGTTTTATATCCGCACGCAGTTGATTCTTAAGTAGCGCATCAACCTGACTAAAAGGTTCGTCTAAAAGTAAAACCTCTGTATCGGCAACCATTGCTTTTGCTATAGCCACACGCTGTTGCTCTCCCCCACTCAGCTCGATAATTTTTTTGTTCTGGAGTGGCGAAATCCGAAGGTGCTCCATCATCTGAAGCGTTTTTTCGGCCTTGGTTTTAAGGTCGGTATTTGAGAGTTGTGAGGCAATATTATCGTAAACCTTCGCATAAATATTTAAAGAAAAATCCTGCGTAACCATTTTCATCTGTTTGTGACCTGGAATGAGTTGTTCATCAGGGCCTTTAACCCTTTGATCTTCGAAAAAGATTTCACCCTCATCGGTTTTGAGCAATCCGTAAATGGATTTCAGTAAGGTCGATTTTCCACTGCCACTTTCTCCGATTATGGCCACTATATCGCCTCTTTTGATTTCGAAACTTATATTTTTAATCCCTCCGGCCTGTTCTGCCTGATATTGCTTGGTTAGGTTTTTAACGCTGATTATGGTATTGCTCACGTCGTAAAGATAAGAAAAAGGTGAGGGTTTTAAGGTGGAAGGTTTAAGTGCAAACAAAATTACACGTGCATTATATTTTATTTTTGCACGTATCCAGGCATCTATGTATCTTTACATCAATACATCTTGACATCAGCAATTATAAGGCCATGAACACTAAACTAACCTTAACTATAGATAAGTCTGTTATTAAACAGGCAAAAGCTTATGCAGAACAGCAAGGCAGAAGCCTGTCTGCAGTGGTAGAGAATTATTTAAAAGCTGTTATCAAAAAAGAAGAGATTGTAAAAGACGATGATGAACTTTCTCCAATCATAAAATCTTTGATGCTCCGCCCGAAAGTAGAACTACCTGATGATTATGATTATAAAAAAGAACTGGAGAAAGTCAGGGATGAGAAATATCAAAAATATTTAAATAATAATGAAAGATAACATTCTCATTGATTCAGATGTTTTACTTGATTTTTTTCTGAAACGAGAACCATTTTTTATTGATTCATCAAAAATTCTGAATTTATGTGTCAACCAAAAAATCAATGGTTTTGTTTCGGGTTTAATAATAGCCAACACGTATTATTTGTTGAGAAAACACTTTAGTCATAAAGATATTTTGGCCGACTTTAAGATATTATTTACTTTTTTGGATATTTTAATAATTGACAAAAACGTTATTTTGACTTCAATCGATTCTGAATTCATAGATTTTGAAGATGCACTCCAAAATTTTTCGGCTGAAAACCATGGATCAATTAATGCTATAATTACGCGAAATATTAAAGACTACAAAAGGAGTAAGCTAAGTGTATTAACGCCTACAATGTTTCTAAAAACATTATAAAATAAAAAATCCTGTCTCGCCTAACCGAAACAGGATCTGTTTATTTGTGTGTCAACCTCTCCTTTCTTTTTGAGAGAATTTTAAGTCCCCCTTCAGGGGATTTAGGGGTTAATTTAATCCGAAGGTAACCCCGAAACTCATGTTTTTTAAGCCAGCTTGTTGAGCGGTAGTAAACATATCGTTAAAGTAATACTTGGTAAATAATCCTATACTACCATAACCAAATCTAACTGTACCTCCATATCGAACCGATTGAAAGTGGTAGCTATCATACTGTTTTTCTTTACCACGTTCTTCGCTTACCTGTTTAATTTTTCCATTTAGCAAAAAGCTAACCTCCGGACCTAAAACCAGGTAAAATCTTTTGCTGTTTTTGTTTTCGCTGGTACGGAATTCGAAGTTTAAGGGAATGTGTACATAGCTGCTCGAGAAACGGTTTTTTGAAAAATGTACAGGCGCCTGATCGGTATATACAAATTCGTTAGCGTTTTTAGCAATAGTAATGTCTTTTCGCAAGCGGATCAATGTCCAGTCGAAACCACCGGCTACATAAATCTTAAAATTAGAGTTGAAACGATAGCCAAGCTGTAACACATCGAAAGAGAAAGTACTGGTTTTGCCACCTTTATAATCCAAAAAATCGTTGTTTGGAGATAAGTTGAAACTGCCATTGTCTATTAACCTGGAGAAACCCCAATCAACCCTGGTAAAAGTAATTCCGCCCACGAAACGGCCTTTTTTTGGGTCTTTATTTGTGCTATCTTTCTCGTCTCTGGTTATTTTTACGATACCGTAATCTAAATCTTTTCTGTTTCTTTTGGTCGAATCTTGTTGTGCAAAAGCACCTGGAGCCATAACACCGGCAAGTCCGCTTACCAAAAGTGTTGTATAAATTAGACGTTTCATATATGTGTGTGTTGTTGAGTTATTGAATGAGTGAATTATTGAATGGTTTGAATGTCGTATCCTAAAATCTGTTAATCCTGATCAATCCTAGCTTACTTCTTATTGCGTTTACCTATTTTAAATGGACCGATATTGATTGATGCCAAAGAAGAATCATCATCATCAGTACGGAACTGGATCAGCTTATCTTTTCTTTTGTCCATTTTATTAACAATGAGGTTTACCACATCGCCAACATTACGGATACCTTTATTGCTCTGTGCGTTATCGTTAACAGGTTCATCCGTTTTAACTGGCGTTGCAACAACCGCAGTTACAATCTCTTCTTTTGGCTGTAAAATCGCCTCTTGTATTTTTGTTTTAATATCTTTTTTAGGTTCTTCAGCTTTAGCTATAATTGTTTCTTGCTTTTGCATTTCAGGGGCCGTAACTATCCGTGGTTGCTCCGCAGCAGGTTTAACTTCATGTTTCACCTTTGTTTTGGCAATAGCACTTACCACCTTAGGTTGAACTGGCAAAACTGGTGTTATATTTTCAATTGGTGCAACAATTGTAGCCGAAGAATCTTTAGTGGTCTGTACCCGTACCGCTGGTTTAGATTTTTCAATTGTATTATTGGCCAATTGCTTGCCTCCGCTGCTGGTATTTTGCTGTTGATAAACCAAAACACCAAGTGTAGCAATTAATAACACAGCGGCTGCCGATAACCAATAAACCAGTATGATTCTTTTTTTCTTAGGCGTTATTTCGCTTTCAATATTGCTCCATAAATCCCTCGATGGTGTTACTTCCGCATCAGCAAAAGCATCCTTAAATAACTGATCAAAATCCTTATCCCGTATAGGTTGCATAACCAAATCCCTCCATTTTTATAATTTCTTCTTTTAATATTGCTCTTGCTCTCGACAGTTGCGATTTACTCGCACCTTCTGAGATTCCAAGCGTTTCACCAATTTCTTTGTGCGAATAGCCTTCAATTACGTACATGTTAAAAACCATGCGGTAACCATCTGCCAATTTTTGTATCACCTTCATTAAATCCTGCATCCCTAAAGTGCCAAAATCAAATCCGGTTGATGGTTGCTCGCAAGCTTCATCTATTTCAACCACATTTAAGCTGCGTAAATTTTTACGGTAACTTTCAATTGCAGTGTTCACCATAACCCTTTTAATCCAGCCTTCAAAAGAACCATCGCCTCTATACGCTGCAATTTTCTGGAAAATTTTAATATATCCCATCTGCAACATATCTTCTGCCTCCATTCTATCCTTGGCGTAGCGCATACAAACGGCCAACATCTTCGATGCAGTTTGCTTGTAAAGCAGCTCTTGCATCTTCCGGTCGCCAGCTTTGCAGCCTTCCATCAAATCGTTTATCGTATAGCTTCGCGTCAATTTCATTGTGTGTTTGTATATAGAAGATGGCAGATTACAAACAATGGTTGCATGAGGTGAGAAAAAAAGTTAAATAAAGTTAAAAATAAGCATTGTACCTCCTGATTACCAGAAAGATATAGTATTGATTTTTTTTTAAGAAAGATATAGTTTTTTGATTTGTAAAGCAAAGGCAGGAGCATTTTTGAAGCGTTAGCCCCGCTCATTCGTTACAATCTTTTTTATACTTCTGTCATGCTGAGGCACGAAGCATCTGTTTCATCGGTTGCAGATGCTTCGTACCTCAGCATGACAGCATATTCAAGGCTGCAGCAGAAAAAAGGATTTCCACTGCAATCGGGTTTAGTTGGCAGGGACTTCCGAAGTTTAAAAAGGAGCAAAGCGCTGGGGAACTTCGGAAGTCTATAAAACAACAAACCCCGCAGGTTTTAGAAACCTACGGGGTTTGAATCGGTATGAGTTTAATCACCCTCAACCTTACACCTTTTACCTCTCACCTTTCTTCACCTTAAACAATTTGAAATCCTGTTTGTAGGTCAAAAAGAACGAATGGTTAAACTGAAGTTGTTTATCGGTATGATCAAGATCGATATGCGGTTCGAAACGTACATCAAGGTATAAATGTGGAATCAGCTCTTTTTGGTAAGCATAACGCAATGAAACAATATTTCTTGCACTCTGCTTCAAACCTGGACTGTACAGATTATCCGATACCGATTCGTACAATGGCATTCCCTTAATCGAAATAAAATTATTGCCTTTCCAGTAAGAAGCCACCAAACTTCCCCATTTACTTTCTACACCCGCATTTAACCATAAACCAAAGCCACCTTGGTAAGCTCTTCTTTTATCAGGTGAAAAATCTTTATACACCGCAATATAGTTATCGGTATATACCTGTTTAATGTTGGTATTAATTGCTTTGTGCAATTTTAAACCAGTTGCTCCATTAAACATGGTCGTAATCGGGATTTCTTTAAGTACATCAATTTGTCCACCTTGATGAAAAGCCAAAAATTGGGCAGGCAAACTAAACTTCCAGCCGTTACCTTCCGCAATGGTGCTTTCGGTAGATAAACCACCAATAATTTCTTCTTTGGCAGGATCACCCTTATAGATCATTTTCTGCCAGGCAATCCAGGCATCTAAAGTAAATTTCTTACGCTCAACCAATAACTGCGTACCATATTCAATTGGCGTGGTTAAAGTTCTTTCGAAATCGTATAGCGGTTCAATATATTTATGTTGAATATTACCTTCTAAACTTCCAAAAATTAAAGTAAGGTTTCTTTTGTGGTATTTTACGCTGAACAAAGGTTTAGCATCCGAAATTCCATTCCTACCAAAATCCTTTCTGATAAAAGCACCGGCGGTAATCGCCAGATTAGGATGCGCGTAATACACTAGCTGAGGTTGCAACTGTGTTCCGTATAAAGTATAACCGTCGTGAAAATCGTTGGTATACTCGTAATTACGAACATAGTTTAAATTATAAAAGTTGAAGTGAACCTCGTTGGTTAAGCTGCTATCGGGGCGGATACGATTTTCGAAAGCCGATTGATCAAACTGTGCCGAAGCGAAATAAGCACTAAAAAGAAATGGTATTAGTAGTAAGGCCTTTTTCAGACCTATATTTGTAAACATGCGCTTTGATTTTATCGCCCAAATTTAGAATAGTTTTTTATTAAATTATCAAGTACCGGGTATCAAGTATCAAGAAGTCGGTGCAAGTTTACGCAAAGGAAACAAAGTTATTTATTCATTAACCACTAAGGTGCAAAGAACACAAAGTTTTTTAATAACCTGAGTTCGATTATTAAATCTCATTTTGTGGCGTTTTAATCAAGTTTTCTGTTAAGACGGTCGTCACCCTGAATTTATTTCAGGGTCTTTCACGCTAAAAAGATGCTGAAATAAATTCAGCAGGACGATAAAGCGGGATTAGGCGTAAATAAGATATAATT
>NZ_JAUG01000035.1 GCF_000708285.2 Pedobacter borealis DSM 19626
TAGTCACTGGTTTTTATTCTCATTACATTAGAAAAGATCCTGAAACAAGTTACCATTGACAGACTTTCAATAAAAAGCATCGTCATCTCCTGGAGCGCAGCGAAATGGAGAGATCTATCTTGTCAGATTTAGCTTCGCTGAGCACTTCGTGGTTCTCGACTGCGTTGCACTCCGCTCGAAATGATGAAATCTTGGAGGAGCTATCTCTTTGAATTTCTATATTATTTATATTGATTTTTAGACAATAAATTATCTCTCAGGATGACTAAGCGAGGGATAAGCTTTGTTATTGCGTATCCGTGCCAAACTTGTTCATTGGTTTATAACCATTGATCTATAAGTTACAAGAAAGATCCTGAAACAAGTTCAGGAGGACGAAACGAAGAGGGTAATCGACGTAAAACATCAACTCCTAAACACTAAACCATCAAAGCATTCAAAGTTCTTTTTTTTATCTTTGGTACCGCTCCATGGCGCATAAATTCAGCGAAACCTTTTAACTGTTTGATTGATTTAATGGCTTCATATCCTTCATAAGAAGTTCTGATTTTGTTTAGCAACATGGTATCTGTTTTAAACATATCACTTTCAACCAAGCCCCCCTTATTCAGAAATTTCTTAATTAATTCGGCCATTTTGCCGTTGGCGTAAAGGTGAAGCGGCAGTTTAAACACTTCATTATTCAGTTTTTCAAAAGCTTCATTAATCCAAGCCACCTCAGTTTCTGCATTCACCGCTATTTTCCCATCCTTCAACACAATGGAAGTCAAAAATTCGCGGGCACGCTGACGGGAAATTACCCCACCATGAATACCGTCACGCAAAGTGTAGTCCAAACGATCTGCACAGAGCGCTGGCAATGGCTGTTCTAAAATATCAAACGTACCATACAGAATCTGGTTAACATTGTATCCATAATTTAACAGCACATCAGGCACTTCCGATCTGCATAAAACTTCGGCGAAAACCTTTTCATGATAGTCTTCGTCTGTATTGTCGAAAACATAATCGCCCACATGAGAAAAAGCGGTATGCGAAATATCGTGTAGCAACCCCGCAATTTGTTCCAGTTCCGAACCACCAAGCATCCTGATCAACATGGTAACTCCTATGGCATGCTCCAGCCGCGAATGGCAGATATCCGGATTAACCAAAAATATAGCACCGCTTTGATGAATTCCACCTAACCTTTTTAAAGCATCAGTATTTAACAGATCAGAAAATACCATCGGCAGTTCCATTTTGCCGTATAAAAAATCATTCACCTCGATCATATTGCTGTGCTTTAATTAAAAGAAATATCGACAACAAAAATACTAAATATTTTAGCTTTATCGTAAAAAATTATCAACATTAAAACTTCTTAAAACTAAAATAAATAGTTAAAAAACCAAATTCAAATATTTTGAAAGCTATTATTACAATTTCATGATCAACAAAAAACCAACTGCAAAAACAAGCTCAATAAATTAAACGTTATACTTGTAAAAAACAGGTATATGGCAACTGCTCAGCAAATTAGAAATGCATATTTAGATTATGTTTTAACAAACAATGAAAAACCAAAATCGGTTTACGTTTTTGTGAAAAAGCTTAAAATCACCGAGGCTGATTTTTATCAGTTTTTCTCTTCTTTTGAAAGCATTGAAAAAACAATCTGGTTTGAACTTACTTTCGAAACCATTAACAAAATCAAAGAGCAGGAAGTTTGGCCCCAATATACAGCCAGAGAAAAAATGCTTTCTTTCTTTTACAGTTATCTTGAAAATCTGAAGAATGAACGCAGTTTTGTAATTTACAGCTTAAAGAATCACCATGGTAAATTTTCTACCCCTGATGTATTGGCTGGCGTAAAACCTATTTTTGAAAACTTTGCACAAGAAATTATTGAAGAAGGTTTAGATAGTGGTGAACTTGCCGAGCGCCGTTTTCTAAGTAAAAGGTACAAAGATGCCTTATGGATCCAGTTTGCATTTATTGTTAATTTTTGGATCAACGATGATAGTGAAGGTTTCGAAAAAAGCGATGAGGCAATCGAAAAAGGCATTAATGTAACTTTCGATCTTTTTCAGCATTCGCCAATTGATAATTTATTGGAATATGGGAAGTTTTTATCCAGGAACGGGAAGTTTGCAGATAAGATGAGGTTTTAAATACCAGATGAAGACACAAAAAAGTATTCCAACTACAAAGGTAGAACGTTCGGCAAAATTTGTTAAGACAGGTATTCAGATCGGGGGCAATTACATTAAACATTATTCGAAAAAACTGTTTAATCCTGAAATGGACCGAGAACAGCTTAACGAGGACAATGCAACCGACATATATAAATCGCTGAGCGAATTAAAGGGCAGTGCCTTAAAAATCGCACAGATGTTGAGTATGGATAAGAATATCCTGCCGAAATCTTACGTCGATAAATTTACCCAATCGCAATACAATGCTCCACCCCTTTCAGGTCCGTTAATTGTTAGAACTTTCACCAAAAATTTCGGGAAAACACCTGAAAACATTTTTAATAGTTTTAACTTAAGCTCCAGCAATGCAGCTTCTATTGGACAGGTGCATCAAGCGATGCTTAATGGTAAAAAACTCGCCATTAAAATTCAATACCCTGGTGTTGGAGACAGTATTTCTTCTGATCTGAAGCTGGTAAAACCTTTCGCTTTCCGTTTATTGGGCATGTCGGAAAGGGAATTGAATATCTATATTAAAGAAGTTGAAGAACGTTTGCTCGAAGAAACAGATTACGAACTGGAAGTTAAACGTTCTATCGAATTTTCAGAAGCCTGTAAAAACCTCGATCATGTTGTATTTCCAAAGTACTATCCAGAATTATCCGGAAAGCGGATCATTACTATGGACTGGATTGATGGTTTGCATTTAAAAGAATTTTTACAAACGAATCCTTCTCAGGAATTACGTAATAAAATCGGACAGGCGCTGTGGGATTTCTATAATTTCCAACAGCATGGCTAAGGGCTGTGCATGCGGATCCACATCCTGGAAATTTTATGATTACGCCGGATGAAAACCTTGGAGTAATTGATTTTGGATGTATAAAAGAAATGCCTGATGATTTCTATTACCCGTTTTTCGCCTTAATTTCTACTGATGTAATTAATGATAAAAATAAAACGATAGATGCATTTAGAAAACTGGATATGATCCATGCCGACGATTCTCCTGAGCAGATTGAGTTTTACCATAAATCGTATAGGGAGATGATCAGTCTGTTTGCCAAACCCTATACCAGTAAATCTTTCGATTTTAGTAAACCTGATTTTTTTGAGCAACTATATATCTATGGCGAAAAAATTTCTAAAATGCCAGAATTTAAACAGGCTCGCGGCGTAAAACATTTTATTTATGTTAACCGGACTAATTTTGGGCTGTATACGATATTACATGAATTAAAAGCAACGGTTAAAACAGATACATTTAAGCCTAATATCAATGTGTAAACACATCATTTCTACAGCACAGAGAAATAATCTATAAGTTACTTGAATATTGGTTCCTCATTGCGTGATCAATACTGACCATTAAGAAATTAAGAACATTAAGATTTCATCTATAATGTTGCGGAGAAACGATCAATCAATAAAGATCCGTCATTTCGAGGGGTAATTTATTGTATAAAAATCAATATGAATGACAGATGGATAAAGCATGTGAATGGTCTTGAAATATCGTCATTTCGACCGCAGTGTTCCAAAGGAACTCCTTTGGAGGAGAAATCTTTTAACCTTGATTCAATAACTTGTTACAAAGATCTATCCATTTCGTTGCACTCCAGTCGAAATGACGACTGTTCAATTGAATAAGAAATTTTAAGTATTTTTCTTTACCACTTCAATCATGTGATCGATATCAAACGGTTTTTCGATATAATCATCAGCTTTGCATTCTTCTGCCTGTTGAGGTAAGTTATTTGATGTGGAAGTTAACACAGCTGATACATCTTCTGTTTCAGGATCAGATTTAAGTTCTTTAATCACCTGTGATCCTCTCTTTTTTCCCTTAATGTGATCATCCACAATCACGACATCGGGTTCAATTTGGTCTATTTTATCTATAGGCTCGGTTGTCAATGATGCCGTAACATCAAATCCCTCCTCTTCCAATACATGGTCCATTATATCAAGGATATCTTTATTATCCTGAACAAGCACAACCTTTTTCTTCATAATAAACAGACTAAAATTCTCATTAAATATAAATAAAAAGACGATATCAATAAAATATCTTAAAATATTTTACAAATGCTTGGTAAAAGTTTCAAGTTTTCGTCTTGAATTAATGCCTGTGATCAGAAAGCCTTATGTTTTTTAAATATAATACAAACTTCTAAGGAGGCTGTATCATACACATAGTTGTCATCCTGAGGGATAATTTATTTCACAAAAATCACTATGAATGACAGATGGATAAAGCATGTGAATGGTCTTGAAATATCGCCATTTCGACCGCAGTGTTCCAAAGGAACTCCTTTGGAGGAGAAATCTTTTAACCTTGATTCAATAACTTGTTACAAAGATCTCTCCATTTCGTTGCACTACAGTCGAGATGACGACCATCCTATTGGAGCCTGTCAATGGTAGCCTGTCGAAGGACTTGTTCAAATGCTCCACAAAGCGTTTCGACAAGCTCTCCGTAGGAGTCCTTTGGACAACGTGACAAGTTCGAATGGGAATCAAAACTTATGATACAACCTTTAACTTGTAGCGTCACTGACCTATAGTTATTAGTGCTGCAGTACCTTCGCGATTTCCTTCTCGATGGACTTGATCTCTTTAGGTTTAAGTTTTTTAGCAGCATCTGTTTTACCTGCTACTTTACTTTCCAGATATTTTACGCCTACCCTTAAAGCTTTTAAGCCAGAAACACCTTGAAGTTCATCTAGTTCAAGCTGCTCTAAATCGTCCTTTAAATACCCTTGAACCTGCATATATTTAATGTACTCCATATATTCTTTGGCTTCTTCAGGGTTGAAATAAACCATTGCAATTTTATGGGGCTGCGTTAAACGTTCGGTTGTACCTTTAACCAATACTTTATCAATACGTTTTTTAACTACTTCGTAACGGATGTTGTAAGCACCTTCTACATCAAAACGGCGTTCATCGTTCCTAAAGCTAATATCAATTGCATTTGAATGGATAAAGATCAGCTGTGTGGTTTCTAATGCACGGGGCATTTCACCAATTAAGCCTTTCGATAAACGTGCGATATCGACCATTGAAGTTAACTGCCAAAGACGGATATTTTTAAGATACAACAAATCAAATGGGCGATCTGGTGCAATTTCCTGTCCGATGTAAATATCGTATTCCACTCCATCAGTTCTGAATTTGGCAAAATAACAAGGATATGAAGCCTGTAAATTAGCCTGCGATTTTTCGAGGTACTGACTCACTTCGGTATTGATCAGCTGCATCGAAATTTCCAACTGCCTGCGATTTGCAAAAGCAGCACCGGTTTCTGGAACAATAACTTCGAAATAACGATCTACAAACTCAGCTGTTATCGGGTAGTTTCCTTTTATAATTGATAAGAAAGGGTAAACTTCGATTTCTAAAAACTCGTTCAGCTTATTTTCTTCGTTTGATGAAGCAAAATCGCCGATGCGTTTAATCCAATCTTTACAATTGAACAATAGTTTATCGGTAAGTTCTAAAGAAACATGTTTGCGGACAGCCTTTAAAGTATCAATTAAACTGTTTAACTGTACTTCCATATCATCTTTTAAAGCTTTATTCCGCTCTATGGTAGAATTACGGATATCAATTGCGCCAAACAGTGGATACATATGTTTAAAGGTGATCGTTTCGATTTCCTTTAATTTATGGTAACTGTTATTCTGCTGAAGAAAATGCCAAACAGCTTCGTTAAACTTCCACTGCACCGATGGTTGTAAGGCGGTAAACTTATCCATCAACACTTCATCCATTTTAGCATCAAATTCTTCGATACTGTATTGGAAAAGCTGACCGATTAAAGGCATCGCTGGGCGTAACCTCGATAAAAGTTTATCGTCAACCAGTACTTCCTCGCTCGAATAAACTTCTAAAACACCAGCCAACTGCGTATTGTAGTATACAGGCAGTACTGAATAAGAGCAAACACCGGCAGCTTTTAAAACCCTCAAAAAAGGATCTTTATCGATCTGATCGTCGTTAATTGAGCTTACAAAAATGGCCCTTGGGTTTTCTTTATACTTATCAACCAACGAATAGAAAACTTCTTCTTCCAGATTGGATGATTTTGCCGAATTAATCAGCATACTTTGTGAAAACTCCTGATTATCGAAAACCAACTTATTGTTAACGGTTAAAAAAGGCATTAAACCAAATTCGAGTTTTCCGTTTCCACTAAGGGTTTTTAAGGCATGGATTACATGTGTATAGGCTTCGGTTTGATAATTGTGATTAACAAGCGCATCGCGGATACCATCTATAGCATGTTGCAAGGTCACATCTGTTATTGAGATGATGCTGAATCCTTCAAAGTGAAAATCTTGTAAAGGCAGGTGCTTTACCAGATATTCCAGTTCGGTTTCGTCCTGAAAATGCTTGCCCAGTTCTTCAAAATTAAGTTCAGGTAAATTGCCCTTATGCATAATATCTACAAACTTCGTATCGGTTTGGATATTGTAGTATTGTGTCAGTTTTGTTTCCTGATTAATATGAGCATAAATGATCTCATTTTTCAGCACCGAAGTAAAGTTATAAAAACGGCCTAAAATAACATTGTAAATAAACTTAAGTTGTTTTTTCTCAATAGGCTCGTTGTCTTTCGTTACCTTATTTTTAGGATCATGATCCTTAAAAAATTTATAGAATGCATTGGTGCTAAAGAAAATCTGATCTGGAATTGGGGTACTTAGAGCCCAAAACAAATCATCTTCATTATCCATTAAAGGAGTTAGAATGGTAAAAATTAATTCTAAGGTATCTTTATATTGAGATAAATCTTCAGCACTGATGTTGCCAAGCAGCACATCGTCTTTTTCAATTTTTTGAAGTAAAAACCTGTAAAATTCAGATTTTACCGATTTTTCTGTTTTCAATCTGCCTTTTAAATATTCCACAAGTGGGCGGAAAGACAGGGATGATTCTACCTGGCAATGTATACATTCGTTTTTATGTATCTGTATTACATTGGTATTCATTGTATAAGTTTTGCTATAGTGTAAATTTTATAGTTATCTATTTAATTACTAATCGATTGCAAAGATACATACTCGTTAAAGCAATGTTCGTCTGCTGAACGTAATACTTGGATATTACATCTATTAATATGTTACACAAATTTAGTACCTAAAATTAAGCGATACGTATGGATACCAGCCATCTGACGAGTGTCCCATCACAAATCGCACAACTGTAAGTGATGCCGGAGCGAAATAAACGCCCCCTCCTATACCGTGGTGCCATAATGTAGAAGTTTCGTCACGTTTCCACACCCTGCCTACATCATAAAAACCCAATAAGCCAACTTGTCCGGGTAAAACATAACTAACCAGATCGCCAAGTTTGGCCCTAAGCTCTAAGTTGTTATAAAAAGTATGTTCACCGGCAAACCTAAACTGGCGGTAACCTAAGAGATTTCCTTGTCCGCCCAGATATAAGGCCTGATAAAAAGCTGGTTTACCAATGGTTACCCCTCCACCAAAACGATCTGCCAAAATGAAGTTTTTTCTGCCATCGAGGTTTTTGTACAAAGCTATACTGGCCGTAAACTGTCCGTAAGAATTTGAGTATTTGTTAACGCCTTTGTAGCCCAAAAGTTTAAAATCAACATAACTGCCCAGGGTTGGTAACAGATCATTATCGCGGGTATTGTTGGTGAAATTTACAAATGCACCTGCAAACATCTTTTCGTTTCGAACGGTAAGCGAATCGGACGAATGCAATTGTGATGGATTTTCGATAAAACGCCCTTGGTTATCTTCCTGATTATATTTATAGTATTGCCACGACGGTCCAACGCTAAAAGTAGATTTAGGGCGGCGCCACCTAATTGAAGCATCAACCTGGTAAAGGTTGAAACGTGCGCGGTAATACCTGATGTTATCATCATCATCGCCATGCTCCTCAAAACTTGTTTCATTTCCTAAACCAAAGAAATTTTGTGTGTTATTTGGGGCGTAAGCATCGGCTTTTAACACAAAATCAGCCTTACCTAAAGCTTTTAACCATTCACCTTTATAATTAAACCTAAAAGCCTTGGTCGAAAACGAATGCAAAAAGGAAATGGTCTGCGAATTGCCATAAGGCTGTTTCCTGAAACCAGGATTAGTTTGTTTGTAGATCAATCCCAATAAAACACCATCATCTTGATTGTAACCGGCGTTTAACAACCACGAATTACGGCGGTACATGTCTTTTGGGATGTAGCTGAAGTTAGAAGTATCGTTAGAGATTATTTTTCTGATTTTACTGGCATCCTCTCCGTGATAAGTTGCCTTATCCGTTCTTCCGTATAACTTTACAGATCCGTTGCTGTTTGCAAAATCGTAAACTTTAGTACCCTTGCCACCGATAATCCGCAATTTAATATTAGAATTTTTATTGTTCAGAATCAAGCTGTCGTTACCATTGTGCATGTACACCCTGATTTCTTTGGTTACTTTGGGATCGAATTTCCGATCGAAGAGTTCGTCTTTGATATTACCCTCTTTAGAAATTTTATTGATTTTTACGCGTAACCCATCGTTTTCAGCATCGGTAATCTGAATCAGTTCATTTTTATTGGTTACCTCGATATCTACAATGCGGTTAAAGAAATGATAATACTGGTTCATTAACTTTGGCAAAGTGGCTATCCGGTTACGCATCTGTGCCAAAAAGGCATCGTGATGTAATGAGTAACTTGGTTCAGGGAGTTTTTTTAGCACTTTCTCAAAAACGGCATCGTTATAATTTGCGCAGAAATCTTTCACAATTTTATCGAATTCCTCCTCGTCAATATTGGCGGTCCAACGGCTGCTGATTTCTCTTCCTTCCCATAAAAACCAATTGATATCTTTTATACCACGTTCATAACCTTGCATCATGGGTAATAATGACGAAGATTGTGTGTATCGCTGTAAAAGGCCGTCAGATCTGAAAAATACCTGATCGCGATCTCTTGGTACCGGCGAATAAAGCGAACCATCTTTAGTTTTGGTTTCTTTCCAGCGCCACTGGTCTTCATGCCTGTCCCAATCGCCCAATAACACATCAAATGCCCTTGCTTTTACCCAGGCTGGTCCATCTAATCTATTATCGTTATCGTCCGTTAGTTTTTTATCCATTTTAGGAGAACTGTCTGATTCTCCAGTGGGTTCTCTTTCTTCGAACAAACACAAAGTATTGGCGAATGCCGATTCAAATTCGCCTAAATTGTTATCAGGAGAAACCCAGCCAATAATCGGGTTGCTATGCGGGATACCGCCAGCCTTGGCAAGTTCGGGAACTACCAGTGCCGAAAACGGATGCTGCGCCGACATATTATCCTTTATAATATCTTTAGCAAAAGTTTCGCGTAGTGCGGCAGGCAATAACACTTCAGGATATTTCTCTACGCTACGCAATACATATTCTTTACCGTTTTTATCTTCTAATCGTAAAGAACGCGATTGATTGCCTCCACCGCGCTGAGTCGCTTTTAAACCACCCATCATTTGAGAAACCCGTAATACAGGAACCTTTGTTTTTGCAGCATATTCTTTACGGTAATTTTCGCCAAAAATAGCACGGTGAAAGCGGCCAACGCTATCATATTCCGGCTTAATACGTACGAAAATACTATCAGCGGTAATTGGTTTATCTCTATTTCTTACTTTTTGAGGGATGGTTTCGAACTTTTTAATGTAACTGTAAACTCTTTTAACGCTCGTATCTGAATAAATGTAATATTCGTAGCGCATATCGTTGTTTTTCAACTGATCGGCAACCACGTAGCCCTGTTGCATTTCATGAAACAAAGAAGTTTTACCCCCCTTATTTGGCGACACCTTTGAACCCGAACCGCTGATCACCTGCAATTGTTTCCCTTTAATTAACTGTAAACCATGCTCATGCCCCGCCACATAGGTCACATTTGGGTAGTCGCCAAATACACCGGTTACTGATTTAATCATATCCTTATAAGCAGGGTGATTTAAATCTTCAGGGCTTAATAAAGTGGAACGCAACATCGGATAAATAGAACCCAAAACAGGCAATGGGATATATAGATTTTTATCCAGCGATGTGAGTGGAAAAATGTGGTTCCTCAAATTGAAATAACCGCCATGTGGGCCGTAACTCTGAAATGGATGATGTGAGGCTAAAAGAATAACCTTGTCTTTGTTCTCTTCGAGTAACTGTTCCATTTTGACCAAAACCTCATCTTTGGTACGGCATTCGCATTCGCCGTTAGGGTTTGATTTATTGTATGGAAAAACCCACCATTCACTATCGTAAGCAATGATGGTTAATTTATCAGTTAATTTAATGGCCACAGGATCAGGGCATCCGTTTTCTGGTATTAGCCTCAGTAATGGATCGTTCTGTGCTTTAAGGAAATCATCTTGCGCTTTGATTTTGGCCAAACCTTTGGGGCCAGATTTATCCCAATCGTGGTTGCCGGGAACAAAATAAACCGCAGCACCCATTTTACGCATAGGCTCGAATTGGGAACGGAGGATTTTCTTGGTTTCTTCCTCTTCAACACTACCTGGCAGGCCCATTCCTGTTGGATAAATATTATCACCCAAATATACAACGGTTGTTTTTTTGGGAAGAATTTGCTTGGCTGCGTTTTTTAAATCCTGCATCTGTGCAGGATTCATCTCGCCTGCATCGCCAAAAAGAATTACACGATATTTTACATCATCCTGCGCAAACGCAATGAAGTTGATTAAAAATAAGATGGTAAAAAGGGTAAATCTTTTAATCATAGACTCAGCGTTTGTATAAAGGTAGTTATTTTAAAATTTATTTTGTTTCTTGGGTGTTATTCAGTTAAGCATCGTTAAACGTTATATCCTTAATCGTAAACTAATACTTAAGAAGTGAGCTTCTCACCATTAAGAAGTTAAGTACATTAAGTTTTTATCATAAGTCGTCATTTCGAACGGATTGCAACACAGTTGAGAAATTTATTATAGATCTCTCCATTTCGCTACGCTTCAGGAGATGACTATTAATTTATTGAAGGACGATCGTATTAGGACACCACTACCAAAACCTATTTTTTCAATTTAAACAATAAAATGTTTCCTGCCGATAAAGTACCACCTTCGTTAGAGATGTAAAGGTTGCTATCGCGATCAAATGCAATACCTTCTGGTTGGTTAAACAAGCTAGGATCTAAAGAATAAGTCGCTTTAACTTTGAAATCAGTATCGGTAACAACAAGTACCTTATTTACTGAAGAAAGTACATACCACTCGTTGGTTTTTTGATTTTTCGCCAATGCCGATGGACGGAACCTTGATTTTGAACTTCCGGATAATTTTTCGATTTCTTTGTGTGATAGACTAAATTCCCCAGCCGGTGTTAATGCCGCATCAGCACCAAATTTAAAGCCATAAATACTCGAAGCTTTTGCTTTAGAATCAGGTTTGCTATCTTTGGTGAGGACGTAAATCATACTGTTTTTTTCATCAGCGGCCAAACCTTCATATTCGGCTTTGGGAACCAAATTTTTGATTTTAACCACATCTGCAACTTCTGGTTTATTGATCTCGCTAATGGGAAAGCTATGCAGTTCGCCATTACTTTTTAACACAATTACAGTGTTATTTAAGATAGCCAGATCTTCATAATCGCCTTTGCCACCAAATTTGGTAAATTTCGATTCTTTATCGGTCAAGCCCAGATGAAACAAATCGCCGTCTTCGTCCTGAATCGCAAATACTTCTTTAGGATCACCGTTATGAAATACAATTCCAGAAATTTCGAATAAATTTTGCGGCATATTATATTTTACAGGATTTGCTAAATCGTAAGGAAAGTTTGATTTTTCTTCTCCACCTGCCGAAACGGTTTCTGTAGAATCACTTTTTTTATCATCACGGTTCGCATTCACACATGATATACCTAAAAAGGCAACTGAAATTAGCAAGCTAGAGGCGAGGAAAGTTTTATTGTATTTCATAAGGATAAAATTTAAATGTCCATGGTCTGTGTCCCCACAGACCACGGCGTTATTTATTTTTTAATAATTGATAAATATCATGTTGAGACTCTACAGAAGTCCTGCTACTTTTAACAGGGATATTATCCATGTTTTCATCTATACAAACCGCCTGCACATTATCTTGTTTTTGGATTTCGATAATATCTATCATTTCTTGCTTAATCTGCTCGTTATGAATCGGAAAGCAAACTTCAATTCTTCTATAAATATTCCGGTTCATCCAATCGGCAGAGCCGAGGTATACATCGTTTTTACCTAAATTATTAAAAATAAAAACACGTCCGTGCTCTAAATAACGATCTACAATACGGGTAACCTTAATGTTTTCGCTCATTCCTGGTACACCTGGAATTAAGCGACAAATGCTCCGTACAATCAGTTCGATCTTTACGCCTGCCGATGATGCTTCGTAAAGTTTGTCGATTAAAACCTTTTCTTCGAGATTATTCATTTTAATGGTAATACCTGATGGTTTACCTTGTTTGGCATGTTCAATTTCGCGATCTATCAAATCAAGAAAAACTTGCTGCAGATTAAACTGTGCTACCAATAAATGGTTAAATTTAATCAGATCGGCAGAAGTAGGTTTAACCCTTTTGGCTAGAAAAATAAAAAGCAGCTCTACCTCACGCAGCATTTCTTTATTGGCCGTCATTAAAATATGATCGGTATAAAAAGCTGCCGTGCTTTCGTTAAAGTTTCCGGTAGCAAACAGACCAGAATAACGCATTCTGTTACCTGTTTGGCGTTTCACTAAAGCAACTTTGGCATGAACTTTTAAAGCGGTTACACTATAAATAATATCAACACCTACCTCCTTCATTTTCTTAGCCCACTTGATGTTGTTGGCCTCATCAAAACGAGCTTTGAGCTCGACCAAAACGGTCACTTTTTTGCCGTTTTTTGCAGCGCTGATTAAAGCGTTAACAATTTTCGAATCGCTGGCTACACGATAAAGCGTAACATAGATTTCCCGAACCTCAGCATCAATAGCCGCTTCGTTAAAAAAACGCAATACACTATCATAACTCTGGTAAGGCGTGTGTACAATGATGTCGTTTTTATAAATGGCCTCGGTTAAAGATCCATCTATGAGGTCGGTATTGCAGATTTTTGGCCAGTTTTGGTTGGATAATTTTGGCGAATTAACCGGAAAACCCATAAAATCTTTCAGGTTATGGTACTGTCCGCCTTCCATCCTATTGGCTTTTTTTAAATTGAAAAGCTTTTTGAGCAATTCGAAAACGTTGGCCGGTATACCTGGCTGGTGAAGAAAACGTGTAGCCAAACCCGAATCGCGTTTAAGCAACTGCTTCTCCAATTGTTCGGATAAACTGCCCGAATATTCGTCTTTCAGGTCAATTTCGGCATCTCTGGTAATTTTAAAACTATAACAGCCCGTAACTTTATTTTCAGGAAAAATACGGCCTAAATGAAATCGTACTATATCATCCAGAAAAACAATAAAAGTTTCATTACCTGATTCGACCTTATAAAAACGGGGTAACTGGTTGGAAGGAATATTTAAAATAACAACTTCAGCATCTTCTTTCTTTTTTAGCGTAATCAGAAAGTACAGTTCATTATTTGAAGGAAAGAAATTGGTATCAGCATTAATGTAAACAGGCTGCAAAAAGGCCATTACCTGACTCAAAAAATACCGGGTTATATTTTTCTGAATTTCTACAGGGAATGGTTGTCCATAAATTAAGTTTATCTTATTCTCTTTAAGCAAGGGAATAAGGTCTGATTTAAGTACCTTACCGTAACGCTGCTGCTGTTCTGAAATAAGCAAATTGGCCGTATTGAGCAAATTATCGTCAATCTGGATATCGGTGTCTTCCTTATTGCTCAATTTCTCTAAAGCGAGTAACACGGGCATCCTTACACGATAAAACTCGTCGAGATTGGAAGAAAATATCGACAAAAACTTAATGCGTTCTAAAAGTGGAACGGTACTTCGCTCGGCTTCCATCAAAATACGCTCGTTAAACTTTAACCAGCTTAAATCTCTATTAAAAAAAGAGGTTTCTACTATCTGTTCCATTAAAGTTTACCGTAAGCTGCGTAAGCAATTACAAATGCAAATACTGCTGCAATTAAACCAAACATGAAAATATTGTAAGCCAGGCGGATCAGTTTATACTTTCTGCCCAAAACTACGCCTTGCGAGTATACGTCGGTGATTAAGGTACCATATAAAAAGTCTTTATCGTTCATCACCTTAATCATACCATCGGTATAACTGGGTAAGCTCATTTTATAAAAGTTACCGAAAAACAATAAGTTTACTTTTTTCTTATCCATATCTTCTTGCGTAAACTCTCCCTTGGGGATAGACGGGCGTGTTGATAAAATAGAAACCACCACACAGGTTAAACTCACTATTAACAAAATAAATGTGGGGATAATCAAGTTGCCATGGTCTTCCAATCGCCTAAGCAACAAACTCACGATCAAGGAAAGCATGATCGAATTTACGGTGATCAGGATATGCGCTTTATTATCGGCCATATCACTCAGGCGTTGGTTATTGGCTGAGGTAATCCTAAACATGGTTTCGATACCTTTATCGGGCCGATCGTCTTTGTCTTTCTTTTTTTTATCCTTCTCTTTCACAATGACAGGGGCAAAATTTACAGGTTCTGCCAATTCGGTACTAATTTCTTCCTGCGATGTTAATTTACTTTTCAGTTTATCGATATTCTTCTGTTTCTGATCGCTCAACAACAGATTGGCATAATCGGTATGGTAATGATGTGATTCCATAAACTGGATATCTTTTTTACGCCAATCTAATTTACTGATATCTTTTTTATAGATCAGTTCATTTTCCTTGTGCATCAATTTCCCTTTTGCGCGGAAATCGGGCAAACCTAAATGGAACAGATCTGCATCGCAAATGATTTTATCAATTTCATTTTTAGGGTTCTGAGGAATTTTAGTGGCCAATATTGCACTTTTAACATGGTCACGGATTTCTTGATTGACCTGATGTTTCGCTAAAAAATGATCAGCCAGTTCTGCTCCTTTTGCTTCGTGGTTTAATGCATCTTCAAAATATCCCGTATCGTGAAAATAGGCCGCAACGGTTACAGAGAAAAAATCCTGTTCATTAAGCTGGTAATGATTGGCGATTTGCTGTGCAGCATTTACCACTTCTTGCGTATGTCCGAGGTTATGATAAACCAGACGGGGATCGTTATGGGTATGGAAGTAATCGCCAACGTGCTTTTCTACATCTTCCTGCAATTTTTTATAGTTCATGAGTGTATTCGGGGTTGCGGTAATTTAATATGACGATGGAAATGCATTTCTTGAAAATGTTTAAGCTGAAAACTGTATATTTTTTTTTATGATTATAAAATTACGCTAATTTTTTAAAAACAATGCTGATCTCCTCTTAACAATAATAATGCCTTGTTTATTTTACAATTAGATTTAGAAATGATCGAGTTTAGCACTATAATCTCCTGCAACTAGGTTATTTCTTGTTAAAAAAAGATTATAATTTGATATAAATAGCACATTCATTAGCTTCAGAAAATTCTAATTTGCACTTATTAGCTTGTAGTTGATAAACAATAGTATTTTGAGTTGGCATTAATAACCTAAACCTGAATGATAGCAATTATGGTATTTATAATTGTTAATACATTTTAGCGCTTACAAGTTGGTTTGCTTATTCTAAAAACTGGCCTCGAATTTTACAAAACCAAATATAAAAGATACAAAACACTATACAGTATCCAAACTTTTCCCGAATAAATAATGAAAAGAAAAACTACTTTTTTTTTACTCTCAATGGCAATCGGCTTAAACAGCTTAGCGCAGAAAACGATAGAAATTGCTACAAAAAACAATGTACTGATCTTAGAAACAGATCGTGATAACACTTTATTATCGACTTACCTTGGCAAAAAACTAGACAATGCGAGCGAATACCCAAGTATACAAGCATTAGATAAATACAAACCCGGCTCTGATGACCTTTTAAATAAACGTGAAGCATACATTGCTTCCGGCTCGCTTAATTTATTAGAACCGGCATTAACCGTAACCCATGCTGATGGGAACAAATCTACTGTATTAACATTTTCGGATGTAAAAACCGAACAACTGGATCAGAACAGAAAATTAACCAGCATAATCCTTAAAGATTTAAAATACAACTTTCAGGTTACTTTAAAATACCTGGCCTATTTTAATGAAAACGTAATTGAGCAATGGGCCGAAATTGAACATAAAGAAAAAGGCACAATAGTACTAAACAAGTATGCTTCGGCAAATATTACTCTGAGTGGAAAAAAATTCTTCCTTAAAAACCAGTATAGTGGTGCTACACGCGAAATGCGATCGGAAGAACAGCAATTGCTGCATGGCATAAAAACCATCGATTCGAAACTAGGAACCAGAACAAACCTGCTTCATTCTTCTTCGTTTATGGTTTCGATAGATCAGCCTGCGACTGAGGATACGGGCGAAGTAATTGCCGGATCATTAGCATGGACAGGAAACTTTAAGCTGGATTTTGAAACTTTCGATGAATATTACCTCCGCGTAACTGCCGGGATTAATAATTTTTCGTCGAACTATACTTTAAAGGCTGGCGAAAACTTCATTACTCCCCGCTTTATTTATACCTATTCATCGGCAGGAAAAGGTTTAGCCAGCAGAAATTTGCATGATTGGGCCAGAAATTATCAAATATTAGATGGAAAGGGCGAAAGATCTACCATCTTAAACAACTGGGAAACCACTTATTTCGATTTTAATGACGAGAAATTAAACGAATTAACAAAAGATACCAAAAAGTTAGGGGTTGATGTTTTTTTATTAGACGATGGCTGGTTTGGAAATAAATACCCACGCAATGGATCTACTTCTGGCCTGGGAGATTGGCAGTATAACAAACAAAAATTAAAAAATGGCATCAGCGCTTTGGGTAAAGAAGCCACAGCAAGTGGTGTAAAATTTGGTATCTGGATAGAACCCGAAATGGTTAACCCTAAAAGCGAACTTTATGAGAACCATCCCGATTGGATTATCAGACAGCCTGAAAGAAAAGAATATTACATGCGCAACCAGTTGGTGTTGGATTTAACCAACCCTAAGGTTCAAGATTTTGTATATAAAACAGTAGATGATCTTTTTAAGGAAGTGCCAGAAATAGCCTTCATTAAATGGGATTGTAACTCCTTAATATACAACGCCAACTCTCCTACCTTAAAAAACCAGGATCATTTTTATCTTGAATATATCAGGGGATTAAACAGCGTATTGGATAGGATTAGAAAAAAATACCCTAAAACACCAATGATGCTGTGTGCTGGAGGCGGTTCGAGGGTAGATTATGCTGCATTACAGCATTTCACCGAATTTTGGCCCAGCGACAATACCAATCCATACGACCGCATCTTTATTCAATGGGAATATTCGTATTATTTCCCTTCTATTGCTGTAGATAACCACATTACCGATATGGGTAAACAGCCTATTAAATTTAAAACAGATGTGGCCATGATGGGAAAACTTGGTTATGATGTACGTGTAAATGAGCTCAGTAAAAATGATTTGCTTTTTAGTCAGAATGCCGTTAAAACCTATAATGGCTTTAAAGATATTATCTGGCATGGTCAGCAATACCGCTTACAGGATCCTTACGAAAACAAAATAGCTTCAATTGCTTACGTAAACGAAGCAAAAGACCAGGCTATTGTTTTTAACTATCATGTGGCCACCCTTTTTACTAATGGTGTGATATTACCAATTAAACTTAAAGGGTTAGACCCCGTTAAAAGATATAAAATAGAAGAAATTAATCTATACCCAGGTGCTAAATCGCCAATTGACAGTACTAAAGTTTACTCTGGCGACTTTTTAATGAAGGTAGGCTTTAATCCGGAAGCCAATGCTTATAGAACCAGCGTGGTTTTAAAGATACAGGCGATATAAACTGTTTAAAAACATAAGCTCTAGATATTAAGGGTGGCTTATCGCCTCCCTTTTTTTGATTAAAAATCGATTTCAACTCACATGCTGTCATGTTGAGCCTGTCGAAACACCTTCAAGAGTATTTAAACGAGTCCTTCGACAGGCTCTCCACAGGAGTCCTTTGGACAGGATGACAAATCTATATTTATGATACAACCTCTTTTTTAAAATTAAATACTTTTTGTTCTTGCTTATTTGCCGCAAGGGATTCAGATTCAAATCAGTACTATTCTTTTTCTGACGAACTATTTTACTGCATAATCAAAAGCCTTAAACTTTTGAAAAACATTTGCTGCACAGCCCAGTAAACCTGCTTTATTGCCCAACTTAGCAGCAACTACCAATTCATTACCGGGTACAATAGGCACTGCTAAAGTTTTAATTCTTCTTTCTATCTCGCGAACATAGAAGGCACCAGATTCGCTTATGCCTCCACCAATTACAATTTTTTGCGGACTAAATACATTTATAAAACTAATAATGCCAGTAGCCAGATAATCGAAATGCGATTCCATAGCTTCAACGGCATATTCTTCTCTAGCCAGATATTTCTCTACCATATATTTACCATCAATCTCTTCTGGTGAATTGGGGTGGATAGACTGATAATGGTTAAGCAGGGCAGATACTGACGCATAAGCTTCTAAACAACCGCGACCTCCGCAGGCACAGGCAACCCCACAGTGTTGTACAACAATATGCCCTAATTCTGTACCTCTATTTCTAAATCCTCCATAAAGCTTATTATCAATCATCACAGCACCACCTATTCCCGTACCTACGGTAAGGAAAACCACATCACTACAATCTTTGGCCGCCCCATAAGTCATTTCTCCAAGTCCCATTAAATTGGCATCATTATCCATTACAATATTATAACGTGTTACTTCTTGCAGGATTTCACCTAAAGCCAATTGTTTAAAGCCGGGTAAATTATCAGCACCCGCAATAATCTTATTGTTGTAAATAATCCCCGGAAAACCAATGCCCACGCCAAGAATAGGGTTTTTAATTTTTTTAGCACAGGTATTGATCGCTTCTACAATGAGCGCAATAATTGCACCTTGTGTTTTCGCATTTTTTAGCGATACAATAATGGAATATAAAATTTCGCCATTTTGATTTACTACTCCACATTTGAGTGAAGATCCACCCACATCAATTCCGATGGCATACGATTGTTCCATGTTGAAATTATTTAAAGTAATCATATACCGAACCTACTTTAAATCTCATTTGCATTGCTTTATTGGACATGTTTTTCAATAACATTTTATTATTCGAATCTAATATAGGCTAAAAATAGAATTCGATAAGCTCTACCCGTTAGATTTCAGTCCAAAGCCTTTAAATATTGATTAAAAAGAGAAATAAACACTTAACAGTAATCATTTTAGGCAACACAGCCATAAACTTAATGCTTTTAAGCATGAGGAATGCAGTGAATAGCTCGACCCTTATGCAGTTTGGGGCACGCGGCTACTAAATCTTCATCACTAAGCAGTTTTCCACCTACTGTATTACCTATTTTGCTTAAAAAAACAACCCAAAAAGCTAGCTATATAGCAGTCTCCTTTTTTAGAAAAACTACAAATATCTTTTTCTCCAAACCTGCATCATATATACATTTATTTCCCATTGATCGGCAACTGGAAGGTTGGTAAACGGAATGGTTGGCATATAACTGGGCGGCCCAAATTCGGTTAACATGGTCAGGACTTTACCTTGTTGTTTTTTTATGGCAACAACTTTGTCCCACCAGGCAAAATGAGCTTCAACTGCTTGCTTCCATTCCGGAGCTCTTGGATCGCTTACCTGTGGTCCTTCTGCATGGCCTACCCTGGAGTGAACATGATCGGTACGTGAAATGGCAAGTGCCACGGTTTCTGGTTGATCTTCGAGTAAACTTTCGCTCACATTGCACCAATGAGAAATATCGAGGGTTAGCCTTAAATCAGGGTTTTTCTCTAAATATTGTAGTGATGCCGGGGCTGAATAAAGCATACGCGACCGATGGGTTTCATGATAAATTGGAACTCCTGTTTCTTTGGCATACTGAACAGTAAAATCAATGAATTTTTTGTTGTCCTGGTATTGAAAAAAATCTTTTCCCGAGTGAACATTTATATACAACGGTTTTTGATATCGATGTTCAATGGCTTCTTTAAGTACTTTTTTAAAAGTTGCAAAGTGTGGTACCGGTAGGGCTTCGTCTCCACGACAAAGAAAACCAACTTCTAATTGATATTTTTTTAACGCTTTGAATAACTCTTCTGCAATTTCCGGCATCCAGAGGATTTCTATTCCATCATAGCCTGAATCTTTTGCCTTTTTGCAAAAATCGGTTACCGAGCCATTAAAGCCCCAATAAGGTGCCATGATTTTTAGGGCGAAACCATTTGTCCATTTTTCAGATCCTAAAGAAGGTGCACTAAATGTTTCCATTGGTGTTAAAAATAAAGCTGATGTGAGTGCCATGCTACCGCCTATAAAATTGCGTCGGTTATATTTCATTTGATATATATATTACGGATTCAAGTTACACATTTTTAGTTTTTAAAGAATTTAGTTTATATCAAAAGGTGGTTTCATTTATAAAATAATCGAAAAAACAAAGCACTGTTAAACACAAAAAGAGGTTGCATCATTAATAAAAATGATCAACCTCTTATGTTCTTCAAATATTCAAACTTATTAAGTTAAAATAATAAGTTTAGATGTGCCTAAAACAATTTAAATCCTACAGATAGATTAAACAAACCACTTTTTTCATTCAGGCCCTTGTTAATTTTTGTAAGGCCTCTACTGTATCTCGCGTCGATACTGATGTTGCCAACATCTACCCCGGCATTGATCACTCCACCGAAATTAAGCTTTTTATAATCAAAGCCAGCTGGTCCTTTTGCTTCGTTAAGAGTATAATTAACATCAGGCCCCGCAGAAACCCTGAAATTTAAGGCTTCGGTATCGATAAGCTTATATCCAACCATAAGTGGTAAATTAAGTTGGTTAAATTTTGGTGTATAAGTGTTAGCTGCATAAACATATGAACTCTTAAAACTAACATAGTTCAATTCTGGTTGAAAGTATAATGATTTACCAACCCGGGCGAATACCCCAAAATTATAACCTACCTTTCCTTTTTTATCCGTTATGGTCTTTAAACTTGTTGGCAATGTTCCATAGTTTACACCAGCTTTTACACCAAATACAAGATCAGCGTCTTGTGCTTTTGCCACTCCCGCTGTAATAACCATAACAGCAACTAATAAATAAAACTTGTTCATTTTCATACTTTTTGTTTTTTAAATAATTAAATATTTATTGTGTTTTTGAAAGTATGACAACAACATTTGGATTTACCCCTACGCCCAATGTCATTTATTTTTTAAGGACAAAACAAAAAACATTGTCATCCTGTCCAAAGGACTCCTACGGAGAGCCTGTCGAAGGACAAATGTTTTTTCATTTTCGACCATAGAAAGGTCTTCGACAAGCTCAGACTGACAACGGCATAGTACTTAACTTAATCACATTGCCCTATGCCATTAAAAAAATAAATTAAACTTACGGTGAAAAAAGCTAGATGTAGTTAGGCTCTTTTAAATTTAACTGAGCTTCCTGGTTTTACCCAAACTGCTTTCTTCACAATGGTTTTCCCTTTATCATCTAAAAATTTGGGCTGCCAGAGAATTTTCTTTTGGCCATTATTGGTTAGTGTTGTAGCAACATTACCATTATGTTTTACTGTAACGGAAGTCATTAATACAGGTAAATCTTTTAATTCGGAACTTGTTGTTTTTTTACCACGGTACAATGTTGTGATCTGATCAAACCGTGCATCGGCTTCTATTCCCATTAATCCTTCTGTAAAACCTTTAATAACACCGAAAGAAACTTCAGGGTACTCCCTCCTGGCTGTTGCAGGATCGGTTAAATGCAACAAATAACCGTAGGCTTTTTCTGTCTGCCCGTTTTGGTACATAATTAAAGGAAAATACGACAGGTTTTCTACATTCCAGTTTTTCGATAATAGATGTTGAATGGTTTTTTCTTTGCGTTCACCAGCTTTTAAAGCATCGAACCAGAGTAAAAAAGTTTCCCCTTCATCCATACCAAATTTATGGTCGTTCGAATAAAAAGTATGGTATTGCGAAGCGCTGTCGTTCCACCACAAAGCATCGATACTTTTCTGATAAGCTACAGCCTTTTCTTTAAACTGTTTTGCTTTATTGTGCTGTCCTTTTAGGTCGAGCATAGCTGCATACGACATTAGTCCCCTGTAGATTGCGCCCACAAGATCGACCCCCATTTTAATATTGGGCACTCCCTCCGAATAAGAAGGTAAACCACGGCACCTATGAAAAGAATCGTTATCATTGAATGGCACTGGCGCATTTGGATGCGTTGGTCTTTTCAGCAAAGAATCGGCCTGCAATACCCAGCGGTTAATATATTCAGTTACCGATTTTTCGTGAAAGTTTTTAAAACCTGCGCCGTTGATATATTCAAGGTCGCCGGTCCATAAATATAATTTCCAACTGGCATTAAGCACATCAAAATTCGCATTCAGGTTATACCAAAATGCTGTATCATTGCGATAATCTTCTTTAGCAGGTTTACCTAAATGGTTAATTTCCCAATAAGAACACCAGTCTTTAGATTCGGATATATTGTTAACAAATAGCCTGAACATATTTTTATTTTCCTTATTCAAGCCTAATATCTCGCCACCAATGCTCTGGTGGGCTACATCGCGCATACAGAATGCCGATCTTGGCGGTAAAGCAGATTCGTACCAAGGGCCAACCGGATCAGAAGGCTTGCCTTTATAACTTAATGCCATTTCTTTGGCCCTAACAAATGCGGTTTGCAAAGCGGCATCGGTTGATTTGAAAGTTACTCCGCCCTGGGCATAAACGCCGTAGCATAGGCAAAGAAAAATGTATACAAAAAGGATTCTTTTCATGTGTTTAATATAAGTTAATTTCTACAGCCTGTTTTCCGTTCCAGTTGATTTCTTGTTTTTTGCCACTTTCCTGTTCTACCAAAATTTTGATCTTTCCTCCAATCTTGAAAACCGTAATATCAAAATCGCTATTAAATGCCCTTATGTGTTTAAGCGACATTTGTTTCCAGCCTGCAGGAAGATAAGGGCACAACCGGAATGATTTAAAACCAGTAGGTTGTATCCCAAACAATCCTTCGGTTATGGCACGACAATATAATCCACTCTCAGCCGAAAGATGGCGCTGATCTCCTTCTGGCCAGGCTTCAACAGCATAAGGCACATGTTCGCCCAGCAAACGTTTGGCGGTATAATATTTCAGATATTTCATGGTGGTATCGGTCATACCTGCATTGAACAAGCCACGCACAGCGTACAAAAGTGAACGGTCCCAGAATACTTTTGATCCTGATTCGCTCAACATCCCGTCCTTTGTCCACAGGTAATCAGACAAAAGCGCCTTGGCGGTCTGCTCCTTTCTGTCGTAAATCCCCATCACCAAAGGCATTCCAATCCATGATCTAAGCTTATCGTTTCCATCGTAGTAACGGTAAGTATCGAATCCCTGCACCTTTGCCCCAAAATATTTCTCTATTGCTATTTTTAGTACAGATGCTTCTTTAAGCAAATTTGTTGAAGTTGTTTTATCGCCAAGACTTGCTGACAGATCTGCAGCACTGATCAATGCACCGTAAACCAGCGCGTTGGTTGATAGGTTAATTTTACCAGCCGGAAACCTGCCTTCCAGCTCATCCGAATCGGAAGCAATTACCCCATCTGCACTTTTTTTCCTTCTTGAAAATTCCAGGCACCATGTTATCAGTGGCCACAATTGTCGGGCCTCGGCTGTATCTGCATAAGCCAGAGCAAACCTCGATGCACCATAAGCAATCATAGCCATATCGCCACGGTCGCCCGCTCCATTCCATTTATCAGTTCCTTCTGCTATAATCGAACTAGGAATCGGTTTGTATTCGGGATTCATGTATTTGGCAAACAGGCGGAAACTGTTTTTAGCACTTTCATTCCCTGCAGCATTGCCCAAAAAAGGAAAAAACGGGTCCATGTATTCTGCCTGATCGTTTGCCCAGATCGCAGCGTAATAAGATCCACCACCCGGACCATGCATCAAACCATTTTTTGTATCAAAAATACTTTCAGAAGCTCTGATTTTGGCAAAAGCAAACATCTGGTTCAGGGTATCATTTGGTGTTTTCAGTACCAGTTGCTGTGTAATTTCGCTTACGAAATTCCGTCGTTTTAACGATTCGTATACTGAAGAAAAAGTATAAGGCTGGTCGGCTGTTTTCCGTGCCGAATAAACAATTGCATAGGTTTGCTCTTCTCCTGCTTTTAAAATAAACTTACCGGTCCCATATATTTTTGTATTGAGCAGGTAAGTACCATAAACGCCTTTACTGCGTGCGGTACTATCTGTTTGATCAAACTCCGGAACAACAATTTCGACTGGTTTCAATCCATTATTTTTAAATATCGTGTGTTCAATAAATGCTGGTTTATCGGTTGATGGGAATAACTCGCGCAATATGCTCACATTTCCTATTTCAGACCTGACCTTCACCGAACCATTGATTGAAAAAGCCACTGGCTGTTCGTCCAAAGCTGTTCCGTCGATCAAAACCGGAGGTATTAACTGGTCAAAATCCCTAATCAGACTACCCCGGGTATCGTTTGGGATTGTCCGCAGCATCGGGAACACGAGTTTTCTTTTTAAGATCAGGTTATTTTTATCGTTTACCCCATAGGTAATTATTGCGGAAATTTGTTTCCCGCTCATTTCTATCTGATCGGTATGTTTGGCATTTTTTTTAACGGTCCATTCGATGCCCCCGTTCTTCTGCAGGTGCCAGCGTAAATTCTGAGCGTTTACATCAAAACAATGCAGCAAAATTAAGATGAACGGTATACATTTTATTGGTAAAGATTTCATATCAAAAAGGGAAAAATGAATAGGCTTGCTCATAAATACGATTTTTCTTCAAATCTATCACGTTGAGCCTGTCGAAACGCCTTAAAATCTTTCGACAAGGTCCTTCGACAAGCTCTCCGAAGGAGTCCTTTGGACAGGATGACAAATTTTATATTTATGAGACAATCTTCATTAAAAATAGCATTTAATTAATAATTTGGGTTTTGCACAATGGCAGGGTTCTTTTGTATTTCGCTTCTCGGGATTGGGTAAAAATAAAAACCTGGTACCCAAGTACGCTCCTGAACGGTCATTAATGCATAGGTAAAAGTACCGTTTGCCTGTTTGGTAATCGTTACCCCTTTTGCATCTTCCGAACCTGTTTCCCCTATCCCCCATCTCCTGATATCAAAATAACGGTGTCCTTCAAAGCAAAGTTCGATTCTTCGCTCATGTCTTATCTTATCCATTAATACTGATCCAGAGCCACTTACCGCTGGCATACCTGCTTTTTCGATCCTTATTTTATTCAGGTAATTTAAGGCTTCGCCGTCTTCACCAAGTGCAGCACAGGCTTCGGCATAATTTAGATAGATTTCTGATAACCTGAAAACCACCCACTGCGTAGCATCGTAGTCCTGAACATTCCAATCGAAAGCCTCATTTACCATTTTTTTCACACAGTATCTGGTTTTCGAAGCATTCCACGGAGAATAAGGACTTTGCGGAGAGTCGTCTCCACCTTCGTAAAAGCTGGTTAAACGTCCTTTAAACTGCTGGTTATTGGCCAAAATTGTCGCATAAAATCTTGGTTCTCTGTTCAGATACGGATCTTTTGCCTGTACAGGATTGCTCCAGCTAAATTTAGTACCATCGGCCATTTCAAAATCATCAACCATTTGTTGAACAACATTGTAAGCGCTATAACCATTATAACCATTTGGGCTTAAATCTCTGCTCACGGTATTATAACGATCTGCTCTTACCAAGCCGCTGTATACCCTCGAAAAAATAATTTCTGAATTGAAAAAATCGAGGTAAGTTTTGTTATAAGTACCGTTAGCCGCATTGCCATATAAAGCATATTTAGGCGTAGCAAAGTCAATTACGGCCTTGGCTGCTAATTTTGCATCTTCCCAAAGCTTCTTATCGTTGCTTTTGTTAAAATAAGGACTCGCTGCATATAGTAAAAGTCTCGATTTTAAGGCTAAAGCTGCACCTGTGGTGGCGCGGCCTTTATCATTAGCATTTGCATAAACTGTTGGCAGGGTTTTTAAAGCCTCTGTGATCTCGGCAAGTATAAAATCTTTTGTTTCGGTCCATGTGGCTCTTTTCTCGTTAAAGCTTTTGTCGTTCACATCGTAAACCTTAACAATAAGCGGTACGCCACCAAACCTTTTTAGCAGTTCGAAATAAGCCAAAGCGCGTAAAAAATGTACCTCACCTTTCATCGTTTTAACCGCATCGCCTCCTCCTGTTACCTGGTCAATATTTGCGAAGAATATATTGCTGTAGCGGATAGAAGCATACATTTTGTTCCAATGGTTCAACGATCCTGAACTTTGGTTATCAGGTGTGGCCTCGCCCCGTACATACAGGTTTTCATTTGTCCAGTTAAAGTTTCCATAAAGCTCATCGGTTTGCGCGCCCCAGCCTAGCCCACTATCCTGGTAAGCCAGTACAGTTTGATCGTAAATACTGTTTACAAAAACCTGAACCAGTTTTGGATCGGTCCATACATCCTTTTCTGAGTAAGCATTTAAAGGCTGCAGCTCGAGTGCCTTTTTACATCCCCCGATTAACAGCAGTGTACAGATGAGTAAAACCGTGCTGTTTATTTTTAAATTATTTATGTTCAATTTCATGATATACTTTTTTAGAAGGTAATGTTTGCGCCAACATTGATCACACGCTGTTGTGGATAATACTGTCCTGAATTACTTGGGGTTTCTGGATCAAAGGATGGCCCGAAGCGATCGATAGAAAATAGGTTTGTTCCGCTGATATAAAGTCTTACATTTTGCATTTTTATCTTTTCAATCCATGTTTTTGAAAAGGTATAACCCAGCTCCATGTTCTTTAACCTTACAAAAGCCGCATTCCGCAACCACAGATCCGATTCAAGGGTATTTACGCCGAATGTTCTGCCTGTTGGTCCGCTAAAGTTTCTTGGGTATTTATTATCGCCTGGGTTTTGCCATCTTTCTTCAAAAAATTCCTGAACCATATTTAAACCCGCTGGCGCCAGGTAAGATTTGGCCCTTGCCTGTCCCTGAAAGAAAACCGTAAAATCTATGTTTTTCCAGCTTGCGCCAAGAGAAGTACCAAACATAATTTCTGGTGTACGGGTAAGTGGTGTTCTCACTTTATCCAAATCATTAATTGCACCATCATTGTTTATATCCTTATACCTGATATCGCCAATACCCGTACCGGCCGGATGCGGCGTATTGTTAATTTCCTGTTGATTTTGATAAATACCATCACTCTGGTACAGGAACCACGAATCAATCGGGATATTGGTTTTGCGTTGATAATCTGGAATATTCGCGGCTTCATCCATAAAGATTACCTTGTTCCTTGCGAAAGTGATATTGCCCCTAACGTTGTATTTAAAAGAATCGCCAATAGTGTTGTGGTATAAAACCTCCATTTCTATACCACGGTTTAATACTTTCCCAAGGTTTTCGTTTGGCAGCGTTAAGCCAGTATATCCGGGAACAGATTCACTTCTGGTGATTAGAATATTAGAGCGCAGCGATCTGAATACATCGATATTAACACCTAACTTTCCTTTAAAAAACTGCGTTTCCAAACCAATATCGGTAGTATTGGCCAGCTCCCAGGTAATGTTTGGATTTGGGGTTGGCCCTAATACCAGCGAAGAAACCTGCGAGGCGCCAGAACCCAAAGAATAGCCATAGCCGCTACCAAGCAAATAAGTTTGCAGGTAATTGAATGCAGAAACAGCATCATTACCAGTCTTACCCCATGATACCCTCAATTTCAACTCGTTGATCACATCCGATTTGAAGAAATCTTCCTGCGAAATACGCCATCCTGCAGATACTCCCGGGAAAAAACCATAACGTTTTCCTTGTGGAAAATTCTGAGAGCCATCATAACGCATGGTATAATCTAACAGGTACTTACCTTTATAATTGTAAGAAAAACGGCTGATGTAATTCACACGTGCGGCCTTTGCAGCACTCGAATTGTTCTGCTGACCGATGAGGCTACCTGCAAAAAGCTGATCTAAACTATTGCTCAGGAAATTTGACCTGTTCGCATTAATGATATCAGTATTTCCTTTAAAGCTTTCGAAAGCAACAAAGGTATCAAAAGTATGATCGCTGATTGTTTTTGAGTACCCTAGTTTTAGGTTTAATAAACCTTGATTAATATCGCCGCGTTGCTCAAATAATGAAGGCGTAATCGAAGAAACCACCTGGGTGTATCCCTTTGTTGCAGGATTATAACGGTATGCTGGAGGTGGAGTCTTGGTAAACGATTTTGTTTTCGATATAGTTTTGTCAAACGCGTAATATCCATCCACGAAAAGTCCTTTGGTCACCTTATCCAGCTTCCAGCTAAAAGATGCCTTAGTTTGCAGATAATCAGTGGTGAATTTTTGGTACCCAGCCTCTCCGGAAGTAATATAAACCATACTGTTATCCGGACCGCCTCCAATACCCACACCAACAAGATCATTGTCGTATATTGGGGTAAGGTAAGGATAAGCTAGCCACAACTCTCTAAAAATTCCACCAGCATCATAGCCACGTTTGGCTGCATTGCGAAATTCGTTGCGATAACTCACATCTACACCCATTTTAAAATTATCGGTCACATTCACATCTACATTTGCCCTCGCCTGGTCTTGTGTATAATAAGCGGCATCGCGTTTATAGATACCATCTTGTTTCTGGTGCTGACCTGAGAAGAAATAACTCACTTTATCCGTTCCGCCGCTAAGCGAAAGAATGTGGTTTTGCTGTAATGCACGTTTTTTCATTATCGCATCCCACCAGTTGCTGCTTGGATACCCGAGCGGGTCAGATCCGTTTCGGAATTTTTCAATATCTTCTGCTTTCCATGTTAATTGCTGACCAACTAAATCATCGTATTCATTTGTAGCCTGTGCATACTGATAAGAATTCAACATTTCTGGTACACGCGTAGACTGGGTTGTAGCCCAGTTGGTTCCAAGCGAAAATACTGGCTGACCAGATTTACCTCTTTTTGTGGTAATGAGGATAACACCATTTGCCGATCGTGCACCATAAATTGCAGCACTTGCATCTTTGATCACCGTAAAAGATTCGATATCAGCTGGATTTAACCTGGCAAAACCGCCTGATCTGTCTGGAATCCCATCAATTACGACCAGGGCGCCCGTACTCCCTAAAGTACTTTTTCCACGAACAAATACATCGGCATTATCATTGCCTGGCTCACCGCTTCTGGTATTTACAATAAGGCCAGGAACCTGGCCGGCAATAGAATTGGTAAGATTGGTTGAAGGAGATTTTGCCAGTTCAGCGCCACTGATTGTGGCAACTGCACCTGTTAAATTTGCCCGCTTCTTGGTACCATAACCTACCACCACTACGTCATTTAAGCCAGAACCTGCTGTTTCTGCCAGCTGTACCTCAATGTTGGTTTTATCACCTACAGTAATTTCCTGATCGGTATAACCCACATAACTAAATATTAAAATGGCATGAGATGGAACGCTTAATTTAAATCGTCCATCGGTATCTGTTTTTGTGCCTTGCTGGGTCCCTTTTACCCTAACCGAAGCCCCCGGCAATCCCAGTCCATTGTCTGTTACCCTACCCGAAACCATTTGCTGAGCAAACGAGGGGACACAAACTGCAAAAAAGAGCAGTAATAAAATAAGCTTTTTCCAGAGCAGATCGGGATAGCCTAACTTTTGAAAAGTAAGTTTTAAGTTCATATTTGGTTTATTTTGGTTGGAAATAAAAAGATAAATTAGTTAATCTAGTCTATTCTGTTCTATTATTGATGTAAATATAAACGATCTTTTATTAGAATTGCAAAACTTATTTTCGTCTTTTGTAAAAAAACATGTTCAGCACTTGGCTGCCCTAACAAAAAACAAGCAATTTTGTGCCTTTATTGTTACATAACCTGTCTTTACAATTCAACAGGAGCCAAAATGAGATACGGAATATTTTTTTCGATTGTTGATTAACTGAATTTTATTACCTTGTAATCGAAAGGCGAACAAGAATTCCAAACCTATAGACTAGTGTAGCCCAATCTACTTTATGATAACTATTTTCGAAAAAATACGGGAACTAGAAGAAATACCCTCCTATTCAAAACATGAGCAGTTTGTTCAGGGCTTTATTAATGCTATTGATCAAAGGATTATTTCTAAAGGAGAAGCGCTTCCTTCTATCAATGTGTTGATTAAAGAACTTGGTTTTGCCCGCGAAACGGTAATGAAAGGTTATCGTGAGTTGATTAGCCGTGGCATAGTGGAATCGAAAAAGCGTTTAGGGTATTTTGTGGCTAACGACGATACCGAACAAACCTTAAAAGTGGCATTGCTCATGTATTTGATCGACTCTTTCCAGGAGCAGTTTTACCGTAATTTCAGGAATGAGCTTGGCCCAAATGTGCATATCGATGTTTTTTTTCATCACGGCAATATCACCATCTTCGAAACGATGCTGGATATGATCAAAGGAAAGTATGGGGTTTATGTAATTTCGCCAATTCCACACCCTAAAACTAAACACCTGTTAGATAGCCTGCCGAGCAACAAACTCATCATGTTCGACCGATACGAAGCCTTAAAAGGTGAATTTAATTATGTAACGCAGGAATTTGAGCAATCTACCTACCAGGTTTTGGCCGAACTTGCCGATACCATAAAAAAGTTCGATGAAATGATTTTCTTTCATGTTCCCGGTTCGTTAGATCCTGTCGAAATTATCAGGGCCTTTAAAAAGTTTACAAAAGATTTTGCCGTAAATACCCGTATAATAAATGAATATGAGCCTGGAAGTGTAGAAAAAGGCAAGGTTTACTTTACACTCAACAATTCCGAAATCTGGAAAATCCTGAAGGACTGCGAAGCAAAGCAACTTCAGGTAGGAAAAGATATCGGAATCCTTTCGCATAACGATGAGGTTGTAAAAGAACTTATAGGTGGAGGCATTACCACTTATTCGGCCGATTTTTCGTTAATGGGCAAAAAAGTTGCACAGGCGGTGCTGAAAAAAGAAAAAATCCAGGAAATTATTCCAACGGTACTCATCAGAAGAAATTCTTTATAAGCTAAAGCACATGAATACTACGGCTATCATTACTTTTATAGTGGTAACCTTTCTGGTTGCATTGATTTCCTGGATCAAAACCCGAAAGCATAAAATCACGACTTCGGCCGGGCTTTTTCTGGCCAATCGCACCTTAAGTTTTACTGCTGTGGGCAGTGCATTATTTTTTACCAACATCAGCGCCGCCGAATTTGTAGGCAGCAGCGAATCGGTATACATCAACAATATGACGGTAATGGCCTGGGGCGTAAGTTCTGTATTTGCCATGTTGTTGGTTTCAGAATTTGTAATCCCGGTTTATTTAAAGGGCGCCATGTCTACCACCCCCGATTTTCTGGAAAGCCGGTACGATCCGCAAACCAAAAAACTCGTATCCTTACTTTTTCTGATCAGCTACCTCGTTAACCTCTTGCCAATTGTATTGTATAGTGGTGCAGTTGCGCTAAATGGCCTGTTTCATTTTTCTGATAGCTGGAACATCAGTTATGGCAGCAGCATCTGGATTTTGGTTTGGTGCATCGGGCTTGTGGGCAGTTTATATTCTATATTGGGCGGCTTAAAAGCCATTGTTATTTCTGATCTTGTATTGGGTGCCTGTATGTTTACCGGTGCATTGTTACTTGCTTATTTTGGGGTGAGGCATGTAGGAAATGGAGATCTGCAACAGGGTATGCATACTATTCTTACCTCAAAAACCGAACACTTTAATTCAATAGGAAAAACAGGTGATGCCATTCCATTTTCGACCATTTTTACCGGTATGATTTTAATGAACCTCTTTTATTGGGGTACGGAACAGGTAATTGTGCAACAGGCATTGGCTTCTTCTGATCTTAAAACCAGCCAGAAGGGAATTGCACTGGCCTGTGCGGGCAAACTTCTTGGGCCCTTATTATTTATGTTACCAGGGATTATTGCTGTTCATATGTACAGCAATATGCAGAATACCACTGAAGTTTTTTCGAGGGTGGTAAGCGATGTATCACCTCCCGTACTCAGCGGTTTTATTGCTGCTGTTATTTTTGGTGCGGCTATTACCTCATTTTCTCCTGGACTGAACAGCGCAAGCACCTTGTTTATCCTCAATATTTATAAGCCAGCCAAAGAAAAGAAAGGTATTGTGGTTACCGAGGCCAAGATGTTAAAAAGCTCGAAAAGATTTGAAATGTTTGCTTCTTTATTGGCCATGTTCATTGCGCCCTTATTTATATTTTCTAATGATAGCTTTTATACCTTCATGCAAAAGATAAATGCAGCATTCAGTATCCCCATCTTTACCATTATGTTTGTTGGCTTTGCAACCAAAAAAGCTCCGCCAATTGCGGCAAAAATAGGCTTGGGATTTTGCTTTGTAGCCTACATACTTACGCAAATGGTATTTGATACCGGCATCCACTTCCTGCATGTACTGGCTATTCTTTTTGTTGTTACCACCGCCATTATGCTCATTATTGGAAGATTATACCCATTAGAAACTGCCTATGTAGCCCAGAACAAACAGGTTGTTGATTTAAAGCCCTGGAAAAACCGTTATTGGGTTAATGGACTCTTATTGTTGATTATGGTTTTATTGTTTTTATTGTTCTCCCCTACATTCCTCGCTAATTGATGATTTAAGCCCTCGCATATTTTCGTTTGTATTCCATAGGCGATAGCCCCGTAATGCGTTTAAAGATTTTCCTGAATGCTTTCAAATCGTTATAGCCTGTATCTTCCATAATAAATGGCAGATCTTTATGGTTCATTTCGATGGCTTTTTTTGCTGATTCTATTCGTACCCTTTGCAGATATTCGAATGGTCTATTATGGGTAGCGGCCTTAAACCGACGGATAAAATTACGCTTACTCATATTAACCAGACTGGATACCTCGTCCATCGTGATTTCGTTCTGGTAGTTTTCTTCAATATACTGCTGGGCTTTCAAAATGTCTTTATCATCATGCTGATGCTGGCCTGTAAATACCTTAAAATGCGCCTGGCTGGTTCTGTCCATTTCAATGGCAAACATTTTACTGATCCATAAAGCAGCTTCTCGACCGCAAAATTTCTCGATCAGGTACAGAATTAGTTTAAGAGAAGAGAATGCTCCGCCACTGGTATAAACCCCGTCCTGATCGGTGGTTACCAAATCGCTTTTCATTCTTATTTTAGGGTAACGTTTTTGCATATCGGCTGCTACAGCCCAGTGTGAGGTTACTTCTTTACCATCAAGCAAACCCGCCTCAGCCAAAAAATAGCTACCTACGCACAAACTGGCCACTTCTGTCCGACTGGCGTACATTTCTTTAATCCATTTGATAGCCGCTTGGTTTCGGCCCAACACGCCCTCGTTACCAACACTAAATGATGGAATAATAATCAGATCAGTTTGTTGTACATCTTTATAATTTAACTGCTGAATATTGGCGTTGTTAAAGTGAAAGGGAATTTCGTGATCTTTCTCTGCAACCAAACTTAGCGCAAATACAGGCTTTTTACCAGCACGCTCCATATAACGGTTGGCGCCACTCAATAAATCTACTACTCCGGTAACCGAGGAAGGAACAGCCTCGTCGAAAATATAAAGGCAAACATTTAACATGCTTAATAGTTATTTTAATATAACTAAATTAGGTATTTTATTTGTCACTTTCATACCCTTAAGTTGTCATTTATGCCACCTAAATGATATCGATAATCTACAGAGATTTGTAAACAGCTAAAGTAACAGAAACAATGGGCAAATTAAATGTATTCAATTTTATCAGTCTGGATGGCTATTATAAAGATGCCAACAATGGTATCGACTGGCATCAACATGGCCAGGAAGAGGGCGAGTTCAGCGCAAAAAACCTGGAGCACGATAGCATTCTGCTCTTCGGCCGGATAACTTATGAAATGATGGCATCGTGGTGGCCATCGCAAAATGCTATTGAAGCAATGCCCGAAGTAGCAAAGGGCATGAACCAGGCTGAAAAGATTGTGTGTAGCAATACTTTGCAGCATACCACCTGGCAAAATACTCGGATAATGAGCGGAGATATATTGACTCAAATAACTGAGCTGAAGAAAACATTGCCAAAAGACATTACCATTTTAGGCAGCGGAAATCTGAGTACACAACTGGCCGAAGCAGGTTTAATTGACACCTATCAATTAATGATCGATCCTGTAGCCATTGGCAAGGGAACTTCCGTTTTTAGCGGTATGCAAAGACAGTTAAATTTGAAATTAACTGATACCCGAAGCTTTAAAAGTGGCACCGTATTATTGAGTTATGAGGCCTATAATTAAGAATCAATACCTAAATACTATAATGATGAAAACAAAAATCTGGGCCAATTTAGGCGTTGAAAATGTAGAGAAAAGCAGAGCATTTTACACCAAACTCGGTTTCGAAAAAAATGCAGGACGCGAGAGCGATGAACTGGCCAGCTTTTTATTTGGAGAAGATAATTTTGTGATACACTTTTTCAAAGAAGATAGTTTAAAAAAGGGCATGAAAGGCGAGTTAGCCGATTTGAGCAAGGGCAATGAAGTTATATTTACCATTTCGGCTGAAACAAAAGCGGAAGTAGATGAGTGGGCGGTAAAAGTAAAAGATGCGGGCGGTTCTGTATTCTCACCACCAGAAGAGTTTCAAGGCATGTATGGCTGCGCATTTGCCGACCCAGATGGGCATAAGTTTAATATATTGAAATGGAAGTGAGCATACAAACGGCCTGCGATAATACAGGCCGCTTTTTTTTAGTTAATCTGCTGTTTTTTCTCTTCTATGGCCAGAAGTAATTGATCATAAGGTTTATTAAATTTCTCGATGCCTTCCTTTTCTAATTGATTAGCTAAGCTGTTTAAATCTATTCCAATCTCTTTAAGCTGTTCCAGAACCTGCTCTGCTTTGTCTATATCACGTTCCAAACGGTTTTCAGGTCGACCATGATCACGATAGGCCTCCAATGTTTCTGTTGGAACGGTATTGATCGTATCCTTTCCAATCAGTGCCTCTATATATTTGGTATCTGGAAATGAAGGATCTTTCGTTGCTGTACTTGCCCATAAAAGCCGTTGTGGTTTTGCGCCCATAGCCTGAAGTTTCTGAAAGCGTTCTCCAGCGAAAATACGTTTATAAATCTGGTAGGCTTTTTTGGCACAGGCAATAGCAACCTTACCCTTCATTTGCGTTAGGCCTTTGGTCTCCAATATTGGATCAACGAGTACATCTATCCTACTGAGAAAAAAGCTGGCTACAGAGGCAATATGATCAATGGGCTGACCTGCTGCTACGCGGTCTTCCAAACCAGAAAGGTAAGCTTCTGCCACCTGTTCATACCTATCTAATGCAAAAAGCAATGTAATATTAATGTTTAATCCTTCACTAATAGCTCTGCGGATTGCGAGTAGGCCTTCAACTGTTGCCGGTATTTTGATCATTACATTTTTCCTATCTACTCTTCTCCACAATTCTACCGCCTGCTTAATCGTTCCATTGGTATCGTGGGCCAGGCGGGGCGAAACTTCAAGGCTAACATATCCATCTTCGCCCCTGTCAAACAAAGGTTTAAACAGATCTGCTGCATTTTGGATATCGCTAATGGCTAACCAATAGAAGATTGCTTCGTTATCTGGGTAATTATAGGCAAGTGTTTTAATCTGCTCATCATAGTCTGAACTGCTGCTGATTGCTTTTTCGAAAATGGCGGGATTGGAAGTCATCCCCTGAAGACCATCTTGCTCAATCAGTTTTGCTAAACCACCTGAAGTGATAAGCTTACGGTCTAGAAAATCCAGCCAGATACTTTGGCCAAATTCACGCAGTTGTTTTATATTATTCGTTTCCATGGCACTGTTTTTATTTTTAAACGATTACATTTTTTAGATAAGTTTTATTCCTTTCAAATAATTTAAGGCCTGAGATGAGGTATTACGCCTATAAAGACCATATATTCTGAAAGCGTAATTGGATAACCAAGATATTCTGGTTAGGCGGAGATGTATGATTTTAATAAAACAAAATAGAAAACCGAACTGTTTTAAAAATCAATTGAAAACAACTTTAAATAAATAATTTCGCCAAAAATGAGGATACATAGGTTTTAAGAAAATTAAATAAAATCTCAGTCACCATGGAAAAGAAAGTTAAGAAACCGCACAATAGCGATATCGATAAGGCATTGGCCAAGGTAGCTAGCGTAAATTTTAAAAACCCAAAGACGCAGGAACCACTTGCTGAAAAAGATGAGCTAAAAGAGGCAGAAGAAAGCTTACGAAAAAGGTTAGGCAAAAAATAGCTTCTTACCTTGAACAGCTTATAAAGCTACATTATTGCTATACACTACATTATCAGCTATGCAGTTATCAATGTGTTTCTTTAAACAATAACAAGGGAATATGTGTATGATAGGCCAGTCTTTTAGTGAGGCTTTGGTGAAACAGGCTTTCAAAAAAACTATGATGCTTCGGAACGGCAATTATCAGTTGTAATCTGTTTTCGGCTGCGAACAAAGCAATACCATCTGCTATATTGTGATGCCGAATTCGATGATAGGTTATATTTTCTGTTCCAAGGTGGGCTCTTAGACTATTTTCCTCGATATTGAGTTCAGTGCTGTGTTCATCATCTCTTTCTACATTTAAGACAAACAACCTGGGCTGGATTGTACCTGCAAAGCTTTTAATTGCACCAATAGGTAAAGCACTTGTTGTTTCTTTTAAATCACAGGCCAAAAGAATCCTTTCAATTTTATGGAATCTTGCTCCTTCCGGAACAATCAATAAAGGAACTTTTATTGCTTTGGCTACATTAACGGTATTGCTACCTATTAAGGCCTGTTCTAATCTGCTTTTACCGGTCATCCCCATTACAACCAGATCAACCGCATGTTCTTCATCAAAATCATTAACTATGGTAGCTAACGAACGCTTGTCTACAAAAATCTCAACAAGTGCCTGAGAAACCTCGGCACTGAACTGTTCTTTAAGTAATGCCAGCTTTCTTGCATGTTCCTGCTCTTCATGCGCTGCCTGTATTGCACTTTCCATTGGAATATCTGCTGCTGCAGGAATATAATCAGAATAACATAAGATAATGCGTAAGGCATTGATTTGTCCGGCCAATCCTAGCGCATAATCAGCGGCATCTGATGCGGCTGCTGAGAAGTCGGTTAGCACAAGTATAGTTTTCATCTCCGAATCTATAGTTGCTGCCCCTTTCATATCTATATTGGTTTGTTCTGTCGTTTTCATAAAATTTTTGTTTAAGGTTTACAATAAATGTGTTTTATCACGTAGCGTTCCAAATAACCTGTCACATAACATATTTTAAATATTTAGATGGAACGTAGACCTGTATAGTAAAGCGCATAAATTATCCAGGGCCTTGTTGGCTTTACTAATCGTCTTTAAACAGTAATAAAGGTAAATGGGTAGTATAAGTGAGCTTCTTCGTAATGCTGGAGTGAAATATACTTTCAAAAAAACCATATACTTTTGGAACGGTAACAATCAGATCGGCTTGATATTTTTCTGCAAACATCACAATACCATGTGCGGTATTTTCATCATCTATATAGTGATATTCAGGTTCTTCTCTGTCCCAAAGCTGATGCAGTGCCGTCATTTCTTTAATTCTATCGGGATTGAAATGCGTCTCATCCTGATCGACATTTAAAATGAGTAATTTTGCACCGATGGCGTTAACAAAGGTTCTTATGGCATAAATCGGGGTGGATTCTGAGATATTTTTCAGGTCGCAAGCGAAAACAATCTGTTTGATAGGCTTAAAAGTAATTTGTGGAGGAACCATAAGCAATGGTACCTTACAATGTTTCGCTAAACTAAGTGTATTGCTACCCACTAAAATTCGTTCCAGATTATTTTTTCCTGTAGTACTGGTTATAACCAAACCGATATTAAGCTTAACGCCCATTTCGTCTACCGCAGCTATTAGTGGACTTTCATCGTTGTAGATTTCTATTATGGTGTGCGTTGATATAATATTTTCGAGCTCTTTTTTAATTTTTCTGGTTTTTTCTAAACTTTCTTCAGGATGCTCATCATATTGCCATGGTACCGGTGCATATGGTGTAGAGGGTATATCAAGTGCTGCATATGAATGATATAATGCCAGGTTATTAATCCTTAGCTGATTGGATAAAGCAGCTGCATACTTGGCCGCGTTGATGGAGGCATCAGAAAAATCTGTTGTCACAAGAATATTTTTTATCTGATAGATTTCTTTAATCTTAAGGTCGATGGCATGCCCGAGGCCCTTTAACTCCTGATCGGATAAATCATTTGTACCACGTTCAGTTATTTCCCAATCTCCGTTTACGAGTTGTGTTAATATGACCGGTTCAGTATCTTGTCCTGCCAGTTCAACTTTAAATTGGCCATGCCTATGGTTTGGGATAACCCTGGCATTCAAATCCAAAATATCTGTTCTGAATTTGACAGAAAATTCTTTCATGATCCTATCTCCTTATTTTAGTGATCGAAAATCATTTAAGGGAGCCCAGTCAGATGTTTATTTATATAAAACAAATCTTATTCTAAATTTGTTTAAAAGAATACGAATTTAATTATCTTATACTACCAGACAATAAAAACCCCTCCAAATTACTTTAGAGGGGTTTAAGCCATGAGATTAGTTGGAGTTATGTCTTTCAAAAAAAATATAATTCCTTTAATTAAGCATCTGGTATTTCTGGTTCGACCAGCTTAGCTAACTTTTCGAGCGATTCCTGCCAACCCAGGTAGCACATCTCTACAGGGATAGCTGAGGGAATTCCTTCCTGAGTAATTTTAATTTCGGTACCCACTAAAGTCTTTTTCAACCAAACTGAAGTAATCATTTCACCAGGCAGGTTTGGATCATCAAACTGATCGGTATACTTTAAAAACTCATTTGGTGTTACTTCAAGGTATTTTCCGCCGAATGAATGACCATTGGAGGTAGAAAAATTATGAAACGACATTTTAAAAGAGCCTCCTAAGGCTACTGTCATTTCGTGAACAGTACAAAGAAAGCCGTATGGAGGTAACCATGAAGCGATTGCCAAAGGTTCGGTGAATGCACGATATACTTTTTCTGGCGATGCTTTTAAAACTCTGTGCAATGAAACGGTGTTGTTCGACATAAAATCATTTTTTAATTTCCTACTCTTAAGGCTTTTCGGTTTCGCCCGTTTTTGGAATGGTAGCTGCTCCATTAATTTGTCTTTTTTTAATATTAATTCCTGACTATACAAAGATGGCATGTAAATTCGAGTTTCCCAGTGGTGATATGCGACAATATTGAAGGGGCTTTACGGCCTAACTTATCCTGCACCACACTATATGGTCACTTAAAAACTTAGCTGTTTATTCCAGGTGAACTAACCATTTTTTTGATGTAATAAACAAAAGTTTCACTTCCCCGAATTATTGTTATTAAAATCAGGTACGATAGTTAACTTTGCATACTACTCCCCTATTAAAAATGACAAAATGGATTACCCGTGAACATCCAAAAATTGACCGGATTGCCTGCCCTTGGCTAATCAGGCGTTTTATCGATCCCGATGCAGAAATTATTTATGTCCCCTCAGATCAGGTGATGATTAAAGCCAGGGAATTAGGGGCCATACCATTCGACATGCCAGATGTAGAATATACGCATTACAATGATCAATGCACTTTTGATTATTTCATCAAAAAACACCAGTTAAAGGATACCGCTCTTGACCGCATTGCGGCTATCGTTCGCGGAGCAGATACTGATCGCCATGACTTCGCACCACAGGCAGCAGGGCTAGAAGCTGTATTTTCGGGTTTAGCTTACCACAGTCCAAATGATCAGGAGTTACTGGCTTTAGGTATGCAGATTTATGATGGCCTGTATAGTTGGGCAAAACACCTTTACCACAAAACACATACACAGGCCGGACCAGTTGAACAAATGTTACTGGACATATACACCAGGTACCTTCGGGAAAATAAAGGAAAGAAAGCACCGGCCTGGGCGAATGAATTACGGGAAATGATACAGGATCAGATGGATACGAATATGTCTTTGAGTCTCCAGCAGGCCTCAGATGAATTGGAAATTAATCCAGCCTATTTATCCCGCGAGTTTTCCAAGTATTTTGATAATCTGTCTTTTGGAGATTATATACGGAAGATGAGGATTGAAAAGGCTATGCTATTGATAGAAACAACAACATACTCATTAACCGAGATTGCCTATCTTACCGGATTTTCAGACCAGAGCCACTTTAATAGAATCTTTAAGAAACAGACCGGAGAAAACCCGTCGTTTTACAGAAAAAAACACCAAAAAGGTAAAACGGATACAAATAGTTAAATCCGTACAATTATAGTGCCTTACGAATAAGCATTATTGTAATAAAATACAATTTGCTGATGAAAGAACAAACAGATAAAGCCAAACCGCTATACTCACTTGCCGAAATCGCAACGTATTTCCTAAAATTGGGTACTTGGGGCTTTGGCGGTCCTGTTGCGCTGGTAGGTTATATGCAGCGTGATCTGGTTGAGCAGAAAGGCTGGCTGAGCGAGGAAGAATATAAAGAAGGGCTAGCGCTTGCGCAACTGGCGCCCGGGCCCCTTGCTGCGCAGTTAGGTATCTATATCGGCTTTGTACACTATGGCTTAATTGGCGCTACTTTAACAGGTTTAGCCTTTGTACTGCCATCCTTCATCATGGTGGTTTTGCTTGGTATGGCCTACCAGCAATATGGTGGGCTGGCATGGATGCAAGCAGTATTTTATGGTGTAGGTGCTGCCGTAATCGGTATCATTACCATGAGTGCTTATAAACTTACCATTAAATCAATCAGCAAATTGGAACTTGCTGCCATCAAATCCAAATGGCTTTTATGGGTGTTCTATATCATTGGAATCGTGATCACCGTTGTTACCGAAAAAGAGGAAATTTTACTTTTTCTTGCTTGCGGCATCCTGTATATGCTCATTAAGGCCCCACCTCAATGGATTAAAAAGCCTTCAACTCTCCACGCAGGAATATTGTTCAGTACTGGTTTTTGGCACTATGACAGCAAGACCTTACAAGATATTGGCTGGTTTTTCGTGAAGGCAGGAGCATTTGTATTTGGTAGCGGACTGGCCATTGTACCTTTCCTGCATGGAGGCGTAGTAAAGGAATTTGGTTGGTTAACGGAGGCTCAGTTCGTAGATTCGGTGGCAGTTGCCATGATCACTCCTGGGCCCGTAGTAATTACAGTAGGATTTATCGGTTATCTTGTCGCAGGGTTTCCAGGGGCCTGTGTTGCGGCGTTAGCTACTTTTCTGCCCTGCTACATTTTCACGGTAGCTTTAGCACCCTCTTTCAAAAAGGTTGCAAAAAATAATAGCGTTAAAACATTCGTTGAAGGAATTACTGCCGCTGTGATTGGTGCGCTCGTTGGTTCAGTAATTGTGATCGGTATGCGTTCTATAAAAGACATTCCAGCAGCATTAATCGCAGTAGCAGCTATACTTTCACTTATCTACATCAAAAAATTACAAGAGCCCTACATCATTGGTGTAGCGGCTGCGATAGGACTACTCATTAAATTCTTCTAACTTCTCATTATGCATAAAATTCCTACAAAACCGCCAATTAAGCACAGTATATTTCTACTTGTTTTCACTACGTTACTAAATTTATCAACAAAAGCGCAACAAACAGGTCAAAACCAGGCTTATCCAAAGATAACCGGTTATTTCAGCTTGCTTCACCCCATCGGTTCCTGGGATAAAAATGGATTTCACGATAACTTTTCGGATGTATATACGCTTATATTTCCATTTGGAATAAACATTTTAAAGCGTGATAAATTCGGGGTCAGTTTCGAGATTGCCCCGAGTTTCCGTACCGAACATAATATTTCTAAGGTAAGTTCAGTATTATTTCATCCGGGGGCAATGTTCAGGTTCAAACATGGCTTTACTTTTATAGGTCGTGCAGCATTTGAAACCAATGGCCGTTATGGCTTTACACCGGTTTTGAACCAGGTTGTAAAAAAAGGAAAAGATGTGAGCCTGTATCTTGCATTGCCTTTCCCTGTGAGATTCGGCAACAATTTACCAGCATCACTATCCACGGGTTTACAGGTGGGTGTTAGTTTTTAAATAAGTGACGGTACAAATAGTATTGGATGTTAAGTGAAGACTTAAGGTTTAATGCAACCCGCTTTGTAGTAGTAAAACATAAATACTCAGAAAAAAATATTGCAACTATTTGATTACATAGAATTTGTTTATATATTAGATTCATCTGATCAATACAATTAACCTAAACTAACTTAAACATGAAAAACACAAAATTTTTATCACTAACCATGGTATGCGCTTTATTTTTCTGCATATCTTCTTGTAAGAAAAACAAAACTTCTGAACAAACTGACAACAAAGCCGAAATATCAGCAAGTACTTTACAACAAATAAAAAGCTTAGGATTTAGCGTAGAGAATGCACGTAAAGTAGATAACGGTTACCTGGTTGAGGGCGACATCGTGCTAACAGATGCCAACTTAAATGAAAAGTCATTAAGTCCTAATTTAAATATTGCTGAAACCGAGCAGTACCGTACAACAAATCTTGTTAATGCACTACCACGTGTGATTACCATTTCGGTTACAAATTTACCACAGGTGTATAGTGATGCGGTTGACCTGATGATTTCAAGGTACAATTCACTGGGCCTGCGC
>NZ_JAUG01000036.1 GCF_000708285.2 Pedobacter borealis DSM 19626
CCCATGAAAAAACAAAAAATGCCGGCTGAAAATTTTTCTTTCGAAGCTAGTGGGTTGGCTTGATGAGTGCGGCCCGAAAAATTTGTTAGGCCGGGTTTAAGTAGAACGGGGATACCGTGGTGCGGCCTAGTTGGGCGGAAACACAAAATCGCTTAAAATGTTGATTATTAGTAGTTTGTAAAATAACGTCAATGGTAGCGAAGTGCAGCGCAGTCGAGAAATCTGTCTAGATAGATCTCTCCATTTCGCTGTGCTTCAGTCGAGATGACGATTTTCCCGTTTTCATTGTACCTGCAGTTAGGATCTCTTTAATTTGTCCGTGATGTCAGATGTTACCATCTGACACTAAATAAGGTTTGGGATTGAAATTCTTCAATTCCCGTTTTGTTCATTGAATTTAGATTTGTTTATGGTCAGATGGTAACATCTGACTGCACAACTACAATCATGAAAGGAGAGTTGTCAACTTTCTAGCGAAAAAGCTATTAAAAGTTGACAACTCAAACGCCATTATTTATTAACCAACAAAAATGCAGCTGCAGCTAATACCGAGCAGATTGTTTGTGATGTCAGATGTTACCATCTGACACTAAATAAGGTTTGGGATTGAAATTCTTCAATTCCCGTTTTTGGTCAATGAATTTTGTTTATAGTCAGATGGTAACATCTGACTACACAACTACAAACTTTAACTGAAATCACGACAAGAGAGTTGTCAACTTTCTAGCGAAAAGGCAATTAAAAGTTGACAACTCAAATGTCATTCTATTTACTAATCAATAAAAAGGCAATAGCAGCCAATGTTGATCCAATAATTGGTCCAACAATCGGAACCCAGGCATAAGCCCAGTCGCTACTTCCTTTTCCTTTCATAGGGATTAAAAAGTGAATAATCCGGGGTCCTAAATCTCTTGCCGGATTTATGGCATATCCTGTAGTTCCACCTAATGCCAAACCAATTACCCAAACCAAAAACGCTACCGGGATGGCGCCCATCGAGCCTAAGCCGATAGGAGTGGTAACGGTTTCTTTAGTGCCCATACTGGCATCAGTAAAATAAAAGATCACAAATATTAAAACGAAAGTGCCAATAATTTCCGACACCAAATTTGACGACATATTTCTGATGGCTGGAGCGGTTGCAAAAGGCGCTGCCTTTAATCCCTGATCATCTGTGGCATCGAAATGATCTTTGTAAATAAGCCAAACCAGAAAAGAGCCTATCATTGCGCCAGCCAGTTGTGCAATAATATAGAATGGCACCAATGCCCAGCTGAAGCCCTTTCCGATGGCAAGTCCGAGGGTTACAATTGGATTTAAATGCGCCCCACTGTACGGACCGGCAACAACAACCCCTACAAATACAGCAAGTGCCCAGGCGGTTGTAATTACAATCCAACCACTATCGTTGCCTTTGGTACCTTTAAGTACTACGTTAGCCACTACACCATTTCCTAAAAGAATCATTAGTGCAGTACCAATAAATTCTGCGAGATATATATTCATCGTAAAAAATTTAAGCGATTCATAATTAATTTACTATTCAGGAATAGATTAATACTTATTCCGGAATAAAAGACCCTGAACTAAATTCAGGGTGACGACGGCTCTTTGTTAGTCTTCTGCATTTACCCGGGCCGCCTTTATAGCCCTATTCCAGCCCTTTATTCTTTCCGTATTATCAATTCCGTCCTCAGCAACAAAAGTTCTGTTAATTTTCCATTGCGAACGGATCTGATCTATACTTTCCCAGAAACCGGTAGCTAATCCGGCCAGATATGCAGCACCAATAGCGGTAACTTCTGTTACATCCGGCCTGATTACCTTACAGTTTAACAGATCGGCCTGAAACTGCATCAATAAATCGTTCGCCGTAGCACCACCATCTACCCTTAATTCGGTAATATTTACGCCTGCATCCGCTTCCATTGCTTTTAAAACATCCATGGTTTGATAGGCAATACTTTCTAAGGCTGCCCTGGCGATATGCGATTTGTTTGTGCCACGGGTTAATCCTGTTATGGTGCCCCGCGCATGTTGGTCCCAGTGTGGAGCACCTAAGCCTGCAAAAGCAGGAACAACATAAACTCCATCAGTGTCTTTTACTTTTTTAGCCAAGGTTTCTACATCTGCCGATTTGGAAATGAGTCCCATTTCATCGCGAAGCCATTGTACAACAGCGCCTCCAATAAAAATACTCCCTTCTAAAGCATAATTTACTTCTCCATTAATTTGCCAGGCAATAGTAGTTAGTAGATTATTGGCAGAGATTTTTGGCTTTGAACCGATATTCATCAACATAAAACAGCCAGTACCGTAGGTGTTTTTTACCATCCCGATTTCAGTACACATCTGCCCGAATAAGGCCGATTGCTGATCGCCAGCTATACCTGCAATAGGGATTTTTGCTGCTAATATGCGTCCTGCAGTTTCGCCATAAACTTCACTCGATGATTTTACTTCCGGGAGCATTGCCTTCGGTATCGAAAAAAGCTCAAGCAATTCGTCATCCCAGCTTAAAGTGTGGATGTTATAAAGCATGGTTCGTGATGCGTTACTTACATCGGTTACATGTTTTTCGCCTGCTGTTAATTTCCAGATTAACCAGGTGTCGATAGTTCCGAAGGCAAGTTTCCCTGCTTCAGCTTTTTCCCTTGCCCCGGCAACATTTTCTAAAATCCATCTGGCTTTTGTAGCCGAGAAATAAGAATCTATAATCAGGCCTGTTTTTTCCTGTATTTTATTGGCCAGCCCTTGTGCTTTAATTTCGTCGCAATAAGCAGAAGTACGCCTGTCTTGCCATACAATGGCGTTGTAAATCGGTTGTCCGGTTTCTTTATCCCAAACTACGGTGGTTTCTCGCTGATTGGTAATGCCGATAGAATCGATATCACCTACGGTTAATCCAGCTTTAACAATCACTTCTGTTACAACAGCCAATTGTGTCGACCAGATTTCCATTGGATCGTGCTCTACCCAACCGGCTTTGGGATAAATCTGTGTGAATTCTCGTTGTGCAATGGCAACAATTTCGCCATTGTGATTAAAAATAATTGCTCTCGAACTTGTGGTTCCCTGATCGATAGACAAGATGTATTTACTCATAATTAGGAATTTGGTTATTGGCTAAAGCCGATTCAGTTATTTTAGGTGTTGAATGATAAATATAACCATCGGCTAATTTATTAAAAGTTTCGATTTGGTTGATCTCCCAGTTTTTATCAGCAGATAATTCTTTGGCCAGGAGCGAAGCTACTCTAGGTGCCATATCTTTGGCAGCTTGTGCATTAATAAACAATATTCTTAATCTTCTGCTTAAAATATCTTCAACTGTTTCTGCCATTTCGTTTCGTGCCGACCAAAGCACTTCGGCTTCTGTATAAGGGAATGCAGGATTTAATTTATTGGCAAGACTTGGATCCTGTACAATTAAAGCCTCAATTTTACTGCGATCAGATCCATATATAGCCAAATGACTATCCGTGGTTGCGGCTACACTACCATGGATGCTTAAATTTTGGGTTACGCATGCTTTCGATTCTAAACCAGCATGAGTAATGGCTAAATCAACCGTTTCTTCTGCCATTCGGCGATAGGTGGTCCATTTACCACCAGTAATGGTAATTAATCCCTTTGCAGAAACAATAAGTTTATGATCTCTGCTAATTTCTTTTGTACTATTTCCATCTCCGTTGGTAGGAGCGGCCAATGGGCGCAAACCTGAGAATACACTTAAGATATCTTTTTCCATGGGTTTGCGGTTAAAATAACTCGCCGCTGTACTCATAATAAAATCTACCTCTTCTTTTAATGCCTTGGGTTCTAAACTATGTTCGTTTAAAGGGGTGTCTGTTGTACCCACCAGTAAATGTTCGTGCCATGGAACGGCAAATAGAACACGTCCATCAGAGGTTTTTGGTATCATTAACGCCGATTCACTATTTAAAAAACTTTTGTCTAGCACCACATGTACACCTTGGCTAGGGCGTACCATTTTTTTTGAATTCGGGTTATTCATTTGCAGGATGTCATCCACAAACACACCTGTTGCATTAATTACTATTTTGCCAATATATTTGGCTGTTATGCCAGTTATGGTGTCTTCTGTTTCGATGCCTGTAACCACATCGCCACTTTTTAACAAGCCGGTTACCTTTGTATAGTTCAACAATGAGGCACCGTTTTCAATAGCGGTTTGTGCAATGTTTATCGCTAAACGGGCGTCATCAAACTTTCCATCGTAATACCTGATGCTTCCTTTTAATCCCTTTTCTTTAATGCCAGGCATCATGGTTAAGGTTTCTTTTTTAGAGAAAAACTTAGACTTGCCGAAGCTATATTTGCCTGCTAACCAATCGTAAAGCGTAAGTCCGGTTAAATATTTTATAACAGAGAACCAATCATAACAGGGAATCAGAAATTCTTCTTTATTTACCAGGTGCTTTGCATTTTGTTGTAATAAACCACGTTCTTTTAAGGCATGTTTAACTAAACCGATATCTCCTTGTGCAAGATAGCGGACACCACCATGTACCAGTTTAGTGCTCCGGCTGGATGTTCCTTTGGCAAAATCAGATTGTTCTACCAATAAAGTTTTAAAGCCCCGGCTCGCAGCATCCAATGCCGTACCCAAACCTGTGGCACCTCCGCCAATAATAATGAAGTCCCAATTTATGTTTTCTGTCAGGTGATGCGGGTGTAATCTTTCCATTTAGATGTGTAAAAATAATAAAACGAAACAATACGCAATTATAAGAAATCATAATCGAAATAATATAATATGTGTGTTAAAAATTTATTAAATATTTGTGCAAAATATTTTAAAGAATGTTTTTATTGTTAATTTGCAGCACGCTAATTAAATATACTATGATGAATTTGGCTGAGAGGCACCAGTTTATATTAAGTCGCCTGCAACGTGATCAATACATAAATGTAGTCGATTTATATAAGGAGTTGAAAGTTTCGTCTGTAACAATAAGAAAGGACTTAAAACTACTTGAAGATAAGAGCCTGTTGTTTAGGACCCACGGTGGGGCTACTGTAAACAATCCATATACGGTAGACCGTCCGGTTAATGAGAAAGAGAAAATACAATCTACAGAAAAGAACAAAATAGGTATTGCCGCTGCTGCATTGTTAAATGATAATGATTCTATCGTTATTGCATCAGGTACTACAGTGCTTTATTTTGCCAAGAATATTGCGCCAGCAACAAATTTAACCGTTGTAACTTCTGCATTAAATGTAGCGCTCGAATTAATGCGCGAACCTAGTATTGAAGTGATACAATTGGGCGGATTGCTTAGGAAAAGTTCTTCATCGGTAATGGGTGCTTATGCGGAACAGGTTTTGCAGGATTTTTATTTTAATAAACTATTTCTAGGTGTTGATGGGATTGATCTTGATTTTGGAATAACCACGACTAATGCCATGGAAGCGCATTTAAACCGCAAAATGATTGGTGCATCACAAAAAACGATTGTACTTGCGGATTCTACTAAATTTGGGAAAAGAGGCTTCGGAAAGATATGTGGATTAGAAGAAATTGATCATATTATTACCGATAAAGGAATTTCTGAACAAATTGTTAAACATTTGGAGAGTTTAGGTGTTACTGTTACTATCGTATAGCGCATTCCACGCGAACGGTATAATCCAAACATTATAATTTGAACATGGAAAGAATACGAATACATATTTTAGAGGATGATCAAGAGATCAGAAACGTTATTGAAATTCTATTAAAAGATGAGGGTTTCGAATTGCAGCTTTCATCATCATTTGCTGAGTTAAAGAAAAATATCCAGGATGGTACGTACAGTGGTGTGAGAGGACAGATAGGGAACTAATCCCTATCTTCCTACTCGATCATAAAACATTTCTTAAGTCTGTTTTACATCTTGTGCTTTGTTGAACATCACAAAACGTTTAGAATCGCCAACGCGTTGAGGTACTGTTGCATTTGAAACAATGGCGTAATCTTCAGTATTCTTGTTTATAAAAACGCCTGCGCCAATAATGTTGTGGCTGCCAATAACAATATCTTCTTTTACAGCAGAATTAATTCCTAAAAAAGAATTATTACCAATGGTTACATTTCCCGCCAGGATATTGCCCGATAACAGAACATTGTTTTCTATCGTAGAGTGATGACCAATCCGCGCGCCGATAAGCATGCAATTATTACCAATGCTTACAAAAGGTTGTATATCGCAACACTGATCTATAAAAGTATTGTGTCCAAATAACAAATCGGGCCACACGTTGGCTTTCGATGAAATATAATTTGCAAAACTATAACCAGATTCGCTTACCCTGTGGTATGCACCTTCCCTGGCACTGTTTCTACCAATGGCAATATGCATTTTATGGGTTTCTGGGGGAAAATCTTTAATCACCTGGGTGAGACTTAAAATGGGTAATCCTAATAGCATACTTCCTGCAGGAGGTACATACGCATCATCAACACAAAAGGCAACAACATTATTGTCGCTGTCATTCATAAAGGAGTAACAGATAAACTCAGCCATTTTTCCAGTTCCATAAATAATAACTTTCATATTTAATTCTTGTTTTTAGGTTTCTAACGAATTTATGCATAAAACAGGCTTTTAAACCATTTTAAAACATACTGTACATATTTTGCTAATTCCCGTTTACAGCTTTCACAGTTGCGCATTTTTTTTACTTTTTGCGCTGTTTTAAAGGGATATTGCTTTTATGTTAATCGTTTTATCTGATTTGATCGCCAATAACATACCGCTGTTAAGGAAAACTCAATCGTGTTAAGCAGAATGTATTTTTAAACAATTAGAAATGTGTTGTAAAACAGCTTGCACAGAAATATGCGAAGCATGGCTTGTTCACTACCTGGTTAGGAAAAAATAATAGGTTAAGCAGTAAATCCAGCCTTGGTAATCGGCAGCTTTTCTTTAAAATTTTATAAAAATCATTTTATACCCCTAATAAATTGTAGTATTAAATAGCTTTTTTAAATGTTAAAACATTTTCTGATGTTTTTTGAGTTTTACCGATTAAGATCTTACTAAAAAACAGGCTTTTTTGAGTAAAAATAGAGGCCGAATATTATACAAGTTACGCGTTGTAAAATTTACAAATGATGTGCAATTTATGAGCACAGTATTTAAAATGCTGTGCATGCTGGTCATATTTTATACAATTTAAATACAACCCCAATCTGCCTATAAAACATTGACGCTTAATTGCATAGCTTAGTTCTCAATAAATCGAAACAAAAAACTAAACATTACTTAAGCTATGAAGAAAGTAATATTATTTATCGCAATATATACAAGCATTATCACCGGATGCGCTCCCAGAAGAGATCTTGTATACTTTAGTAACCTGGCCAAACAAACCAGCGAAGTTAAGCTTCAAGGTCAGGAAGTTAAAATTCAGCAAAACGACCTTTTAAGCGTAAGCATAAACAGCTTAAATCAGGAGTCGAATGTTTTATTTGCTGTTAATACCAAAAATGCAGGCGCTGAAAACAATTATAAAGTAGAAGGTTACCGGGTAAGTAAGGATGGAATGATTAACCTGCCCGTTGTAGGTAACGTTCGCCTGGAAGGTTTAACCATTGAGCAGGCACAAGCTACCATATCGAAAGAATTGGATAAATATGTTAAAAAACCGGTAGTTGACGTTCAGTTGGTCAATTTTAAAGTAACAGTAATTGGCGAAGTAAACCGACCATCAACCTTCACTGTACAGGGAGATAATATTAACCTCTTAGAAGCATTAGGAATGGCGGGCGATATGACCGTTTATGGCAAAAGGGAAAATATTTTAGTGATCAGACAACAGGATGGTCAAAGGGTGATGAAAAGACTTAACCTAAATAATCAGGATGTGATGGATTCTCCATTCTTTTACCTGAAACAAAACGATGTGGTGTATGTAGAGCCTGATAAATCAAAAGCGATTGAATACAGTCCCAATACACGCATTATGCCAGTGGTAATTGCTTCTATATCAGCAGTTGCAGTATTAATCACAGCTGTTCTTCGTCGATAAACGTCTCTTAAAACATTATATCATGCTTAAACAAAGTACAAATGGTGGCGCAAAAGATTTTGCAGAAACTATGACAAAATTTGCCAGAAACTGGCACTATTTCTTAATCAGTATCATTATTTCCATGGCTGCTGTATATGCTTATCTATACATTACCCCACCAAAATATAAAGTGAGCAGCACACTTTTAATCTCCGATGATAAAAATGGTGCAGCAATGTCTAATAGTACCGCTTTTAGTGATCTTAATATGTTTCAAACGGTTAAAACGGTTGATAATGAAATTGAGATCTTAAGGTCGAGAGATTTGATTTTTAAAGTATTGAAAAAACTAAATCTAGAAACTGCTTACTTTAAAAAAGAGGGGATTAGAGAAAAAGAGCTTTACGGAAAAACGTCCCCACTTGTAGTTACTGCTATCAGTTTAAAAAATGGTGCCTACGGAAGAAAAATTAACGTTTCTTATCTGGATGAAATCTCTTACATCGTTCAGGATAGCCTAAAAACAAATATTGTAAAGTATGGCGATACCATTAATACCAAAAACTACGCAATTAAAATAGATAAGGGACCAGCATATAAAACCGAATTTGGTAAAATTAGACTTCAGTTTAAAAACTTATATAAAATGACCGAGGCTTATAACCTGGTTTCATTAAAAATAGTTCCGGTTGTTAAAGATGCCAATACCATTACCATTAGTTTGAACGATGTGGTTCCTCAGCGGGGAATTGATATTCTTAACGATCTAATCGAAACTTATAACATCAATAACGTTAATAATAAAAATACCATTGCCCGTAATACCATTAAATTTATCGATAACCGCCTAAAATACCTGGTTGCAGATCTTACAGGTACTGAAGAGGATGTAGAAAACTACAAACAACAAAACCGTGTTACCGATGTTAATATGGATGCGCAGATGAATGCTGCACGCTCAGGAGAGTATAATCAGTTACTGGAAACATCATCAGTGCAGCTGAGGATATTACGGTCAATCGAAAATTATTTCAGAGGCAAACAAAGTCAATATAACCTGGCGCCAAGTGCAATGGGCTTAAAAGACCCGATTTTGAATTCATTGATTTCAAAATTTAACGATCTCCAATTGGAAAGAAATAGGATGTTACGTACCGCTAATGCAGAAAATCCTTTGGTACTAAACCTTAACGAGCAGATAGCAAGCTTAAAAACCAATATCTTAGAAAACTTATCTAGTATTAAACAAGGTTTCGTTATTGAAAGAAACAACCTGAGCGCCAACTACTCTCAATTCGATAATAAAATTAAATCTGTACCTACTATAGAGCGGGGCTTATTAGAAAGAAGCCGTGAACAAAGTGTAAAATCGGGTTTATATAAATATTTACTGCAAAAAAGAGAGGAAACTGCATTATCGCTTTCTGCAACCGTTCCAACTTCACAGGTGGTAGATAAACCGGCTTACAATACTATTCCTGATAGCCCTAAGCAACCACTTTTATACCTGTGTGGATTCATTTTTGGATTTTTGGTACCAGCTGGAGTAATTTATGGCAAAGGATTTTTCAACAACAAGGTACAGGATGCCAGTACTATTGAGTTAACCGGTGCCAAAATGCTTGGTGAACTTTCTCATAACCTGGATAAAAGCACCATCGTTTTTCAAAAAGACAACCGTTCTACCATATCAGAGTTGTTTAGGTACATCAGAATGAATTTAGGACTAATGTCTAACAATATCGAGAATAAGGTAATGTTGGTTACCTCGAGTATGAAAGGAGAGGGTAAAACATTCTTTAGCGTAAATCTGGCTACTACATTAGGCATGCTTGATAAAAAAGTTGTTGTACTGGAGTTCGATCTAAGAAAACCTGACCTCTTGAATAAAGTTGGTTTAAAGCAAACTAACGGGTTAACCGATTATTTAATTGGTGAGGCTGTGTTAGATGATATTATTAAACCTACCAGTGTTTCAGATAATATATGGGTTATTGGATGCGGTCAATCGCCTGAAAACCCTGCTGAAGTAATGATGAGCCCTAAAATGGATTTATTGTTTGATGAACTGAAAGAGAGGTTCGATTACATCATTATCGATACTTCGCCGGTTGGCCAGGTGGCTGATGCCTTTAGTTTGGCCGAATATGCCGATGTAAGCATTTACCTGGTGCGGTATAATTATACCAATAAATACCAGCTAGCCATATTGAAAGATATTTGCGAAAACAATAAGCTTAAAAATCCGATGGTTGTTTTTAACGATGCCAAAAGGGAGAAAAGCCAGAAATACAGCTACGGTGGTTACGGTTATGCCATGGCAAACTAAATCTACCTTGTTTTAAAAGAGAATACCTTGTCCTTTACCAAATAAACGTCCCCAAACGATTTAATTCTGTTTACAAACAATAAGGCCTAGATGCTTAAACTGTGCATCGATTAAAGGTATTAGCTGTTTGCAAACAACTCTTAATTAGATTGCCCCTTTGCCCAAAAAGCAAAATAAGATTTAAAAATAAAAATTGTCACGTAAGTGATATAGCGAAGCTGTATCCGGCCGACTGAATAAAGCCTTTTAGCTAAAAAACAGATACCTATCATGTAAGTGATATAGCGAAGCTGTATCAAATTACCTAAAAAATAAACTATAACCTCATCAAAAAAATGGAATCTACAATTAACATCAAACCCTCGTTCGCAAAAAAATGGTTTGTGATCTATACCCGCCCGCGTTGGGAGAAAAAAGTTGACCGTTTGCTGCAAGAGCAGGGTTTCGAATCTTTTTGCCCGGTGCGTAATGTAGAAAATCAATGGGCCGATAGAAAGAAAATAGTTAGTCTTCCGCTTTTTACCGGATATGTATTTGTGAAAATTGATGAGCGTGAAGGTTACAAAATCAGGTATACCCTAGGTGTTTTAAACTTTATTAATTACATGGGCAAGCCTGCAGTAGTTCGGGATAGTGAGATTGAAAAGTTGAAACACATTATGGATACCTACAATGATGTAGATGTAGTGAGTTTAACCGGTGTTTCCAAAGGAGACCGTGTTCGGATCAGTAATGGTCTCTTCCATAATCAGGAAGGAGAGGTGATCCAGATTCAAGGTAAGCATGTTTTAATGTCATTCGATCATTTAGACTGTGCCTTAGTTACCAGAGTGCCAATAAGCAACTTAACATTAACCGTAAATACGCAACAACATTATGTATAACGCTGAAGATAATCTGAAAATGACGGTAATTGGTCTTGGCTACGTAGGCTTACCGTTGGCAGTAGAGTTTGCAAAAAAATACAAGGTATTTGGCTTTGATATTAACCAGAGTAGGATAGCAGAGTTAAAAGCCGGATACGACAATACATTGGAAGTTAATGAATCTGAATTGAATGAGGTTTTAACCTTCGAATGCACAACTTTAAAAGGCCTGTACTGTACCAATGAAATCGAAAAATTACGCAGCTCGTCGGTTTACATTGTTACAGTACCAACGCCCGTTGATAAAAATAACAGGCCAGATTTAACACCTTTAATTAAAGCGAGTTCAGTTGTCGCTAAGGTTTTAAAGAAGGGAGATATAGTGGTTTACGAATCAACCGTATATCCTGGTGTAACTGAAGACGAATGTGTACCCATTTTAGAAAAAGGGTCTGGTTTGGTTTTCAATAAAGATTTTTTTGCTGGTTATTCTCCAGAGCGTATTAATCCTGGAGATAAACAACATACCGTGGCTAATATCTTGAAAATCACATCAGGTTCTACGCCCGAAGCTGCAGAAAAAATAGATGCATTGTATCGTTCGGTAATTACTGCCGGAACTTATAAAGCTTCGTCTATTAAAGTGGCGGAAGCAGCAAAAGTGATTGAAAACGCCCAACGCGACATCAATATTGCTTTTGTAAATGAACTAGCCATGATTTTTAACCAGATCGGTATCGATACTGCTGAGGTTTTAGCGGCAGCCGGAACCAAATGGAATTTCCTGAATTTTAAACCAGGTTTGGTTGGTGGACATTGTATTGGCGTAGATCCATATTATTTAGCTCAAAAAGCACAGGAAGCTGGCTATCACCCTGAAATTATTTTAGCCGGACGACGTGTAAACGATGGAATGGGTAAATATGTGGCTGATCAGATCATCAAAAAAATGATCGCTAAAAACATCCATATTGTGGGGGCAGACGTGCTGGTGTTGGGCTTTACCTTTAAAGAAAACTGTCCTGATGTACGCAATACTAAAGTAATTGATATTGTAAGGCGGTTGGAAGAATACAAAGTTAAAGTAACCATTCACGATCCCTGGGCAAATGCCGATCAGGCCAAGCATAACTATGGTATTATTTGCGAAAATGGTTCATCAAAAACCAGAAAGTACGATGGAATTATACTGGCAGTAGCGCACGAAGCTTTTAATAGTTTAAATATCACAGCATTGCGTAAACCGGAATGTGTGGTGTACGATATAAAAGCAGTATTGCCACAATCATTAGAAACGGTTCGATTGTAAGATCATGAGTTTAACATATAAAGCGCGATCGGGCATTATATGGTCGATCGGACAGCAGTTTAGTGTTAAATTCATAAACCTGTTCGTTACCGTCATATTGGCCCGCTTATTAAGTCCTGCAGAATTTGGCTTAATCGCAATGCTCTCTATTTTTATCGCCGTTGGTAATTCGTTGATGGATAGCGGCCTAACCTCGTCGCTGATCCGCACAAGGATGGCGGGACAAAAGGATTTTTCTACCATATTTTTTTTTAACCTGTTTGGAAGCATCATTGTATATGGTGTTTTGTTCTTTGCAGCACCGCTAATAGCTGGTTTTTACAGGCAGCCAACACTTACCGATATTGTTAGGGTTTATGGATTAACCTTTTTAATCAATGCCTTTTTTAGTATTCAGAGTACTTTATTAACTAAGGAAATGAAATTTAAACTGCAAACGGTCATTCAAATACCTGCAGTAGTACTAGGCGGTTGTTTAGGTATTTACCTGGCAAAAAACGGTTATGGAACCTGGAGTTTAGTTTGGATGAGTTTATTGAGTGCGAGTGTTTCTACCATCTTACATTGGTTTTATTCAGATTGGCGGCCACGACTGATTTTTAATAAAAAAAGCTTCAGAAAGCACTTTCATTTTGGCTACAAGATGACGCTTTCTGGCCTGTTGGACACCATTTATCAGAATTTATACACCGTTATTATAGGTCGCTTTTATGCGGCAACACAATTGGGCTTTTATGCCAGGGCAGATAGTTTAAGTCAGTTGCCCATTGGGATTATTTCTACTGCAATTAGTAAAGTTACCTATCCTATGTTTTCGAACATCAGTAATGATGATGTAAAGCTTAAAATGGTTTACCGTAGGTTAATGCAGCAGGTATTATTCTGGAATGCACCCATCCTGATTTTTTTAGCACTTATTGCTCAACCTTTAATCTCGTTGCTTTTAACCGATAAATGGCTGCCATCTGTACCTTATTTTCAGATTTTATGTATTGCGGGTATTCTATACCCGGTACACGCATATAACCTGAATATTTTAAAAGTTAAAGGTCATAGCGGGCAGTTCTTGAAATTAGAAATTATAAAAAAGGTGCTAAGTGTAGTTGGAATTATCTGTGTTATTCCATTTGGCATTATGGGGCTTCTATATTTTCAGCTCTTCTTTACTGTTTTCGCCTATTATATCAATTCAATATATAGTGGCAAATTAATCAATTACCCAATTAAAGAACAGCTTCATGATATAGTGCCTATTTTGATGTTGTCTAGTCTGTTAGGTGTAGCTTGTTATTGCCTCGATACCTGGTGTTTAACACATTATCACATCAACAATATTTTGCGCATTGCTGGCATAAGCATCATCTATGGCAGTTTTTACCTCGGCATAAGTAGCAGCATCAAACTCGCTGCACTCCTTGATTTTAAACAATTAATCCTCAAACAATGATACCTGTAACTAAACCCTTTTTGCCAAAACAGGCAGATTTTAAAAGCTATGTAAGTAGCATTTGGGCCAGACAGTGGCTCACTAATAATGGTCCTTTGGTAAATGAACTGGAGTTGAAGTTGCAACAATACTTAGAACTACCTCATTTATTATACGTAACCAATGGTACTATCGCTATACAGCTAGCCATACAGGCATTAGAAGTAAAAGGTGAAATTATTACCACACCGTTTTCTTTCGTAGCTACCACCAGCAGTATTGTTTGGCAAGGTTGCAAACCTGTTTTTGTTGACATAGATGAAGATACCCTTAATATTGATCCCAATAAAATTGAAGCGGCCATTACGCCTAATACCTCGGCAATTTTGGCTACACACGTTTTTGGAAATCCTTGTGATATTGAAGCGATAGACCGCATTGCAAAAAAACATGGACTAAAGGTAATTTATGATGCCGCCCATTGTTTTGGTACAAAATATAAAGGTAAATCGATCTTCGCTTATGGCGATGTAAGCACAACCAGCTTCCATGCAACTAAACTGTTTCATACCATTGAAGGTGGGGCTGTTTTTACTCAAAATCCTGATACTTTAAAGAGAATGGCGCTGATGCGTAATTTTGGTTATAGTGGGGTAGATACCTTTTCAGAGATCGGAACTAATGCTAAAAACTCAGAGTTTCACGCTGCAATGGGTCTTTGTAACCTAAAACATATCGGTCAGATTTTAAGTAAACGCAAAGAGCTATCACAGCATTACGAAATGCGCCTGAATAAAATTGAAGCGCAGTTTCAGGTTATTCAAGCCGATACGGAATTTAATTATGCATACTATCCCGTAATATTCCGGTCCGAAGAAATTATGCTCGATTGCATGAAACAGTTAGAACTGGTTCAAGTGTATTGTAGGCGATACTTTTACCCATCCTTATCGGCCTTGCCATATATTGCTAAGGTAAATATGCCGATCTGTGATTCTATTTCTAAACGCATTATGTGTTTACCTCTTTACCATACTTTAACCAGTGCCGATCAGGATCTAGTGGTCAGGATTATTTTGAGAACCCAGAATTACCGCAAAAAACAAGTGCTTAAACTCGCCGATTACAACACATTGGTTAATGGCAGTATTGGCATGGCGGTTAACGGCAATTAATAGCAGCTTCTATTATGAAACAAGACGATACAGGTATAATGGTTAGCATTTTTTGCATCACTTATAACCACAGTAAATTTATTGCGAAAGCGCTGGATGGATTTCTGATGCAGAAATGCAATTTTAATACAGAAATTATTATTGGTGACGATTGCTCTACCGATGGCACCACAGAGATTATTGATGAATATGTTGCCAAACATCCTGATAAAATTAAGCGTTTAAAAGCACCAAAGAATATCGGTGCTACCCAAAACGTAATTAGGGTTGCACTAGAAACTAAAGGTAAATACGTGGCCACATGCGATGGTGATGATTATTGGTTAGATCCATATAAACTCCAGAAACAGGTAGATTTTTTAGAAAATAATCCAGAATATGTAATGTGCTGCCATTATACACGCGAAATAAATTTTGATGATACTGAACTGTTTTACATGGATTTTAACCCTGTTCCCCTGCAGTATAGCTTTAGCGATCTGATTGTGAACAGGCAAGTAGAAACCTGTACTGCAACTATTGTTTACCGCAACATTGAAGCCATTAAAAATCTTTATAAAAACGATTGGTTTTTAAAGTGTTATGCCTGCGATAAACTGTTGAAACTCTATTGCACTTGGGTAACAGGTAAAAAAATATACGTTTTACCCGAGGTAATGAGTTGTTACAGGCGTCATCCCGGAGGTATTTGGAGTCCGGTTGCTTATGTTCCATTAAAGAAGATGCAATTGAGTGATTTCTATATCATCATTAAAATTTTCACCTATACAGGTTTACAGAAAGTTAAACTTTTAAACTTCTACTTCAGAAAATATTTCCTCTTCGAAGTGAAATATAAAACCTTTGGAAACGCTTTCCAGACCATTAAAACGATTGTAAATTAATTCGAAATGGCTACTAAATTATGCTTCGTAATCAACAGTTTAGAGGGAGGTGGCGCTGAGCGGGTAATTAGTAATCTGGCTAATCATTTCAGTGATAAAAATTGCAGTGTTACCATGATTTGCCTCAATACAGCAGAGGTTAGGTATGAAATGAATAAAAAAGTTAAAATCGTAAATCTGGTCGAGCGAAAAGACCATCCAAATTTTTTCAACAGACTAAAATATGCTTACTTAACTTTTTATCGGTTACTCTCTGTATTAAAGAAAGAAAGACCGGTTTGCACCATCTGTTTTATGACTTCTGCAAACATTTGGGCAGGTTTATGTTGTGTAATTTTAGGTTTGCCCTATTTGGTTTCAGAAAGAACGGCTCCTGTCTATACTTTACATCAATATAATAAATTGCTGCAGTGGATTGTGTTCCACATTTACAGAAAATCGAAAGCCGTCGTACTGCCCGCTTTTGAGATGTTTAAAGGATTTAAAAGAATTAAACAGTTCGAAAAGCTGGATAACTTTAAAACAATACATAATCCAATCCATCACTTTTCTCGTTCAAACGCAGGCGCTGTTCACGGTAAACGATTTATACTCTCTGTTGGCAGGCTATGTTACGAAAAAGGCTTCGATCATCTTATTGAGGCTTATAGCAAACTGGAATTGGCTGATGTTGATCTTTTAATTTCTGGAGAAGGCCCAGACAGAGCAAGTCTCGAAAGGCAAATTACGGATTTAAACCTAACAGATAAAGTTAAGCTGATTGGTTTTAAATCTAACCTGCAAGACTATTATACACAGGCCGAGGTGTTTGTGCTTTCCTCCAGAAATGAAGGTTATCCCAATGTACTGGTAGAGGCCATGGGAATGGGCTGTGCCTGTGTAGCAATGGACTGTGAATTTGGCCCTTCAGAGATTATCGAACATGGAATTAACGGACTTCTGGTTGCTGATAAAGATATAGTAGGACTTTCATTGTCTATAGATAAAATACTTAATAACAGTGATTTAAGAAATAAATTTTCAGAAAAAGCAAGATCGATCAACGAAACAAATTCTATTGAACGCATTTCTGCCAACTGGGAGCAACTCATCATGTCATGATTAAGAAAATAATGTTTCTCTTTTTGTTGTTTGGCTATGTTTATGCAACAACATTCAACATCTTTATGACCGGGGTTTTCAGAATTCCGGCACCAATAGTTTTCCTGGCGCCTTTAATCTATTTCTATCGGACTGAAGAAACAGGCTTCCTATATGGCAAAGAATTATTTGTTTTCTTTATTGCGGCCCTTTTTTTTTATCTCATAGGTCAGGCAGATGTTACTGGTTTTTTTGCCTTATTAATTGTTGCTGCATGCTTTGCCTTGTTGTTCAACTATGTTATCGGTACGAATTTAAAACGGATGAACATCGCAGTCGGATTTTTCTTCGGTGTATTGCTGCTTTCCGGAATCATCATGTTCATCGATCACCAATACAATATGGCGGCTATCCGTTCGCTTTTGGTGCAGGAAGACGTATTGCAGGCACCAGCAGGTATATCGACCACTATTTTTACTTTCGGCTACCAGATGGCTGCTTTAACACCATTTTTAGTTATTAATGCTATACTGTTTAAAAGAAGCTGGCTAATTAACCTCCTCTTATTTGGGTTATCGCTCGCTCTTATTTTCTTCGGTATGCAACGGTCGGTTTTGGTCGCTTTTGCAGTTGTAACCGGATTATTTTTTTTAAGCTATTATAAAGCCAAATCCATTTTAATATTCGGTGTGTTTTGCGCCATATTTTTTATCGCGCAAAGTTCTATTGAACAATTTTCTGAAGGGAAAAAACAACAGAATATTTTAAATAAAAGTGCCGAAAATGCGAAAGGTAAAGAAGAGCGCGGCGATTTAATGGGAGAGAACATTCAAATTATAACCGAATATCCTTTTGGGCTATTGTTTTATGGAAAAACCTGGAACGATGTAGTGCAACACAACTTTGTTTATAAAAAAGGGCCTATCGTAATTACATCCCATAATGCCTATTTAATGTTTATTACTTATTTAGGGCCTTTGCTGGGCTTTATTTTACTTATTTTATTATATAGAAAAGTAGGGAAGATCATTTTTTATGCTTTTCTGCACATCAAAGATAAGAAAAATACGCTCCTGGTCTGTTTGAGTTGTTCTTTTTTGGCAATATCCATCAACTCATTTTTTCATAACGAATGGCTTCTGGCAACGAGCGGACCAACATTGTTTCTATACTTTGCCATTCTACAACTCTCCAAAATCAAAATGGAAGATCCCATTCTGGTTCAATACAATTAACAGTTCTTGTTATCCTAGCTTCGGCAGGTTATTAAAATTCTCACAAATAAATTGACGAATATGAACATTCCATTTTCACCACCGTTTATCGATCAATCTGTGGTTGATCAGGTATTAGATACCCTTAATAATAAGTGGATCACAACTGGGCCTAAAGTGAAAGCCCTTGAGCAAGAAATTAAAAGTATCACCGGAACGAAAGAAGTGGTCTGTGTTAACTCATGGACATCTGGCGCTATTTTGATGTTAAAGTGGTTTGGCGTTAAAGCTGGCGATGAAGTAATTATTCCAGCTTATACTTATAGTGCTACAGCTTTAGCAGTTCTTCATTGTGGCGCTATACCCGTTATGGTTGATGTTTTAGATGATTTTAACATCGATCCGGATAAGGTAAAGGTTGCAATTACGAGTAAAACGAAAGCCATAATTGCAGTAGATATTGCGGGATGGCCTTGTGATTATATCGCTTTAAAAGAGTTGATTATAGATCATAAGGTGCAGGAAAAGTTTAAGTGTGAATCAGAAAAACAATTGCTGTTGAAAAGAATCCTGTTAATTTCTGATGCGGCCCATTCAATTGGTAGTTTATTTCATGATAAACCAGCCGCTCAAAAATGTGATGTAACGATATTCTCTTTTCATGCGGTAAAAAACATAACCACAGCTGAGGGTGGCGCAATATGCTTAAACCTTCCATGTCCGTTTGATTCAGAGGCAGAATACAGCTACTTAAAAATGTATACACTTAATGGACAAAATAAAGATGCACTTTCTAAATCGAGAGGTGGAGGCTGGCGTTACGATATTTTATTCCAGGGATTAAAAATCAACATGCCCGATATCTGTGCTGCTATTGGCTTGGCGCAGATCAGAAAGTATAATGACGAACTTTTGCCGCAACGGAAAAAAATTGCTCACCAATATTGTGAGGGTTTTAAGCACGAAGATTGGTTTATCGCTCCGCCATTGGTGAGTACACAAAGAGAATCTTGCTACCATCTTTTTCCAATGCGCGTTAAGGGGCTAACAGAAGAACAAAGAGATCAAGTTATTGATGACCTGGCATCGTTGGGCATTGCCAGTAATGTTCACTTCATTCCAATGCCAATGCTTACCCTGTTTAAAAATCTGGGCTACAAAATTGAAGATTACCCAATGGCCTATCAGAACTATGCAAACGAAATTTCACTACCTATCTACCCACAATTAGCGGTAGCAGAGATCGAGTTCATTATCAATTCGGTTATCAGCTGTGTGAATATACAATTGAATAACCGCATCAAAACTATGGAAGAAACTTTTATTGTACACAAACAAATGGCAGTTGCATCATGAAAAAAAATAAAAAAAGAGTGTTCGATGTGGTACTCGCAAGCTTGTGCCTAATCCTCTTTAGCCCGCTTTTAATCCTGATTGCGATCTTGGTTAAACTCGATTCTAAGGGACCTATTATCTTTAAACAGATCAGGGTTGGGCGAAACATGAAAGATTTTCACCTGGTAAAATTCAGAACCATGTGCGTTACACAAAGTAACCATAGTTTGCTCACCATTGGAAACCATGACAACCGGATTACCAGACTGGGTTATTGGTTAAGGAAATATAAACTGGATGAATTGCCTCAGCTATTAAATGTTTTAAAAGGGCAAATGAGCTTTGTTGGGCCGAGGCCAGAAGTTAGAAAATATGTTAATCTCTATAATGACGAACAACGTTATGTTTTGTCTGTTAAGCCTGGTATTACCGATTGGGCTTCAGTAGAGTTTTGCAACGAAAATGAACTCCTTCAGCACGCTGAAGACCCTGAAACTTATTATGTGGAACGTATTATTCCAGCAAAAATAAAACAGAATATGAGGTATATCAACCATAACGATATCCTAACCGATTTCAAAATTATTTGGTTAACGATTAATAGGATTGTCATCAACTAAAATAATATGTACGCTCCACAAAAAACAATTAAAGAAGAAGTTAAGCTTAAAAAGAAAGTTTTCTTTGTACTCAGTTCATTAACTTCGGGCGGCTCAGAACGGGTGTTCTGGAATTTGGCCCAGGGATTTAACAAAGATAAGTTTGATGTAACCATTGTGATTTTAGATTCGACTGTGAATTGTTTCTCGATGGATCTGGAAGGTGTCCGTTTTATCGATTTAAAAACCAAGAAAGCATCTAAGTCTTTTTTTGCGCTTTATAACTTGCTAAAAAAAGAAGAACCTTATGCTGTTTTTTCCACTACCGATCACATCAATATATTAGTCTCACTGGTTGGCAGGTTTTTAAAAATTCCGATGCTTATTGCTAGGGCTTCTAATATTCCGCACGAACAAAGATTGTTTGAAGGATTTAAGTCGAGGTTTTACGAGCTTTTTGCCAGCGCAAGTTATCGGGGTTACAAACAGATCGTTTGCCAATCAGAAGAAATGAAACAATCATTGATTGATACTTATAACGTCAATCAGGAGCTGATCAGGGTTATTGCCAATCCAGTATTGAAAACTAATAAGTTAAAGGAGGTTAAAACACCAGATAAAATTTATAAATTATTAGTTGTGGCCCGTTTTGCACTAGAAAAGGGCTTAGAACGACTGGTTGATATTATGGCGCATTTGCCCGAAAATTATCATCTCGATTTCGTGGGAACAGGAGTACTAAAAGATCAGATTAACACCAAAATCAAGAACCTTGGGCTTGATCACAGACTTAAAATTTTAGGGGAAATTAAAAACATCCACGAAGTAATGGTTCAGCATGATTTAATGGTGCTGAGCTCTTATACAGAAGGTTTCCCGAATGTGGTTTTAGAAGCGCTTACCGTAGGCCTACCAGTAGTAACCTTTAGAGTGAGCGGCATTCCAGGATTAATTATCGATGGCTTTAACGGTTTTGTTTTAGAACAGGATGATTTGGCAGGCTTTAGGCTGCGAATTATCCAGGCCTGCACTCAAGGCCAATGGAACCCAGCTGAGATTAGGAGAAATGTATATCAGAAATGTGCGCTTGATAAAATCAGCGCTCAATATGAAGAATTAATCAGTTAACAATCTAAAATATTATCGTTATGTGTGGAATATACGGCACAACCATACCTTACTCAGACGGAATTGTCCGCGAGAAAATGGCAAGAATCAATTTTCGGGGACCAGATTACACAGGCGTTCAACGTTACGAACAGGTTATTTTTGCACACAATAGATTGGCCATTATTGATCTGGATGCCCGTTCCAATCAACCGTTTTCGTATATGCACCTCCACATTGTTTTTAACGGAGAGATATACAATTACAAAGACATTAGAAAAGATCTGGAACGGAAAAACTATCAGTTTAACACCAGCTCCGATACCGAAGTAATATGCGCAGCTTATCTGGAGTATGGTGCCGATTGCTTAACCCGCTTTAACGGGATGTTTGCTTTTGTGATTTATGATACCCATAAAAACGAACTGTTTGGTGCCAGAGATCGCTTTGGCAAAAAACCTTTTTATTATGCCCATGATCACCTGTCGTTCGAATTTGCAAGTCAACCCTCACAAATCAATATAGACAGGAATCTAAGCGTTAACGAAGAAGCCATTAATCAATATTTAATTTGGGGTTATGTACCAGAGCCTCAGTCTATTTATGCAGAGGTGAAACAGTTACCTGCAGCCAACTATTTTAAATATGACCTTAAATCCCATAAGCTTAAGATTACAGAATACTGGACCTTAGATTATGGTTGGAAGAACAAGTTTGATGGTAGTTACGAAGAAGCTAAAGAAGCTTTAGCATTTATTTTGGCCGATGCGGTTAAAATCAGGATGAATGCTGATGTACCATTGGGTGTGTTTTTATCTGGCGGTATAGATTCATCACTAATTGCAGCTATGGCCACAAAAGAAATCGACCACGTTAAAACATTTTCTATAAAATTTAATGAAAAAGGTTTCGATGAAAGTGCTTATGCCAATCAGGTTGCCAAACACTTAGGTACCGACCATTATACCATTGAATGTAATTACAATGATGGCATTGACTTAATTGAAAACTTTAACCGTTTTTATGACGAGCCTTTTGCCGATTCGAGTGCTATACCTACCATGTTGCTCAGTAAAAATACCAGGAAGCATGTAACCGTTGCTTTAAGTGGTGATGCTGGCGACGAAGCTTTTTTAGGCTATCACCGGTACAAATGGATTAAACAGGTTAACAGCCTTTTTTATGCGCCACATGGTGTTAGAAAAGCATTGGCTGGATTAATTAACCAATCGCCAAGTTATCGGCATAAACTGATTGCCATGGGCATTTCTATGGAAGATATAGAAAAACTGTATGTAAAAATGTTTGGCAATATGGAAAATTCGTGGGTAAAACAACCCGATCTGGCCAAATATAATCCATTGATGCATATTTTAACCAATCCAGCTAAACCTTTGTTAGAACGGATTTCTGATTTTGATATTAAAACCTATTTAAACGGAGATATCAATACAAAAGTAGATCGTGCTTCAATGGCCTTTTCGCTTGAATCGCGTTCTCCTTTAATGGATTATCGGGTAATGGAATTTTCGAGAAGTCTGCCCACAGCATTTAAATACACCAATGGAAACCAAAAACGGATATTAAAAGATTTATTGTTCGATCGTGTTCCTGCGCATATGTTCGATAGGCCAAAGGCTGGTTTTACCATGCCATTCCAACATTGGTTCAGAAATGAATTAAAAGATTATGTGATGGATAATTTATCAGTTGATAATTTGAAGAACATTCCTGGCATTCATTTGAAAAGAACCCAAGAAATTATCAATGAGCATATGACCGGAAAGTGGAACAGGTATCCACAGATCTGGAAATTGTTGGTACTCTCTCAATGGTTAATTAAAAATAAATCAACTGTAGATAAAGTTTCTTTAGTAGCATAATAAGATGAATGCAACTGTTAACCTCTTTAATAAAATATTCGCAGCTGATAAATGGAACATTGGTTTTATTTATCAAACACCTGAAGAACTGATCAGCACAAAAAAGCTGAATGCGACTGTAAACTGGTTGCAAGAAGACAACATCGATTATGCCGCTGATCCTTTTGTGGTGAGTGTAAATAATGCACCAAGGATTTATTACGAAGAACTGGATTTTTGGAAAGGGAAGGGCGAGATTATGATGATTGATGAATTCGACTTCAAAAACAAGAAGAAAGTGCAGGGCATCAAGCCAGATGCGATCCATTTATCTTATCCCTATCTTATAGAAGAAAATGGTTGTTTATACTGCATTCCCGAAACGTCAGAAGCGAAAGAAATAGCACTCTATCAGGTTGAGCAGGAGAATCCTAGCCAGTTAACCAAAATAAAAGTGCTGGTTAGTGGAAAAGCTTTTGTAGATAGTTCGATTATTTATCATGAAAATAGATATTGGCTTTTTACCAGTGTATCCGGAGATCATCATCACCTGTACATTTACCATTCAAAAACGCTAAACGGTCAATACACAGGGCATTATCAGAACCCAATTCCTGTAGAAAAAGAATTTTGCAGAGCTGCAGGGAGTTTATTTAAAGTTGGTAAATCACTGTATCGCCCTACACAAAACCCAATTAACCGCTACGGAGGCTCAATTATCATTAACGAAATTGAAACACTGAGCGAAAAAGCGTTTTCAACCATCAATAAATTCGAAATATTACCAGATAAACCTTATAACAAAGGGCTTCATAACATCAGTTTCGCCAACAACATTATTGTAATAGATGGCAAGCGGAAAGTAATGAGTTTGATGATGCCGTTCAAAAAAATTGTTCGAAACCTTAAAAGGAAATAAATCGCCATTCGAAATGACAACACCAGAAAAAAGAATGATTTTTATTTCGTTAACCGATGCCCCCAATGGTGCTGAAAATGTGTTGCTGATGATGGCTACCGCTGTTAACGGCGAAATGTACTTTTTAAAGAAACACGCTTTTACAGGGCTTAAAATCTCGGAAGGGATTTCCAAAAAATACTTATCTAAAAAAACAATTTTTTGGGGTTTTGTAAAACTGATACCAATACTCCGGAAATATAAAAAGGATGATGTGTTAATGAGCACACATCCGTATTTAAATGCTTTTTTAGGCTTTTTAAAACGTATAGGTTACCTCAGGTCTAAATTAATTGTACGCGAATGCACTTCTGTTTTTACCCGTTTCACCGGAATTAAAAAACGCATTTATCAAATCATTTACCGCATGGGTTATCCAGCTGTAGATTTAGTGGTTTGCCAAACTGCGTTAATGAAAATACAGCTGCTTAATCATAATAGATTTTTATCGAATCAGAATGTATTGGTTCAACCCAATCCTGTCGATTTTAATAAAATCATTGCGAAATCTGATCAGCCTTTAATTAATGGCGATGCTAAACTAGATTTTATCTGCTCTGCAGGAAGGTTGATACCAGAAAAAGGGTTTCCGATTTTGATCAAAGCTTTTAAACTGATTCAGCAGGAATATCCCAAACTGAAATTACTCGTACTTGGAGAGGGAAAAGAAAGAGCATCATTAATCAATATTATCGAGGAGAATAACTTAAGCGATTCGGTTTTTTTAAAAGGACAGATAGATAATCCGGCTCCTTATTTTAAACAGGCAAAACTTTGCGTGGTATCTTCCATAAAAGAAGGTTTTCCGAATGTACTGTTAGAAATGATGTCGGTAAACAGCGCAGTCGTATCTACACTTTGTGCAGGAGGCATCAGCGAAATTCCGGCTATTACCAAAGTTGAAGTAAACAATGTAGAAGCCCTGGCCAAAGCGATGGGCGAAAAATTGAAACATAACCAAAATCCGGATGCTGAAACGGCGATGCAGTATTTGTACGGCCGTAGACCAGAAATATTTGCTCAATCTATTTTAAACGCATTGCAGCAACATAGCTAAATTCAAAATATTAAACTAACCATTACCGCATTTTCTGATGGGATGCTTTGCTGTATCCTAAAAACTAATAATTAAGCCTTCTGTGAGGCCATTCTTAACTGTTTCTCAAACTTAAATTTTATGAAAATTCTAATTACCGGTACAGCCGGATTTATTGGTTTCCATTTGGCAAAACGCTTATTGGAAAGAGGAGACGTTGTTGTGGGCATTGATAACATCAACGATTATTATGATGTAAACCTTAAACATGCCCGCTTGGCTCAAACTGGTATTAACCATACTGATTTGGTTTACGGTATTCCTCAGGTAAGTGATAGATATGAAAATTATTCTTTCATAAAGTTGGATATCTGCGATAAAGAAAGTTTAGAAAATTGTTTTAAAACCCATCAGTTCGATGCGGTTTGTAATTTGGCCGCTCAGGCAGGTGTACGGTATAGTTTAACCAATCCGGATGCCTACATAGAAGCCAATATTAAAGGCTTTTTAAATATCCTGGAGTGTAGCCGTCATTTTAAAATTGGCCATTTATTGTACGCCAGCTCTTCAAGTGTTTATGGATTAAATAAAAAAATGCCATTTTCTGCTCATGATAATGTAGATCATCCGGTTTCATTATACGCAGCTTCTAAAAAAAGTAACGAATTAATGGCACATGCTTATAGCCATTTATTTAATCTACCTACCACTGGTTTACGTTTCTTTACAGTTTACGGTCCTTGGGGCCGCCCGGACATGGCTTTGTTCTTGTTTACAAAAGCAATTTTAGAAGGCAAGCCCATCGAAGTTTTTAATAACGGGGAAATGAAAAGAGATTTTACGTATGTGGATGATATTATTGAAGGCATTGTGAGGGTTTTTGATCAACCAGCACAGGCAAACCCAAACTGGAATAACCAAAAACCTGATCCAGCTACATCAGTAGCACCTTTTGCCGTATTTAATATTGGGCGGGGGGCACCGGTTAACTTGTTGGATTTTGTTGAAGAAATTGAAAAAGAGACGGGATTAACCGCACAAAAAATATTTATGCCCATGCAAGATGGCGATGTGGCAGAAACATCAGCAGATATTGATGATTTAAAAAACTTATTAAATTATGAACCATCTGTTTCTGTGCACAAAGGTGTAAAGAATTTTGTGAACTGGTTTACAACTTTTTATCACCCAAATTTACAGTTGGAACGTAAAACAACTGTTGGTACAATTTAGTTTGTCATGACTGTGTAAACTAGATGTATAATAAATTTTATAAAACTGAATTATTAAACTGTCATTTTACTATCTGTAAGCAATTGGTTTACAGTATAAGTAATGCCGAATATTAAGCCTATTATTTAATTATCAGCGTTTTAACTGCATTTTATTAAATGTACTCATTTATCGCATATAGCGTTAAGTTGTAAATTTAAAAAAATAAAAAATGCAGAGAAAGACAAAATTGTTTAAAAAAGTGAGTTTAATTGGTTTAATGTTAACGACAATTATCTTCTTTAGTAATTGTAAAAAAAGTGTGAATGCCGATGATAAATTGGCCGACAGTACAGAATTGTTTTCAAGCGATTCAACATCAGTATTAGCAGCTATTAGTGGTAGTACAGGTAAATTAAGCCTTATAGGAGTAAAGTCTGAAGGAGGTTATGCATATAAAATTTCACAATCCATTTCAGGAGGCGACAATGCTACTTCAAAAGAACAATCAATTTTAAGGTTATTTGAAAACGGAGTAGAGCTTGGCCCTGCCCATAGTGTACACGATGACATTAGGAATTTAGGTAAAGGAAGGTTTAGCCATTGGGGTACTACAGTAATATTTTCAGCGTCTGATAATACCGACCCAAGAACTAACGGTCGTTCTTATACTTATGTAATGGGTGGTACAAGTGCTCTTTTACCTCCAACAGAAACGGTAACTCCACCTGCAAATACAACTATAAATGCAGCTTTAGTAGGTTATGCTTTAGTAAATGGTAAAACAACAGGTGGCCAGGGTGGTGTGGAAACTACAGTAACAACCCTTGATCAATTAAAAGCAGCTGTTGGCGATAACATTACACGTACTATTTATGTAAGTGGTACCATTAAAGGCGCTGGTAAGGATATTGTTTATGTAAAATCAAACAAATCTATTATTGGTAGATCTGGAGCTGTTATTGAGGGTGTGAATCTATTTATTTATACAGTAAGTAACATTATAATTCAGAACATCACTTTTAAAAATTACGTAGAACAGGCAGCAGTGCAAATTAAAGAGGCTGCTCACCATGTTTGGGTAGATCATTGCGATTTCTCTACAGATCGTACTCATGGCTGGGAGTATTGGGGTAAAGATATTTGCATTACCAGAGAATCTGATTATGTAACTGTTTCTTGGAGTAAATTCCACGATACCAACCTATCAGTACTAATTAGTGGCGGTATCGAAGGTCACGAAGCAGATAAAGGTAAATTACACGTAACCATGCACCACAACATGTGGTACAATATTACCGAAAGAGAGCCATCAATGAATTATGGTAGTGTACACATGTTTAACAACTATCACCTTAACAATTCTGGTTACTCTATTGGTACAAGAGCAGGTGGTATAGTAAGAACAGATAATGAGTATTTCTCAAATTGTGTTAAACCATTAACTACAAAAGTGGCAAGTGATCCGGAAGGATATTTTAGCGGTATTACCACCAATATTTACGATAAATGTGGTGCAAACAATATAACAACGGCAGTTTCTACCTGGGTTCCAGAGTATGAGTATGCATCATTCCTTAACGATGCGGCGAGTGTGCCTGCAATCGTAACGGCGAATGCTGGTGCCAAGTAGGTAAAGCAAAACCTTCATATTTTTTCTGCAATAAGCCACCTGGATAGGTGGCTTTGCAGTTTAAATTAAAATTTTGACATGATGAATATAACTAGGAAAAAGATTTTTATCGTCTGCGACTCTTCCAGATCCCTGCTCGATTTTAGGGGAAAGCTGATCGAAAAGATGCAACAGCATAACCAGGTTTATGTGTTTACACCAAAAATTGAACAAGAATCCGTTCGGAGTAAACTGAAAGAACTGAATGTAATTACCTACGAGAGTAACTTAGATGGTAGTAATGTTTCTATCATATCCGATTTAAGGTTTATCTTTTCGCTGTATAAACTCATCAGGCAAATAAAACCTGATATTTTTTTTCCTTACACCTTTAAACCTGTTATTTACGGCTCTTTTTTAGCTAAAATATGCAAGGTGAAACTAATTGCCCCCATGCTTACCGGTTTGGGTTATAACTTTACCGATAATTCTTCCGGTAATAAACTAATTGTTAAAATAACAAGGTTATTACTAAAACTAAGTCTGAAACCCAATCCACGTTTAAATATTATTTTTCAGAACAAAGACGATTCTCAACGTTTAATCGATCTGAAGATCCTGAATAAAAAACACCAGGTTTATGTGGTTAACGGATCGGGAGTAGATTTAAGTCATTATCACTATTCTAAACCAAGTACATCGCCCATAACCTTTTTAATGGTATCGCGGCTCATTAATGCAAAAGGCATTAAAGAATATTACGATGCCGCTAAATTAGTTAAGCAACGGTTTCCGCAAGCCGTTTTTAAACTCATTGGACCATACGATCCGAATATTGATGCCATTGCACCCGAGCTGTACCAAAAAATTGCAAGTGGAGATACGATTCAATACATCGGTCAGGTTGACGATGTGCGCCCAGATATTGAGCGCTCTTCGGTAATGGTGCATCCTTCTTATTATGGAGAAGGCGTTCCACGCTGTGTGCTCGAAGGAATGGCTATAGGCAGGGCAGTGATTACCTGCGACTCTGTAGGATGCCGTGAAACCATTAATAACGACCCTAAGCAGGCCAATGGATTTCTTATTCCGGTTAAAGATGCTGGCGCACTAGCCAATAAAATGGAATACTTTATTAATAACAGTGATGATATTATTGCTTTTGGAAACAAAGGACATGAATTTGCAAAAACAAAATTTGATGTGAATATCGTTAATGCACAACTTTTTAAGATTATGCATTTACAGGCTTAACCAACCTTTGCACATCAATAACTAACCAAATAAATAAACTAAACCTAAAATTGTGAACAATACATTTATTTACAAACGAGCCACTTTAGCCGACTTTAGGGAAGCTATTGATGAGTATGGATGGGTTGTATATGAAAAGGCAATCAATCAGAAATTAATTTCAGAAATAACCACCGGTTTCGAAACTTCTTATCTGTTAAGAAGAGAAATACAGGTTTTAAATGGAATTGATGAAAATATGGAAGGAACATTACATCATTTGCTTGAGAAAGATAATTTCGCTATCGAGCTTTTGAGTAAATTGTACTGCCACAGAGAAATCCGTGATTTTTTGGGCGGAAACTACATTCTTAATGGGATAAACGGAGTAATTAACACCAAGAAGGCCAAGTCGTATATTCAGGATATCCATCGCGATGTACGTACATTTTCCGCTGAATCTAAGTTTATGATCCAGATGATTATTGTGCTCGATGATTTTACCATATTTAATGGTGCCACACACTTTTTGTCGGGTTCTCATAAATTGGATATCAAACCCGAAGAAAAACACTTTAAAGCTTTTGCTAAACAAGCTATTGCCAAAAAAGGAAGCATTATATTATTCGATTCCAATATCTGGCATGCCGGGGGGATTAATTTCACCCGCAAACAGCGTAGAGCTCTTACCTTAGGTTTTACCAAACCTTACATTAAACAACAATTCGATTATCCCAGATTTTTGGGATACGAATTTGGCGAAAAAATAGATAACGATTTGAGGCAGATTATTGGTTACAATGCAAGGGTACCTGCCAGTTTACAGGAATATTACAGACCTGTAGAAAGCAGAATGTATAAAACAGATCAAGGGTAGAGGATAAAACGATGGAAACAGAAACGCACTCACCCAAAACAATTGGTGGCTACATTCCGCTAGAATTATCAAAAGGGGAGCTTTATTACCCTGATTTAATTGCACTTAATACAGGCAGAAATGCACTGGAATATGTGTTAAGGACAAGAAAATACGCTACCATATACCTTCCATACTTTACCTGCGAGGTTTTGTTAGAGCCGCTCCAAAAACTAAATATAAATTATCACTTTTACCATATAGACGAAGATTTAGATCCGGTAATAGATTTTGAAATAGACGAACATTGCTGCTTGCTTTACACGAATTACTTCGGAGTTAAAACGGAAACTGTTAAAAAGCTAGCCAAAGAAATCAAGAACCTGATTATAGATAATGCCCAGGCATTTTTTTCTAAGCCGGTAAACAATTGCGATACCTTCTACTCATGCCGCAAGTTTTTTGGCGTGCCCGATGGTGCTTATCTTAATATCTCGAGTACGCTGGGTTTAAATTTAAAACAGGACCAGTCAACAGATCGCTTCGCTCATCTGATTAAAAGTATCGATATCAATATTGAAGAGGGGTATGCCGATTACATAGAAAACAACCAACAGCTGTGCAATAACGAAATCAAAATGATGTCGGTACTAACAAAAACCATTCTTTCCGGCATCGATTACGATAAGTGCGCCGATATCAGAAGAAAGAACTTTGCTTACCTGGATGAACACTTAGGACCGGAAAATATCTTGAGACTAAACTTGTCAGAGGAAGACGTGCCAATGGCTTACCCACTCTTGGTTGAAGACCCATCTATTAAACAGCAGCTCATCAATCAAAAAATATTTGTAGCCACCTATTGGCCTAATGTTTACGAATGGACACATGTTGATAGTTATGAATATTTTCTGGCTAAACATCTTGTTTCGTTACCAATTGATCACCGCTACAGCATAGCGGATATGAAAGTAATTGTTAAAGCTTTAAAACCGCTCATATGAACACTCAAATTTACTTAAGGCCATTAGCATTAAAAGATGCTGATGTGTCGTACAAGTGGAGAAACGACCCTGAAGTATGGTCGTATACCAAATTTGTGTTAAAAGACCCCATTACCGCAGAGGTTGAAAAACAATGGTTGTTAAATAAACTAAATATGGCCAACGAAAAACGTTTTGCCATCTGCGTAAAAAACACCAATGAATACATTGGCAATATTCAGTTGCTCGATATCGGAAACGATAGTGCAGAATTTCACCTCTTTATCGGTGAAAAGAAATACTGGGGGAAGGGCATAGGCTATAATGCCTCTTTAATGTTGTTAAAATATGCCTTTTATAACCTTAACCTTAAACACATTTTCTTAGAAGTACATTCAGATAACCTGGCTGCTTATTCTATTTATAAAAAAGTAGGCTTTCAACCTGTTTCACAGCAGGAAGATTTCATAAAAATGGTAATTAATTCTTCTGTTTTACTTGCCACAAACTGAACTATTTACTTTAAATCTACCCTAATTTAATAGCTTAAAATGAGAAAGATTATTACAATTGATGATAAACAAGAATGGTCTGCATATGTAAAGCGCGCTTTGCATTACGATTTTTATCACACCTGGTATTACCACTCTTTAGATAAAAGTGGTTTACCTATACTGTTTGTGTATGAGGAAGGCGAAAATTACATAGCATTCCCACTTCTGAAGAGAAACATCCCTGGTTCCGATTTCTTTGATTTTACATCGGTTTATGGATATACAGGGCCTATTTCAAACATGGACTTCAATGCTTTGAACGATGATTTTATGGAACGCTTTAAAAATACATTCATAGCGTATCTCGAAACTGGTCAAAATGTAACCGTTTTTTCCAGATTGCATCCGTTTTTTAATCAGGAAAGGTTAATGGATAAGTTTTCTGGAGTACATGCCAATGGAAAAACAGTTGCGATTGATTTAACCACAAGCATTGAGAGTCAAAGGGCGGGTTATCGAAAAAGCGTAAAAGAAAAAATCAGGCGGTTGCGAAAGCGCGATTATGAAGTCAGAATTTCGACCGAAATTAATGATGCGAGTATATTTTCTGAAATATATACCGAAAATATGATTCGAATAGGCGCAAAAGACCATTACCTTTTTAATAATGCCTATTTCGTTGCGCTACTTTCTTCTGATGAATTTGATAGCAAGCTTTTTTTGGTGTATAAAGATGGAATAGCCATATCAGGCGCCATTGTAGTTTGTACCAAAGAAATTATGCAGGTGCACCTTTTGGCTACCAGAACCGCTTACCTGTTCGAATCGCCAGCTAAATTATTGACTGATGAAATTACCATAATTGGTAGACAATTGGGATATAAATATTTTAACCTGGGTGGGGGTGTTAATTTTAAAGAAGATAACCTTTTTGGTTGGAAGATGGGTTTCTCTAATTTATGTTTCGAATTTAATAGTTGGCGGTATATTGCCAATAATGAATTATACAATGCACTTTTAAACGAAAGATCGCTTGATCCTTTTTCGACTGTTGATTTTTTTCCACTCTACCGTAGTCCTGTAATTGCTTCGTAATTAATTATTATTTCTTTTAATAAAATGGATATGCTAATTGAAAATAATGCTACAGGCACTACTTTGCAATTAACTTTAAAACAGAAGGATGATTGGGTAAAGTATATTAGCTTGGCTGCCGATTATGATTTTTATCATACCTGGCACTACCATGCTATGGCAACCAACGGAAAGCCCATTTTATTTGTGTATTGCGAAGCCAATAGTTTTATCGCTATCCCTTTATTGGAACGTGCAATCCAGGATACGCCATATTACGATCTGCATTGCGTTTACGGGTATTCAGGTCCTGTTTCTAACCTGAAATTTCCCGATATGAGCGACAGTTTAAAAGGAAATTTTTTAAATGCTTTTTCAGCATTCTTATATAAAGGTAGCTACGTTTCTGTTTTCTCCAGGCTTCACCCTTTTTTTGATCAAAATATACTGTTGCAAAAAACTGATAGCATATATGAAAATGGAAAAACAGTTGCCATTAACTTACAACAAAGTATAGAAGAGCAGCGTAAACAGTATAGGCAAACAACGAGAGATAGTATTAAAAAATGTAGAAAGTTTGGTTATACTGCTGTTGAGGCTGCCACTCAGGAAGATATCGCTGCTTTCACGAAACTTTATCTATCTAATATGAACCGTATTAGTGCTGCTGATTTTTATCTTTTTACTGAAGAATATTTTATCAGGCTTGTTCAGGCTACAGAATTCGACTGTAAGTTAATTCTGGTTTATTCAAACGATGATTTAGTTTGCGGCAGTATCGTGATGTGTACCAATAGCATTATAGAGGGACACTTAATTGCCACAAATGTTGATTATCTTAAAAATTCTCCTGCTAAATTTTTGGTGGATGAAATTAGTGAGTTAGGCCGTAAGTGGAAGATGAAATACTACCATTTAGGTGGTGGACTTGGCTTTAAAGAAGATTCGCTATTTGAATGGAAACTGGGTTTTTCGAGTATGGTTTTAAATTATTGCAGTTGGCGTTTTATTGCCAATAAAGCTGTTTACAATCAGTTAGTAGAAAAATCGGGTAACCAGATACATACCGATATAGACTTTTTTCCCCTTTATAGAATGATACCTCAATAAACTTTAAACAAATATTTAATGATTCTCAATTATGAAAAATTTCCTTTTTCCAGACAGAGCACACTCAAGGTGGTTAATTTTATTGATTGATCAGATGATCGTTGTATGGACATTGTTTATATCCATTGTATTAACCAATACATTAAACTACACCGACGTTTTTAACTCAGGCAATGCTGTATATGTGGCACTTTATTGTTTCATCGCTGCAGGTGTTTTCATTTCATTAAGAATACACACCGGTATTATTCGCTATTCCAATACCGAAGATATTTTGAGGGTCTTCCTTGCGGTTTTTGTAACCAGTTTACTCTTTGTTAGTGTAAATAAAATACTTTCGCAACGTTTTCAATTGCTTTGGCATCAAATGGATAAGGCATTGATATTGAACTTTTTTATCTCCTCATCGCTACTTATTCTCATGCGTATTTTGGTAAAAGGAGTGTTTTTATTTTTTAAAGAACTCAAATCAGAAACCAAAGAGAATATTCTGATTTATGGATCAGAAAAAAAAGCAATCCTCATCAAAAAAGCAATAGAACAGAACGGAGATTCTAACCTAAACATCATTGGCTTTGTTGATGATAACAGAGATCGGGTTGATAAATACCTCGAGCAGAAAAAAGTATACCACTCTTGCTCGGTAGCGTTATTAAAAGAAAAACACAATATAAAAAAGATACTTTTTGCAGAAGATGCACTAAACACTTTAAACAAAAAGAAAATTATCGATATCTGTGTTAACGAAGGTATGAAAGTAATTATGGTGCCACCATCAGATAAATGGTTGTACGGCAAGTTGGATTCGCACCAATTACGCGACCTGAAAATTGAAGATCTGCTGGAACGTGAACCGATTAAGCTCAATAAAAAGAATATTCTGAAAGATTTAAGCGGTAAATGTATTTTAGTTACAGGCGCTGCGGGTTCTATCGGATCAGAGATTGTTCGACAGGCCTTACAGTACAATCCTAAATCTGTAATTCTCTGCGACCAGGCAGAAACACCGCTTCACGATTTAAAACTCGAACTGGAAGATAACTTCCAGGACGCGAATGTGAAGATATTTATGGCCAATGTGCAGAATTTAAACCGGATCAGAACATTATTCGAACTCTATAAACCTGAAATTGTTTTCCATGCTGCGGCTTACAAACATGTTCCCATGATGGAGAATAATCCAGCTGAGGCCATTTTAACCAATGTACTGGGCACTAAAAACATGGCCGATATATCAATGGAATTTGGCGTAGAAAAGTTTGTAATGATTTCTACCGATAAAGCCGTTAAGCCAACCAATATAATGGGGGCATCTAAACGTTTGGCCGAAATTTATATTCAGTCACTAAACAGTCCTGAAATTATTTCAACTGGTAAAATTACCACACAAGCTTCGCGCACCCGTTTTGTAACTACCCGTTTCGGAAATGTTTTGGGCTCAAATGGCTCTGTTATTCCAAGGTTTAAAAGCCAGATAGAAAAAAGAGGCCCTATAACAGTAACCGATCCGGAAATTACCCGCTATTTTATGACGATTCCGGAAGCCGTTCAATTGGTAATGGAAGCCGGAGCAATGGGTAAAGGGGGAGAGATATACCTTTTCGATATGGGTAAGCCAGTTAAGATTGTCGATTTAGCTGTAAATATGATCAAATTAGCGGGTTTAACACCTTATGTGGATGTCGATATCGTGTTTACTGGCTTAAGACCCGGAGAGAAGCTGTATGAAGAACTTTTGCTTATTGATGAAGAAATTATACCCACCCATCATCCAAAAATTAAAATATCGCAAAAAGTAGCTTACAATTATTTGTACGTTAATCAGATTATTAAAGATCTGATAGTGTTGAATAACCATGGCAACGATTTGAATATGGTGAAGAAAATGAAAGAAATTATACCCGATTACATCAGTAATAATTCAAGATTTGAAGAATTAGACCTGTTGGTTGCCAATTAATTACCGTAAAAATACCCTAATAAAATTATTTTGCTTTTGTTCGTGAAATAATTATTAAACTGCATTAAATAGTAATAGTCGTCCCAGATTGTTGATCGAGTTTAAATGTTTTATTTTAAATTAAATTAACTGCTATGAGTTTAAATGTAGGCCAAGTTCTTGAGCGTGTTGTACGCAGAGACAGAATGGGAATAAGTGAATTATCCCGGAAATTAAATGTAAGTAGAAGAACTATTTACAATTGGTTTGATCAGAAAAGTCTAAACCCTGAAATTATTTGGAAAGTGGGTACCGTAATCGGTCACGATTTTTCTGTTGAGTTACCCGAAACTTTTGCTAAAAACAGTAACTATATCCACGAAGCTTTAGATGCACATACAGGGGATCAAACCAAAGGTGATGCGAATTCTGTATACTTCTGGATGAATAAATACATCAAGTTACTTGAAAAATACAACGAAATATTAAGCAATAACAACATAGATAAGAGTGTTTCAGAAACGGTTGCACATCATACTATGCCAAGAAATAACAATCGGTCTATTTCTTAAGCCATCACTGATATTTTATTTATTTTAAACCCATATCTTCTTAGGGTTTACCATCCCGGTGAACTCTCCCTTTTTTTATAGTATCTCTCTAAATAATTCACCATAAGTACAATTATGGTGATAGATTTCTATTCACTAAAATTTCGAAATCATGAAAACAATTAACGCACTAACTCTACTGTTGTCATTGTTTGCTTTGCAAGGCGCCAAAGCACAATCGCAGGTTTATGGAGGCACAGGTATTCGGTATTCCGTAGGTATCGAAACAGGTTTAGCTACCGGCTATTTGGCCAAAAAGTACGAGGCACCGCTTGGCGTTTCCGTTCAGGCAGAATTTCCCATTACCGAAAGCATTTTATATGCTTCAGTAAATACCGGATTTAATAACATGTTTGTATCAGGTAATTATTCACGGTTGGTAGATGATTTACAACTTGTACCAGTTAAAGCAGGCTTAAAATATTTCTACAGAAGTAATCTTTATCTGCAGTCGGAAATAGGCTTCTCCTTCCTTTTAAATAAAACAAATTGTGTTGAGGGCAAAAAAGCCGCATTTGTATACGCGCCACAGGCAGGAATGATATTTTATCTGCACAACAATAATTATATCGATACAGGATTACGCTATGAAAGCAATGGCAAATTCTATCACTGCGACCATACGAACAACTTTGTAGGCTTCAGAATCGCCTGGGGCTTCAGTTTATAAAACGGATATTCCTTAGTAATCATCTTTAATAAGCTTCATAAATGAAAGCAAGTATACAATACAATACGATGAACGGATTGTGGATCCTTTTTATTGATTGTAAATATGAGGATTCTCCGAAATACATTAGGATGATTACGAAAATTATAATCAAAATGTTATCAGGAACAGTCATTCCAGGCAATCGGCGAAGGGTTAGATCTGGCAGGCATTACCTGATCCATGAGCATGTGATAGAGTTGCACACAGACGAATGGTTTCCATTGGTGCTGGCAAGCGAGAGCAAAGAGCTTTTGGAAGGGATCAAATCCATCTTTATGGATATGAGTGGGAAAAAATAACCCGCCCAGTTTATTTTATCGATCAAAAATACGGGAAGGTTGCTCCGAAAGGAGTAGCCTTTTCTTGGTTTATGGCTAAGCGAAAGCAATTAAGGCTGTAACATATTTATAATCAATGCTAATCTGTCACGATAAAGCCTCTCGGTGAAAATCCTATTGTGTGGAACGATTAATTAAGCATTTAAACTTGTCTTTCTTCTAGTTACAATTGACCTATTCTAAAGAGAAATCGTCCTTGCGAGGCACGAAGATAACCGAACGAAGCGAGCTCATGAATGCCTTTAAAAACAATTGCAAAAAATGAATAATCTTAATGCGCACCGCTAGTAGCGATCGTTGTAAGATTGCTTCGTCGGCTGAAAAAGCCTTCTCGCAATGACAATTTCTCGCAGCTTACAATACGATAAAAACATTCTGTAATTTATATTAATTTTCATGCAATAAATTATCCCTAATATTCGATTACAACCTTACCAATCGTTTTTCCGCTTTCTAATAAGCGGTGTGCTTCTTTTAGGTTTTCTGCTGTAAATCCTTTCAGTGTGGTGTTTAAGGTAGTTTTAAGCGTACCATTGTCAAAAAGTTCGGCGAGTTTATTTAAAATATGGTGTTGCTCTTCCATATCGTCGGTTTGATACATCGAACGGGTGTACATCAATTCCCACGAAAAAGTAACACTTTTGTTTTTTAACTTATTCAGCGCAATAGGAGTGGCTGAACCGGTAATGGAAACAATGTGTCCCTGAGGTTTGATCAATTCTACTATGGCATCCCAATAGCCATTTAAATCAACAAAATCTAGTATAAAGTCTACTTCCTGATAACCTCCTACATGTAATTCTTCAATCAGGTTTTTATGGTCTACTACCAAATCGGCTCCCATATCCAGGCACCATTCTTTGGTTTCTGTACGAGAAGCTGTGGTAATTACCTTTAGTCCGCTTATTTTTTTTGCGAGCTGTATGGCAATTGAACCTACACCACCGGCACCTCCAATAATGAGTATACTTTTTCCTTTATCTTTTTGTTCGCTGATGCGGATACGGTCGTATAACGATTCCCATGCTGTAAGGGCGGTTAGGGGCATAGCAGCAGCTTCGGCATTGCTGAGTGTGCTTGGCTTTAAACCCACAATACGTTCATCTATCAATTGATATTCGGCATTACTGCCACTTCGCGTAAGGTCACCAGCATAATAAACCGCATCGCCAGGTTTAAAAAAAGTAACCGCCTCTCCAACAGCTTCTACCGTTCCGGTAGCATCCCATCCGATCACCTTCGGGCTTTCCAATATCGTATCTTTAGCACTATTCTGGCGTACCTTATAATCAACCGGATTTACACTGATTGCATTTATCTTAACCAGTATATCGCGTCCGCTAGGTCGTGGAACAGCTGTTTCAAATTCGATAAAACTTTCTTCTGCCGAAATGGGTAGTGAGGTTTTAAATCCTATAGCTTTCATGGTGTCTTTATATTAATATAAAATTTTATAATTTCTGTAAGGCAAATATAAACTGATATAGCGTTATTTTTCAGTATAAGTTTGCTTTTAATTGGTAAATTTGCGCCATGGATTAGCACAAGATGAATAGAGAAACTTTATACGAACCTTTTGAAATTGTTTATAAGAAGTTAGACGAATGCCCAAAGGAAGGTCATAAACATTTGTTTTTTGAACTGGTATACATTTTATCCGGTACGGGAAAGCAATGTATCAATAACAATAAATTTGATTATTATGCCGGTAATATGTTTCTCATCACGCCGGATGATTGCCATTCGTTTGAGATAGAAACCACTACCGAATTTTTCTTTCTGCGTTTTGGAAATGTATATATCCGATCGAAGGATTTTCGTACCGATGATGTACAGCGGATGGAATATATTCTGCAGAATGCCAGTCATCAACCAGGCTGTATCCTAAAAAATTTCTCAGATAAACCTTTTATTCGGTCGCTTATTGATGCGATGATGGCCGAGTATGTAAACCGCGACTTGTATAACAAGGAGTTAATTGCGAAAATGGTCGATACAATGATTGTTGTGGTAGCCCGCAACATTGCCAAGTACCTTCCTGCCGCCGTTAAAGAAGATGCCGAAGAGAAAACCCTGGCCTTACTAAACTATATTCAGGCAAATATTTACAATCCTGAGAAGTTAAGGGCCGAAAAGCTGAGCAGCCAATTTGGTATTTCGGAGAATTACTTTGGTAAATATTTCAAGAAACATACCAATGAAACACTCCAACAATATATTGCCAATTTAAGGATTAAACTGATTGAGGCGCGTTTACGTTTCAGTAATATGCGGATCAACGAAATTGCCTATGAGCTGGGCTTTACAGACGAAAGCCATTTGAATAAATTTTTCAAATCGCAGAAAGGATTAAGCCTTAAAGCTTTTAGAAATTCGCTTGTGGCTTAAATACAACTTACAGTTGCTGAAAAGCAACAAAAAGTAGCGTAAATACAACTATAAGGATCGGCTGATTTGCTGAATCTGGCTAACAGGCCGGCTACATTTGCAATGTCGAAAGAGTTAAAAAGACAGTACATATGGATGCAAAAATGATCGGCAACAAAATTGCCGGAGCACGGAAAAAAATAAACATGTCTCAGGCCGGACTTGCTGGACATGTATTTGTAAGCCCACAGGCCGTTGGAAAATGGGAGCGGGGGGAATCAATGCCAGACATTATTACCTTGAACCAACTCGCCAAGATTCTGGATGTAGACCTCAATTATTTTTCAGAAAACCGCTCTTCTCCAAATGCCAGCAGTGCGGTTGAAGAGACAATACCAGAGGTAAGCAGTTTAACAGATTCACATCAGCCTCAGCTGTTGACCAATTTTAGCGGAAACGATCTCGCTAAGACTGATTTTGCTGGTATTATTGCGCATAAGCTAAAATTTAACGGGAGTAATTTACGCGGCTCAGATTTTACTGGTGCTGACCTGACTGGCAGTTCGTTTCTGGGTAGCGATGCACGTGAAGCCAGTTTCCAAGGGGCAAACCTCACCGATTGCAGCCTGTCGGCTACTGATCTTACAGCTACTAATTTTGATCAGGCCATTTTGGTGCGGACAAAATTCTATGCTTTAGAACTGGCTGGGGCAAAAATCAGTAATACCAAGCTAACTGAGGTAAAACTGAGCAAGACCGATTTAAGGAAAACGGTTTTTGAAAACTGCGTGTTTGAGGGGGTAGATTTTGACTATTCGGATTTACGTGGACTGAGTTTGGATGGGCAGACTTTTACAGGGGTGCTGTTTCACAACGCAGCACTTAACGAAACTACATTTAAAGGTGCAACCCTTAAAAATGTATCTTTTCGCTCTACCTTCGCCCTCACCAATAAATATTACAAGGCTATTAAAACGATCTGCTTTGAAGGGGCAACGATGGATAAACTGACTTATGCTTCACTTAAAGGCTTGGGTGCTGATTTATCAAAGGTTAACCTGGTGTAATTGGGCATATTTAAGGAAATGCTGAACGGCTAGCGTTGGTTTCTGTCTTGTTGTATTTTACAAAAGGCTATTTGGTTTCAGGTAGCCTTTTTTATACATTCATTTTCATTCTATTGGTTTGGTAAAGGTCACTACTGTCCAAATTTTTGATAGATTCAAAATACATATGATGCCAGCTTTCTGTTCAAAGCATTGGATTTTGCGATTTAGATTTCTATTGGAGGAAATGGGTGGCGAGTCTGCTTGCGCTATGCATTAGTCGTTCTTGTTTGACTTGGAACGTAATGAAAAAGCAGGCTAAGGAAATTTTTAAGAATAAAGATATTAGCCGCTTGTTCGAGGATTAACAAGACGATAATGAGAAGAATGCAGCTTGAACAAACGGGTACTGTTAGTGGTTTATGCTATAAGTAAGTAAATTTTATTCATAATATTCTTTATATTTGTATTATTAATATCAATCTTAAAGATGGCAAGTTTATCAAATAAGAAAATTGTTCCCAAAGGTGTAAGACTAGGATGGGCATCTCTTAAAGATGCCAAATTCGCAAAGGTGACAATTTCATTAGCATCAATAAAAGGCGTTAAAGTCAAAAAAAGTAAAGCTGTTGCTGCTCATACTGCAGTGACTGGTCGTTTTGTTACCAAAGAGAATTATCTGATCCCTTGAGGTTTACCAAACAAGGTTATCTACCCGAGTTTATTCAGAAACGCCAAAGCAATGACGGTTCGGCGCATCTGTTTACCTTGATTTATAAATTTTATTCCCCGGTAACGCATTATATTTACATTATACATGCAGATTATCACCAGGAAGATGTATTTGCAATTAAGTTTTATGCAAAGCCCCATCGCCAAAGTGAGTATAAATATTCTAAGTTGACCAATAAGGGTGATGTATCTAATATACTGACGACCTGTTTGAATGTGATCCCTTTGATTTTGGTTGATTATCCGGAAGCATCTTTCGGCTTTATAGGTTCTAGGACAATAGATACTGCTTCTCGGACCGTTGAGGATTACCGCAATACGCAAAGATTTAGGGTGTACAAGGAAATGGTAGAACAAAAAATAGGTCATGTTACCTTTCAACATTTTACCTATGAACAGATCAGCGGTTACCTTCTGGTTAACCGGTCTACAGCAAATATTCAATCTAAGGAACGGTTATTGGTTAAAATGTTCGATGCAACCTATAATAACCTATTAGAGTTATAATAATTAGCCTTACTAGCGCAATGGGCTGACAGACTTGTGCTTTCATAATATCTTAACCCTTACTAGCGCAAGTCTTATGTGTGGGAGACATTGGACCGGCTGACTTGCGCTTTCATCATATTTAACTGAATGAGGTCTTTAAGAGCAATTAATGTATTGATTTATCGAATGTACATTCAGGCGATGGCTTATGTCTGGGGCACCAAGACTTGCGCTCAATGCCGTTAAGTTAAGCGTTTTAACCATAGATAAACACGGATTCTCATATCTGTGTGTATCCTTTCTATCTGTAGTTAAATTATTTTGTTGTGCCGAATGGCTTACCATATTGACATTAGACCGGATCAAGCAAAAAAGTTGGGGAGTATTAAAGTTTGATTATTTTTGTGAAAATACTTTGTTTTGGACACCACACTACTATCTTTCATACTTCCTGAAGGCTTAACCGAATACTTTGAACTTGATAAGTTTGAACTTTCTGAAGGCTCTTATCATATTTATCTTTTAGAAA
>NZ_JAUG01000037.1 GCF_000708285.2 Pedobacter borealis DSM 19626
TGAGATTTAATAATCGAACTCAGGTTAGTAGTTTGTAAAATAACGTCAATGGTACCGGAGTGCAACGCAGTCGAGAACCCGAAGATTCTCTGCGAAGCAAAATCTGTCGAGATAGATCTCTCCATTTCGCTGCGCTACAGGAGATGACGACCTTTCTTTTGGAATCCGTCAATGATAGCTTGTCGAAGGCCCTATTTTAAATATCTTACAAGGCGTTTCGACAAGCTCACATAACAAATTAGAAGTGAATTACAATTTATGATACAGCTTCTTTATAATCCTGTGATGCATTTAAGCTTAATTTAAATCAAAACGATCTAAATTCATTACTTTATTCCAGGTGGCCACAAAGTCTTTTACAAATTTGCCTTGTGCATCTGTACTTGCGTATACCTCTGCAATTGCCCTAAGCTCTGAATTAGAACCAAATACCAGATCGGCACGGGTTGCGGTCCACTTTGGCTGACCAGTTGAACGGCTGCTTCCGATATAAAGTTCTTTATCTTCTGCAACAGCTTTCCACGCGGTTTCCATATCCAATAGGTTTACAAAAAAGTCGTTCGTTAACTGGCCGGGTTTTTCGGTTAAGACACCATTTTTCGAACCATCAAAATTTGTATCTAACGCACGTAAACCACCTACCAACACCGTCAATTCAGGTGCTGTTAAAGTTAGCAACTGGGCTTTATCAATCAGGAATTCTTCTGTAGGAACAGGAGATTTTGAATTACGGTAGTTACGGAAACCATCAGCAGCTGGCTCTAAATAACCAAAAGATTCTACGTCGGTTTGTTCTTGCGAAGCATCCATTCGGCCTGGTGCAAAAGGCAGTGTAACTGAATGCCCGGCAGCAGCAGCAGCTTTTTCTACCGCAGCAGCACCTGCCAATACAATTAAATCGGCCAGTGAAACTTTTTTGCCTTCAGCTTGTGCACCATTAAATTCTTTTTGGATTCCTTCCAATACGCCCAATACTTTCTGCAATTGTGGAGGATTGTTAACTGCCCAATCTTTTTGAGGAGCCAAACGGATCCGTGCACCATTGGCACCGCCACGTTTATCAGAACCGCGGAAAGTAGAAGCCGAAGCCCATGCAGTAGAAACCAGTTCGGCCACACTCAATCCTGAAGCCAATACTTTTGCTTTTAATGTTGCGATATCACTTTCGTTAATCAATATATGGTTAACCGCAGGTATTGGATCTTGCCAAAGCAATTCTTCTTGTGGTACATCTGGCCCTAAGTAACGTGCCAAAGGCCCCATATCGCGATGGGTTAATTTAAACCATGCCCTAGCAAATGCATCAGCAAACTGATCTGGATTTTCTAAGAAACGTCTTGATATTTTTTCGTAAGCCGGATCGAACCTTAAAGAAAGGTCGGTGGTAAGCATCGTTGGCAGATGTTTTTTCGATCCGTCAAATGCATCAGGAATAATGGCGGCTGCATTGATGGCTTTCCACTGGTGTGCACCGGCAGGGCTTTTCGATAATTCCCATTCAAATCCAAACAGGTTTTCGAAGAAATTATTGCTCCATTGTGTTGGCGTTGTGGTCCAGATTACTTCTAATCCACTCGTAATGGCATCAGCTCCCTTGCCAGAAGCATAACTGCTGTTCCATCCTAAACCTTGGCTTTCGATACCGGCGGCTTCAGGCTCTTTGCCCACGTGATCTGCTGAAGCAGCACCATGGGTTTTACCAAAGGTATGCCCGCCAGCAATTAATGCTACCGTTTCTTCATCATCCATTGCCATGCGGCCAAAAGTATCCCGGATATCTTTCGCAGCAAGGATTGGGTCTGGGTTTCCATCAGGGCCTTCAGGGTTTACATATATTAATCCCATTTGCACGGCTGCAAGTGGTTTTTCTAAGTTACGTGAGTGAACATCACCATCGGCATTGTCATCCGTAACCACTACACCATGCGCCTTATGTGCGCCATCAGAACCGTGTGCATAACGGAGATCGCCACCCAGCCAGGTTGTTTCTGAACCCCAATATACCGATTCATCAGCTTCCCAAACATCCTCACGCCCACCGGCAAATCCAAAGGTTTTAAAGCCCATCGATTCTAAGGCAATATTACCAGTTAAGATCATTAAATCTGCCCACGAAATTTTGCGCCCGTATTTTTGTTTAATCGGCCAAAGTAATCTGCGGGCTTTATCAAGGCTCACATTATCCGGCCAGCTGTTCAGCGGAGCAAAACGTTGTAATCCGGCACCAGCACCACCACGGCCATCGCCCACTCTGTAGGTTCCGGCACTGTGCCATGCCATGCGGATAAATAAACCTCCATAGTGACCAAAATCTGCCGGCCACCAATCTTGTGAATCCGTCATCAGTGCATGAAGGTCTGCCTTTAATGCGGCTAAGTCTAAACTTTTAAAAGCTTCGGCATAACTAAATTCGCCGTCCATTGGGTTGGATAAGTTAGAATGCTGACGCAAAATACCCAACTTTAACTGCTTTGGCCACCAGTCGCCATTTCGGGTACCGCCACCACCTACATTACTTTTCATGCTGCCATTATGAAACGGGCACTTGCTAATATCGTTCGATTCTTTTTCCATATATTTTTTGTTAGTATAATCTAATTCCTTATTAAAGCTTAACCGGAATATTATAAATTTAGAGAATTGAAAGAACTAATCACAATCATTTAATTCTATAATGGAATAGTTAGAATCTATTTCTACACTATATCAGCAATTTAGGAGGATGCCAGGGCTTAGATCATTAAAATTTAACCTTATGTTAATCCTTCCTTAAAATAAAAAGGCTCACTAAGTATTTAACTTTTGGAGGATTGATGTAACTGGCTTTGTCAGAATATACCCAGAAATTTCTTCTTCTTTTTACCGTTTTGTTTCCGGGCTTTTTCGGTTGCTTTTACTTGCTGAGCCCATTGTAATTTTTCTTTCCGGATGCTGTCTTCCCTCGCTGTTTGCAGCGCTTGTCTGTATTGTTGATTTGCGATTTCAAATGGCGACCGGTATGGGGTTGTCGGCGAGGCCGTAATATCATTGTTTTCTGTCTTAACTAAGCTGTAAACTACAAAGGCAACAACTAAGGTGCAGGCAGCAGCGTAACCTAAAAAAGCCTTTCTTGGCGCATGGATGTAATTTTCCTGGTGATATTCACCAGTCGAACTATTGTATTTTATTCCAGCCTTGAAAGCAAGGGGTTTTAATGCTGCCAGCTCTTTTTCAAGCTTTTCGTTCTTTTTCTGTGTCTCACCATATAAACCGGCATAATGTAAGGCTTCGTTGGGTATAGTATTTTCTCTGTGCCTGATGTCTTGTGGTACCGACAATATTCCCGCATTAACTGCCTTCTGCAGTTCCATTCCATTGGCATACCGTTCATCTGGATTTTTTTGCAGGCATCGCCCGATCAGCTCAATCAACCAGTGGGGTACCTGCATTTCCGCCTTAAGAATATCTTCCTGAAACGTATTTTCCAGATTGCTTTTACGCAGTGACATGGCATTTGGGATTTCCTTTTCAAGATGTGAGATCATGACCGTATTGCGGGCGGTATCGCCTCCTCCTTCGAGTGGAAAAGGAACCTGCCCGGCCAGGAGTTCATACAGGATGATACCGTAACTATAGATGTCTGTCTGTAACAGCATTTTTCCCTCATGCTGCTCGGGTGCCATAAACTCTACTGCCCCGGCATGGCGAATGCTTGTTCTACGCTGCTCTTCACTCATAATGGCCAGGCCAAAATCCAATAGTACATAATTGGCAGTCTGCATATTGTACTTCACATTATTGCTTTTAATATCGCCATGTTTGACCCCAACCTGATGACAGTGTGCAAGTGCTGCGGCCAGTTGTTCAGCGACTTTCAAGAGTTCTTTAACGGTGAAAATTTTTTGATGCGGAGGCAATAGCAGTTCGCTAAGTTCGGGGCCTTCGATGTATTCCATTTCTATATAAGGAAAGGATCCGCTATCGGTAATCCCCCAACTGAGTATCTTCACCACATTCGGGCTGGGATGGGTATTTACCTGCTGCAGTTTATTCACTTCATTGAGAAAATTCCGGTAGTTTTTATCGCTTTCATCTTCCACGTAAATTGGTGTGGGGATAAGTTTAATGGCAGAATAAACCGGCCCCATGCGCATCCCTTTGTAAACAGATCCCTGCCCACCGGTTTTTAAAGCTCCAAGGTTTTGTAGCCCTTCTGTAATTGTAAAAATTTACTCATGATGCTACGGCTTAAAGCTAAACTCCAATACGACCGATTCACCTAAGATAATCTGATCTCCCTCGGCTAATTCCTGCCCGATCTGGGTGGCATGGAGTTTTACCGTCTTTTCGGTAAGCGCTGAACGCAGTTTGACCTTATTGCGGGGCGGTATCCCACCTTCATCTGCAAAGATTACAAATTTGGCTGTGTTTGTATCCCATTCGATATGCGCATGCTGTCGGCTGATGTACTTATTTCGTTCATCATCACTTTCCGATGGAAATGCAATGTGGTTGGTGCGGAAATAACCTTCATCAGACTGTGCCTTTTCATCTCTGCCGATATTGTATTTTCCACCCGAGGAAGTTATTTCGTAGATTGACTGTAAAGTCTTGCCGCTAAGTGCTTTCAGGTAGGCTTTAGCCTGTTGCTTAACAAAATGGGTTTTGGTTTTGACCAACAGTGCTATCGGCAGATTTTGCATTTCTACCGCATCGTCCGGAAAGACTTCATCGAAAGCAACTGTGACTGACCAGCCTGAGGGCAGATCTAAGGAATAGTCATCACTAATACGTTGTATCTCATTTTTTAACTGATCGGGATCCTCCGTAAACACGGCAGCTTCATACACATGGCGCGCTGCAGGGCTGCAGTGGATAAAAATACCCAAACCTTTGATATTTGCGCCTTCTCCGCCCTCCGCTTTTTGTAACTCCTGTTTTACAAACTGTAGTAATGCGTGCCTGATTCCCTTCACATCATCGGGATGTTCCCCACTTGCGCTTTTGAAGAGGTCGAATATCATTTTCATCTGTATATTTTGTTAATGCTTTGCTACTGTGTTATAAAAATATGGAATTGAACATCTGCTCTATTCCCAATTTGTGGTGAAGCTATACAAATTATTGATTGATGGTTTGAGTTAAAATGTTTCATCTCTTCAATTAAGTTCCGGTATAGTCGCATTGTCATCAGTTTTGGCCGAAGGAACAATGCTTTTAATATAGTCACCTTCTTTTAAGAACGGAATCACATGTTTGCCGGCCAATCGTACTGCGTCTGATGATCCTTTGGTCGCCTCAATGCGTATGCATACTACAATATGACCATTGCCGGTTGCAGTCGGTGCAAAAAACACATACCAGCCATCATTAATCTGCTGTTTCTTCCAGATCCGCTCCGGTGTACCTGTTTTACCGGCAACGGCCAGCCCAAGCGTTTGCACTTTTGGACTGCTCTGTTTGATCATGTACTCCTGCATTAACCTGGCGTACGCCGGATTGTTTACCAATTTCGTACCAGTTTTTATCGCCTGCGGCTGGTCGCTTACTTTAAGTACAAACCTGTTTGCAATCATATTTCCATTATTTGCAATCCCCGCAGCCATTCTTGCCACTGCCGCTGGGGTTGCAATAAGTGCACCCTGCCCCCAAGACATTCCGGAAATTCCCTTTGCCCTGGTCTTTCGGATATTGTTGGGATCATACTTTGGTTTGGTATTGAATTCGGTTCTGCGCCAAAGTTGTTTCCATTTTTCTTCCTGTACTGCGTTTTCGCTGGGCTTATTGTAATAATACCCTCCTGCCCCATGTAGGAACATGCCTGTTTTTAAGTACAGCTCACCCATGTTTTCCTGCAGCTGCTCCTGGTTTGCAAGTTTGATGAAATAGACGTTGTTGGATTTCACCACCGCCCGCTCCAGATCAATCCATCCCGTTTCGTCCGGCTCGATACCTTTTGTACGGATACGCTCCCAGGAGGCCACCTGGTATTTTTTTTCGGCAGCGGCCATGCCCAGTTTATTGAAGGATGCCATGGCGGTAATCAGCTTAGCGGTTGAGCCTGGCTGTGTGAAATTGGTAAAGCCAAGGTCAGCGGTCGTTGTCCACCCCGAAAGCTGGTTCTGTTCTGCATTGGTCATGGTCAACCGTTCCCAATCATGTATGGGTGGCAGCGGATATACGGCTGAAGTAAGGACATCGCCAGAACTTGCTTCCATGATCACTACAGAAACCCGGTTATCCGATAATGAAGTGTCACGGGCAATGGACTTTTGGATCTTGGTCTGCAGACCGGCATCCATGGTTAACTGTACATCGCGGTTTTTATTTTTAAAATCTTCCACCTCTTTGCTGCTGATTCCGGCAAGGAGTAACGGAGAAAGTGCGGCGTAATCTTTTTTCACGACCGTCATTTCCTTAACTCCCCGTGCAAGGAAACGGTTTTCGCTGTATCTCTTTGCAAGTACAGTAAAGCTCTTTACAGGCAATTTAAAGCCGCGGAGTTCGGCCGCGTGTTCATAATCGGCAAAATAGCCATTAACACTTCCATTAAATATGCCTGAATTTGCATCGCCTGTCCAAAAAAACAGTTGTTCTTCGAAAGGATAATACCGGTCTAAACGCTGATGTACCGCAGAATCGAGATTGTAATTCGGGATACCCGCACCGATGAGCTTAAAATGTTGCGCCTTCACACTGTCGACGTTGCTGGTTGCCATTAAAATTCCCTTGCGGTCGTGTATGGTTCCAGCTTTTAAACGGCTCATCAATATTGCGATACGGGGATTGTAACTGAACATTCTAGCGCCGCTACGGTCGGCTACCAAGGCTGGCTGTACTACCCATTTCCGGTTGTTAAGTACATAGCCTAATACATTAGCGCCCAATAGCAGGATGCCCAAACAGGCGGCAATTAGGGCCGGCACCAGGTTTTTGTCCTGCGCTTTGGCGATGTACTGCATCTGTACTTCGCTGCCCCGCACAGCAGATACCGACATCAAAAATCCGGCGGCTAAGAAATTGAGTACGAGTGATGATCCTCCATAACTTTGAAAGGGCAGGGATACCCCAGATAGCGGTAGCGCTCCGGTAGAACCACCTGCTATGAGCAGGAACTGTACAAAGGTGGATACGCCGACCCCTGCACTTAAATAAAAGAGAAATGGTGATCCGGTCCTCCTCCCGATAATAATGGATCGGTGCAGGTATAACAGGAACAGCAGAAAGATGCACAATATGCCCATTAATCCAAATTCTTCACCTATCGAAGGTAAGATCATATCAGTATGTGCTTCAGGGATAGTTTTGGCAAAGCCCTGCCCCACGCCCTGCCCTGTCGCGCCACCTGTAGACATGGCCCACAGACCGTTGGCCACCTGGTCGCCGCCATACACTTCATTGTTCCAAGCATCCTGCCAGATGGCTTTGCGATCTCCCAGGCGTTGTACCGGACCAGGAAATACGCGGTCAAGATATGGAATCTGATCTATCGTTAAAAAAGCCGACATGATCACCAGCACCATGATGGCGGACTCACTGAGCTGCCTGCGCCCGAAAAACATCAGCGTACCGACCAAAAGCAAGGTAACCCCAGTGGATATCCATACGTTTTCAAAAATCCATGAGGCCAATACGTATAACACGATAGCGCCTGCCATGAACATAAAATCGCCCCGCGAGAATGAAAACAGTATAATAAAGGTGAAACAAACCACCATCGCCGGACCAAGGTCTCCCAATATCAGAAATAACATGAGGGTCAACAGTATCGCCAATAGGGCAAAGGAGAAAAATGACCATCTTTTTTTCCAGCTCATATATTCACTGATCAGTTTCTCGTTTACGGCAAAAAATCCTGCAAGAAAAAAAATGATCAGATACTTTACCACTTCACTGGGCTGAAATCCGAACAGGTTTACCTTTACACCACTTCCTTCTGGCCCGGTTCCGAATAAGATAGTGAGTGCCAGCAATCCAATGGCGGCCAGGGCCCAGGGCCAGCCGTTTGCGGCCGATCGGATGTTCTTAAATAAAAGCAGGCGGTAAAGCCAGGTATCGGTATTGAAACGGCGCAGTTTAATGCACAGTATCAATAAGATGCCTCCAAAACCCATTAGCAGATATAGAAGGGAATCTTTAGCTAAAAAACGGTCGCGCAGCGGATCCTGCAAACTCAGCAGCATCAGAAATGAGATGCCAGTAAGCATCATCACTACGGGCAATATCACCTGATCGGCAGTGCTGAATTTCCATGACAGGATGAAGTGGACAAGTAAAAATCCACCGATCAGGCTTCCGCAGATGATCATAAACCACTTGTTGAATTCCTCGGGTGTTCTGATGATCAGTGATTTTTCCTTTTTTAGGATATTGAAGTCCCTGGTAGAGAAAAGCTTTATCGTATGTGGACGCTGTTCAAATGCGAAGACGGTATTTTCATCAAGGTTTTGTACGCCCTTTGAAGCGCCAAACTGAAAACCCGGTTTTAAAGGCAATATTTTGAATGCCTGGTTGCCGAGCAACTTGGCAAAAGTGAATTCCCCTGCAGTACCGGTACGGGCATAGGCGGTGAGCTGGAGTAATTTCCGTTTACCGGCAGTATCCAAAGTATAAACCTTTGTAATACCATTTGCTTTTTCAGTTATATTTTTGATGGTTTCTGTCGGCTCGTCGTTATAAATACTGTCCTGCGGTAAAATCATTTCCAAACGGACTAAAACACCAGGCGCAGTTTTTTTATTCTCTACGATTTTCCCACTGATATCATGCTCGCCCATGCCGAGATTTAGCTGGGAAAGGTATGCGCGGGGATTACTTTGCTCCTGGTCGAATTTAAGTGAATCATCACCGGTATAACCAAGCAATGCCCGGGATGCCAGCACCCTTGCTTTAAATGATTTCCCCCCTTTTTTATAGGCCTCATCTGCAGGTAAAAAGTACCTGCGTTTGTTCACTTCGCCAATATTGTCGAGTTGCCCGGCATTAGGCGTTGCAGATGCAATGGTTTTTTCTATCAGATCAATGTCCCGCTGATCTTCAAAATAGTAACCTTTTTTAAGTAGGTCACGGATATGTTCGGCAGGTTTTTCAGCATTCAGGTTAACCATCGTGCCGGCTTTTAAGCGTGGCGCAACTTCTGCAAATCTGGGCTGAATGATCGCGTATAACTGGTAGAAGAAGAGTGCGAGAACGGTTGCGATGGCTAATATGAAGATGCGTTCCTGAGCCCGGTTCACTTTGACTGCTCCTTTATTCTGCTCCATTTTTCGAATCTGCGGTTTTAGGGGTATTACCTTTTAGTGGACTAATCTTCATCAATTCTGCATTTACCGGTTTCCCGTCAGGGAAATGGATGTTATTCTGTACCGGGATTAAACAATTGGTGAAGGTGACATTTTTGAGTAACAGTGCCTGGTCTGAAATGGCGATAGCGGTAGCGAAGCCTTTAAACTGCAGGCTGTCAAGCTTCAATAGTCTGGATGGAGCGCGCATCGTTATGGCTGCACCTTTGTATCCGCTATCCGCTTGCAGCACAATGCCCTTTGCGATAACATACAGGGTATCTTTCCGCAGGCTTAATGTATCGCTGATCAGTACCGGACTTTTAAAAATCGAGTCGGATAGAACCAGGGTGTCCCCTACGGCATGGTCAAATGCATCTTGCAGTAACTGCTCCTGGCTATTTCTCACCTTTTGTTTTGTTAATGGATTAAGGGTAGAGACCTTTTCTGTAGTGTGCGGGTTCTGCAGGTACAAAAATACGGTTGTGCCAAGGAGGATGACGCATAAAATAACCAGCGCAGTGAACCAATAATTTCTTTTGGGCGCTGCATGAGTTGCCGGTTCTGGATTTTCAGGCGGCCGTATGGCTTCATTATTTTCTGTCTCTGCTACCTGTACCTTTTGTGTAAAGTCTGGTCTGGTGGGTGTTACCTGTTGAGGCTTTTTGTTGTTCTGCAGTAGCACAACGGTGATGTTGTCACGCCCGCCGTTTTCATTGGCAAGCGCGATGAGATTGCCTGCTTTTTTAGCAAGTGTATCTCCTTGTAAAAGCAGGGTAGTAATATCCTGCCTGTTTACCATATCGGTCAGCCCATCACTGCATAATAAGAGGAGATCGCCCGGCAGGAAAGGAGATTGACCGGTTTCAATATAACTCTCATCGGTAGCAATCTGATCACTGAAACCGATCGCCTTATTAATTTCATTACGTTTTGGATGCTGCATAGCAGCGGCCTCATCCAATCTTCCCGAATCTTCCAGAAAACCTACAAATGAATGGTCTTTAGAGATTTTAATCAGCGATCCGTCCCGCAGCAGATATAATCTGGTATCGCCAACGTGCGCATAATAAAATTGATTCTGCTCAATATCCGCAATTACCATAGTGGCCACGCAGGCCATTTCGGAAAGTTCTGCCTCTGTTTGCTTTTTGGCAATGATCATTTCATTTGTATTCCTGAATGCGCTGATCATCTGCGAGATTGGATCGGCCGGACGACCTGAGAATTGCATTGAAATCTGTTCTGTAGCAATACCCGCTGCTACTTCGCCGCCGTGATAGCCACCTACACCGTCTATTACAGCTGCCAAAATCAACTGATCGCTGGTGAGGGACTTAACAATAAAGCTGTCCTCGTTGTTGTCTCTGGATTTGCCGGTGTCTGTGAGGCCAAAAAACTGTTTATCCATTTTTATTACGGGAATTTTTAATGTCTTTAAAATGAACGATCATCAGCGCAACGACCAGTGATAACAATAAAATTGATAGCAGTTGCGACATAGGTTAGGATTTAAATAGGTTTATACCGATTATGCCGTTGAGCAACATTCTGGAGTTCAGCGGCAAAGAAACCCATTGTGGTGAATTAATTTCGCTGCGTGGTACCAAAACCTCGTTCAAAGTAGTAAGTTCGCCGAAAGAAGCTAAATAGAAATTACCGTCTGTTTTGTTATAGCGGATGTGTAGGTGTGGTGAATTGGCCCATTCTGAGGCGATCTTGAAAATATTGGAATCTTCGCGTTCGTCATCGTTACCCGAAACGATAGTATCTTCTGTTTTAATAAGGAACTCGATTTTTTTGCCCGAAAACTGCTTATCGGGTATGATGGCTTCCAGTCGGCCGAGAACAGCCTCGTCCTTGGACGGGGTCGTATTACCATCAACATATTCCAATTGAGCATCGTATGGGATTTCCATATAACCTTCGCTGTAATAAGTAAAACCCTTTAAAATATCGTTGTTGATATCGAATGTCTGTGCAATACCGGTTTGTCGGGGAATGAATGTTACACGTAAATTTTCCGATTTCTGATTGTTGTCTGGCAACAGTTTTCCGATAAAGCCCTTATCGCCCCTTGCGTAATCCGGATGTGATACCAACCGGAATACCCATTTTGAGCCGGATGGTTCTACATTTTTCCCGGCTTGCCGGTGTTCTCTTAAAATCGCATAGAATTTTTTGACAGTTTCCTGTACGATTAAACCCAAAATCCCTTGTTTATTGTCTATAAATTCACGGTAATCTTCAGCATTGAAGGTGATAATGAATTCATGATAAAAAACGATGCGATCGGCAAAAGATAATTCCCTGATGGACTCCTTAAATTTATCTACGATAAAGCTGTAGATGGTTTCCGGAGTGAGTTGCGGTGTTTTTTGGTCACTGCTCTTGTTTTCATCGGTTAGAAACCAATCCTGAATACCGATACGCTGCCAGAAATTTGATTTTGTTTCCATAAGTTAGGGTGCCTATGCGGCGGTTAAGGGCAATTGTTTTTTAAAAATTAAAACTGTACAGGGCTAACTGAAGTATCAGGCTTAAGGTCTTCTGTGCTATCGGCAGCTTTATCTCTGGCTTTTTTGATCTCCGCGTTAATTGCACTATCCACCAGCCGCTTTGTTGCCGCTGCTTCAGCCAGCTTGCGCTGATTCGCGATTCTCCTTCTTTCCTGTGCTGTGGTATCAACTGCCGGAGGGATGGAATCTATGGTTTGAACAGCTTGCTGTGCCTGCGGCTCGCTGCGGAACTGGGAATAGCCCAAGAAAGCAATCAATCCAATAATTGAAATGATCATAAACGCAAATGCAAAATGAGGCAACAGTATACCTTTTCTTTCTGGGGCCTGCGCTGTACTTTCCAGAGCCAATACCTGTTTGCGGAGCATTTCGTTCTCCGCTTTGAGCGAATCCATAGCTGAATGGTCTATGGGTAAAACATTGCCCGATAAGCTTCCGCCAAGCACCGCTTCATGCAAGGTCATTCCATCGCTGTATCTGAGCATAGGATCTTTCTGCAGGCATTTTTCGATCAGTTTTAGAAGCCAATCCGAAACCTGCATTTCACGGGTTTTCTGTTCCTCGGTCCAGTCCGTGGGTAAGTTTGCCCTGCGCAAGTTAATCACATCAGGCACTTCACTTTCCATATGACCGATCATTACCGAATTACGCCCTGTATCACTATTTCCAGGTAGAGGAAAGGGAACCTGACCTCCGAGTAATTCATATAAGATGATGCCATAACTGTAAACATCGGTTTGCAGCAGCATTTTGCCTTCATTTTGTTCGGGCGCCATAAACTCCACCGCACCTGCATGCCGGATGCTACTCCTACGCTGCTCCTCACTCATAATGGCAAGTCCAAAATCCAGTAACACATAATTCGCTGTGTGCAAATTGTATTTAACGTTATTACTTTTAACGTCGCCATGTTTTACCCCGAGTTTATGGCAGTGCTCAAGGGCGGCAGCGAGGTGTTGCGCCACTTTTATAACTTCGCTTAGCGTAAATATCTTTTGGTGTGGGGGTTGGAGCAACTCACAAAGGTCAGGTCCTTCTATATATTCCATTTCTATAAATGGGAAGGATCCGCTTTCGGTTATGCCGAAACTGAGCATTTTTACAACATTCGGACTGGGATTCTCATTTACCTTTAGCAACTTTGCTACCTCGTTTTCAAAATTGCGGTAATTTTTATCATCGCGGTTCTCGTTGTATATTGGGGTAGGGATTAATTTCACTGCGGAGTAGATTGCACCTATACGTTTCCCTTTATATACCGATCCTTGTCCGCCCGTTCGCAGCGCTCCTAAATTCTCCAGTCCTTCTGTAATTGTAAATACTTTACTCATATTTCTCCTAATAACAATTATAAGGATTTTTTGTTGCCTATTAATAATATAAATATGATGGAGGCTTACACAGCCCAATCCTTTTTTTACCTGGCCAGTAGGAAATTCCTACTGTTGCCGGCAGTCCCCGATGTATAACATCGGTTGGTTGAAATAATAACTGACGCTGCTAAAATAAAGTATCCAGGTTTCATCTTATTTATGGAGCCATTATTATGCCAGAACCCAGGTTGGTAACGCAACAAGGTCATTAGTACGATTAAAAAGTGGTGGGTCCGAACTTTCGCCGACTCATCTATTGAATTATATGCGTTATTTGGTCAAAAAAAAACAACTAAACAGCAAAAGAAGCTTGCAATCAATGATTTGCAGACTTTTAGTTTTTTTCAATGATTTCTGATACTGATTCCAGTGGAGCCGAAGGGTGTCGAACCCTTGTCCGGTTGCAAAGCCAGAAAGGCTTTTGGCAAAATCATTAAACAATACAGCTATTAAAGGATCACAATCACATCAGTCGACAAGCGCTTTTGCATCTTTTAATTCTTTTCGGAGTGTTCAAGACTTATCCTCAAAGTAAAAAAGAAATCCACTTCATCTCTCAGGAAAGAAAACCTGGAAAATTCACAGCGACCACCATCTTTTTGTCTCTGAATTCCTGGCGTTGGTCGATTAGCTTCCCAGGCTGGTATAATGCTGCGATTTGCGCTGAAACGTTTCCAGTGCTTGCACGTCTTAATATCAGAACAATCAATAAAAACATTATAAAAATTAAAATTCAAAGCATATGAAAACTTTATTCAAAACATTATTCGCATCATCTTTAGCATTAGTATTATCTACTTCAGCAGTATTATCAGCTAACGCATCTGAAACCATCAAACCTGTTCACGCTTCAAAAGCATTGAGCTTCAAACGCATCAAAGTAAAAGGAAATGTAGAATTGACCATTATACAGGGAAAACGTACCGGTATCAGCTATGCAGATGAAAACACTGGTAAAGTTAAGGTTGTACAGAGCGGAGATGGTTTAGAGATTACCTCGTTGGATAACAGCGACGCAAAACTTACCATTTACGTAAATGATATTTATCGCATCCAAGCAATGGATAACGCTAAAGTAAAAACACAGGGTAAAATCAACACGCAATATTTGCAGGTTTTCTTAAGCGGAAATGCATCACTAGACTTAAACTCACAAACTGACGGATTGTATACTGTGATCGAAGATCATGCTGATTTAACCTTAAGTGGTTCAACTGGCGACCATATGCTCGTAATGGGCAAAGGACAAAAGCTGACCATGGATAAATTCGTTGCAGCTAATACAAAAACCAGCCTAAACACTGAAAATGCACTAGCTTCCCTTAGCAAATAAAAAAAGAATTATATTTTGGTTCAGGCGGTCTGTTTACGGACCGCCTTTTTTGTTTGATCGATACAGGTCTGTTCTGGATCACTTCCACAACGGGTTTTCTCCCTCAATTACATCAGATAGGATATGCCGTTTCGCTTTTAGGTTCTGAGAGTACAAAATAACTTTGAACAGTTGTGATATTGGGCAGTGTAGCGAGTTTGTTCCGCAGAAATTCGTGGTAATCATCCATATCCCTAGTAGCGATACGGAGAATAAAATCGTGAGCACCGGTCATCTGCAAACATTCCATTACCTCACCAAACTTCGAAACTTCCATTTCGAATTCGATCAGGGTTTTAGCCGTATGTTCTTTCAACAGTACATGCGAAAAAGCGATCAGGTTTCTGTTGATCTTTTTCCGGTCGAGAATGGCCACAATTCTTTTAATATAACCTTGTTCCTTTAGTCGTCTTATCCTTTCATGGATAGTGGCTATAGACTTATGCAGCTTCAAGGATACTTCCTTATTGGTTAAAGAGGCATCATGTTGCAATAATTTTAGTATTTCTACATCAACCTGATCTAAATCTCCGTGGGTCATAAACGTTAATAAATTGAAAAAAAATATAATGAAAGTTAAAAAATCAAGCCAAAACTGAAATAAAGACTAAATAATAATCAAAAAAGCAGAAATTTTCTGTAAAAAACAACATGTGTTGATGTAAAAAATTATAATACTGAATTTTACCGAAATAAAAATCAACCAAAATAACCATTGCTATCCGATCTAATCAACAGCTATGACCACAATAACAGCAAATAAAATGACTTCTGCCATGGAGGGGAAATTCGAACATTTATCGCTTCTGGTTGGTAATACACCCATGCTTGAGCTCACCTACACCTACCAGGGGCGTATAGGCAAAATTTATGTTAAATGCGAGCATTACAACTTAACTGGCAGCATTAAAGACCGGATGGCGCTTTACACCCTAAAAAAAGCGTATGCCGAAGGTAAGATCAAAGCTGGTGATCGGCTTATTGAAGCCACCAGCGGCAATACCGGGATTGCATTTGCGGCCATAGGTAAAGCTTTGGGGCATCCGGTTACCATCATTATGCCAAATTGGTTGAGCAAAGAGCGCATGGATATTATTAAAAGTTTAGGTGCGGAGATTATTCTGGTGAGCAAAGAAGAAGGCGGTTTTATTGGCAGCATTAAACTTGCAGAACAGATGGCCGCAAACGATCCGAATATTTTCTTGCCTCAGCAGTTCGAGAATATCGCCAATCCGGAAGCGCACGAACACACCACAGGTAAAGAAATCTGGGAGCAGTTGTGTTTGAAAAACCTTTCGCCCGATGCTTTTGTTGCCGGAGTAGGAACTGGGGGAACTATTATGGGGGTAGGAAATTTCTTAAGAAATCAAAATCCGGGCATTAAGATACATCCATTGGAACCTGCAGAATCTCCGACCTTAACTACTGGTTATAAGGTGGGCAGTCATAGAATACAAGGCATTTCTGATGAATTTATCCCCGAAATCGTTAAGCTTAACGAGCTGGATGAAGTGCTACAGGTAAACGATGGCGATGCCATACTGATGGCGCAAAAACTGGCCGAAAAACTTGGTTTAGCGGTAGGCATATCATCGGGCGCTAATATAATAGGCGCCATAAAACAACAGCAAAAAATGGGAATTGAAAGCTGCGTAGTGACCATCTTTTCTGATAGCAACAAGAAATATTTAAGTACCGATTTAATGAAGGTAGAACCTGTTAAAACCGGATACATGACCCCTGAAGTAGGTTTTATCGACTACCAGGCCTTTAGCAGATTACATTAATCAAAAAAATCAACAAATAAACCACAACATGAAAAAAATCACCATTTTATGCTGTGCCATATGCCTGATCAGCCTTAGCGCATACAGCCAGATTTTAAAACCTGTAACCTGGAGTTACGCTGCAAAAAAAACCGGGCCGAATACGGCTACTGTTTTCATTAAGGCCACCGTAGATCAGGGCTGGCACCTCTATTCGCAATTTGTTAAAGATGGAGGTCCGGTTAAAACAACCTTTAGTTTTCCATCATCAGGTGCTTATACTCTGGTTGGAAAAACCATCGAACCAAAAGCCATAACCAAATTCGAATCTACTTTTAAAATGGATGTAAGCTACTTCGAAAAGTCAGTAGTATTTCAACAAAAAGTGAAGCTAAAAGGCAAAACCGCAACCATTAAAGGCAATGTAGAGTTTATGGTATGCGACGATAAGCAATGTTTACCGCCAGAACAGGTAGATTTTAGTATTCCTGTAAAATAAGCGCAAAGAGCATATGATATTCTTAAAGAAAATCTGTCTCGGTTTGTTGTTCTGCTGTGCAATATCCTTAAATGGATATGCACAGGACAGCACAAATACCGAAGAGCTGACTTTTACAGAGATTAAGCCGGAAGCGGTTGACAGCACAATTAAAGCAACTGATACTGTTGCTAAAATAGCTGCTCCTGCTGTTACTCAAAAAAACATTGCCCAACCAAAAGAAGAACAAAAAACCTTGTGGGGAATTTTTATTGCAGGTTTTGTTGGCGGTTTAGCAGCCTTGCTGATGCCCTGTATCTTCCCCATGCTGCCCCTTACAGTAAGTTTTTTTACTAAAGGATCAGAAAAAGGAAGGGCCTTTCGGCCTGCCGCACTCTATGGCTTTTTCATTATCCTTATTTATGTGGTGCTTGGGCTTTTGGTAACGGTAATTTTTGGTGCCGATGCCCTGAACAGCCTGTCTACTAATGGTATCTTTAACTTTTTCTTCTTCTTATTGCTGGTTGTTTTTGCAGCTTCGTTTTTAGGAGCATTCGAAATTACCCTGCCCTCTTCCTGGGTAAATAAAATGGATGCCAATTCAGACAAGGGCGGCATTGCGGGATTGTTTTTCATGGCCGGAACATTGGCCCTGGTATCTTTCTCCTGCACAGGCCCTATCATCGGTACACTACTCGTACAGGCAGCAACAACAGGGGCTTTACTAGGGCCCGCAATAGGCATGTTCGGTTTTTCCCTGGCCCTGGCCATTCCTTTCGCACTGTTTGCACTTTTTCCATCTGCAATGAACAAATTGCCGAAATCTGGCGGCTGGCTAAACAGTGTTAAGGTTGTGCTCGGTTTTCTGGAACTCGCTTTTGCGTTAAAATTCTTAAGCAATGTTGATCTGGCCTACCACTGGGAGTGGTTTGACAGGGAAATATTCTTAAGCCTGTGGATCGTTATTTTCGGAATGATGGGCATCTATCTTTTGGGTAAACTGAAGTTTTCGCATGATAGTCCGCTGGCTTTTATCTCCGTACCAAGGCTTTTTTTGGCAACAATAGTTCTTTCATTTACCATTTACTTAATCCCTGGCATGTGGGGCGCACCGTTACGCAGTGTATCGGCTTTTCTTCCACCACAGGAAACACAAGATTTTGACCTGTACACCACTGGGTTACTGGCAGGAAAACAAACTTCAACAAATGATGGGGCGCATAAATATGCAGATAAGTTCCATGCACCATTAAAGCTGAATGCCTATTTCGATTATAGCGAAGGTTTAGCTGCAGCCAAAAAACAGAACAAACCTGTACTGATTGATTTTACCGGCCATGCCTGCGTAAACTGTAGAAAAATGGAAGCTAATGTTTGGCCGGACAAGGATGTATACAAAATGATCAATGATGATTATGTACTGATCCAATTATATGTGGATGATAAATCGGAACTGGCACCAGCTGATATAGTAATTACACCAGAGGGAAGAAAACTCAATACCATTGGTAAAAAATGGAGTGATCTGCAGGCCAGGAAATTCCAGTCTAACTCACAGCCTTTTTATATACTGCTCGATCCCAAAACAGAAGCACTACTGACACAACCACAGGGTGCAGATTATGAAGTAACAAATTATAAAAAATTCTTAGAAAGCGGATTAAACGCTTTTCATAATAAATAAAAACATACTGGTCATTGTAGAAATGTGGCCAGCAGTTAGTGATAGTTAAGATGACGACATGGGCATTGCCGGATGGCATGCCCATTTTCACCGCCAGGTGTGTGTGATAAGAAACACACCTATTATGTTGGTAATAAATGGTCTTATTTATCATATATACTTTAGTCACATCAACGCTTTCAAAGAGGCCGGAAGCAATTATGTTAAATAGAAATTTCGTTCTACTTTTTGCTTAGTTTTTTGGCAATATATACTGATGGCAGTATATTAAATTCTTGCTTAAAATACTTGGTAAAGTATTTTGGGTTGTTGAAACCAACCTCATAGGCAATTTCGGAAACGGTTAACTGCGATTTTTCCAAAAGCTGTGTCGTTTTTCTGAGGCGGTAAAAACGGATATACTCTACCAGAGATTTTCCGGTTAAAAGCAGTACTTTTTTGTAAAGGCTTACACGGCTTATGTTCATGTCTTGGCTTAGCTGATCTACAGAGTAATCAGCATTGGATACGTTGGTTTCGATCAGCACAGAAAGCTGCCGCATAAATTTTTCATCAACAGATTCTATTTCATCGGCTTTGGGACTAATATCGACCTGTTTTTTATATTTTATCTTCGAAGATTCTAACTGTTTCAGCTGGTTTTTGATTTTGAAAAGCAGTATTTCAAAATTAAAAGGTTTCATTACATAATCATTAGCGCCGGTTTCCAGACCAGAAAGCTGCACCTCCTCACCAGTAAGTGCGGTCAGTAGTATTACTGGGGTATTTGCAGTGCGTACATCACCTTTAATTTTTTTTACACAGGTCGATACCGTTCATTTCGGGCATACTACTTTTGCCGAAATGCCCACTTATAGCACCTAAAAACACAAGCACCTGATTTATAATGCATTTTTAGAAAAACATCTTAAAAACGACAAAAATCTCAACTTTCCAGTTAAGGCTTTTGTAATGGAATGAATGGTGCATACAGAACTGCCAAACCCTCTATTTTTCAATATAGCATATAGGATAGGATAAAACAGAGCCTATTGCCCCTGTTTCACCAGAAACAAAGAACCGATAATACACTGATTTATAGACAATTTTAAAATACCAGAAAATTGGCAAATGGGTTCAGATAATTTGGTTCATCGACTTTTTTGCATATTGGAACGAGCTGCCAATAATGAACGTATGGACCAATTGAATGCGATTGTAAAAGCATTGACTAGATCTCGAGAGTTTTTATTAATTTCGTTTTTATGAAAACCAGATGGTGGGCAGGCATTAAATAAAGATATTTTTATTTAATTTTTATACCTAAAGAATTATTTTTAATTTGATTTTTTACATTCTTGAAAAATAGTCTAGAATAAAATTAGATAATGTCATTGCTTAACATAAGAAAACTCTACAAAAAAATACACCTTTATTTTGGGAATAACAACTTCTTTTTAATAACTGGTTATGTACAAAAATAACGTCCTCACTGCATTAAGTTTAGCATTTCTTTTGCTTTCTAGTTATGCAATATATGTGTATATTTCGGAGAAACTGACCATGTAATTCCGTGGCAAACTGACCACCTAATTTGCTGGCGAAGGATTGACGCAAATGCTATAGAAGCGTTGACAAAAGTAGTGATTTAAATTGTTTTTTATTTGAAGTTATTTTCTGGTGCTGGAGCCCTTTTCTTTCGCATTGACTCTCCCTTGAGTTCAATACGATGGGCATCATGGACAATCCTATCCAATATGGCGTCTGCAATTGTTTTTTCACCGATTACCTCATGCCATTTGCTGATCGGTAACTGTGAGGTGATGATCAATGAAGTCTTTGAGTGCCTGTCTTCTATGATCTCCATCAGTGCCGCCCTGCTCTGGGCATCAAAGGGCTGTATCCCGAAATCATCCAGTATCAACAGTTGCTGTTTCTCGATCTTAGCAATCTCCTTGATATAAGATCCATCGGCCTTTGCCATTTTTAACCTAGCGAAAAGCTTTGGTGTACTGGCGTAAAGTACCCTGTAGCCCAACATACAGGCCTGATAGCCGATTGCAGAAGCCAGATAGCTTTTTCCAATTCCGGTACTTCCGGTAATAAGCAGGTTTTCATACCGGTCAAGAAAAGTACAGTCGGCCAGTCGCATGACCTGATTTCTGTCAATACTCCGTTCTGCATGGTAATGGATCTCCTCTATGGAAGCCTTATAACGGAATCTGGCGTACAGGATCTGCCGTTCGATGCGCCTGTTCTGGCGGTAGTCCCATTCGGAATCAATAAGGTGCGCCAATAGTTCATCCGAGGTATATTGGTCGGTCTGCCCGGTTTCAGTGCTGCTTTTAAAGGCATGGAACATCCATAGAACTTCAGTTTTCGTAATTTGTCAAGTGTGCTCGTGTTCATTTTCTATCTGTTTTAAGGGTTATTGGTAATAGTCTCCGCCACGGATATTGTCGTGGGTGGGCATGGGTAGTTCATCGGCAAAGAGGCTTTCCTCGTACTGTTCCATATTCTTCTCCAATATCATCTGTATGGTTTTGTAGGAGTAGATACCAAAGCCCAGTGCCCTTCTGCAGGCATTGATCAAACGTTCGTTGCCTGCTTTTTTAGCAAAGCCAAGGATTCCGATACATGATTTGTAGGCCTGTTCGGGATGTTGTTTGCATTCCAGTACCTTCAATATATAGAGCCTTACGTCGTCATGGATACCGGTGGCCCATTCCAGGAAGCGATCTGCCGTCCATTCGGTAACGAACCTGTGGGTGGTGGCCATATGCTCCCTGTCGGTGGTGTAGTTGTATGGGCTTTTCATTCGCTTGTGCATGGCAATACGCTCATAATGATAGAAAACCTCAACATTTGAAACACAATACAGCAACTTGACCTTTTTGCCTATAAAGCGGAAGGGGACGCTGTAATAGTGTTTATCCACGCCAAGGTTTACATGCCCATTTTTCATAACGGTGGCATAATGTTGCTTCTTGAAGGCATAGCGCAGTACCGGAAGGGGGCTGAGTACCTCTCTTTCAACTTCTTCAAACTGTAGCCTCCTGCTATAATTCCTCCCTTTCAGCAGCATTGTATTGTGGGCTTCTAATTGCACTAGTATAGCCGAATTGAGTTCTGCCAGTGAATGGAATACCTGTTTGCTCAATGGGGCGTAGATACGGGTGTAGGCAATCTTTACCGCTCCCTCCACCAATGCCTTGTCCCTTGGGCGGTATGCCCTGGCCGGAAGCACTGTTGTTCCATAGTGATCCGCAAAATCGGCAAAGGTATCGTTAAGGGTAGGTTCATAGCGGCTGCTCTTGGTAACGGCCGCCTTAAGGTTATCGGGAACAATAGCGGCCGGAACACCTCCAAAAAAATGCAGGGTATTCTCGCAGGCCGATATAAAGTCCTCCTTTTGCTGGCTCGCCACCGCCTCAACATAGGTAAGCTGGCTTGCAGCCAGAATGGCAACGAATACTTCCACCGCGATCACCTCGCCTGTATCTTTATCCACGATGGCAAGTTTCTGGCCAGCAAAATCAATGAAAAGCTTATCACCGGCCTTATGGTCAAGGTGCATCACGGGGTTCACCCTGTTCTTCCACTGGTTGTAGTAGAAACAGAACTGGGTGTACTGGAATCCATTGGGAAACTCTTTCACATAGGCTTCCCAGAGCATCATGCGGGTAACCCCTGTGCGTTTCAGTTCCCGGTCCATACTGGGAAAACAGCGTTGCAGGATCAATAAGCGGTCTTGGGGAGCACGTTCGCGGCTCTTACCGAAGAAATCATCCAGTTCCTTGTCGTTAAGTGCATCGATCTGATCGAAGCAGCAACCGCTGGAAGAAAATGCGGTTAAATAGTTCTTTACCGTATTACGGGAAACGCCGGTATGGGTGGCAATGGAAAGTTTGCTCCGCCCTTGGCTGTACATTCTGAGTATCTGTCTTATCTTGCTCATGCTTATAGTGGAATTGGCCATTTAGATGGGTTATATATCCATCAAAAGTAGGGTTGCTCCAATAGCATTTGCGACCGTTCCAAACTGGTCAGTTTAGTCCGAAATCAGGTGGTCAGTTTCCAGCGGAATAGGTGGTCAGTTTAAACCGAAATGGGGTGGTCAGTTTCAGCGAAATCTCCACCCTAGCCCCAGAAAGTCGCCAGCTCCTGCTTGGACAATGCAAAGTGCGCATGAGCGCCGATAAACGCCCTGACCTCCGCCAGCGCTGGATGATCCGCCATTTCCGGATAAATTCCCTCCAGCCCTGACATCATCCGCATAAAATCCTCCTTCTTCCCATCCATCTCCCCGATCAGGTCAAAACACTTGCTCACCTCATCCATTACATCATCCGCCATTCCTACACTTTGCACACTAACCACGCTTTCGGCATTTCCTGAACGGTCAAAAACCAGTTCCGACATCGGCACTTCCTGCACCCCAGCTTCCAGCCTCACCTTTCCCATCACATCAGCCACACTTCTGCTAGAAAAAGAAATCCTTCCGCTACCATCGGGCTCCCCCCTCGCCCGGCACCAAACCTTTACGAAATAAAAAAGAAGCCCGATCACACAGATGCCCATCAGGCAGGCAGCAACAAAAAATATAGGCTGCCAATTAGAAAGAAAAAGTAACATTAAAGAAAATTTAATCCGTCAAGCGGTATTGCTTAACTGGATCAAAGTTTCACAGAACGCGAAACTTTATGGCCGAGCTTGGAAATATTGAAGTAAAATGACCACTATTCGATCACCAGAGTACATAAGAAAACACTCAATCTTGGAAAAGGAGGATGGCCGAAAAGAGTTTAATCAAAAGAATTCCTCGAAGCTCTGCTTCGGGGTCTAGTTTTTAGAATTAAGCCTAAAGCTTATATTTGATACATGAGCGAGCATATTCATAAGCGACATAATAAGAATCTTTTGTTGCATCATTTGGTTTGTCCGATAAAATATCGGCGTAGTGTTATGAATGAAGAAGTTGAGCAAAGCTTAGTAAGCGTTTGTAAAGGTATTTCAATGCGCTTTGAGATTTGGTTTGTTGAAATTGGCGTAGACGAGAATCACGTTCATTTTTTGATACAAAGTGTTCGTATGCTTTCAGCGAAGAATATTGCTCAAACTATAAAAAGTATTACTGCAAAAGAACTTTTACGTCTTCATCCGGAAGTAAAGAGCAAATTGTGGGGCGGTCAGTTTTGGAGTATTGGTTATTATATAAATACAGTTGGCCAGTATGCAAATGAGCAGGTCATTCAAAAGTATATAACAGAACAAGGAGTTGAAAAAAACAATTATAAAAAGTTCCAAAGGAATCAATTGAATTTGTTCGATTAGTTTGGCTAGCTTTATGCGATACCTCGAAGCTCTGCTTCGGGGTCATTCATTAACTTAATGACACAATCTGATGCAATAGTCTTTTCCACCTACGGTTAATGATGATTTTGATTCAAAAGTAAATCAACTCTGATCAACAGTATATACAAATGCGGCACAAAACCACTACGTTTATGATCTTTTATACAATTTTTAAGACTTTTGCTTTTAAGAAAGCTCTCTTTAAAACTATAGTGTGTTTGAAATTCGCTTGCTAAGTTTAACGCAACTTGCTTATGCAAGCTAAACTTTGCTTATCGCTTCTAATGTTATATTCTATTATCTATATTTGTTTCATATTGATTAATACGAGTTAGTTCAGCTAACCAATTAAGCTACAGAATACCCATATTTAATTCAAAAAATATAAACTACATTTAGTAGCAAATTATTTTATTTAACATGATGATACGTTTAATTTAGAAATGAAAATTGGTATATTAATTACAGCGTATAAAGACTTCAACCATCTTGCAAGATTAATTAATAATCTCTCATGTCCAGATTTTCGTTTTTATATACATATAGATAAAAAATCAAATTATGAGATATCCAAAATTCAAGCAAAAATAAATAATTCTGAACGTTGTATTTTCGTGGAGGACAGAATAAATATAAATTGGGGAGGATTTAATTTAATTTATGCAGTACTGAATTTGATTAGAGAGGCAATCATTGACCATAGTGAGTATTTACTATTAATTAGTGGGCAAGATTTCCCGTTAAAAAACAATTCAGAAATTCTAAGCTTTTTTAAAAACAACCAGGGCAATGAATATTTGGAGTTTTTCGAGATGCCGGATAGCACAAAATGGGCACTTGAAGGGGGGATGGACAGATATAAATATTATTGGCTTGTTGACGACATTGGTTTGCAAAGTAGTATCAAGTTTGTTGAAAGACAGAGGTTGGATAGAATCTCTAGGCAATTCCCAGCTAACTTAAAGCCATTTGGAGGATCGCTTTGGTTTAGCCTATCATTTGAATGCGCATTTTACGTCTATGATTATTTACTCAAAAATCCTGAATTGGTAAATTTTTTCTATCATACTTTACTCCCAGACGAAATGCTAATTCCAACCATTGTTTTGAATTCTCATTTCAAAAATAAAGTAATAAATAACAACTTGAGATATATTGATTGGAAGACAGGACCTGAAACACCGCGAACATTAACAATAAATGATCTAAACACCTTAATTTCTAGTGCTAGTCACTTTGCCAGAAAGTTTGATTCGAGTCGAGATAACTTAGTAATTGAGGAACTTGAAAAACATTTAAGAAGTCGTTAGACTTACCTCAGCCCATCAAATACCATATGTACATCAAACATAAACCAATTGATGATCAGTCTACTATACAAGTTTTTTTTTAAAAAAAAATATTTCATTCTATTGTATTAGTCAAATAAAAAATTACTTTTGATAAATAAATCTATATAATTATGAAAAGAAAAAAATTATCGATTGACAAATTGGAAATTGGTCTCTTATCAAGAGATCAAGAAATGAACATTAGAGGAGGCGAAGCTGAAGCTAGTTTAGTGATTGTAAATGGAACTTGTGTGGGAAAGACTGAACCACCTGCAGAAACTATTTTAACTGGCTGCACAATTACTACACCACCCGACACAACACAAACTGTTATGACCTGCCCAGCAACTTCTCCTCCAGGACCAATAAAAGTTACCGATCTTTGTTAATTTTATTACGCAGCGCTTAACTGCTGCGTAATAATCAAAAATTCTCCTATCATGAAAAGAAAAAAATTATCAATTGACAAATTAGAAATTGGTTTTTTATCTAAAGACCAAGAAATGAGTATTAGGGGAGGTGGTGCCGATGACAGTGTGGTTATTGTAAATACAAGTTGCGTGGGAAAGACTGAACCACCCGAAGCTACCTCTCTGACAGGCTGCCCAAATCCATTTACTACTCCATCAGCAGAAGAGACAACATTAGTTGGTTGTCCAGGGCCAACTACAACTCCACCTATAACTTCAACATGCTAAATAGAAATTGCCTTGAAGTATAGTTATAGCGAGCAATTTGTTCGCTCGCTTTTTATAAAGATATTCCTGCTCAAAGTAATTCAAAAATAGGAATAGATATCTTGATTTTCCCAATTAAAGGTAATTTGCGAACTATTAAACAATGTCCACAACGTGCAGATGAAAATATGGATAGTTTATTATACTTAATAGTGAAATCAGCTCATTTTATAGAACCTAGAACAAAATTCTTTATTTAAAATATTTGAAAAATCACCAATACAAGATACATCCAAAATTTATCTTTCGTATACCAAGGCTTGACTTTGGGTCTTATTTAGATTGCAGGAGGCTTTTAGGATTAGAAGGCTTTAAAGAATCTATATTGCTTTCATCACCAGAATTCTATAAAATTTTAGACGAGCATGAATTTGATTATTCTCGATTATCAAAAAAACTGCAGCTATCTGTCCAAAAATACGGATACAGGATATCAGCACGTTGCTCTCCTTTTGGATCCTTTTCAGCTACTGGGGTGGGAGAATTCTCAATTGCAACTAACTTTTATAACAAGGCTAGCGAACTAAAACTTGTGTTATCATTGGATTGTCAAATCTATACTGACGCCGTTGAAAAGCTTAAAGAAGCTGTAGGCAGAAGTGCGACTTATTATACTAATAGTTCTCTTTTCAAAAGTGGAAAAAAGTATAGATATATTAAACGAAGCTACCAAAGCGGCATAAATGAAAGCATGCTTTGTGAGGTATTACGTACAGATTATTTAGATCAAGTTATATCAGCAGCACGTTTAGGTGCAAGTCGAGAAGCTATAGCAACGTTATTATTGAACGGAGATTATATTGACAGAATTGACGAGGGGATAGATTTTGTTGATGAATTAATATCCGATCAAATAATAGTTTCCGAACTAGAGCCTCAAATAACCATAAATAATGACGGAAAATTCATTGAAAATTGGCTAGATTCTCATAAAACTACTGAACCTTATTTTTCAAAAATTTCGAGTGTTTTTTATAAGATTGATAACATAAACAATGTTAACATTCACAATTCCCTTGAAGAAATAGATCGTTTATGCGCTGACAATAAGAATTTATTAATTGACAACAATAAAAATCTTTTAAAAGCAAATCTGTATTCCATTAGCCAACATTCAACTATTAGCTATGAATATTCTGGATTAATAGAGGAATGTCTTGACCTTCTTAATATCTTGACACAACCAATTGATAATTATTATTTAAATTTATTTAAATCACGCTTTCATTCTCAATATGAATACGAAGAAATTCCATTATTAGAGGCATTAGATCCTGATATTGGAATTGGCTTTGGTCAACAAACACCGCATTTCATTCTAAGCAGTAAAATTTTACGATCAATCCTGCCCACAGTTGGACATAAAGCGGCTGGTACCGCCACAAATACCAATGTTCATCAGTTAATACTAAATAAATATCATAAATTTCTAAATTCAGGAAATAAACATATTAACATTGAAAAGGATGATTTAAAAAAATTTAAAGCTGATTGGTCAAATGCGCCAACAACATTATTAGGTTGTATTGAAATATTTAATATCGATGAAAAATCAGACTCTCTAATGTATTTTAAAATGGCTGGAGGCAATTCCAGCACCAATATGATGGGAAGATTTTATGGAGAGAGTGAAAAAATCAGATGTTTAGTTGACGAACTAATAAAAATTGAAGAACAAGACCTTCATGAAACTTCTGTTTTCGCAGAAATTGCTTATCAAGGAGATAATACACATGTTGGAAATATTTTAAAAAGATCGTCGTTCCGAAAATTTGAAATCCCCGTTTTAACAGGAACTTCTAAAAAAGGAGATTTCAAAATTGATTTGAATGATCTATATGTTTCTTTAGACCTAAACAACCAGATTGTTTTAAAGTCTAAAAAATTAGATAAGATTATTATTCCACGTAACACAACCGCACACAATTATAGTAACTCAAATAATGCAATATATTACTTCCTATCAAGCATCTATAATCAAAGTAATAGAAAGCCTATTATGAAATTGAATTGGGGTAGTTTAGAGCCCTTAAATGGTTTTTTTCCTCGAGTTACTTATAAAAATAAAGTAATACTATCTTTGGGCAAATGGAAAATATATAAGCACGAGTTAAGCTTTGGAGATGACTTTCAACACCTATTTGATGTATTAAGAAAAGAAAAAGGAATTCCGGACAGGGTCTTTATAGGTGAGGATAGTGGAATTTTGTTAGATTTTAATTTGAATGCTTCCTTCATTCTATTAAAGGCTGAGTTCAAAAGTTCTTATGTCGTCCTGGAAGAATGTCTTTTTGACGAAAAAAATCCATTAGTTAAAACAGCTACCGGATTCCACGCAAATGAAATTATAGTAAGTTTTTTAAAACAATAAAAATGTCTACTCAAAGAAGGTTTCCTCCTGGAAGTGAATGGATATATTTCAAGGTATATGCATCTTATCATATACAAAATGAGATTCTAGGCAATCAGATCTATCTCTTTGTTAAGCACTTATACGAAAAGGATCTTATCACAAAGTTTATTTTTGTAAGATACAATGACAACGATGGGCCCCATTTAAGATTAAGATTTCTTTTGACAAATACTCAAAATTATCAAAAAATTGTTTTTATCGTTCATGACTCATTTTGTGATTTTATTAATGAGCGAATAATTAAACTTACACAAGATACCTACCTAAGAGAAATTGAACGATATCATGAAAATGACATTGAACGTTTAGAGACAATCTTTAGTGCGAATAGTTGGGAAATTTTGAAAGCTACAAGTAGCATGAAAAAATTTAATGATGATATTTGGCTTAATGTGGCTAAACTAACAGACAGGTTATTGGATACATTACAATATTCACTGAATAACAAGATAGAAATTTGTCAATTAGCTCTGGATGGACTACATAAAAAATTGTCTACAACGAGTATAACAAAGAAAAAATTACAGACTTTTTTTAAAGATAATAAAGAGGAATATAATTTGTCGTTGTATCCTGTATTAAATACTAAAAACTTACTTTTTGAGGGCTTTCATTCTAATGGTATAGAAATGTTAACTTCCACTATTTTGCATAGAATTGAAGAGTCGGAGAGAACAATAATGATTCTCAATATTATACATATGAATTTTAATAGACTATTTCCTTGTTATCAAAATATTTACGAACTTGTTATATATGATTTTTTACTTTGCTCTTACAGGCAACAAAAAAACAATCCCAAACTATGCCAGACAATTTAAAACTTAGGTCTGAAGTTGCCCAGGAAATAGTGACTAGAAAACCTGATTTTACTGAACGTTGGGCAATATTAGTTTTTTTGTTCTTAATTTTATTAATTTTTTCGCTTACCTGGTACATTAAGTATCCCATTACTGTTCAAGCTGCCGCAGTCTTATCTAGTACAAATTCCCCAAAGGAAATATTAACAAATGTTGACGGTAAAATAAAAAAGTTGATCCATACAACTGGAGATTTCGTAGTCGAAGGAGATCCTATTGCTTGGATAAAAACTACTTCGGATCATGAACAAGTATTAAAATTAGATAGGTTATTAGATAGCGGCATACTTTTTCTGGAAAGGAAAAAAGAGCTTGACTTTGTTAAACTTTTTAGGTTTAGATTTAAGGAACTTGGCGATTTGCAGGAAAAATATGAACAATTTTTATTAGCATTAAACTTATATAGAGAATCAACATCATCAGGATTTTTTCCAGCCAAAAGAAATTTATTGATGAAAGATCTTGATAATTTAAAAAGAATAGGAGTCAAGATAGATCAACAGCTTCAAATTGCTAAAGATGATGAGCAAATAGCCCTGACCTCTTTTATTAGAATGCAGGGGTTATTTGACAAGAAAGTGGTTTCTAAACTTGATCTAGAAAATGAAAAAATCTCCTATTTTAAAAAACAAGCCGTCATTCCTCAACTTCAGCAATCCAAATATCAAAATTCAAATACTCAGAGTGATAAATTACAGGAAATTAATCAGATGAATTTTGATATTACCGCTAGGATAAACAATATTTCAGAGATTGTATACAATCTAAGAAGCGAGATTATGGCATGGAAAGAAAAGTACATCATTTCTTCTTCTATTAGTGGTCATGTGGAATTTATTGTGCCTGTTCAGCAAAATCAAAATTTCGACACCCACTCTTTATTGGGATATGTATATCCAAGTAAGTCTAAAATCGTCTTTAATACATATTTGCCGCAAAGCCAATTTGGAAAGATTAAAGAAGGTCAAGAAGTGCAACTCCGTTTAGACGCCTATCCATTTGAAGAAAATGGCATTATTAAAGGACATATTGAACGTATTTCCAAGATTGCTACAGATAAAGGTTTTTTAGCTATAATTTCGTTGCAGAATGGATTAAAGACATCTTCAAATTTTGTTATCCCTTATAGAACTGGTTTGACTGCACAGGCGTTGATTATAACTAAAGATATGCGACTGTTGGAGAGATTATATTATAATTTTTTAAAAAAGAACAATATTAATTAAGCTATGATTAAGGTAAATATCATAGGTGGCTTAGGAAACCAAATGTTTCAATACGCCTATGGAAAAGCTTTGGCAATAAAATATAAAACAGATTTATTTTTAGATATATCAATATATGAAACGGGGCTTTCAAACCGTTCCTTTGACCTTGGGATTTTCAATCTTGAAAATGTTGTGATTGGAAGCAGCAATTACTTAGAGTTGAAAGATTGGAAATATGTTGTAGAATTAAATGATCTAAACTTTTCTTTTAATAATGATCCACTAGCCTCAATATCTAATCTAGATAACCTTATCTCAGCAGGGAATACAATAATCATTCTTAATGGTTATTGGCAATCAGAAAAATATTTTTTATCTATTGCAGATATTGTTCGCAAAACCTTTAGAATTCGAGAATCTTTAGATGGGAAATGGGAGAAACTTTATAGAAGGATAAAGCAGACAACATCAATAATGATTAATGTGAGAAGAGGGGATTATTTAAATCTTTTAGACTACCATGGTGTTGTTAGTCTTGAATATTTAAATGAGGCCATGCAATTTATGTCTAGCAATGTACATTCTCCAATATTTTTTGTATTTTCTGACGATATACCTTGGTGTAGGAGAAACCTTGCCCATACAACTAATCTCTTTTTTGTAGATGAAAGTTATTATACACAAACATTTGATAAGTATTTAACTCTTATGACCTGTTGCAAACATTTTATAATTTCCAACAGCTCTTATGCCTGGTGGGCTGCGTGGTTATCAGATGGGAATGAGAAGATCGTGATTGCCCCAAAAAGATGGTTTGCCAATGATAAGCTAAATACTATAGATTTGATCCCTGAGGACTGGATTCAAATTTAATCTCCAAGTTCTAATTGATTTTTAACTAATTCATAATATTCTTTCTTTTGAGAAATCAGCCCTGCGTGGGTTCCTTGCTCGACGATTTCCCCGTTCTTCATCACTACAATATTATCTGCATTTTTAACTGTGCTAAGTCTGTGGGCAATAACAATCACAGTTTTGTCCTTAAATATTTTATATAAATTTTCTATAATTTCTTTTTCATTATTTGCGTCCAAGGCATTTGTTGCTTCGTCAAAAAATAAGAATTTAGGATCTTTATAAAGTGCTCTTGCAATCAACAGTCTTTGTTTTTGTCCTTGGCTCATGCCAATTCCATCAGACCCTATCTTTGTCCTCCAGCTATTTGGTAAATTATCAATGTATGAATCAATATTTGCACTTACTGTAGAGCGGTGTAATCTTTTCTCGTCTAATAACTCATCCCCAATGATGATATTATTGAGTATAGTATCATTAAATATAAAGCCTTCTTGCATTACAGCTCCGAATTGACTTCTCCAGAATGAAGGACTAATTAAATTAAACCGCTTTCCACCTATAACTATTTCTCCTTCGTAAGCAGTGAAAATCTTCATTAAAATTTTTAGGAGGGTTGTCTTCCCACTCCCACTCATTCCAACTATTGCTGTAACTTTATTCTCTGGAACAACAAGATTTATATTTTTTAAGACATTAACCGACTGTCCAGGATAAGTAAAGTTCAAGTTCTTTATTTCAATATCCATCTTCTCATTTAGCTTCGATTCAAATATTGATTCGACAGGCTCTTCATCCGCAGTGTTATGAATTTCGTTTAATCTTTCCAAACTAATTTTCGCATCTTGAAACCCCTGAATTAGACCAACTGCATGACTTATTGGGCCTCCTAACTGACCAATGATATATTGAACAGCTATCATCGTACCAAAAGTTAATTGTCCATCAACTACTAGCTTAGCAACTACAAATGTTATTATTAAATCCTTGGATTGATTTATTAATAGCGCACCGGCAGATTGCCATTGTCCATAATTTAAGCTCTTAAAATTTAATTTGAAAACCTGGGCCTGTATGTTTTCCCATTCCCATCTTTTAACTTGTTCTGCATTATTTAGTCTCATTTCCTGCATGCCTTGAACCATTTGTATCGTGGAATTATTTTCTTGGGCAGACAAATAAAATTGCTGATAATTCATTTTTCGTCTAATGGGTAAAAATGCTCGTATCCAGCAAAAATACAAAAGATTGCCACATGCGAATATGAGAAATAGTTTTGGGCTATAACTAATTAATATAAAAGAGTACACCAACAAGTTTACAATAGAAAAAATGGTATTCATCGCAACCCCAGTAATAAATGCTTGAATGGTTCTATTATCGCCTAATCTTTGGAATATATCACCTACACGGTGCGTCTCAAAATATGAAATTGGCAACCTAGTTAACTTAATCCAAAAATCTGAAAGTATTGAGATATTAATTATATTAGAAATTCTAATTTGAATTCTACTACTTATGAAACTTACAATTGTATTAGTTGCGGTAAGAGTAAGTTGGGCAATTAAAATTATGACTATAAAATTTAAGTTCTTAGCATAAATTCCATTATCGACCATGCTTTGGGCTAGAAAAGGAAAAATGAGTTGAATTAAGAATGAAATTAATAATCCCCAAAAGATTCTAAAAATTTGAGACTTATTTTGCTTAAAATATTGAATAAATATAAACCAATCTAGCCTATTTTGCTGCTCTCCCGTTGTTTCATAAAATAATGGTGAAGGCTCTAATAACAGAGCAGTTCCAATAGGTTTGCCATCTTCATCAACATTGGAAATCCATTTTTTCTCAAAATCCTGCCTAGAGAGAGTTATAAGCCCTTTTGCAGGATCGGCAATCTTTATTTTTGATTTTGTTATATCGTAAATGACAACAAAATGGTTCTGATTCCAATGTAGTATTGCAGGGAGAGGAACTTCCATGAGCAAATCAAAAGGGATCTGACATCCTCTTGTTCTAAAACCAATTTTTTCTGCTGTACGAGATATTCCAAGCATCGAAACACCATCTTTTGCTGTATTTATCAAAAATCTTAAGGTTTCAGTACTGTAATATTTGCCATAAAATTTTGACACCATGCGTAGACAGGTGGGGCCACAATCAGAATTATTAAGTTGTTGGTAATGTATAAATGCCAAGATTTCTAAAAAATTAATTTTTACAAATTAAAAATAAAAAAACATGGATTAACTCTTTGTTCTAAAAAAAAAAAAACATATTTACAAAATCAACCTTGATTAATATGATTTTATTATCTGCTCAACCTGCCGAAACCTACTTCATGTGGCAATTGGAAATACAGATTGAAAATTTTTTATCTCTTGGATTCGCTCCAGAAGAAATTCACATACTACTAGCTAAAGACCCAAAAACAGGCGTGCCCTCAAGAGTGAAAGATTTTATCTCCAACAACCATTCAAAAGCATCAATTTTTACGTACCCAGATACTAGGATTAAGAAAAATTATGTGTCTTCCATCCGTCCGAACATTATAAAACAACATTTTAAGAAACACCCAAAATTACGCAATCACAATATTTTTTATCATGACAGTGATATTGTCTTTACAGATAAACTACCTGATTTTAAAACTCTTTGTTCTGATGATTATTGGTATTTTTCTGATACTAGATCGTATATTTCTTCAGAGTATCTAATTGCCAGAGGTGGAGTCATTGCATTTGAAGAAATGTGTAAGTTAATGGAAATTTCTCCAGCCTTAGTGAAAGCTAATGATACAAATGCTGGCGGGGCACAGTATCTATTAAAAAATGTAGATTATGAATTTTGGGATCAAGTAGAAGCAGATTCTGAGAAACTTTATGTATTCCTAGAAGCCAACAAATCACGTTATGCTAATATGTATTATAGCAACAATAGGGAGGAAACTGAGTACATACCCATATCTAGCTGGTGTGCAGACATGTGGGCAGTTTTTTGGAATGGACTTAAACGAACCCAAATAAAAATTCATTCGGAGTTAAATTTTTGTTGGCCACATTATGATGTTTCTTATTGGGAAAAAACAAATATTTTTCATAATTCGGGCGTCGGCATCGAAAATTCAGAGACGCTTTTTTACAAATCGCGATACCATAACCAAGAACCATATTATACGTACTTAGGCAACTTAGACAAATCTAAATGTAGCATAAAATATGCAGATTTAATATCAAAATTTAGGATTAACAAAATTTACAACGCCCTAGATACCACCCTTATAATTCCTATAAGAATAGATTCAGAAGATAGATTGAGGAATCTAGAAACAATAATTAAGTATGTCAATAAGTATTTTAAAATTAAGATCATAGTCTTAGAGGCAGATGTTACAAGAAAAGTACCTCCTAATATTTTAGCGCAAAATGTGCGCTATATTTTTATTCAAGATTCCGATAATTTATTCCATCGTCAGGTCTACAATAACTATATGGCTAAAATAGCAGACACCCCAATTATCGTAAAATATGATTGTGATGTGGTGCTGCCCCCAACTCAACTATACAACTCAATAATTTCAATCAGACATGGAAAAAATAAAATCTCATACCCTTATGATGGTCGGTTTATAAATATTGGAGGGGCTATTGCAAACTTTTTTCACTCAAATCAAGATATATTATCTTTTTCTGAATATGTAAATATTAGCTACGGATCGATTGTACCATCTTTTGGAGGATGTTGTGTCCTGGATAGGGTTACTTACCTGCAATCTGGAATGGATAATAAAAACTTTAATGGCTGGGGTTTTGAAGATCAAGAACTATGTAAGCGATTTAAGATCCTAGGATTTGAAATTAGTAGAGAGAAAGGCCCCTTATATCATCTAGATCACAGAAGAGGCACACATTCGTATTTTTATAGTACCGAAGAGATGTTAAATAGCTACCAAGAATATGTCAAGGTATGTAATATGCTGCCTTCTGAAATTATTCACTATATAAATACCTGGTAAGTAAATGGAAGAAATTAAAAACCTTTTAGCTCCTGTAGTATCAAAAATAAAAGATACCATAATCTTAAATTTAAATGGATGCAACAATAATGGACTATTTTGGGGAAAAACTGGGGCCACGATTTTCTTGTTCGAATTTGAAAATGCATTTCTGAACGACAAAATATTCGATATTGCTAATGAAAATATTAAGTATGTTATAAGTCATTTTGACAAAAAAAACGTCTCGTACGTTAGTGGCTCATCTGGCATCGTTTCGGCATTGAACTTTCTTAATTCTAGTGATTTCATTGCTGCGAGCTTTTCTCAAGAGATTTATAATAAGGTGGATGCAATGATTTTCAAACAAAATACAATCGTAGATCTTTCAATAAATTTATGCGGCATCACTTCATATGTCCTTGAGCGTTATAAATATTTTAAATCAGACACATCCCTAGCGCAACTTTTAAGAATTGAGCGAATAATCTGCCATGTTGATGCAGTAGACACTTTTTTAAATTCTTCAGCTCTGCCTTTTTCTGTAATTAGAGATATTTTTGAACTAAACGCTAAAATTGATGTCCTCCTTCTTGAAGTACAAAACATTTCAAATTCTGCATTTTTATTGAATAGAATAGGTAAAACTACTATTTATCCAACGGGAACTATCCGCTGTCAATCTTTGATTATATCACGCATTAGAAAATTATTAGATATTTTTAATGAATCGATAGTCAAAAGCAGTTACTTCAATGCTGAACATTCGAGCGCATTCATATTCATTATTACCGAATTATATAATGCTTTAATTCTTGTATCAGGAATTAATGAATCGGACCTTCTTAATTTATCCTCTAGTATTGTTCTTCTAGAAAATGAAGGTTTTAATAAAAATGACGACAACCATTGGATACTAAATTATAAATTAATAACAATTCAAAATTTAAATAACATTTTAGCCAAATGCTACAACAATAGTCTACACAATGTTTTATTAAGACATATTCAGTCCTTTGTCGCCAAAGAAATGAATTCCCTATATAACCATGAAATTCCTTCTAATTTAGGTGAAAAAATAAGTATTGGTATAATGGGTTACGCGGGAATCGGATTAACTCTTTTACAATGTATGTCATCAGAACCTAATTGGAACAGCCTTACGTTAAAACACTAGTTATGCTCACTACCAAATTGTTTGTCATCTCAGATTATTCATTGAAAGATTCATACCTGATTGATTTTTTTAAACTACCAGATTCAGATATCTTCACTGTGCAGATTTTAATTATAGATACACCTCATAAGTATTTAACTAAATCTGATGGAAGCTTATATATACCTAAACCTATAAATTCTGCAACCACATATTTGGATTCTTCACCCAAAAACTATGCTAATAGTTTATTAGATTTATTAGAGGTTGATAGTTATATTTCTCCTGATGAAAATAATATATTCCTATTCAATAAAGCGAATTCTTTTTTATCAGAGGCCATCTTTAAGAGAAAATTAGGAAAGATTGTTTTATACCTTGAAAACGAGCAGGACTATTCTAAATCTGTTAAATTAAGGTATTATAACCATATTATTTCTTCCAACCGAACAATCGTTAAAAATTTACTATCCACCTGTAACACTAAAATAACCTTTTGGAGAAAATACATAAAAAAACCTGATCTAGAAGCGCTTAGCACCTTCTTAAAGCAAAATTTATTTACTGAATTAGGGTTAGATGAAGGACAGAATAATGTTTGGTTAGTTAATGGGAATGGCATGTCAAAGGACAATCTGAATCTAATTCTAAAAATTAAGGATTCATTATCTCAATATGAAAATTTAAAAATTATAATTTTTGGAAATTGTGATGTAATTCGGCTATTAAAATACATTCCACTAACTTCTTTACGTTATATTATATTTTACGGGGATATAAACAATGAACTTATATTAAAATTATTATCTATCTCTAAAGTTCTATTTTTATTTAACGAAGAAGTCTTTAATGAAAATATATTTATTTATGCTTTGCTTGCAGGATGCAAGCTCTTTGTTAAAACCGTTCCAGAGAATATCATTGAGGAAATTAGACCGTATAAAATAAATGATGTAGAAAAAATTAACAATCCTAAAGAAATAGCTAAACAGATCGAACTGCCCACTACAAATATTAAGCATTTGGATTTATTAAACCAAAGTACCGTTTTCGAACAAAATTACTATGAAACAAAACTGCAAGAACTTTTATTTATCATTTCTAATGTTAATTAATACCGTTAGAAATCAGAGATTAATCATTTTTCTATTATTATCATCAATATCATTTAGTGTACTAGCTCAAGCACCAAGTATCAGCCGAAAGGAAACAAACATTAAAGCTTTCGCTTCACTATATGGCTATGTTAGATTTTTTCATCCATCTGATTTTTCTAAAAACGCAGATTGGATCAGATTAGCTGCATATGGTGCAGGAAGTGTATTGGAGGCTAAAGATGATGATGAATTGCTTATCAGACTTAAAGAGATATTTTCTGATTTTCTTCCCTATATATCTATAACAAAAGAAACTTCAAATAAATCAGCTTTATTATCAAAATTAACGCCGAGCAACATCAGTAACTATCGAATAACTAGATATAAAAACTTTGGTCTCGGATTACCATATGGCTCAAAAGTTTATAAAAGCCTTAGATCTAAGATAGATTCTGCTGAAAATGATTTCGATTCTTATCCTTTAGTGAAAGGATTAGATATACAACAATTTAAAAACTCAAAATTCATTTTAAGTTTCGAAGCAGAAGGAGACTCTACTCTCTGTGATATAAATTCACTGGAAATTGGTATGACTAGTAATAAAAAAATAGTGACCAAACATAAATCAGAAACTTTTCAAGGGAAAAAACAGAAAATTACATTTGAAGGCCAGTTTGACGAAAGTAGTAATATATTGGCTTTGGATCTACGTATTTATACAAGAAGTTTATTTAAAATAGACAACATAAAATTGACAATCTTTAAAGGTTCGAAACCACAAATAATTGACTTAAAAACGGCTCTACAAGTTAATAATAGCCCAGATTTAAACTTTCATCTTAATCTAGTTGAAACAAATAAAAATAATATTAATTCAAAAAGTGATAATGAAATAAGTTTTATTGCCACAAATCTTACAGAAAATATAAAATGTTTAGTTCCAAAAGCTCTATATAGTACTTCAACATATACTTATCCAAAACAAGACACTTTTCTTATTAATAACTTTAATGCCAAAATTAAAACTACACTTAGGAAAGATCCTAATTACGATTTAAACATAAGACTAGGGTCATCAGTTATTATCTGGAATGTTTTAAAATATGCTTACCCATACTGGGATGATGCTAATATTTCGCAGGACAGCTTACTTCACTATCTATTCACTCGATCGTTAATTGATAGAAACGCAAAAGAATTCTATACATCATTACTAGTAATGTCTTCAAAGATAAATGATGGACACATGTTTATTAGTTATTCTGGATTGGACAGAGATATTGAAAAAGGATTACCTTTAGATTTAATAAAAATTGGAGACAAAATCCTCATTAAAAATGTATTAGATTCATCGTTGTCCAAATTGATAAAAAAAGGAAGTGTTATTGATTCAATTAATGGAAAGCCTGCATTAATAACCTATAACAAAAAATATAATTTGATATCCGGTTCCCCTCAATGGCGAAACTTCAAAACACTTTTAAATCTATTTAATGGAAAAATTACAGATAGTGTTACCTTAAGTTTAAGCGATAATTCTACTCCAAAGCTTAAACTCCCCCTGTTTTCAGACCCTGTGGAATATCGATCTTTTGCATCTCAATCATTCGTACCGAAAAATGGATTAATTTCAAAAGGCATCTATTATTTTAACCTATCTGCCCCAGTACTTAAAGAAATAGAGTCAAATATGCAGAATTTATTATCTGCTAAGGCTATAATTTTTGATATGAGGGGCTATCCGGTTGAAGATGTCAGGGATGTACTTCGCCACTTAATAAAATGTAGTGAAAACAATAAGTGGATGAAAACACCGATTATCGATGACCCTTTCGAAAAAAATTATAACTTTAAGACTTCTGGTTGGAATCTATCTCCAAAAACCCCTTATTTAGCTTCCAAAATAATATTTCTTTCCGATGCCTGTGCCCAGAGTTATGCAGAAAGTATACTCGGTTATGTGAAAGGAATGAAATTGGGTACAATAATAGGTCAACGATCGAGCGGAACGAATGGAGATATTCAAACCATTCAACTGCAACAAGATACTAGGGTTTTTTATACCGGCACCAAGGTTCTAAACCTTGATGGAAGTAAGCATCACGTTTCTGGAATTATTCCCGACATTGTAGTATCTCCAACTATATCTGCAATAAGAGAAGGGAGAGACGAAGTATTTGAAAAAGCTTTATTACTAGCACAATAATGGATAAAGAATTAGATCAAATTATTCATTATTATCTGACCGATTACGATAATAATGAGGCTTTGAATAACATGGGATTATATAGCGGTCGTTCCGGTGTTCTTTTGTTTCAGGCTTTAAGCTATGTTGTTGATGCAAATCCTAAAACTGAAATTGCTATCGCCAATAATCTCAGAAATATTCAATTACTTTTAAAAAAAAAATCAACAGTTAGTTCAAGTTTTGCAAATGGAGTTGCGGGCGTATCCTGGTTAATAACATATTTAAATGAAATAGACTTAATTGAAGCGCCTCAAAACATACTTGATGAGGCTGATAGATATTTAGAAGATAGTTTAAAAAGTTTGTTGGAAAATGATGATTTAGACCTACTGCATGGCGCTATAGGTATTTCTTTATACTTCTTAAAAAGGAATAATACCCAAATAATATCGAATGTAATTGATAAACTCTGGACATGTTGCCATAAAAAAAATAATTTGATTTATTGGGAAAGGTACGACAAGTATCGAGAAGCCGACTATGTCGTTGATTTAGGATTGGCCCATGGCATTTCCGGCATTTTATATTTTCTGAACAAATGCATTGTCCATAATATTAAACCTGACAGGTGCAAATTGATGTTAGAGAATGGGTTAAATTTCCTATTTTCAAAAGAGCAATCTCTCGAAAAGAATAACTGCTTTTTTGCAAACTATTATTTAGTTAAGGATTTGAATAAAGAAATAACTAGCACACAGTTTTCGAGATTAGCTTGGTGTTATGGCGATCTTGGAATTCTAACCACTTTATATCCATTAATGAATACTTATGATGAGAAAAAAAAAATAGAGCTAATGCTCTTAGATACGGCCAAACGAGTAACGGATGATTTAACCTTAATTGAAGATTTGGGTTTGTGTCATGGAAGTTCGGGTGTTTCATTATTATTTTATGAGCTATACTTGCTAAGTAATAACGCAAAATTTTTAGACATCTCAGATTTTTGGTTAAAAAAGTCAATAAGCTATTTTAACCTCGAAAATAGAGCTCAAAAACATGGTTTTTTAGAAGGAAATTTAGGTTTAGGCATACTACTTCTAAACAGAAAACATAAGAAATTAAATTCTATATATTTTTCTAAATGGAAAGAAATTCTTTTTTTAAAGTAAATTTTACCTGACTTCAAAAGAAATTTAAGGCCATTCAGAAACGACAAGTAAATTCAGGGACGAGTCACGGATAGCTTTCTGGAATAATCTTTCAATTTCTGCTTAAAATAATCGTCCCTGGGAGCATATCTACAATTAGGGATGGAACTACTGTCGCTTGGCTATTTCGAAGGGATTATGGCGTTTTTAAAAGCGTTCCTATGCGTGCGAATGGATTTTGATCTTTAGGAAGGTCTGAATTGAAGATAAATCCAGCAGTAGGATGGATTAAACCGAAAAGTTCTGAGGAAAATAAGATATTTGTAGATAGCGGGATCCTAAGGGTTTATATTTAAAAGCCAATTTAGGAATCATTGATACAACAAAACGTATCAAATGCAATTGGCAAGCTACCAAAGTACGCACGTATGGAAGCTTCGCACTTTTATAATAATGTTCTTCAGGAATTACAACGTTCATTCCAAATACCCGAATTAAATATGCCGCTGAATAACGTACCGAGTAGCTTAGCATTCCCGATTGAACTAATAGAATATAGGGATCAAAAATTTACAGTAAAGGAAATTAACGCAAGTCTTTTTGATAGGTACATAGATGCCGGTCTACATAGCTCTCTAATAGCTTACGTGGAATCTTATAACCATCTGCACGCTCGTTTGGGCAATAGGATAACCGAAATAACAAATCAGCTTATGGTTGGCTCTAAGGGTTTGCAGTTCGATAGCAGGATGGATGCTAGTAAAATTGGCGACTTATCTAGATTTCTATAGGATGGAAAACAATTTAGATAAAGAAATAGACTACGCCAAGGTAATAAAGTCTATTAAGGCAACCGTTCTAGTTCACGAAAAGCCAGCCGAGCCAAAGCAAGTTAAAGTAATATCAGCTGATCTTGCTGCTAAAATTGTTCAATAATTAACCAGCTCCTTACTTAAATGTGAGGAGCTTTAAAAAACCCAAGATGTTAGAGCCTATAAATTTTAGGAAATCGGTTATAAATGCTTTAGAAGCTAAAAACCTGGCTAAATTAAAAGAGTTATATTCATTAAGGAATAAGAAGCAAATCTTCTTAATCGAAAATATCGACCAATTAAAGAATTTAACAGCCGACAGCGATACAGGCTTTATATTTGATACCGCAGTTAAAAGCTACCTAGAGGGCAAGTTTATCAGTGCGGTATTGTTTGGCACTCCCATCGATTACGAGGGCATATATACACCAACAATGACGGGCGATGAAATATTGCTAATCGAGTAGGAAGATAGGGATTATTTCCCTATCTGTCCTCTCACACCACCGTACGTGCCGTTCGGCATACGGCGGTTTGTTGAAATAGTATCTCTTAACAACCGGTAGTATTCTCCTGTTGTCAGGCATTGTGCCCACTGGTTGCACGGCTCGGCTCAGCTCCTCTTATAATTTACTCTCGGATTCCGTCCTACCCTCATATAAGTAGTTCTCTAACGTGGTTCTGCTGTAAACGCTCTAC
>NZ_JAUG01000038.1 GCF_000708285.2 Pedobacter borealis DSM 19626
CTGAAAATTATATCTTATTTACGCCTAATCCCGCTTTATCGTCCTGCTGAATTTATTTCAGCATCTTTTTAGCGTGAAAGACCCTGAAATAAATTCAGGGTGACGACCGTCTTAACAGAAAACTTGATTAAAACGCCACAAAATGAGATTTAATAATCGAACTCAGGTTGGAAAAAATTAATGAGAATGAGTTTTTGCTCCCTTTTAGGGGTTTGCTTTGACAAAAGTAATTAGATTAAAATAATTATTTTGCTGTAAATCAGTATTTATAAGGTAGGGACTATATGGTAATAAAGTTATTTTTGATGCCATATACCACTAATCCGGTGCGCGATTTAATATTCAGCTTCGCAAAAAGAGATTCCCGGTAGTTATCTACTGTGCGTGGACTAACATTCATGAGGTCTGCAATTTCCTTATAAGTAAGTTCGGTACTGCAATATTGTAAAAATGTAAGTTCTCTTGCAGAGAATACTGGTTTTTGATCGCTGTCTTTTAGTGCCACCAAAAGCCTACCAGATACCAGTTCATTTACATAAAAACCTTTATCTACGATTACTTTAATTGCAGTTAGCAGATCGGATGGGGTTGATTCTTTAAGCATATACCCTCCGGCACCGGCTTTAAGCATCCCGATAATCGCTTTTTCATCTTCGAGCATACTTAATGCAAGCACATGTACGTTCGGATGATTCGTTTTAACCCATTTAGTTGCTGCAAAGCCATCCATTACCGGCATATTAATATCCATTAGTACCAGTTGAACGTGTTTGTGGCTGTTTATTTTAGACTGGAGATCTAATCCGTTTACAGCCTCAAACGTGACATTTATTTCGTCAAATTCTTCCAATAGGCTGGCCAATCCGGAACGGAAAAGCGTGTGGTCATCAACAATAGCGATAGAGATACTTTGTTCTTGCATACAATTAAGGGTATGGAACTTCTATTGAAATGGAAGTGCCTTCGCCTGGAGTCGAATTTAATATTAATTTTCCATTGATCATCTCAATTCTTTTATAAATAGAATTTAGTCCCATTCCCGATTTTTTTGATTTAGGTTCTTCAGGGTTAAAACCAATCCCATTTTCGGCAACCCTTAAATGTAAAATATGGTCTGCCAGATGCGAATCGATTTGAATATAGGTTGCCTGGGCATGCTTTATGATGTTATTGATGATTTCCTGCAATAAACGAAGAATGATTAAATCTTTGTTCGGCGATGTAATTTGCAGATCGATTAATTGGTTGTTGACTTTTAGTTTGTAAGAACCAGCCTTATTCAGCCAGTTAATTTCTTGATCTATAGCGTGGCCAATGCCATTTTCTACCAGTTGCTCGCCATGTAATAGTTTTGCCAGCTCCCTTAATTCTTTAATGGATTTGTTAACCAATGCTAATGAATTGTCGATTTTATTCCTGGCTTTTTCTCCATCGTTTAAATTTACAGAATTTAAGGTAAGTGTGGTAAGACTGAGCAACTGGCCAACATTATCATGTAATTCTGTGGCTATACTTTGCATCGTTTGATCTTGTACTTCAACACGGGTTTGAAGCATTTCGGATTCAAATTTCTGTTTTATAGCTGTCTTTTCGAGAATGTGATTTTTTCTATACTTTATACTAATCTTAATATAGAATATCAAAAACACGGGCATCAATAAAAAAATCAAAGTAGATATTCCTACTAAGATTGCAATTTGCGTTGTTTGGCTCTGCATATAAAAGAGTAAGCCCAAAGGCCATATAAAATCCAGTTTAACAGTATGTAGATAGCGTATGTTAGTGGGTAAGGACCAATTTTGATAGATTTAAATAAGCCAAAGAACAAATTACTGGTGGTACTGCCAAAATAGAAGAACAAAACAGCGGTTAGCCACCAAAATTCTGAGTGATATGTGATATCTAATAGGTGCTCGTCCCTAAGTAGTAAGTAATAATAGTAAAGGCAGTACAGCACAAAAATAACCGACATTACACTTACAGTAATCGAATTGAAAGCAAAAACCCCATTTTTTATAAAAACAGCAAAATATGTGGTGTAGATAATAATGCTGCTAATTAAAAAAATGGGTTTAGGGTTAATGTATTTTTTAAAACAATTATACAATCCATAAGAGATAAAACCTGCCTCAAAAAAAACAAATACATTATATACCCAAAGATTGTTTTTGTATTTAGCACCAATATACTGGCCGAAATACTCTGTACAACATACAAATGCAAGATACGCCAAGGTTATAGTCCAAAAACTTTGTTTATCCTTGCTTAGAAAAAATATAGCAATTATTAAACATACAAGTTCAACTGAGGTTACAGGATCTATAATCTTGATCATTCTTTATATTATAGACAAGTTCCATTACATACTTCAGGGCACATTTCTCCCCTGTTTTCGATATCATCCAGGTCATCTCTGTGTTCGTCATCATTGCTTATACTTGGCAGTGTAGGCACTAATAGTAAGGTATTTCGGCCTTCGTATGTTTTTGGCAAACCTTCAAGTGAGTCGGGGGTGTATTGTCCAAAATAAATTCTCAATCCATCATATTTCCCTTCGCTCATTGATTTTGCCATTTCTAAAATCTGTTCTGCCGGAAACCATACGGCTTTCGTGTAAGATTTTGGAAATTTCCTGGCTTCTTCTGTGTAGGCATTAACCATTGCCTGCGCAACCTTCTTATCGATAGGTTCCGAATTAAATTTTTTGATCATAAAAGTTAAAAGTTTGATTTTCTCTAAAAATCGATAATAATAAGGGTTTCGGCAAGAGCTATTTGCAATTAAAATACCGTAAAAATACCCTTTCATTTAAGGCGTTTTGCGCTAGCGCCGAATTGCGACGTACCACTACTTTTGGTATACAATAACAGCTGAATAATTTGTGATTGTAAAAAGATGAATGCCCTGGGCCTATTGAAACAAATATTTTGAACTTATTTTAAAATAAGTCTAATTTTTTAATAAAGCTTGATTATAGAAACATTAACCCTTTAATTCTTTCAAAAATGACAAATAATATCCTGCTACGGGAAAATCACAGTTCGATCAGCGAAAGGGAAGTTGAAATTGTACACCTGTTATCGATGGGTTACAACAGTAAAGAAATTGGCGAAATGCTTTTTATTAGCGAGCATACCGTTAATACGCACCGAAGAAATATGGTAAGAAAGCTCGATCTTAAAAATTCTTATCAATTAATTGTTTGGGCCTTTAAAGAAAGAATATTATCCTTTTAAGGATTAAAATACGCATAACCTCTCATTTCTAAACAGCAAAGCTTGCTATTTGATACTAAAGTCAAATCAGCAGGCTTTTGTTTTAGTGTCTTTTATGAAGTCGCACTAGCTATTTTATGCTCTTTTTGGTTACAATAAAATAGCCAATAATGAAAAGAACCAAAGCATAAATCAAGCTTGTCCATATTTCCTGCGTAAAAACCGGAAAATCCAGCGGATCGCCTCCTTTTTTTACCTTGGTCATCTTTAAAGACAGAGCAGGTAATGAATAAGGGATCAGGTAAGCATATTTCCACCCTACATTTGCGGTAATAATGCCCATAATGGTTCCAATAAAGCCAATGCCCATCGGCTTAAGAAAATCACTCCATAGCAAGCTTAATATGAACTGTAGCGATAAAATGCCTAAAGATGATAAGAATAATTTGCCGTAAGAGTTAACCAGGATATTTAGCGGGTTGTACTGATTAAAATTAAGCTTAGGCACCAATACCTGTAATAAGTGGCCAAAGGCGTAGGTAAGTGTAGCAAATAAGAATAAGCAGATAAATATTAACAACACAGCATACAGGTATTTTGCCGCATAAATCGAAAATTTATTTAAGGGTTGGGCAAATAACATTTTCCAGGTATCGTTCTTATGTTCGATGTTATTGACCGAAAAGGCCATGAATATAACATAGAAGGGCATTATTAAGAATCCCATTACGCCAAGTGCTGCACCACTGTAATGTGCCCATAATACCATTGGAGGATAATGGTTGGCGATGATTTTCTCAGCGTCGGAATAAAAACCAAAGCTGATCAACCCGCATATAATAACGGGTAATAATATAGCTGCCCAGAAAGCTAAGGTTTTTCTGGATTTGTAAAATTCTGATACTAAAGAAATATAAAGAGCGTACATGTTAGTTTGTTTTGGTAATATCAAGGAATAAATTTTCGAGGTCTTTTCTTTGCTGGTAAAGACTGCTCACCGTAAAGCCATTTTGGATAAGTAATGTATTTAGTTCTCCACTTTTTTGTGATGAAGTAAATGGTATAGTAATTATCTTTTCGGTTTTTGCTATAATTTCATAACCCGACTTTGTTAAAAGGGAACTTGCACTTTCGATCTTGTCGACTTCAATTTCGAGCACAGGTTTGCTCAGTAAATGAAGTTCGTTAATCGTACCCTGAAATAATAATTGACCTTTATTTATAATGCCAACATGGGTTGCTGTTCTTTCTATTTCTGCCAATAGGTGGCTTGAAACCAATATTGTTTTTTGGTGTTTTGTAGCTAAATCGATCATGAGGTTCCGGACCTCAATAATGCCATTTGGATCTAAGCCATTTGTAGGCTCATCCAGCAGGAGTAATTCGGGGTCTGAAATTAGTGCTTGCGCAATGCCTAGCCGTTGTTTCATACCTAACGAATATTTACTGGCTTTTTTATTTGCAGCTTCTGTCAAACCTACTAGCGACAGCATTTCATCAGCTTTCGTTTTTTTTATGCCTAACAGAATACAGCGGTTAATGAGGTTTTCTTTCCCTGTTAAATGGCCATAAATGGCTGGTTGTTCTACCAGGGCACCTATGCGTTTAAGGGTAGCTATGCGATTACTGTTTATTTCTTTACCGAATATAAAAACCTGATCGGATGGCGATTTGAGCAGGTTAAGCAAAATTTTTATAGTGGTTGTTTTTCCCGCTCCATTTGGACCTAAGAAGCCGTAAATACTGCCTTTTGGTACTTGTAATGAAAGATCTTTTACAATAACCTGGTTGCCGAAGTTAAAGTTTAAACCTACAGTTTCGATAGCGTAATTACCCATGTTTCTATTTGAAAATAGCAGTTACTTGTTTCACAATAGAACCGGATGTTTTTGTAGGTTTTACAACTATTTCTGCATCATTCTGATTGGTGCTAACGGTAAGTGTTAAAATAATCATCATAAATACAGGTAATAATAAAAGTAAAAATGGTGATGTGTTTGCTAACTTTTTCATGATCGATAGTTTTATTTGAGCGGTTGCGAAAATACCATCAGTAATTACTGTTTGATTTTTTAAGTTGATTGCTGATGATGTTTTCATTTTGTTTTCGTTTTGATGATTCAAAGAAACTCAAGAAAAACAACCTGCTAAAATCTATTATACCAAGTGTTCAAGATTCTAGATCAACAGACATTTTTGGCGTTTGTCGATAAAATTTGCCTATTGGGCCGTTGGTAGAAAAAAAATGCCCGTTGGTAGATTGTGTAAGTAAATCGATAAAACTTTATTTATTTTGGATGCATGAAGTTAATATGTGTCTATTAAACGGATATCAGCTTTCATAACCATTTAATATATTTCTAATGAAACAAAGTAAGGGGCCTTTAATATTACATGCTATTTTTTGGACAATTATTGTAATGCTAATTGTTGGGATGAATATTTTTGATACTTCAATACATACAGCTAAAGATTATTTTATCAGCTATGTGGTATATGGAATAATCAATATTTCAATTTTCTACATTAATTATATTTTCTTAATTCCTGAACTGATCAAGAAGAGGAAGAAATATTTTATATACGTATTAGCATTTCTATTATTAATTGCGGTATCTGTTGTTGCTAAAACAGCCATAGCGGTATTGTATCCGGATGATGTGTTAACTGCAGTAAATGCCAAAGGAAAACGTATGGACATACCTGTTCATAATTTTGTGATCATGGTTACTTTCCTTTCAGGTTTTTTCTTAATCTGCAGCTGTATTATCAAATTTACGATCGATTGGTTTGCAAGCGAAAGGATCCAACGTAACCTAGAAAGCGAACGCCGCGAAATGGAGCTTCAGTTTTTAAAATCGCAGTTAAACCCACACTTTCTTTTTAATTCGCTTAATAATATCTATTCATTGGCCTATCAAAAATCGGATAAAACAGCCGATGCCATTATGAAGCTTTCGGAAATTATGCGTTACATGATTTATGAGAGCAATACACCAACAGTAGCGCTTAGTAAGGAAGTAGATTATTTAACCAGTTATATCGAACTGCAAAAAATAAGGTTTAAAGATGGCGCCTATATCGAGCTTACTTTAAACGGTGAAATTGACAATCAAAAAATTGTTCCTTTAATGTTGATTTCATTTGTAGAAAATGCATTTAAACATGGTGTAGTAACCGATCCGGCCGAACCGGTAAAAATTAACATCATTGCCAACCAGAAGATTTTGCATTTTAGTGTAGTGAATAAAAAGAACCAACAGAATAAAGATGCGCAGGGAGGAGTTGGTTTAACCAATGTAGAACGACGGTTACAATTGGTTTACCCTGACAGATATAAATTAAATGTTGTAAATTCGGCTACTCATTATACCTGTGAACTGATGATTGACATATAATCCGATACCAAACATAAACCGGATAAAAATCATTAATTAAAATAATAACCTAAAATGAACTTAAACTGTATTGTTGTTGATGATGAGCCTTTAGCGCTTGATATTTTACAGGATTATATTTCGAAAGTGCCTTTTTTAACTATGGTTAAAAGGTGCGAAAACCCTATTGAAGCTTTGCAGATTGTTCAGGGCGGAGGGATTGATCTTGTGTTTTTAGATATTCAAATGCCTGAGCTGACCGGAATCCAGTTTTTAAAAATTGCTGGGAATAAATGCCACTACATATTAACTACCGCTTACCCACAATATGCTTTAGAAAGTTATGACCTAAATGTTTCGGATTACCTGTTAAAGCCAATTGCATTCGACCGTTTTTATAAAGCGGTAGAAAAAGTACATAATCAGGTAAAACCGGTTGAAGCTCCTGCAAGTGTAGCGCAGCCCATTGTTACGCCTGCACCGTTTTCTGGTTCGGCAAATCCTGTGCAAGATTATATTTTCGTTAAAACAGAACATAAGATTCAAAAAATCTATTTGCACAATATTTTATTCATCGAAGGCTTAAAAGATTATATCTCGATTTTTACAAAAGATGAGCGTGTAATTACGCTACAGAGTATGAAGAAGATGGAAGAAGCTTTGCCTCAAGGTCAGTTTATCAGGGTGCACAAATCTTATATTGTGGCTGTTGATAAAATTGAAAGTATTGAGCGTAGCCGCATTACCATTAATCAAAAGATTATCCCTGTTGGCGATACTTACCGCGATGAATTTTTCAGGGTGATCGGAAATAAGAACATTTAGAGCGTTAGGCGCTTAATCAGTTCAAACAATTAACCTTTTAATTGCCACGGAAGCACAGAAACCACGGAATGATCCTGCCGCGATTGTCATCCTGAGCGGAGTCGAAGGATCTTTAAAGAGGGGGTTGAGGTGAATAATGTTGTACAGCTTAATGGAGACTACACAGCAGGCTGCGCCATTGGCTGGCCTAAAACTTTCCTGATTTCGTTTTCTACTTCTAGCGTGATATCATTTGGCGTTTTTATGCCTGGTTCTATCGGTTTTAAAACGGTCCATTTTAGCGCATTGCCAGTGGTTAATGGAAACATGCCAAAGCGAACAATTTTCCACGAATTTTCTATAGCCACCGGAACGACCAAAGCATTGGGTACTACTTTTAATATGGTAGCAATACCTCCAAATTGGAATGTTTTCAGCTGACCATCTTTCGCCCGGGTTCCCTCCGGGAAAATAACAGTACTCCAGTTGTTTTCTTTCATTCTACGGCCAAGTTTAATGATTTCGGAAATGGCCTGTTTGTTATCTTTTCGGTTGATGTTTGCCCCACCGCCTAAACGCAGGTTAATGGATATGGATGGAATACCTTTGGTAAGCTCAATTTTAGAGATAAATTTTGCACTGTGTTTTCTTAAAAACCAAATTAACGATGGGATATCGTACATGCTTTGGTGGTTTGCGGCAAAAATAATTGGTCTATCTGTAGGTAAATCGTATTCATTCTTAAAACTGATTGAATTGAATAGAAAGATCTGGCAGTAGGTTAGGAAAAAGTTAAGGATATCTACCGAAACTTTATGCGCTTTATAACCAAAAAGCTTAAAGCAAATCCACTGTATAGGATGGAAGATACAAAGTGTTAATCCAAAGAAAATATAAAAAATAGGGCTTAAAATATATCCGAAAAGCTTGCTCATCTGGTTGATTTAATAGATGGCAAAGATAATAATAAATTATTTTGGTTCTTTGAAGATGTATTTTTCTTCGTATACAATCTCAAACATTTTTAAGAAACTGGCATACTCCTGTAAAAAGGTCTCCTTTTTATGGTGCTGTTCCTGGTTTTGAATGTATTGAATAACTTGTTGAACATGGCTTTTTGAATAAGAGAATGCGCCATAACCTTCTTGCCAGGCAAATTTAACTTTACAAAATCTCTGATCGTTAATCCATTTTGAACTTTCTGTTTTTACATTCTGGATCAGGCTGGAAATGGATTGGTGTGGCCGCATACCAATAAAGATGTGAATATGATCTGGCATACAATTGATCTGGATCATTTTATGGTTATTTGCCTGAAATATCCCTGTGATATATTTCAAAAGCCTTTCCTTCCAATCTTTATGAATTAATGAGGCCCGAAATTTAACGGCAAAAACAAATTGAATATGCAATTGGGTATAGGTATTCGGCATGGCATTTTAAATTTAAATCAACATTAAACGTTTCTACGGAACGAAAATCGCAAACCGCGATTTTTCCCACCGAGGACTTGTCCGATAAGGGACGTTAATAATTTTGGGATGATTTAATATTTAAGAATTGCTAGGCAATTTAAAACAAAAATCTTATTAAATAAGGGTTGATGCATTGTTTTGCAATCTTAAATTAGGTACAATTTTTTGAATTATAAAAAGATGTACAATTTTTATTGGCCACGAAACGTTCCTACGGAACGAAAATTGCAATTTGCATTATTTCTACCTAGGATTTGTTCCTACGGAACAGCTTATGGATTTAGAATAAAGGTGTACCATTTTTTTTTAAAAAGATTTTATAATTCACCAGATTGCCCTAATGTCCCATTGGGGCATATGCTGGGCAGGAAAAAATATGCAATATTTTTTATTGTATTATTTCTACCAGGATTTGTTCCTATGGAACAGCTTATGGATTTATTGACAAAATAATAAGCACTTGGAGTAAATAGAGGTGTGCCATTTTTTTAAAAAAATTTTATAATTCGCCAGGTTGCCCTAATGTCCCGTTGGGACATATGCTGGGCAGGAAAAAATATGCAATATTTTTTATTGTATATTTCTACCAGGATTTGTTCCTATGGAACAGCTTATGGATTTATTGACAAAATAATAAGCACTTGGAGTAAATAGAGGTGTGCCATTTTTTTAAAAAAATTTTATAATTCGCCAGGTTGCCCTAATGTCCCGTTGGGACATATGCTGGGTAGCAAAAAAATATGCAATATTTTTTATGTTCCGTTAGGAACATTTGGTGGTTGTCCGAGCTACAATTCGCCATTCATTATCATCAGCTTTGCTCTTAAAATTGCGGCAACGCTTATCGAATCGGTAATCTCTCCATTCAAAACCATTTGACAAGCCTCATCAAAGGGCAATTTTTTTACCACGAGCTGTTCCGTTTCTTCTGGCATCGCGATACCTTGAATTAAACCGGTGGCAACATAGATTATGCTCAGTTCATCGCTCACAGAGTTAGATAAATGTATTCTTTGGATCTCTTTCCAGTTTCTGGCGCTCATGCCCGTTTCTTCCAATAATTCCCTTCTGGCGCTTTCTAGCGATGCTTCGTGAAATGGGCCACCACCTTCGGGAATTTCCCAGCTGTAGGCGTTTAGGGCATACCGATATTGACCAACCAACCAGGTATTGTAATTTTCATCTAGTGGGAGGATTCCGATCGCCAGGTTTTTAAAATGAACGGTACCATATATTCCTTTTCCGCCAGAGGGGTTAATCACCTGATGTTCGGTTAAGCGGATCCAGTTGTTATCGTACTTTACCTCGCTCTCTAGTGTTTTCCAAGGGTTGATCTCTTCCATGATGCAAGATAAGCAATATGATTTTATCTTACTGTGGTTTTGCAGGCAGCGGCGGTGGTGGAATTTTATTTACGGTAATTTTAGTGAAACGATAATTTAGGCTAAAAGTGAAATTCTGCGTGTTATTGGTTGAATAATTCTCCAGCCTGAAATTCTGGCCTTCATTGTAAAAGGTATTGGTTCTGTTTCCTAAAATATCATTTATTGTTATGCGAAGGTTTAACCGGTTACCAAAAAAAACTTTTCTGGCCGAGAAATTAGAAGTAATGGAACCTTTGCTCCGGCCTTGTGCATTAGTATTGTTGGCATAATTTAAGTTCGATTCGAAAGCCGTTTTAAGCGGTAACTGCATCGATAGGCCAATTGCTCCTCTAAAACTCAAACCATCTCGGTTCAGCGAACTGTTTAATTGCGATTTATAATTACTTTGGATCACACTGAAATTTCCATTGGCCGATATCTTATTGGTAGGGCGATAATTTCCGATTAGGATAAGCGATAGCGAATTATTGGTGCCCACATTATCGTAAGTGCTTTCAGATCTGGCTGTATTGGAGCCTGGAATTAATGTTACCGTACGGTAGCGTTCTATAACTCCTTGACTGGTAGAATAAGAGAGCCGCGGGTTGAATGACCATTTCTGGCCAAAAGCCCCAAAATTAATATCAAACTGGTGGGTGTAAGCTGGCGATAGATTAGGATTCCCGTAGGAGATATTAAGTGTATCAACATTATTAACCTGTGGGTTCAAGGTATTTTCTCTTGGCCGGTTTACACGGATGCCATAGGTAGCACCAATATTGTACCGTTTGCGGTAAAATCGATTTAAAGATAAATTAGGAAAAACGCTCAAATAAGGTTTTACATTATAATTCTGCCCGGTAGATAAATCGAAAGCTACATCGGTAAGTTCGGCCCTAACTCCTGTTTTAACGCCCCAGCCAACCTTCCGGTAGTTGTAAGAGGCATAAGCAGCAGCTATGTTTTCATTGTATAAAAACTGGTTCGATAATTTGTTGTTACGCACAAACTGTTGAGCTGCAAAATTAAAATTTTCGATTAACAAGTCGTTATCGTTCTTTCTGTAGTTAAAAGCTAGCCCGGCTTCAATGCGGTCGCGTTTATTGAATATTGGTTTTTCGTAATCTAAGGTTACGTTTAGTCCCCTGTTTCCGGTGTTGTTATTATTTTGCTGTAAAGTTGGGGATGATGTATTGGGTTGGGCATAAGTGGTACTATAATCCCTAAAATCGATGCTCTTATTGGTGTTGAAATTTAAGCCTAAAGATATTTTACCTCCGCTGGTATCGGTCTGAAGATCGTAATCGGCATTAAAAACAAAGTTATTGCTATTGCCTTTACCCGTATTATGCTGGTTGCGGAGACGGTTTTCTATCCGTTCTTCGCTTAAGTAATGAAGATCGGTTGTCGCATTTGAATTTGAATTATTGAGGTTGTAATTGGTTGATAAGCGCAAACTTTGCTTTGGACTAATGGTCCAATCTAAACCTATTCTAAAATTTCCACCGTTGTTGTGGTTTCGATTGGCGCCATATTGGTCATAATAAAAAGTAGTATCAGGAAAAAAGTTTTCGCGGAAATTATGGCTGTCGCTTTTCCCAACATTATAACGATAAGCTGCGCTTCCATTTATAGCATAAGATTTTCCGCGGTAAGATGCATTGGCATTGGTATTACCATTACCTTGCAAACCACTCGAAATGCCTACATTGCCATTGAAACCAACCTTGAAGCCCTTTTTCATTACAATGTTGATGATGCCTTCGCCGTCTCCGCTATATTTAGATGGCGGATTGGTCAGCACTTCTATTTTATCAATGGCATCAGAAGGAAGTACATTTAGCAGGTCAGCGATGTTGGAGGTCATATAGTCTGAGGGCTTACCATCAATAAAAATCCTGGTATTTCTTTTCCCAGCTATGGTCGCATTACCATCAATATCTACCTGTACCATCGGTACGTTTTTTAATACATCTGTTGCGGTACTGCCTTCAGCCAGTAGTGTTGAGCCAACATTGTAAGTCACGCCATCTGCACCAAATTCGATAGGCGGCTTTTGGACAGTAATGGTTACCTCCTGTAAAGAATTTTGATCAGAAGTTAGTTTTAATGCGCCCAGGTTTTTATCAAAATCTTTTTCTGTTATGGCTATTCCATTTACTTTTAATGGGGCATAGCCAACAAAACTTACCCTAATGCTATAATTTCCTGTTTTTAGATTTTTAATATTAAAATGGCCATCCTCATCTGTGGCAGATGTAACTATGGGCTGTTCAGATCCATCGATATAAACAGATATTACTGCTGATGGAATAGATAATCCACCAACTTCTTCAATCACTTTTCCACTGATTAAACCTTTCTCTACAGCAAGCGCAGCAAAGGCGTTGAGTAAAATCAATAGGGTAAAGCAAAGCTTAGGTAAAAGTTTTCCCAATATCTGATTAGTAAAAAAGGTGCTTAGAAAAATTTTTCTAAGCACCTTAGGTTATTAAAATGATCCTTCATCAGGACGGTTGTCCTGCTGATCGTCTTTCTTCTTTTTGGCGCCCGTAAATGTTGTTTTTCCAAATCGGTAAGAGAACGTTAAGTTACCCATTGTTCCCTGCATTTGTCGTTCAAAATCAACAATTGTTGCTTTATCTTCGGTTGTCATGCTCCATCTTCTGGTGTTAAATACATCTCGAACATTGAAGCTTAAAGATGCTTTTTTGTTCGGGAAATCATATTTGGCTCCACCGTCAATTCCGTACATGGCATTACGTTTTCCCTGTGCCATCACTTCCGGTGCTCTGTAATCGCCGCGTATCTGTAACGATACATTTTTTGCAACAGTTAAATTTCCCGTTAGGTTGGCATTCCAACTAAATCCACTGCTCGATGGAATGTCAAATCGTGCATCTCCAGCAAACTTTGCTTGATATAAGTTTACGTTGGTGGTGAAGTTTAAAACTTTGATCAGATCGAAACGACCAATTAATTCTAAACCACTATTGATTTGATTCGTTAAATTTTGAGGGGTTGAAGTAATGATCCCATTAACTGGTGTACTCCTTACCCGTTGAATTACATCATTGGTTTGGCGGAAATATAAACTCGTGGTTAAGGTTACTTTTTTCCAGTATTTACTATATCCCAATTCAAAAGAGTGTGCATCTTCTGGCAATAAATTCGGGTTACCACCTCTATAGTTTAAAGGATCCGAAACATCCAAAAATGGATTGGTATCCCAAGGGCGAGGGCGGTTTACACGACGGGTATAACTCAATTGGAGCTGGTTGTCGCCTTTAAATTTTTGAGTTAAGAAAACACTAGGATAAATTCTTTTGTAGTGGATATTTCCTTCGGCCGTGGTTAATACATTACCCGTGTAACCTTCTAAATGCGTATTTAAACGCGCATCTTCTCCTCTTAATCCAATTTGGTAACCAAAATCTTTAATCTGGTTCTGGTAATTGAAATAAAGTGCGTGCACCTGATCTTTACTATCGAAACCGTTAATTAACTTATTATTGCTGACATAAATATTTGTATTTGTAGGGATCGAATCTGCGTATTGATCATTGTTTCCTAAGCGGATCTGGCTACGGTAACCAACCTCAATTTTACCAGCTTTACCTACAGGTAATGCATAATCAGTCTGGATGTTGTAGTTGGTATTGTTGCCGGTATTAAAAACACGTTGTAAACTTAAGGTTTCATCAATCGGGACACCATTGCGGTTAGTGGTGTTGGTACTGTAAGTTTGGTCGTTATTGTTTGTTCCGTTCGAATAACCAAAGTTGAAAGTTAATTCTTCTTTTGGCTTATTGAATTTCTGCACATAATCTAAATTCAGGTCATAACTTTTGCCATAGCCATCATTTTTATTGGTTCTGTTGCTCAATAAAACAGGCGACTGGTTTGAACTTAATTGTCTGATATCAAGCAATTCATTTCGCTCATTTTCTCTTGAGTTAAAACCACCTGATAAGCTGATTACGCTTTTTGGTGCCAGATAATAATCTAAACCAGCTTTAGCATTGTGCCCTCTATCGGAAGAATTAGAAACGGTATTCTGATTTGCGAAAGCTGTTGAACTGGTTGGTGTTTTGTAGGTAATGTCCTGAAAACCACCACCAAAACGGTTACCGTAGCGATAGCCATAGTTTCCATAAAGGTTTACTTTGCTGTTCTGAAAACTTAAGTTGGTGTTGGCATTATAGTTATCACGGTTACCTGCAGTTAATGCAACTGAACCGTTAAAGCCTAGTTTTGTGTTTTTCTTCAGTACAATGTTGATGATGCCTGATTGACCTTCTGCATCATATTTAGCCGATGGGTTGGTAATTACCTCAACGCTTTCGATTGAGCTTGCCGGGATTGATTGAAGAATCTGCGCTACATTACCGCCGGCAATTAAAGATGGTTTTCCATCAATTAATACTTTAACGCCTGTAGAACCACGTAAACTCACATTGCCATCCATATCAGTAGAAACAGAAGGAACATTCTGCAATAAATCGCCTGCTGAGCCGCCTTCGCTGATTACGCTCTGATCTACAGCAAAAATCTTTTTGTCGATCCCCATCTGCATGCCTTGTTTTTGGCCTGTTACGGTAATTTCGCTCAGCATATTTCCTTTTGAAGGATTCATTTTAATGTCGCCAAAGTTTAATGTACCCGTGGCGGCAGTAATTACCACGTTATCTCTAACCATGGTTTGGTAACCCACAAAACTTATTTTAAAGGTAAAAGTTCCGGCAGGGATATCGGTCATTACAAAAGCACCATTTACATCAGTTTGCACAATTTTTGCGTTTTTGGCCGTAGCCTTATCAATTAAAATAGCTGTAGCAAATGGAATGGTTTCCTGTGTTTTTGCATCTTTAAGTATTCCGGTAATTTTTGCTTTTCCGCTTGTTTGTGCGAAAAGACTAAATGATAAGCTTAAAAGTAAAAGGGTAATCTGTATTGTTCTCGATTGTAAAAGTCTCATTAAAAAATAAAATTTCGTGTGTTTTTATAAAGGGAGACAAAGTAACGGCAACTAAGTTTAATTAAGGAGCCGTAACTATTTTATTACAGCCATTTTATAGTAATATTTTTGTGGGTTAATCCATAGTAGACAGGTAACAATCAGCAGTTTTCAGTTTTGCTAAAACAATGACAGAATATTACAATCGAACAATTTGCAAAATGTTACTTTTGTTCATTATGAATAAGATATTAATTGTTGATGATTTACACCCTGCGTTTAAAGAGCAGGCTATTGCCATGGGCTATGAGGTTGATGATGAACCACAGATTACCCGTCAACAAACACTAGATAAAATAAAGGATTATATAGGCATAGCTGTTCGGACAAAATTTAGGATCGATGCTGAGATTTTTGCTGCTGCCCCAAATTTAAAATTTGTAGCCAGGGCAGGGGCAGGGTTGGATAATATTGATGATAAGATCGCTTTTGAAAGAAATATCGAACTGATTAATGCGCCCGAAGGCAATTGCGATGCTGTTGGCGAACATGCTACGGGTTTGCTGTTATCATTGATGAACAACTTCCGCAGGGCCGATATTGAGATTAGAAACGGGGTGTGGGATAGGGAAGGTAACCGTGGTTACGAATTGAAAGGCAAAAAGGTGGGAATTATTGGTTATGGCTTTATGGGGCAGAGTTTTGCGAAGAAACTGGCGGGTTTCGAGGTAGATGTAATGGCCTATGACAAATATAAAACTGGATTTTCGGATGCTTTTGCCCGCGAGGTAAGCATGGAAGAAATTGTGAAACACAGTGATGTACTGAGCTTGCATATTCCCCTAACTGCCGAAACCAGACAGATGGTTGATGATGAGTATTTCTTTCATTTTAAAAAGCCTATTTTCTTCATCAATACGGCAAGGGGTGAAATTGTTAACACGCAGGCAGTGCTGAATGCCATTAAAAGCGGAAAGATTTTAGGTGCCGGATTGGACGTGCTGCAGACGGAAAAATTCCCGGATTTGGGTGAACAGGTGTGGTATGAGGAACTTAAAAATAACGACAAAGTGATTTTAACGCCGCATGTTGGCGGCTGGACGTTTGATTCGTACCGTAAAATTTCGGAGGTTTTGGCTGAGAAGTTAAGCGGGCTTAGTTTCTAGTGAGCATAATCCTAACTTATTTAGGCTTTGGAAAGCAAGGGTACTGCTATTAGCTGAGGTTCTGCCCTGCTTTCCATTACAAGTCCTCGCTACGCTGCGGTCTTTCCATTCCAATCAGGTTTGTTTTTGAGGGCTTGTACAAAATACGCGGTTTTTATGATCTAATAGGCTTAAAAGCTGTAAATCTCAATTTTATTTTCTTAAATTGGCTATACAATCTAACCAATTTTATCATGCCGAAAGATCATTTATATTCAACTACAGTTACCTGGACGGGCAATAAAGGCTCAGGTACAATGGATTACCGTTCGTACGATCGCGATTATGTAATTTCAGTAAAAGGCAAAGCCGATATTTCAGGATCGTCTGATTCTGCTTTTTTGGGCGATAAATCTAAATATAATCCCGAAGATCTATTATTGGCATCTGTATCAAGTTGCCATATGCTTTGGTATTTACATTTATGCTCTAAAAACGAAATTGTAGTGATTGATTATAAGGATGAGGCCGTAGGGACTATGGAAGAATCGGCCGATGGTAGTGGTAGGTTTAAAGAAGTTACCCTGCACCCCCTGGTTTTAATAGCCGATAAGGCGCATTATGAGCTTGCAGCATCGCTACATCACGAAGCCAATAAAATGTGTTTTATTGCTAACTCATTAAATTTTCCGGTAAAGCATGAGCCTGTTTGTAAGGCAGAGAACGGTTAACAGTTTTCAGTTTGCAATTTTCAGTTGGCAGTTAACCACAAACTGTTACCTATCATCGTCCTCGTTTGTAACGAGGATGTAGGAGATAGGCGATTTTATCGCCATTTGTTTATTCCGCATTACAAATGCGGATCTCGATAATCCTCGTTACAAACGAGGACTATTTGACTTCTATAAATTTCAGTTGGCAGCTATTAACCGCCAACTGAAAATTGCCAACTGAAAACTACTTGTTTTCCCAAACATTATCTTTCGGCGTAGCATCCATGTAAATGCTGTTATCTAAACCAATCGATTTTACTTTTTTAGTAGTGTTAAGCACGATGTTCACCTCTTTTTGATTCGTTTTCCAAACCGCAGGTGTTTTGTGGATGGTGTCTGCTTTTCCATCGGTATAAGTAACCACCACATTAAATGGAATGGCGAAACCACCTACATTTTTAATGGTTACCGTCGATTTTCCTTTTGCAGGCGTTACTTTAGTAATGGCTAAATCAAGATAGTTGTTAGTGAAAAACCAGTTTTGGAAAAACCAGTTTAAATTTTGTCCTGATCCCGCATTCATCGAGTTAAAATAATCCCATGGAATAGGGTGTTTGCCATTCCAGTTGCCCATATAGGTATGCAACGCTTTTTTAAATAACTCATCACCAAGCATATCTTTTAACGCCAGGTAAGATAATGAAGCCTTTCCGTAGGAGTTATTCCCATAACCCGAACCCGAAACTTGATCGGACATGGAAATTACAGGCTGGTCTTCTTCTGTCGATTTATCATTAATATATTTATTTACCCGAAAGTTTTTGTAAAACTTATCAGCCGCCTCTTTGCCGTGTTCTGCAATACCGATTAAATATTCGAATGTTGTAGCCCAGCCTTCGTCCATATAGGCATAACGGGTTTCGTTAATGCCCATGTAAAAGGGGAAGTAAGTGTGTGCTACTTCATGGTCCTGAACCAATTGTGCAAAAACAGGATCGCCAAATTGAGAATCGTTAACCATCATCGGGTACTCCATATCGGCAAAACCTTGAAAAGCAATGGTTTTAGCATAGGGATAGGGGATGCCCGGCCAATTGTTAGAGAACCAATCTAAAGCATTAAGGTTGTATTTAACCGAGTTAGTAAAATCTGTTCCGGTAGTTGGATTGTAAGCCGCCTGTGCACTTGCACGGCGATTCGTCTTTTTATCTACAATTACACTTGCGCCATCCCATACATAATGATTGCTCAGGGCAAAAGTAACATCGGTAATGTGCTTTACCGCAAATTTCCAGGTGTTCCAATCTTTTTGCTGGGTTACTTTGCCGTCTTTCATTTCCTGTTCGGTAGCAATATGGATGACCTCATCTCCATTGTATGATTTTTTTAAACGTGCAGAAATTTCTGGTTGTAACACTTCATCAGGATTCAGGAAATCGCCGGTTGCATAAACCACGTAATTTTTTGGCGCTTTGATTGCGAATTCGTAATCATTAAAGTCGTTGTAAAACTCAGCTCTATCGGTATGTGGAATGCGGTCCCAGCCGTTATAATCATCAAATACAGAGATACGAGGATAGCTATAAGCCACAAAAAATGAGTTTGGATCAATCTGTCCCTCACGACCGCTTTCCTTTGATAATGGATAATCCCACTCTATTTTAACTGTAATTTTCGATTTTGGAAGCAACGGTTTGTTCAGTTTTACATTGCCAACTGTTCCCCAGTTTTTACTGTCTACTTTATACGTTTCGCCATCAACAGAGAAAGAACTGATATTTAAGCCTGTGCTCAAAAAATCTTCGCTCACGGCACCACCTCTCGGTGAGGTTGGTTTATGCAAGTTGTTTACAAAGCGAATGGCTAAAGTTTTTAAAGTATCAGTACTGTTGTTACTATACAAAATTTCTTCTTTACCGCTTACCACTTTGGTTTCGGCATCTACCTTAATATCCATGTTGTATTTTCCATGGTTTTGCCAATAATTTGGACCAGGTTTTCCGTTCATAGCACGTGTGCCCTTAGCATATGCTGCTTTAATGTTTCGGGGCATGTAAAGTTCCTGGGCAGAAACAGTATAGCCACCCAAACAAATGAGCAGGGCAATAGATAATAACTTTTTCATTTTTATGAATAATTTTAGCTAAAAATATGACTTATGATTGAATTTTGGATAAGTGTATAAATGAATGTTACCATTGTGGTGATTCTGGCATATAATAAGGAACGAAAGAGTTCGTCTTTATTTTAAGGTGTAAATACTGTTTCAAATTGACCTTGAGCGTCATAAAAGGTTAAAATATTGGTCACTTCTTAATTTTTTATTTGCTTTTGTAATTTCCACATTTTATCTTCGTTATAATTGAAGCAAGACTATGTAGGAAACCAACTATGTAGTCTTGTTTGTTTTTTATAGCGTTTGAATAAAATTAATAGAGCAATGACAGAGGTAACATACTACACCCAAGAGGGGTTAGATAAATTAAAAGAGGAAGTTCATTATTTAACAACCACCGGTCGTCAGCTAATATCTAAAGCAATTGCAGAGGCAAGGGATAAAGGTGATTTATCGGAGAATGCAGAATATGATGCTGCTAAAGAAGCGCAAGGTTTGCATGAAGCAAAAATTTCAAAATTAAAGAATACGTTGGCAAACGCACGTTTAATTGATGAGTCTAAATTAGACTTATCGAAAGTACTTGCTTTATCGATTGTTAAAATAAAGAATGTTAAAAACGGTGCTACCATGACTTACCAGTTGGTAGCTGAAACAGAAGCCGATTTAAAAACAGGAAAAATTTCTGTTAAATCGCCAATTGCACAAGGTTTGTTAGGTAAATCGGTAGGCGAATTCGCCGAAATCGAAGTGCCGGCAGGTAAAATGCAGTTCGAAGTGCTGGAAATATCGAGATAAGCGGATAGCGTTTGGCGATAAGCGTTTAATCGCCTCCCGCCAAACGCTTTGACCCTAACCGCCCAGCCCTTACACCTTTAACCATACACCTTAATGACTGTTTTTTCAAAAATTGTTGCAGGCGAAATCAGTGCACATGTTGTTGCTGAAACTGTAGAATATTTAGCATTTTTAGATGTTCAGCCTTTAACGGCGGGGCATGTTTTGGTTATTCCGAAAATTGAAACCGATTATATCTTCGATATGGAGGAAGATCTGTATGTTGGCCTTTGGATGTTTGCTAAAATTGTAGCGAAAGGCGTAAAAATAGCTTTCCCTTGCAAAAAAGTAGGCGTTTCGGTTATCGGCTTGGAAGTTCCGCATGCACATATTCATTTAATTCCGATGAATAATGTGAGCGATATGAATTTTAGCAAAGAAAAATTGAAACCAACCAGTGAAGAATTAGCTGAGGCAGCTGAAAAAATTAAACAAGCCTTATTAGAAGTATAAAAAAGGCCGGCTGTGAAAACACCAGCCGACCATTCTACCCGCCTAACCCAAATTATTTATGGTGCCGGAGCAACAGTTGCATTTAGCTGTAATACCGGCCAAGTTAAACCTGGTCCCTTTCCGATTACTATGCCATTGTTATCGCCTCTTTTTAGATCTGATACCCAGTAATACAAAGGCCATCCCTTATAGGTTAATTGTTTTTTGTTGATGGTGGCTACTGTAATTACACTAACATCAGCTTTTGCAACAGCCGAGGGCACATTAAGCACTTCAGATTCGTAAACCGGCCAAATACCTTCTTGTGTAGCGCTTTTTGTATAGGTATTTACACCATTTTTGTCTGGCGCAAAAGCATACAAAGTACGTCCTTTGCTATCGGTCAAGTAAATGGTTTTGCCATCGCCAACAGCATAGGTACTGGTGTAATTAATATTGTTCGCGGTCAGTTGTGCATTGGCCAGCATCAATGAATAATCGGGTTTAGCCACAAACCATATTCCACCAACACCATCGCCTTTAATATCTCCTTTTGTAACGTCGTTAGCAAAGTAATAAAGTGGATAACCACGGTAAGTGCTTTGTTTACGGCCATCAGCACGGGTAACCTCCCCAACTTCTGCTTTGTTCAGGTTTAAATCGGTACTGGCATCGGCTGAGAAGTAAAGTGGCCAGGTGGTTTCGCAACCGCCGATGCAGGTTGGCGTACCTGCGGCATCTGATGCAAAAAAGTATAAAGTTTTACCGTCTTTATCAGTTAATACCGTCCCGAACTTGGCATCTGTTGCCAATTGAATCCCCTTTTTGTTAGATTCAGGCGGAGTTGTAGGTTCGTCCGAACTACTTTTTTTACAGGCACTAAATACCACGGCTATATACAATACAGCCAATAGGTTTCTTTTTAAGTAGATTAGCATAAGATTTTTGTTTTTAGTTTTAACTTTAATCATTAATATGCTGCTATTACGCCGTCAGCTTGTAAATGGTTGCTTGTTGAAAAGAGAATTTTAGCATAACCGAACGAATGATAATTATTTTATAGAAAATGCTTTTTTGAGGCAACCTTTTGTAATTTCTTACCGTAATGTATTTTGAAAGGAGAACCTGTGACCGCCAGCCGCGATAGTGAAGATATTATACAAAAGTATATTCAAGGGTGCATTAGAAATGAAAGGGATAGTCAAAAAGCGCTATACAAACATTTCTATAGCTTTGCTATGGGGATTTGTTTGCGTTATGCAAACAATCGGCTGGATGCTGCAGGAATACTGAATGATGGCTTTTTTAAAGCCTTTAAGAACATAACTAAATATGAGCCCAGCAAGGCTTTTTTACCCTGGCTTGGTCGTATCATAACCAATACAGCTATCGATTATTATCGTGCTAATCTAAAATTTGCTGATCACGTAGATATTCTGGATCATGAAAATATTGCGCAGGTAAGTTCTGTCTATGATAAGTTGGCTTACCACGATTTATTAGCATTGGTTCAAAACCTAAGTCCGGCCTATCGAACGGTTTTTAACCTTTTCGCTATAGATGGCTATAGCCATGAGGAAATTGCCGAAATGCTGGGAATATCGATAGGAACATCAAAGTCGAACCTGTTTAAGGCACGACAGAAATTACAGGAAATGCTAAAAGCTACAGATGCGAAAACTTACCAGGTAAGGAGTTCGGAGGTAGATAGAAACCTTTTACAGGTAAGGTTAAATACAAACATGCAATGAGAGAGGGAAAAGATATAGATAAATTATTTAAGGATGGATTGGAAAATCCCGATCTTCCTTTTAATGATTTAGATTGGGATAATCTGGAGGAGAGATTGCATCCAACGCCTAAAAGGAGGATAGTGCCGTTAATTTGGTTAACTGCTGTGGCTGCAGTAGCCGCAATGTTGCTGGTGGTTTTTTTATTGGTTAGGCCGAATGGTGATCAGTCAAAAAACAATTCATTGGTGAAAACAGATTCAAATGCGCACAAAAAAGAGAACAACAAGCCTCTAGATAATAAGGCAGATTTAATCGAAAAGCCAACAGCGCAAAACCCTTCGACCGAGAATAGTGAAAAAAGTTTATTGGTTGGGAATAACGAGAATAATAAAGCTACAGATGATCATAAAGCGGTTATAACAAGCTCATTTAATAAAGATTTTCCTAAAGTTTTAGCGCGCGATTATATTAATCACAACCTTATAAATAATGTACTGTCTAATCCGCAAATAAGTGTAAAACCTAAACTTGTAGAATTTGAACAACCAGATTATGTTGCTACACTTGCCTCAAGAAAAACAGAGAAAATTCAACCTCCGGTTTTTAAGAAAAAATCAAGATTTGTTTTAAGTATTCTGGCTGCACCCGATTTAACCAGTGTGCAGAAATCAGGCAAAAGTAGTTTAAGTGGTGGTTTTGGGGTAGAGGCTACGCTTTTCTTAACAAAGAAATTGAGTGTTACTACCGGGGCAGGTTATGCTAAGAAAATCTACGACTCAGATTTTAGCCAATACAACCCTAACAGCAATTATGTTTTTAAGGTAAATCCAGCAAATATTCACGCCAATTGCGATGTAATTGATATTCCAATTAATGTGAACTATAAGGTTTTTGATGGGCGTAGAAATTCGATTTCAGTAAGTACAGGTTTATCTAGTTATTTAATGTTGAAAGAGAAATACAGCTATTCTTATAATGGAGCTTATCAAGGCCCTCAAAGCTACGAAGTCAGAAACCAGAATCAGCATTATTTAGGTATAGCCAATGTTGGTGTCGAGTTTCAGCACAAAATAAATAATAATTTAAGCATCAGCGCTAAACCATTTATGAAAATCCCATTAACCAATATTGGTTACGGAAATTCTAAATTATCATCAACAGGCGTGGCCGTTTCAGTAAATATGAATTTGTTTAAGAAAGGAAATTAAGTTTCTAATCTTAATTGATCCAAGGATTACTTTTTGCTGAGCGGATGCTGATCAGGCAAAGGCACGAAACCTGTTTCACCAGGAACGGGTTTAAAGCTTTGATCTAACCATTTTTGTTTGGCTTTTTCAATCAGTTCTTTGTCAGATGCAACAAAGTTCCAGTAAATAAAACGTTCTTCGGGAAAGGGTTCACCTCCGAAAATATAAACCGTGGTATTTTCGTGCATGGTAAATTCGCATAGTTTGGCGTCGTTGGCAATTAAAATTAAACGCGGCTCAAAAATATTCCCCTCACTTTCAATTGCACCCTCTAAAATATAAAGTGCACTTTCTCCAAACAGGTAATCGCCAATGTTTAGCTTTTGCTGCTTGGTACTTTTCAATTCTAAAAAATATAATGGACTATACACCGGAACTGGAGATTTGTAGCCAAAAGCTTCTCCAGCGATTAATTTAAAACTTACACCATCTTCTGTCCAGCTTGGAATGTCTGCTCCTTCTACATGGCAAAACTCAGGTTCCATTTGTTCTAAATCCTTAGGTAAGGCCACCCAGATCTGTAAGCCGTGGAGCATTTTATCGGTATGCCGAAGATATTCCGGGGTTCTTTCCGAATGTACAATGCCGCTGCCCGAGGTCATCCAGTTTACCTGCCCGGGTTTAATTACAATATCCGAACCCAAACTGTCTTTATGTGTAATTTCACCTTCGAACAAAAAAGTTAAGGTAGATAAACCGATATGTGGATGAGGTGGAACGTCGAGATTTTCATGATCGCTCATTGCAGCAGGGCCCATATGGTCGATAAAAGAAAAAGGCCCAACCATCCGTTTCTCTCTGAAAGGCAGTAACCTACCAACCATAAAATTTCCAATATTTGCTGGTCTTTCTTCGATAATGAGTTTAATATTCGACATGGATAATCAATTTTTTGATGACGTGAATTTAAGGAAAAATATCGCCAATGGCAGATTGGTTTGGTAATATCTGGTGCCATGAAAAGAGCTTAGTTTGTTTTTTGGAAAGCAATAACAGAAGCTTTTAGGTTGTTGTAGTCCCGCTCCCGCTTCTGCCAATTTTGAAGGAAATTTATGTGCAGTCAGATGTTACCATCTGACTGGCATAAACAGTTCATAAATACGATTAAAGACTGATTAGTAATTGAGATAAGTGTCAGATGGTAACATCTGACACCACAAAAATCAGGATTAAGCAAAGGGCGGGGCTGGAGCAGCCGAAGTATTGCCGGTATTGCTTTCCTAATCCTGTATGTGCAGTCAGATGTTACCATCTGACTGATTAATGGCATTTCGAAAGAAGGATTCTTTAAGAATTTAATTATGCTTGTATGTGCATCATATGATAACATCTGATTCCACATGAACAGGCATTGCTTTCCTTAAATTTATCGAAGAATTTTTTAGTGCCTTCTTTTAAAATCATTAATTCCCCAATAGATGTCAGATGGTAACATCTGACATCACTAGAAACATCTGACATCACAAGAAACAAAAAAAGCATCCCTTTCGAGATGCCTTTTTAAACTTAAAAAGAAAAAATATGGTTTTTATACCAATTCCATTAAAGCTTCTTTGCTAAAGCCTTTCAATTCTTCTGTAAGGTTGTTTTTAATTTTCTCTACCCAGTTCGGATCTGCTAAAAGCGGACGGCCAACTGCTACTAAATCGAAATCGCCGCGGTCCATTCTGCGTACCAGTTCATCTAGCGAGCTAGGTTGTGAACTTTGGCCTGCGAAAGCACCAAAGAAATCGCCATCCAAACCAACTGAGCCCACTGAGATCGTAGCTTTTCCGGTTACTTTTTTAGCCCAACCTGCAAAATTTAAGTCAGAACCTTCAAATTCAGGCTCCCAGAATCGGCGTTGCGAACAATGAAAAATATCAATTCCGGCTTCGGCCAATGGTGTTAACCACTGTTCCATTTCCTGCTCGTTTTTGGCCAGTTTAAAATCGTAGGCAGCAGGTTTAAATTGTGATAAGCGGATAATTAGTGCGAAATCTTCCCCAACCCTTTTACGTACTTCTTTAATTACCTCAACACCAAAACGGGTACGTTCAGCCAAGGTTTTACCGCCATAAATATCGGTACGGTTGTTTGTACCGTTCCAAAAAAACTGATCGATCAGGTATTGGTGCGCGCCATGTATTTCAACAGTATCAAAACCCAGCGCTTTGGCATCTGCTGCCGCCTGGCCAAAAGCCGCAATGGTATCTGCAATGGCTGCATCAGTCATCGGTACGCCGTTTTCGAAACCTGGCTTGTTTAAGCTTGATGGACCTTCGAAGGGTGTGCTTGGTAACCAGCCTGATGCATGGTTATCCATAATGCCCTGGTGCCAGATCTGTGGTCCCATTTTACCACCGGCCTGGTGTACACTTTTAATTACGTTCTCCCAACCTGCCAAAGCTTCTGTACCGTAAAAATGTGGAATGTTAGGATCGGCAGAAGAAGAAGGACGGTTAATTACGGTTCCTTCTGATAAAATTAAACCCACTTCGCCAGCGGCTCTTTTTGCGTAATAGCTAGCAACATCGGCTGTTGGCACGCCGCCGGGAGAAAAGGACCGCGTCATCGGCGCCATTACTATTCTATTTTTGATATTTAATGTTTTAAGGCTAAACGGCCTGAATAAACTATCTGTGTTCATATGTTTCTAAATTATAATTCGGTATTGATGATTTCGCTTAATTTTTCTAAGCCTTCTTTATTGCGTTTGTAATAAGTCCATTGGCCTAAGCGCGTTGAACTGATTAAATCGGCTCGCTGTAAAATAGAGAGGTATTCGGAAATGGTACTTTGTGATAAACCACTTTTAAGCTGAATCTGCCCAACGCAAACACCTACATTTTCAAAATCGGCATTGGGCTGTTCCGGAAAATGTAGCTCAGGCGCTTTTAACCAACCTAAAATCTGTAAACGTGTTTTGTTCGAAAGGGCTTTGAATATTTCTACCTGATCCATGGTACAAATGTATATCGACTTTTCCCGATATTCCAATTAAAAGAACAAAGTTTACAATTGGATGTAAATCATTGCTATTGTGGTGGAGGAAAGCGATCGATATTTATTGCAAATCTTGTGATAACGAATGATACATTTCAAAGTTGGCCGTCATTGCGAGAAGGAACGACGAAGCAATCTTTCCCATTTGCAAAGTTTGCAATAGAGATTGCTTCGGCCGATGAAAAATCATTCTCGCAATGACGATCTGGTAGGGATTTCGAGGTTGTTATGTATGCAAGGCTAATTCTAAGATTCTTCGCTTTGCTCAGAATGACAAAGATATATGCAAGGGCAAAAAACGGTCAAAAAAGAACGGGGATAAATCATACCGACCTATCCCCGTCATCTAAATTAACGCTCTCATATATATAAACAACCAAAAAGGTGATTTATTATATTTGATGTAAAATATTTTTTTATTTTTTTGCTGCTGCTTTTGCTTTCTTTTCAGTTACTGGAGCCTCTTCAACTGCTTCCGCTTTTTTCTTTGCAGGCGCCTTCGCTTTTTTAACTTCCACAGTTGGTTCTTCAATTGCTTCAGCTTTCTTTTTAGCAGGTACTTTTGCTTTTTTAACCTCAGCAGGTACTTCTTCAGCTACAGCTTCTTTCTTCTTAGCTGGGGCCTTCGCTTTTTTAACTTCGGTAACTGGTGCTTCAACAACAGGTTCTTCTTTAACCTCTACTGCTTTCGGCGCATGATCTTGTTGAAGATAGTTGGCCAGGATCTGTCGTAAATATACCTCTGGTTTCGGCATGTTGATGATGGTTCCAGGTTCTTTATCCTGAGATTGTTTAATATAAGCTGATTTAATTTTGCCCCAATCTTTAGAGTAAAGTCTGATAAACATCTCTACAAATTGTTCGTCTGTATATTTTTTAGGCAACCTACCCAGCACTGCCTGAATTTTTTCTTCTTTTTTATGTAATACCGCCATCGATTTTATTTTGTACAAAGATAGCCGAATTTTATCATTATCAGTTTTTTGCTTTTTTGAGCAAAATGAATGGTCTAGCAAATCAAATTTGGCGGCCTAAAGTGAGGTCGCCATTTATGCTTCAACCAATTCGCTTTTTCTGTTTTTAACCAACCGTTCGCGATGTTTTAATCCCCAATCCCTCAGTTCATCAATAACTCTTTCCAGCGATTCACTATAAGGGGTAAGCTCGTAAGTTACGGTAACCGGAGTGGTAGAAAATACTTTCCGGATCACAAATTCATTTAATTCTAAATCTTTAAGTTCTTTCGACAGTATTTTGGGTGTAATTTCTCCAAGTGATTTTTGGATCTCATTAAAACGCAGTGGTCCTTCTTGCAGAGAAATAATCAGCGGAAGCTTCCACTTCCCATTTAACACATAGAGCGCGTCTTTACCGCATTTAAACTTGCCGTACAGGTTTCTATATTACGGTGTTCTTTTCTTGGTCCCATAATACAAAGGTATAAGCTTTCGTAAAGGATAGCACTATCCTTTGGGATACTAGTGTCTTTTAGATAGTAAAGCTACATAAGTTTGCATCAAAAAAATATGAAAACAAAAACAATCAAAATTATTTACTGGATATCAACCGCTTTAGTTTAATGACGGCTTTCTTGGCCTATTCTTATCTCACATCAAAGATTGGTATTTAATTTATGCTGCTTTCAAAATATAAAAGCCCTGCTAAATGCGGGGCTTTAAAAAAAATAGTTATTAAACCTTTTTTGGAGGAAGATCGAAGGCTACTGCCTCATGCTCAAAATGGCCGCTATGTGAGCCATCGCAAAAAGGCTTGTTTTTTGATAAACCACAACGGCAGATCGAAAGTACTTCTCTGCCCTGTAAGCCATAAGTGTTTCCGTTTCTATCTACAATTTCGAAATCGCCCTCAATTTTAACAGAGCCGTTATTGTTAATGGTAAGTTTTGTTTTAGACATGTGTGTGTTAGTTATAGCGCAAAACTAAAGCATTGAAGTGGTAATTTCTGAACGGTTTTCTATTTAGAAACATTCTCTTCTTGGTCTAAGCCTCTTTTTTAATGACGTAGGCAATCATGTCTGTCCTGATCTCGAAACCCAATTTATGATAAAGTTTAATGGCGCCTTCATTATCATTTCTAACATGTAAAAATGGTATTTCCGAACGGTGCAATATTCTTTTGATCTGTTCTTGTAAAATCTTAAAAGCATAACCTTTGCCTAAATGATCGGGATGGGTGCAAACTGCACTTACTTCACGATAAGGGTTGGGATGGAACCGGTGTCCGGCCATAGCTGCCAATTTCCCATCAACAAATATGCCTGTGTAATTACTAAGCTCGATGGTTTTGGCTATAAAAGGCCCCGGTTTAGTTAATTCCACAAGATCGGTCATTTCTGTAACGTGTTCCAGATTAAGGTCTGTTATTCCAGTTGCCTCTGCAGTTGGTGTTTCTTTGCCGCGAAAAACAAATTGAAACATATCGATATGCGTTAACAACTTCCACTTCTGAGGTATTTCGACAGGTGTTTTTGAGAAAAATACAAAAAGGCTTTTCGTAGGGCTGATTTGATAAAGCGTGTCTAGATTCTCCTGCGAATTATCTTTTAAGCCGGCAAATGCTGTAATATCTCCGATATAATATTTTACCTCTTCAAGGCCTTTTGCAATATGGCTATGTCCGGACGTTAAAGCATAATAAATTGGATTATCCAATACGTGTTCCATCCGGCAAAGATATTAAATGCTAAATCAGGGGAGGGTGAATTTTATGTGGATTAAATCAATGGACTCATAGCTATTGGTTTAAAAAAGTTTCCACCAGGTGTGCAGTAATCTCAATTGTTTTGTCGCTAATATCCGGATTAAGGTTTTCGCCGATCATAGCGCCATGCACACCAGGTAAAATAACCAGTTGTGTATTTGCAATCAATCTCGACATTTTAACCACATGTTCTGGCTTGATCACATCTTTATCTGCCACCATTAAAAGCGTATCGGAAGTAATTCCCCTCAGATCTTCATCGCTGAGGTCGACAAAATCGAGCATGCGCTGTTTATCTTTTTCGAACATCGTTTGCAGCGCGTTTTGATCTGGGTTTACTGCTAAAAAAGCTGTTTTAAGCGGCTCGGGCATATGGTCGATGGTTGCATCTCCAAAGCCATTATAAAAGCCATCAATTAAACCTTCCCGCTGGTAATTGGCCGAAATGACAATGATTTTATTCACCACAGCCGGATGTTGTGCCGCAATATGCAAGGTTGTTGTTCCGCCGTTGCTGAAACCTAGAAAATTGGCTTTCGTAATTTTTAGCTGATTTAATAAAGTGGTCACATCCTTTGCATCCTGCTCAAAAGATTCTGCCTGGTCACGGTCGCTGGTACGTCCGTGGGCCTGAAGCTCAACAGCTATAACTCTGTAGGATTTTGCCAAAAGGGGAATGAATTTCCCGAATGTAGATTGAATGGTAGAACCGCCGCCATGTATCAATACCAGCGGAATTTCTCCTTCCCCATAACTTTCATAATACATGTTAATGCCATTTACCTTTTCATGTCCTGCTTTTTTATATGTTTCCATCGGTCTCGGTTTAAATTTGCTATACAAATCTAAATAAGCTATCGGAAAATAAGGTGCCAATAACAGACAAATTTAGGGTGGTTTGCGCCATTCGGAATATATTTGTCCTAGCCGAACAGGCCTTTTTCTTTTGGCACCAAAAGAAACAAAAGTGTCGGCTGAAAATTTTTGTATTGAAGTTTCTACATAGGCCTGGCCTGTGGATTCCCAAAAATTTGTTAGGCCGATTTAAGTAGAACGGGGATACGGTGCTGTGGCCTAGCTAGGTGGAAATTCGAAAGTCGTTAAAATGTTGATTTGCAAGATAACGTCAATGGTAGAGGTTAGAATTTTTCAAATACATCGGAGTGTTGATGACAGGTTTTGGCAGTTCGTCATTCCCAACTCGATTGGGAACCACGGAGTGCTCATGAATACCTCTGAAAAAAGGAAAACTTATGAATAATCGTAATGCAAGCGCTTTAAGATTCCCGCCTGCGCGGGAAAGACGACCACTCTTTTAATCTGTCATTGATAGCGGAGTCGATTGCTTTTAATGTATCGAAAAACGGGTCTTCGACTACGCTCTCCACAGGAGTCCTTTGGACAGACTGACATACTAATAACTTATAATAAAATTAAACAGGCTCTTACTTTTTAAGCTTTTTGACTTTTTTGATATAGGCGCCCAGAAATTGATCGATACCTGTTGCTGCATATCCTAATAACCTGGAGTTTTCGCCCAGCTCAGAAGAAACTATTGTTGTTTTTTCTCTAATTTGGGTCATACAATAGGTGTTTATTGCCTGTTGCATGGGTAATGTGATGTATTGTTTGGCTCCGGCAATTTTGCCGCTTAAAATAATCAGCTCGGGGTTGAATAACTGGATCAGAACAGCTATTCCTTTGCCCATATGAGTGCCAACATTGGAGAGCAGTTGAATAGCGTATTGATCACCTTTATTTGCTGCCTTAATAATCAAAGCAGGTTCAATTCTTTCCAGCTCTTCGTTCGAGAGGTTGGTAAGCATGGAGTTTTTGCCCAATAAAATACCTTCTTTTGCCATTTCTGACAGCGCGTTTCCAGATGCAACGGTTTCGAGGCAGCCGTGCTTTCCGCAGTAACAGAGTGCCCCATTCTCTACAAAAGGCATATGGCCCAATTCACCAGAGAAACCGCAGGTGCCTTGCCTCAATTTTCCGTCCATTATAATGCCTAAACCCACACCCCAATCCATTAACAATACGAGTACATTCTTTTTGCCCTTAGCCATTCCGTGGGTAAATTCTGCCATTGATGAACCATTCACATCGTTTTGGATCACTACAGGTATATTTAGCATTTTTTCAAATGCGGCGGTTAAAGGAATATTTTCATCATCGCTTAAGAAATAACTGTAATTTTCTCCCTTTTCAGCATCAATTAAGCCAGGCATGCCAACACTACAGCCAATAAACTGCCTATGCTGAATACCTGCCGATTTTAAGATATCCTGAAGGTGTGTACGTAAAATATTGAAAAAATCAGTCCTGCTTTTTGAAATGGGTACCATAACCGTTTTAATATCCAACACAAAATTATAATTGTTGTCAATAATGGCTATTCGGGTATGAAATAACTCGATGTCTATACAGAGAATCAGAATCTTTTTATCCTTTAAACGATAAAGGTCGGGTTTTCGCCCCCCAATAGATAAACCATAGCCCTTCTTTTCTATCCAGCCTTCATCAATCAGGCCAAGCAGAAGCTTCAGAATGCTCGGCGTACTCATTTCCATAATTTCACATAAAGTAGAAACTGAAGATGCCCCTAAATTAAAAAGGTATTTTATGAGCTTGTGTTTTTGGATCGACTGCTTATCGTTAATATCTGACGTTAGGTTATTTAATAGACTAAGATTCATGTTGTTAATTGCACTATTTCGATAAATATAGATAACTTCTATTAAAAATTTATCAAAGTTTTTTTAATACGTAAAGAAATCAACGATGTTTTGTCTTTACAATAATTTCTTATTAACATTAACCTTGTAATTTTAATCTAACCAGATTGGTAAACACTATGTTCCAGCACCCTAATGCTTTTGGAACCAAACTATCATATAAGTTTTTACAACACCAAGAAACAAATGAAAACTAAAGAAGAACCACAAAATGAACAAAACACCAGACGCGATTTTATCAAAAAATCTGCAATTGGCCTGGCAGCATTTACCATTGTCCCAAGATATGTATTGGGCGGACAAGGATATCTTGCCCCAAGCGACAAGTTAACCAAAGCCGTAATCGGTGTTGGAGGAATGGGCAGAGGCCATTTTGGCTACGAAGGTACCCAGGTAGTCGCCATATGTGATGTTGATCAAAACCACCTTAAACAAGCAGCATCAATGTTAGATAAAGGTGTAAAAACATTTAGTGATTATAGAGAACTTATACAATTACCTGAAGTAGATATTGTACACATTGCTACCCCGCCACACTGGCATGGTATAATGGCTGTAGATGCTGCCAATGCAGGAAAAGATATTTGGTGTGAAAAACCAATGACACATACCATAGGCGAGGGCAAAAGAGTGGTCGAAGCGGTAAAACAGCATGGTAGAATGTTTAGGCTAAATACCTGGTTTAGGTTTAAGGATACTTTTTACGGAATGGGTACAACTGTAAAACCCATTAAAAAACTGGTAGATAGCGGAATGTTGGGCTGGCCATTAAAAGTAACCGTAAGTAAACATACCGGTTACGACTGGAAATTTTACTGGGTGGGCAAAGATCATTTAGAGCCTCAGCCCGTACCGCCAGAATTAGATTATAATGCATGGTTAGGCCCTGCACCATATAAGCCTTACAATGCACACCGCGTTCACCAAACTTTTAGAGGTTATTGGGACTATGATGGTGGCGGATTAAGTGATATGGGACAACATTATATCGACCCGATTCAATACTTTTTAGGAAAGGATGATACCAACCCAATTTCTGTAGAGGTTGATGCTCCACAACAACATACTGATGCAGTAGGCATTTGGCGCAGGATTACTTATACCTACGCCGATGGCTGCCAGATTATTTTGGATGGTGAAGGTAAAGATACCAATGTACCTTATATAGAAGGTCCAAAAGGTAAACTGTATCCGGGTTTTAAATCTGATATTCCTGATCTGGAACGTAAACTGGCGCAATTCCCTGATCCTGATCCTGAAATTGTAGAATTTTCGGAATCGGTACGGACGAGGAAAAAATTCGCTTTAAATGAAGAGAACGGACACCGTTCATGCAACATTGTAAATATTGGTTTGGCTGCCTTAAGATTGGGAAGATCGTTAAAATTCGACCCAGTTAAGCAAGAATTCGTAGATGATGAGGCGGCTAACAGATTAATTAATCCCGTAATGCGTGCACCATTTTCTATTTAAAATATCCCAAAATACAAACCATCATGAACAAAAAAATATTATTGGTGCTGTTAGCCATTCTAATGCTTTCCAATGCATTATTTATGGTTAGAGCCCTGGCTCAAGATAAAAAAGACGAAAGAACCACAACCACACGTATTGCCGACCTGTTGGCACAATTACCTGCTAGAGATGCTGCGCAATTAGAACGCAATATGAAAGAAGTGGCCGATTTAGGTGAAGAAGGTTATGTAACCTTAATTAGTGGTTTAACCGCTTCTGAAAAAGGAAACAACGCCCTTATTGAGTATGCAGTAGGTGGTTTTACTGCTTATGCTACCAAAACTGGCCAACAGAATTTAAGGAGTATGGCCATTAGTGCCTATTGCAAAGCGTTGGCTAAACTAACCGATAAACAGAACAAAGCATTTATCATTAGTCAGTTCGATTTAGTAGGAAATGATGCTGCGGTATCTTGTTTAACAGATTACCTTACTGACGAACAATTGGCTGATGAAGCATCGAGAGCACTGGCCAAAATTGGTACTGCCTCTGCTACAAATGCATTGGTTAGTGGCTTGAGTAAAGCAAACGGCAAAGCAAAAATTGCCATTGTGGAAGCATTGGGCCATACTAACGCTAAAGCAGCAGCTACAGCTATTGCGCCTTTGGCTACTGGAACAGATAAAGCATTAACCAAGGTAAGTTTGTATGCCTTAGCCAATATTGGCGATGCATCTGCTAAAGAAATTTTGGTAAAAGCTGCTGAACAAGCAGGTTATAAATACGACCAAACCAATGCCGTTGCCGCTTTGTTGGTGTATGCGCAAAAAAACGTAGCAACAGATAAAGCTGGAGTAGAAACAATAGCGAAAACAATATTAGAAAAAGCAACAGCTGATGATCAGGTAAACGAACGTACTGCGGCCTTAAAATTACTCTCGGCAACACAAACCGATCAACAGGCCTTGTTAGCTGCCATGACCGATAAACAGTTCGAATTTCGAGCAGCTGCGGTTAAATTTGCTGCTGCAGGTGTAAATGATACCAATAGTGCAGCTTGGGTAAACCAGTTAAAAAAGGTTGATGCCCCAACTCAGGTTTCTATTTTAGACATGCTGGGTAATAGCAAAGCAAAATCTGCATTGCCAGCCGTACTCAAATTAATTAAAAGCGACGATGAGCAGGTAAAACTGGCGGCAATTAACACCGCTGTAAAACTTGGACAGGAAGCGGTTATAGACGACCTGTTGAAGTTAATGGGCAAAGGAAATACAGCAGATATTGCCGGCATTTCTAATGGTATTTTAAGAATAAAAGGCGAAAGTGTAGCCACTAAAGTTGGCGCTTATCTTCCGAAAGCTAAACCAGAAGTACAGGTTGCCTTGATTAATATTTTAGCTGCCCGCGCTGCAACAAGCCAAACGGAAGTTATTTATGCTGCATTAAACAGTAAAAAAGCTGAAGTACGAAAAGCAGCATTTCTTTCATTACAAGATGTTGCTGTAGCCGAAAATAAAGCGCAACTATTTGATCTTTTAAATAAAACCACCGATGCCGGCGAACTTACTGCTGTACAAGATGCCATTATTGCTTCGCTACAAGGAACAGCAGATAAAGAAGCTCAAACCAACGCTATTCTTCAGCAAATGGCTAATACACCTGCTGATAAGAAAGTGCTGTTTTATAAGGTGCTGGGCAGCATAGGTGGCCAGCAATCGTTAAAATCGGTATCAGAAGCGTATGCCACAGGCGATGATGCCACTAAGAAAGCAGCAATTGAAGCACTTTCTTCATGGTCGGATGCAGGCTCAACAGATGCATTGATCAGCATTGCGCGTACCACCACCAATCCAGACTTTTTGAACCAGGCGATTGCGGGTTACTTAACTTTAGTGAGAAATACAAAGTATCCGGCTGAGCAACGTTTATTACTATTGCGCAATGCGATGGCAGTGGCTAAAACACCGGTTCAACAACAGCAGATCCTTAAAGATACCGAACAGGCCAAATGTTTTAATGCGATTGTATTTGCAGGTCAGTATTTAGATAATGCTACTTTACAACAGGCTGCGGCAAACGCGGTGATGAATATTACCATGGCCGGAACTTACAATGGCGACATTGTAAAGGGCTTGTTAAATAAAACCATTGCCGTAATTACCGGAGGCGATGCCGGTTATCAGAAAGAAGGTATGCGGAAGTATATTTCTGAAATGAAAGCTGGCGAAGGCTTTGTTCAGGTTTTTAACGGGAAAGATTTATCTGGTTGGAAAGGGTTGGTGGCCGATCCGATCAAAAGATCAAAAATGGATGAAAAAACCTTAGCCGAAGCGCAAATCAAAGCTGATGCCGAAGCAAAGGAAAGCTGGAAAGTGATCAACGGCGAACTACAGTTTCAAAGTCATGGCAATAACCTGGCTACCGTTAAAAAATATGGCGATTTTGAAATGTTGGTAGACTGGAAAATCATCGATGATAAAAAAGGAGAAGGCGATGCGGGTATTTATCTGCGCGGTACGCCACAGGTACAGATCTGGGATCTGGCCCGTACAAAAGTGGGTGCCCAGGTTGGTTCTGGTGGTTTGTACAACAATCAAACAACCGAAAGTAAACCGCTTAAAGTAGCAGATAATAAGTTAGATGAATGGAATACATTCAGAATCGTAATGAAAGGCGACCGTGTTACTGTTTATCTGAACGGACAGTTGGTAACCGATAACGTGATTTTAGAAAATTATTGGGACAGAAGTTTGCCGATCTTTGCAGAAGAGCAGATTGAATTGCAGGCGCACGGATCGCCGGTAGCTTATCGCGATATCTATATCAAAGAAATCCCTCGCCCAAAACCTTTTGAGCTAAGTGCACAAGAGAAAAAAGAAGGTTATAAAGTATTGTTCGATGGAACTAATATGCACAGCTGGACAGGTAATACTACCGATTATGTTATCGAAGATGGAACCATCGCTATCCGACCAAAACCAGGTAAAGGATCAGGTGGTAACTTATTCACCAAAGAAGAATTCAGCGATTTTGTTTACCGTTTCGAATTTCAGCTCACTCCAGGTGCAAACAACGGTTTAGGAATTAGAGCTCCTTTAGAAGGTGATGCCGCTTATGTGGGTATGGAACTGCAGATACTGGATAATGATGCACCGATTTATAAAGACCTGAAAGCGTACCAGTACCATGGTTCAGTTTACGGCACTATTGCTGCAAAAAGAGGGTTTTTAAAACCTACCGGAGAGTGGAACTATGAAGAAGTAATTGCCAAAGGATCGAAGATTAAAGTGATCTTAAACGGCACCATAATTTTAGATGGCGATATCGAACCATTTAAGAAAAACGGCACACCTGATCATAAGGAACACCCGGGTTTATTACGTGAAAGTGGGCATATAGGCTTCTTAGGTCATGGTTCTCCTGTTCAGTTCCGCAACATCAGGATTAAAGATCTGAGCAAGAAAACGGCAGATCAGAAAGAAACTGATACAAAAGCTTCAGCTAAAAAGAAATAAGTTAAATTTAGCATTATAACAGGTTAAATAATGATAGAAGATAAGGCAAATTCGAAAACAGAAAATTCGAGAAGAAACTTTATTAAAACAACAGCACTTGCTGCCGCTGGATTTATGATTGTACCCCGCCATGTGTTGGGTGGGCCAGGTTTTCTGGCGCCAAGCGATCGTTTGCAATTGGCCGGAATAGGTGCCGGTGGAAAAGGAGAGGGCGATATTGCCAGTATTGTTAGGGGCGGAAAAACAGATGTTGCTTTTTTATGCGATGTAGATGATAGAAGAGCAGCAAATTCTCTAAAAAACTTCCCAAAGGCAAAATATTACAAAGATTATCGTGAGTTATTGGATAAAGAAGGCAAAAACATTGATGCCATAACGGTATCTACTCCTGATCATACCCATGCGCAAATTGCCATGGCAGCCATGCAATTGGGCAAACACGTGTATGTGCAAAAACCTTTAACGCACGACATTTACGAAGCCAGGATGTTAACCGAAGCCGCAAACCGCTATAAAGTGGTTACGCAAATGGGTAATCAGGGTGCTTCGGGCGATGGTGTAAGAAGACTTCAGGAATGGTACGATGCAGGCAGGATAGGTAAAGTTCATACCGTTTACTGTTGGACTAACCGGCCAGTATGGCCACAAGGAATTTCGTGGCCAAGTGGAAAAGCCGAAATACCGAAAGAACTCGATTGGGATTTGTGGTTAGGCAGTGCTCCATACAAAGAATATGTAAATAAACTGGTTCCCTTCAATTGGAGGGGATGGTGGGATTACGGCACCGGTGCCATTGGCGATATGGGCTGTCACTTAGTAGAGCCTCCTTTTAGGGTGTTAGGCCTGGATACCCCAATCAGTGTAGAATGCAGCGTAGGCAGTGTATATGTTGATGAATTTAAACGTGCCTATTTACCAGAAAGCTGTCCGCCATCAAGCCACGTCATTTTAACCTTTGCCAAAACCCCAAAAACCAGACACGAGGTTCAGGTGCATTGGATGGATGGAGGCATTAAGCCTGAACGTCCGGAAGAATTGGGGCCTAATGAAAGTTTCGGCGATAATGGCGTGCTTTTTATCGGCACAAAAGGCAAAATGATCTGCGAAACCTATGGCAAAAATCCAAAATTATTGCCACTCTCGCGCAACGAATCAGATAGAACGAAAATCACTATCCCGCGTATCGCTAATCAGGAAGAAGGCCATTATACTCAATTTGTCGAAGCTGCAATTGCCGGCTATGGAAAAATGGAACTAAGCTCACCATTTGAAATTGCCGGACCACTTACCGAAACTTTATTGATTGCCAATCTGGCTATTAGGGGAACAGATGTGCAGCGCAGAGATACCGCAGGTAAAATCAGTTATCCAGGCAGGGATATCAAAATGCTTTGGGATAAAGTAAATATGAAGGTGACCAATTTTGACGAGGTAAATCAATTTGTGAAACGCGAATACCGCAAAGGTTGGACGTTGGGCGTTTAAGATTTAGTATGTTGATAGAAAATGAGAATTTAAAGGTATTAGTAGTAGGCTGTGGCAATATGGGTGCTTCCCATGCGACAGCTTATCATACCCTACCCGGTTTTGAAATTTGCGGATTGGTTTCTACCGGTAAAAGCAAAGAAAAGCTTAACGAAAAATTAGGTGGGCAATATGATTTGTATACTGATTTTTACGAGGCCCTTGAAATAACCAAACCAGATGCCGTTTGCATTTCTACTTATCCCGATACACACGAAGCTTATGCCATAAAATCTTTCGAAAACGGTTGCCATGTGTTTATCGAAAAACCATTGGCCGATAGCGTAGAAGGCGCTATAAAGGTGGCAGAAGCTGCTAAAAAAGCGAATAAAAAGTTATTGGTGGGTTATATCCTCCGCTATCATCCCTCATGGGAGAAATTTACAGCGCTGGCTCAGGAAATGGGAAAACCTTTGGTGATGCGCATGAACCTGAACCAACAGAGCCATGGACCTAAATGGACGGTGCACCGTAACCTGATGAAAAGTTTAAGTCCCATCGTCGATTGTGCTGTGCATTATATCGATATTATGTGCCAAATGACCCGATCGAAGCCTGTACAGGTGAGTGCCATTGGTGCCAGGCTAACTAACGATATTCCAGAGTGGAATTACAATTATGGGCAGCTGCAGATCCGTTTCGAAGATGGTTCTGTCGGTTGGTACGAAGCTGGCTGGGGCCCGATGGTGAGCGATAATGCTTTTTTTATTAAAGATGTTTTTGGCCCAAAGGGATCAGTATCTATCACGGCTAAAAAAGCAGGTGCAGCCGGAAACTCTGATAATATTGATGCGCATACCAAAACCGAATCGATTAAAATACATCATGCCGATTTAGATGCCAATGATGAATTTAGCAAAGCTGATGAATGGGTAGACCTTACCGATGAGCCCGATCATCAGGAACTGTGCAACCGTGAACAAAGGTATTTCTTAAAAGCCATTGCCGAAGATATAGATTTAACTGATGCCACTGAAGATGCTGTAAACAGCTTAAGGATTGCTTTTGCCTGTGATGAATCGGTAAAAACCGGTGAAATGATCCGGTTGGATTAAAAATATTTCTTGTCATTTCGGTTGCTGCGGTCGTCCTGCTGAACTTGTTTCAGCATCTATGTAGTTCGAAAATTTAAGGTCTAAATATCAGGCCTCATTTCGAGCAAGTGCAGTGATGCCGGGAAATCTTAAATTAGTGTGCCAGATGGTAACATCTGACACCACAAAAAAAAAAAAATATTTCTCATCATTTCGATTGCAAAGCACTGGAATGCCTGTCCCTTAGGCCTATTGCACAAGTCTGCGTTTCTGTTTCGTTTTGCTTAAAGAACAGTCTTCAATAAACTGTTTTCCAAGTTCTGGTACTATTTCTTTATAAGTTTAACAACACATACAAAACTAAGTCGTTGCGATCACGTACGGATGTTAATATTCACATCATGCTCAACTGAAATCTTGCACTAAAACTGCATTAAATTTAACCTATTGCTTTACCTATCAAAAATTTTGACCGTAGTTATCATGCTTTGGCATTACCAATGATGAAAATCGATAGTCCTACTCAGACTAAAATCGGAAATCAATAGGCGTTAATAAATCGGAATTAGCGTTTTCACACGTTGATAGAGCTCAACTCCCGACGATAGTAATTTCTCTGCGGGAAGGTGTCTTTTTGATTCATTTGGTATTATTCAGACTCATAAGAGCTCATTCGAGGTTTAGTTTAACCCTATGTTACTTTCTAAACACTTTAAATTTCACACCAAACTCAAATGTATTGGCGGCATATACCCTCAACGGGCCTACATTATTGCTATATGCAACCATTATATCCATAGGTCGAAGGAGCACACCAAAATTCACCGTAATGCTTTTATTGCTATGGTACATACCTCCAACGTTAATATTATAGTCGGGCATCGTCATCAGGGCACCAACATCCAATATGTCGTCAAACCCTTTTACACCACGAAAGGCTACTTTAGGTTCGATGGTGAAATTGCTGATCCCGTTATCGGCATGGATCTTATAGCTTAATGCGGTAAAAAATGTAGCGCGGTCAACCTCAAGGTTGTTATCATTTTCATTACTAAAGAACAAGGTTTTTAAGTTTGGCAAAGTCGCCTGAACAGTAAACTTCTGGCCAGTGTACGATATACCAAAATCCCCGTCGACATACGCACTACGTTGGTTAAAATCCTGTACGGCCACATCGCCCTGGTCGCCGTTCACCTTGGTATAATCGATATAGGTGTCGTTAAGGCCTAATGAAAGGCCGAAATTCAGTTTATCGTCCTTGCCATTGAGGGGTAAATGGTATGCATAGGTGCCCATTACCCGGGTTCGGTTGATCAATCCGGCATTATCACTGCTCACGTTAAGCCCTAAACCAACATTGTTTCCCGAGTTGTAGTCGGCAGTAAAATTTTTCGATTTGGGGCTGCCAGGCATAGTTGTCCATTGTTGCTGGTAACCTAAATTAAGATTAAGCCCTTGCGCTAACCCTGCCATGGCAGGGTTAGCGATGTACTGATTCTGATAGTACATGCTTTGCAAGCTAACTAACTGGGCATCTGCGACTTTACTTGTTAGCATAGATAGCACATATACACATGCCACTATTATTCCTCTTGTATATTTGATCGAGTCTGACATATTCTTCGTTTTAATTTTAAACGTTTTAGTTACTTATCGCTTCCTGATAATAGTTATAAAACCTTTTATCGGGACATCTCCGGTGCCCAAGTCGATTACATAGTAATAGGTATCCTCGGCCAATGGCGATCCCTGGAACGTTCCGCTCCAATCGTTGGCATATCCATGTTTGGTATATATCACACGCCCCGCCTTGTCGTATACGGTTACGGTATTATTCGGGTATGATTGTATATCCTTCACTACCCAGGTGTCGTTCTTGCCATCTCCATTGGGAGACAGAATGTTGTTTGGCTTAATCGCCAAGGGTGCTGTTGCCCTGTGCACAGTAAGGGTATAGGTAAGCTTAGCTACACCATCTTGCGCTGTGGTAAACACGGTAATAATATTATCACCCACCAACAGGTTGATCAAACCACTCTGGGTGGCATTTGTGGCCGATTGCCCGTTGATCAGGAAGGTTGCTGTTGGATCGGCCAATGTTGGTGTTATAGCAAATTGATCCACGGTGTTGTCTGCCAAAGTGGTATAAACATACGTTGCGGGATCAAATGCAGGGCTCAGCGTCCCGTTACTGGTAGTCAAATTAGCCAAACTGGCATTGCTCGACGGTGCTCGGGTAACTGTGGTTGTATAAGTCACTGTCGTTATGTCATTCTGCGCGGCCACTACCGTAGTGATCACATTCGGGCCAACAACCAATGGAATGCTTTGTGATGCTGAACCACTGGTTACGCTTACACCATTCATTTTTATGGTCGATAATGGGTCAGCGGTAGTAGGTGTTAACGTTACCGAGGTAACCGAATTTGGAACCGAGGCTGTATACGCTGTGGTTGCCTGCGCGAATATCGGTGACAGTGTACCCGAACTGATGGTCAGGTTTGCCAGGTTTGCATTTAGTGAAGCGGCAACCGTTAAGGTACCGGCCACATAACTGATGCTATAATTCGGTGATGCCGCACCTGATACCGTGATCGGGTAGGTGCCAGCAGGTGATGCCAAAACCGCCGTGGTTGCCAATGTTGGCTGTGTAGTTAAGCTGGCATTCGTATCACCGTTCACAAAACCGGCATAGGTTACCGTTAATGTTGGGTTGTCGGCACCGTATACCTTGCTCGCGTCGTTCGCCGTGATGGTCAGCGCGGCCTGGGTGACCGTTAAGGTTCCTGTCGTATAGCTGATGCTGTAGTTGCTGCTCGCAGCGCCACTTGCCGTGATCGGATAGGTTCCAACCGAACTGCCCGTTACCGCCGTAGTGCCAA
>NZ_JAUG01000039.1 GCF_000708285.2 Pedobacter borealis DSM 19626
CAAATAATTATCGAACTCAGGTTTATAGGTTTCTGGCCGTGTGTAAGTGCTTTGAACCTATTTGTGACAATTCTTTTTGAACTACCGATTGCCATCGCTGTTGTTTATCACAGTTTCCTTTCACAGCTGTGGGTGGTAATCGGCTAAAATATTTTCCCTATCTTATTTAGATGCCCCACGCTGCTCACGATATTGGGTGGGAGAAATTCCCATAACCTTGTTGAACAAACGGGAAAAGTAATATTGATCTTCTAATCCGATTTTAAAGGCGATCTCTTTGATCCTTAGGTCTGTAAACTGTAAGAACTGACAGGCCTTTTGGATTTTTAGATGATTCAGATATTCTATCGGAGGAAAACCTGTGCGTTTTTTAAAGATTGCTGAGAAGTGACTTGCAGAGATATTTACGTTTTCTGCTATCATCTCCAGCGTTAATATTCTATCCAGGTTGTCCTGCATATATCGGAACGAGAGTTCAATTAGGTCCTCGCTTGCCGTTTTCGGAGACTGTTCGAACTTATCAACGAATAAAAATGAGGACAAAAATTGAGGGAACCTCAAATTTACATAGCTTAGGTTATCGAAACCATATCCACTTTCAAGGGTTTGATATAGGGAATCAAATAGGTTTATGCGATCATCGGAGAAAGAAACATAACTTTTTGGGGAACCATATTTTCTGGCTGCAAGTTCAATGATCTCATCCGCCTGCTCGCCTTTAAAGTGACACCAATAAATGGTCCAGGGATTCTCAGGATCGGTTTTATAAGAATGGGCCTGTCCCCGTGGGATAAAAATAAAATCTCCGCTGCTGATTTCATGGAATGCTTTGTTGATTTTAATGGTTCCTTTTCCGTCAACGCAATATATCAGTATATTCTGCTCAGCACCGTGAGTTCTTTCCCGAAAATGCAAACTGGCCTTAGGATAGTAGCCAATATCGGTTATAAAACATTTGTTGATGAGTTTATTTCCTATACAGAATTTTTGTAGAATGGTTCTCGGGATGACGATAGCACGTTGACCTTCAAAACCATCTTTTTTAAAATTTTTCCGAAGAGATTTCATTTGTCAATAGTAAGAAAATGTAATTGCTATAGCAAATGTTTATGTCTTGATGCCCTAAACTCAGTATCTGTTTTTACTATATCATAATTTTGTCTATCATATTCGGTTGAATGTCCATTTGCTTGCTGAGTAGTATTCTATAAAATTGTATCATATCTTATTCTAACCAAATAATACTAATAAAATGGAAAACCAAAACATTTCCTTCAATACAAGGTATATCCTGTTTATCTCATTCATATCTGCCCTTGGAGGTTATCTGTTTGGCTTTGATTTCGCAGTTATTTCAGGTGCACTACCATTTTTAAGAAACGAGTTTGGGCTTAACGAGTGGTGGGAAGGGTTTTTGACCGGTTCTCTTGCCCTGGGCTGTATTGTAGGCTGCCTTGTTGCGGGCAAAGGTGCAGATGTTTTTGGCAGGAAACCCGGACTGATGTTAGCTGCATTGATTTTTGCGGCCTCTTCTGTAGGTATGGCCTTGAGCAGTTCGCTGTCAGCTTTCATTCTGATGAGGTTCTGTGCAGGTATCGGGGTTGGCATGGCTTCGATTTTAAGCCCTTTATATATTGCAGAAATTTCCCCTGCTGCGATACGGGGAAGAAATGTCGCAATTAACCAGTTTACGATCGTGCTCGGTATTCTGCTCACTAACCTAGTCAACTATTTTCTCGCCGATACCGGGCCTGAGGCATGGCGCTGGATGTTCGGTCTGGGGGTATTACCTTCTACAGTGTTCTTCATTGGCGTGACTTTTTTACCAGAAAGTCCCAGATGGCAGATTCAAAAAGGGTATATTGAAAAAGCCCGTGCAACACTTATTAAAATAGGCAAGGATGGGTTTGCTATGAATACGATCAATGAAGTCAATAAATCAATTGAAAACTCAAGGCCTGCAGGTCTAAAGGCTGTATTTAATAAAAGTATCCGTCCTGCGCTCTTGATCGGAATAACCCTTGCTGTATTTCAGCAGTTGTGTGGAATAAATGTTGTATTCAATTATACCTCTACAATTTTCGAAGCGGTTGGTGCAAATCTGGATAGGCAGCTTTTTGAAACTGTTGCAATCGGGATAGTCAATCTTTGCTTTACCTTGCTGGCGATGTGGCAGGTAGATAGATTAGGAAGAAGGCCGCTGATGCTTATTGGTTCTATGGGGCTTGCTTTTGCCTATCTGGCCATTGCTTATTTTCTAAACATCAAAGCCGACCCCAATATCATATCCATATTTGTGCTTTTGGCCATCGCACTTTATGCAACATCGCTGGCTCCGGTTACGTGGGTGCTTATATCCGAAATATTCCCCAATAATATTAGGGGAATTGCTTCTTCGATATCGATAGTAAGCCTCTGGGCGGCCTATTTTATACTGGTCTTTACTTTTCCTATACTGGCAAAACTCATAGGCACTTATGGCCCATTTTACTTTTATTCTGCCATTTGTTTTGCCGGCTGGCTTTTTATAAAACTTAAGGTAAGGGAGACCAAGGGAAAGACCCTTGAACAACTGGAAAATAATTTTATGCCGCATTGATAATCACAATCGCAGAAAAAATACAGGGATAAAAGTTTAGGCAAGGATCACAACCTTAACCGATAAAACTGAGCGGCCTGATAAAGATCAGACTTTTTTAGAAAAATGATCTGCTGGGACTTCGATGGATTTGGCGTATAGACCGTATAGTATGGAAAATAGAAAGTGACGATAGGGCGGTTGCTCAAAATAAACAAAAATCCTCGTCAGTTTATGCTTGGTGCCCAATGGATTGGATTATGTTTGATCACCCAGAAAAATATACTTTGTCGGTATCTGTTGTGGATGGAGGTGGGCAAAAAACAAGTCTGTCTGCTATTAGACTCAAGGAGGCGATTGATTTTTAACAACCAATCGACTGTAATCTGACCGCATATGGGAGTTTATGGGATAGGTATAAAAGAACTTGCAGGCTGTGCCGATATATTTTCTAGAGAAGAATAGTTGAAACCAAAGGAATTCTTAGAAAAAAATTGAAACGAATTAACAAATAATAGTATTGAAGATGATAAATTCTAACTCGACAGAATCGAATACCGCTGAAACTTTTCAAGACGAAAAAATTACCGCTTACTTGATACAATCTACTGTTAGTGAAAATGGAGCAGTACGTGTTTGGGAAGAAGATATATTATTGCCTACTTACCAAATAGGTGAAGAAGAGAAAAACCCGATTTTTCTGGAGAAACGCATTTATCAGGGGAGTTCGGGCGCGGTATATCCCTATCCGGTTGTAGAAAAGATTTCGGATGAAAAAATAGATATATCATACCATGCGGTATTTTTAGAGAATAAATACATCAAAATAATGATTTTGCCAGAGCTTGGGGGAAGAGTCCATATGGCATATGACAAGGTGAAACAACGCCATTTTGTATATTACAATCAGGTGGTCAAACCCGCACTTGTAGGACTTACGGGGCCTTGGATTTCAGGTGGGATTGAGTTTAATTGGCCCCAGCACCATCGGCCAAGTACTTTTCTCCCTGTGGATTTCCTTATCGAAGAAAACGCCGATGGGAGCAAAACGGTTTGGTGCAACGAAGTAGAAAGAATGTTCAGGACAAAGGGAATGCAAGGGTTTACCTTGCATCCTGACAAGGCTTTTCTGGAAATCAAAGTGAAAGTTTACAACAGGACTGCTCTCCCGCAAACCTTCCTATGGTGGGCCAACCCTGCTGTCGTTGTAAATGATGGTTACAAATCGGTTTTTCCACCCGATGTGCATGCCGTTTTTGACCACGGAAAGAGAGATGTCTCCAAATTTCCGATCGCAACCGGTGAGTATTATAAGCAGGATTATTCGGCGGGTGTCGATATTTCAAAATACAAGAACATTCCGGTCCCCACATCCTATATGGCGGTGCAGTCTAAATACAATTTTGTCGGAGGTTATGAAGATGGCGTTCAGGCTGGTTTATTACATGTTGCAAACCACCATGTTTCCCCCGGAAAAAAACAGTGGACATGGGGACATGGCGATTTTGGACGAGCCTGGGACAGGAACCTGACTGATGTGGACGGTCCGTACATTGAATTGATGACCGGAGTTTTTACGGATAATCAACCCGATTTCTCCTGGCTGCAAGCCTATGAAGAAAAATCATGGACGCAGTATTTTATGCCCTATTCTGAGGTTGGTTATGTAAAGAATGCTACCAAAGATGCCATTATCAATGTTGAATTGGAAGGGGATAAGGCTGTTCTGATTCTCTATACGACAAGTCTTTTTGAAAATTTAAAAGTGGAATTAAAAGATAAAAATGAGGTTCTTCTATATGAAGAAGTTATTTCTTGTTCTCCATCAAACCCATACAAAAAAAGCATTTCTGTTGAAAAATCAAAATCCGAAGAATTAATTTTTACCGTTTATTCGGCTAAAGGAGCTGTTTTAGTACAATATCAAGAAGAAAAAGCCGAAATAAAAGCCATTCCCGATCCTGCAAAGGCAGCCTTGGATCCTGCGGATATTTCATCAATCGAGCAGTTGTTTCTCACCGGACTGCATTTGGAACAATACCGCCATGCCACTTATAATCCACTAGACTACTATTTTGAGGCCTTAAAAAGAGCGCCGAAAGATGTACGGTGCAATAATGCTGTTGGTGTGCTGATGATGAGAAGAGGACAATTTGAAAAAGCGGAAGGCTATTTCAGAACTGCAATAGAAACATTGACCGAACGCAATCCCAATCCCTACGATGGGGAACCCTACTATAATCTGGGGCTTTGCTTGAAGATGCAGAACAAAAATGATGAGGCTTATGCGGCACTTTTTAAGGCAACATGGAATGCGGCATGGCAGGATGCTTCTTTTTACCTTCTGGCGCAAATAGACAGTATAAAGGGGGAGTGGAGCGAGGCTTTGGAACGCGTCGAATCATGCCTTGTCCGTAACTGGCACAATCACAAAGCCCGCCAGTTGAAGGCATCAGTTTTGAGAAAATTAAAAAGGAAGCCAGAAGCATTGGCCTGGATAGAAGACTCCCTTAAAATTGACAGCTTTAATATGGGATGCCGTTTTGAGAAATATTTATTGACCAATGACAAAGCCATCCTTGATGAAATGAAAACCATCATGCGTGGATGGTCCCACGGTTATATCGAATATGCACTTGATTTTGCCGGTGCGGGTTTATATGAAGAGGCAAGCGAATTATTGCAGGGCTGTATCAATGCCGGAAGAGAGAATTATCCTATGGTCTACTATACTTTAGGTTATTTTGCCTCTATGGATGGAAATCGGTCGAAAGCGATTGAATGGTATGAAAAAGCAGCCCGATTATCTCCAGAAAAATGTTTTCCAAACAGGATTGAGGAAGTAAATATTCTTAAGGATGCTATTGCACTGAATCCACATGATGGCAGGGCACCATATTATCTGGGTAATTTTTGGTACGCTTTCCGTCAATACGGAGAGGCAATCGAATGCTGGGAAATTTCGCGAAGTACCGATGACCAGTTTCCGACCCTGTTGCGAAATTTAGCACTGGCATATTTTAACAAACGTGGGGATAAGGTTTTGGCAAAGGAATTACTTGAAAAAGCATTTGAACTGGATAAAACGGATTCCAGAATATTCATGGAATTGGATCAGCTGTACAAAAAAATAGGTGTTGCACCCACCAGACGTTTAGAGATGCTGAACAGATATCCGGATTTAGTTGAAGAACGGGATGATCTGTGCATTGAGCGTATTACTTTGTATAACCAGACCGGCGAATATGAAACGGCTAAATATCTGATTGCTCAGCGAAAATTCCACCCTTGGGAAGGTGGGGAAGGAAAAGTTACAGGCCAGTACACTTTTAGCAGGGTGGAATTGGCTAAAAAGGCTATTGATGAAAAACGTTTTGATGAGGCGATACGATTATTGAAAGAAACCGAAGTATATCCACATAATCTGGGAGAAGGAAAATTAACGAATGCCCAGGAAAATGAAATAGATTATTACAAAGGCCTGGCCTATAAAGGTCTTGGGGACCAAGAAAATGCCAAAATATATTTCGTAAAGGCTACATTGGGGGCTTCTGAGCCTGTTCAGGCATTTTTCTATAATGATCAACAGCCTGATAAAATTTTCTATCAGGGGCTTGCCTGGCGCGAACTGGGTGATGAGGAAAAAGCCCGTAGCCGTTTTAACAGACTTATTGCCCACGGCGAAAAATACCTTTTTGAAAAATCTAAAATCGACTATTTCGCCGTTTCTCTTCCAGATCTGGCCATTTGGGACGATGATCTAAATGATCGCAACAAGGTACATTGCTATTATGTAATGGCATTGGGTTATAGTGGATTAGGGAATGAGATTGAATCGGAAAAATATTACGATAAGATAAAAGAGCTGGATATAAACAAACAGACGTTTAGAAAATAAGGTTGCCCTGAAATGTATAAAATAGGCCCATTTCATTTTGCTGCTGAGCAGTATTTATAATCAATTTTTTTTGGAAGCAGTTTACGAACTGGCATAGGGAATAGATAATGGTTTGCTATTACAAACGAGGTAATTGAGAAAGTTCAGCCTGAAATTCGTATTTAAACAAGTCTTATTCTGCCTCAAATGATAAGCGGCAGGTTATTTATTAAAATAGTTTGATCATATTGAGATAATATGTATATATGTGCATACAAATTATGAGGTATATTGCAAATAAGCGGAAATCAATCAAATCTAAGGATATTGAGGTTAATCCCATGCTGTTACATGAGTTTCAGAACGGGAGTGAGCAGGCCTTTGATCAGATTTTTACATGCTATTATCCTTTATTGTGTGTTTATGCCAGTCGTATCCTGTCCCAGCCCGGTATGGGACAAGATTTTGCACAGGAAAGCCTTGTCACGGCATGGAATCGTAGGGCAGATTTTGATAATATTTTCAAAATTAAAGCATTTCTTTATACCTGTGTCCGTAATGCATGTTTCAAGCAATTAGAAAAAGAGAAGGTAAAGGCCAGATATGAATCTTCAATGGGTTCAAATGAGCCCATCGAAGACCAAAGTGCCCTGAAGGATATCATTCATGCTGAGGTGATCAGCCGGATTTTTGCATGTGTAGATACTTTACCAGAACAATGCCGTAAAGTTATTTATATGACCTTTAGGGAGGATAAAAAACCAAAAGAAATTTCGGAAGAACTAGGGATTGCCATCAGTACAGTAAACAGCCAAAAGATGAGGGGGCTTAATTTATTAAGGCAAAAATTGCCCAATAGCGAATACCTGCTTATTGCGGTTATTCTATTTACAGGAGTCCGGCATTAAGCTCTTTTCGGGCATGCCAGGCCTGGCGGATAACAATCTCTCTTCATAGATGCTCCCATGTTTTTTACCCGTAAAAAAACATCTGGAAGGTGATTTTAAATAGGTATTTGACAGGCTTCCTAAAAAAAGTTTAAAATCTTTTGGACAAATTCAATGGGCATCCGGTTATAGACATAATTGAGCCAAATATATTAACGATGGAACTTCCAAATGTAAATTTCAGTAGCCGCATAGCAGCGCTAATCTGTGGGTATCTTTTTAATGAACTCAACGATGGTGAGCTGGAGGAATTGGAGCAATGGATCAATGCCTCGCAAGAGCATAAGGAGATATTTGAAAGTATTCTTGATGAGGCCAGTCTGGAAAATCAAGGCCGGATCTATAATTCTGTAGATGTGGACTTGGCTTTGATTTCGGCAAAACAGCAGTTGAAATTTGTTGAAAGGCCTGGAAATAATACAAATAAAAAGATCAGACCACTTTGGATATACATTGCTGCTGCATCGATTATACTGCTGATCACTACAATTGGCTTATATAACTTAAGGAATCCGAAGCCCTTGCCTGTACCCTCAGCTTTAGCTAAACGAAGTGAAATTAAGCCTGGAAGCAATAAAGCTACCTTAACCCTGGCAAACGGAAAAAAAATTGTTTTATCTGCAGCAGCAAACGGAGAGCTTGCCAAAGAAGCTGGAGTTGTAATTACCAAAGCGGCAGATGGGATGCTGGTTTATGAAGTAAAAGCTCAAAATGGACAGGATACCCATCAGATGAACGCCCTTTCGACTGCGAAAGGGGAACAGTATCAGGTAAGTTTACCTGATGGTACCAGGGTTTGGCTAAATGCGGCTACATCATTAAAATATCCCAGTTCTTTTAGCGGGACCGGTGAACGCAGGGTGGAATTAAGTGGAGAAGCTTATTTTGAGGTGTCAAAAGATAAAATACATCCCTTCATCGTGAAAACGGATCGACAAGAGGTAGAGGTGCTGGGCACCCACTTTAATCTCAACAGCTATTCTGATGAAGAGGTTACAAAAACTACCTTGCTGGAAGGTGCTGTAAAAATCAACCGTAGGATTTTACTCAAGCCGGGCGAAGAGGGGGTGTCAGCCAAAACAGGCACTTTAACAGTAAATGCGGTTGATACCGAGAGCAGTATAGCCTGGAAAAACGGACGCTTTGTTTTTGAAAATGAGCTGTTGAAGACCGCCCTGAATAAAATAGCCAGGTGGTATGATATAGAGGTTGAGTACCAGGACCAAAATCTTGAAAGCTTGCCCGTAGGAGGAAGCATATCCAAGTTCGATAAAGTTTCAGAAGTTTTGGCTTTATTCGAAAAAACAGGGGGGCTACAATTTACAATTAAGGGCCGAACGGTAATTGTCTGTAATAAAAAATAAACTCAAGGCGCTATCTATAAGGAGCCTTGTTAACTAACCAAATATAAACTCAAACTAACCAACCATGAGAAAACCCAGAAATGTGCCTTAGCGGAAACTAAAACGGTAATCATATAAAAAAATCTGGAACGTAGCAAGCGCCCCAGATTAGCATGTCTGATTAAACCGAAAATGAGTGTTGAATTCCTTTTTTAATCTAAACAGAAATCCAAATGTATAAAAATTACACCAATAATGTATGTTGGCCTAATCGGCTATTGCCAAAAATCCTGTTGACTATGAAACTGACGAGCGTTTTATTAATAGTGACTATTATGCAGGTAAGTGCAACAGGTTTTGCACAGAAAATAACCATAAAGCAGAAAAATGTTTCCCTGGAACAGCTTTTTAAGGTAATTACCAAGCAAACTGGCTATAATGTGCTCTGGGTTGGTATTGAGGCCGGAAATTTCAAAAAAATTGACCTCGATTTCAACAAAGCACCTTTAAATGATGTTTTGAAAAAGTCTTTCGAAAATCAGTCTTTGACTTATGAAATCGAAAATAAAACAATCATTGTCAGAAAATCCAAAAAGATCCTGATTGAGCCTGATCAGGCTGTCAATATGGTCATTGACATTTCTGGTAGAATTGTAGACGCTGATGGGAAGCCGCTTCCCGGTGCTTCGGTGAAAGTGAAAGGTACTACAAAGGCTGCGACTGCCGATAATGGCGGGAACTTTCAGTTAAAAGGGGTAGATGAGAGCGCATTACTGGAGGTTTCTTTTATAGGGTATGTGACTGTAGAAGTAAAGGCCAGTAAAGATTTAGGAAATATTGCATTAAAGCAAACTGACGCCAAATTGAATGATGTTGTTGTGGTGGGTTATGGTACTCAAAATAAAAGAGATTTGATTGGTAGTGTTGCAACTGTAAAAGCAGAGACTTTTAAAACAGTAGGTAACTCTACAAATGTATTGTCCCTTTTACAGGGACAGGCTGCGGGAGTGAGCGTTCAATCAACCTCAGGAAAGTTAGGTGCGGGTGTTAATGTCCTGGTTCGTGGGGTAAGTTCGATTAGTGCAGGTACATCTCCTCTTTATATTATCGATGGTGTTCCGGTAATTGGTGATATGTCACTTGTTAATCAAACGGATATCGAGTCAGTTCAGGTGTTGAAAGATGCCGCTGCAACTTCTATTTATGGCTCCAGGGGATCAAATGGTGTTGTCCTAATCACTACAAAGTCTGGTGTTGATGGAAAGATTTTAGTAAGTGCTGATTACAGTACGGGAATTTCTGATTTACCTTTGAAAAAAGTTAAGACAGTTAACACCAACCAACTTTTTGAAATGCTGGATTTATCCAAAACCAGCAATGGGATGGGGAAATTCGACATGGAAACTGATTATTATTCACTTGGGGCGAATATAACTGAGAAGCTTACAAGAGATCAGGCATTAGCAACCAATACAGATTGGAAGAAAGAAATGATGAAAAATGGATCATTCCACAGTGCCAATCTTTCGGTTGTTGGAGGTGATAAAAATGTCAAATACTTCGTGTCCGGAAATTATAGAACAGATGAAGGTGTGATGAAAAATGATAAGCTTGAACGTTATGGACTAAGAGCGAATATCGATCTTAAACCAACCAGCCATTTCGATGCAGGAGTAAGAATCAATCTGAACGCTTCAAAAAGGAATCAGAGCGGAGGATCGTTCAATCCTCTGGCACCGGATCAGAGTAATGCACCATTCAGTTCCATATATACCACACCGATGCTGCCTGTTTACAGTTTAGCCAACCCGACTTTCTATTTAAACCCAAAAGCAGGTAATCCTGCGGCATTAAACGACCGGGCAAATAATTTGACTGATTATGATATATACCGCGTATTGGTTGGTACTTACGCTGAGTATCGTATTCCCTTTGTAGATGGGCTATCGGCTCGTACAGAGATATCTATGGATTTTCAACAGGCAAATTCAAACCATTGGGAGTCAGCCAATATTCGTCCTGATGGATATACAGCAGCTTCTGACTTAGCAGTTACATCTAAAACCTCAAATTATAATTTCTTCTTGACATATAATAAGCAATTTGGTGACCATAACTTAAATCTTGTTGGAGGAATGGAAGGTCAAAGAACAACCGGATGGTATCGAAGTATGGATGGAAGAGATTTAGTAGGTAGTTACCAAGAATTGGGAACACCAAATCAAAAAACAAATATGTCATCTTCATTAAGCAATGAAAATTACCGTCTGGGCTATTTTGGCCGGGCCAATTATAAATTCAAGGACAAATATTTGCTCGGTTTTAGTTTAAGAAGAGATGGATCAACCGTATTTACCCCTAATTATAGATGGGGTACCTTCAAGGCTTTTTCTGCGGGGTGGATTATTAGTGATGAAGCATTTATGGGCGATTTTGGAAGAAAAAATTTCTTAAAAATAAGAGGGAGTTTCGGTCAAACGGGTAATTCAAATATTCCTTCGAAATTGAATGCGAATGGGTATACCAATGCTTTAGCCTATGGTAGTAGTGATATTACAGCTACAAACGGGACCCAGCTTAATACCTTAGGAGTAGATAATCTAACTTGGGAAACGACTAACAGTGCTGATTTTGGAGTTGATTTCGGTTTCTTTAATAATCGTATAAACGGATCGATTGCTTACTATAACAAATACGTTAAAAATCTGCTTCTTTCAGTATCCTTGCCACCTTCAGCTGGGGTAAACTCAGGAACACTTTGGAATAATATTGGCGATTTGGTAAACAGAGGAATCGAACTTTCGTTAACTTCCGTTAACATCAAGTCCGATAATTTCAAGTGGCAAACAACATTCAATGTTGCATTTAACCACAACGAGGTTAAAAAACTAACTCCACAAATTGATTCAAAAGGGACAGGAATGGTGGCTTCGGGCTATATCACAAAAGTTGGTACTGGAATTCGTGATTATTATCTTGCTGATTATGCTGGAATTGACTCGAAAACAGGATTACCTAAAATATATGCCCTTGACAAGACTTATTATGGCCAAACCGGAGAAACAAGAAGGTTGAAAGATGCGAATGGGAATGATGTACTTTTAGATGCTAATGTGAATAATGCAAGTAGTAATTATTTCCATATGAATAATAAAAACGAAATCCCAAAATACTACGGGGGTCTTTTTAACCAGTTTAATTATAAGTCATTTGATTTAAGCTTTTTAGTTTCTTTTTCAGGCGGTAATTACATTTATGATCAGTATTATAGAAATTTAATCGGTCAAGGTTTGGTTGCTAACGCTTCTTTACCAACTGATTATTATGACAATTACTGGAAAAACCCAGGTGATGATGCCAAGTATGCGCGTTTATTATTGAGAGGTAATATTTATAAAGATGCAAACGGCATTTCACAGAATTTTGGCGACTCCCGTTCTCTTACATCTCAATTCCTTTACAAAGGCGATTTTGTAAAATTAAAATCGGTAACCTTGGGTTATACCCTTCCGTTGAAATCAAAAATTCAGCAGTCAATCCAAAGTATCAGGCTTTATGCCAGTTTCGAGAATCTTTATACGAAGAGCAAGTACCCGGGATGGGATCCTGAAGGACAAGGCTATGTTATTTCTTGGGATATACCACAATTATTTTCTGCAAGCTTTGGGGCTTCGGTTAAATTTTAAACATTAATAAATTATAAATCAGTTGACTTCAAGTCAATATAAATTATTTATAGATGAAAAAAATATTATTTCTTATATGTATTGTTTTGATGCTGTGTACAGCATGCAAAAAGGAATCTTTTTTCGATTTGGAAAGGCCGGTACAGAGTCCTTGGACAACACTTGCTGATTTTGACAGAGCTGCGATAGGTTCCTATTTTAAGCTTTTTGCAACAGGTGGCTACTCCAATGCTTATAATAGCTGGACTTTGTATAAAAATGCTGAAGCCGATGATGTTTCTTGGATTGCCCCAGGTGATTCTTGGGGATACTTCCGTGATTCACAAAATCAAAAACAATTTTTACCTGACGTATTTATAAATTCATATAAAGTTATAGGTTCAGTAAATGACGCGCTTAAGTTTGTGGATAAAAATGGCGGAAACCCTTACCCAACAATAAGTGACGACGATAAAAAGTATAATTTGAATCGAGTAATTGGCGAGCTTTATTTTCTTAGAGGATTTGCCTATTATATGAATGCTACTGTTTTTTGTAATGCCTACGTACCAGGAGGTGCTAATAATGCAAAACAGATACCATTGATATTACAAACGGCTACTGATTATACTGATGCTACAAATAGTAAAATAGGAACAGTTCAGGAGGTATGGTCACAAATACAGTCTGATTTTGAAAAAGCCTATTCACTTTTGCCCGAGCGCTATATTGCTGGAAAAATGAGCATGTCATATCAGGCTGGGCGCGCTAATAAATTTGCAGCAGCAGCTATGTTGGCACGTGTTCACTTTGCTATGGGTAACTATGACAAGGCAAAGACATACACTGATTATGTTATTGATCAGAATGGAGGAGACTACAACCTGAGCGAAGACCCGATACAAGCTTTCAATAAAAATACCTTGTCTCGTGGGAATGAGTCTATATTATGGATTCCGTATTATGATCAAACGACTGCCCAACAGGCTCAACTATTTGGTGCTTACAACCATCAGAGAGTAGATGTGGTAAATGCCTGGACTGAATGCAACATAGAAGCATCAACGATAAAAAGAATTGGTTGGATGAATGACGGTTTAACTACAAATCAACCTTTCAATAACGCTGCATTGTATGACAAACGTTTTACACAGTTGATGGCCGTAAGAGAGCCTGCTTCCATCCCTGCAGCTGCACAAACACCAGATCGATGGTACAAAGATACTAGGATCACACATACCAGTGTATTTGCTAATAAAGCTTTTAGAGGAGGAACTATAGGAACTGCTGCTGCAAAATATACAAATTATCCGCTAATCAGGCTCGCAGAAATGTATCTAACCCGTTCCATCTGCAGATTTAAAGCAGGTGATATGACCGGTGCAGCAAGCGATCTTAATATTGTTAGGAAGCGTGCATGGGATGCAACAGCTGCAGGACAAACTTACGAAAGCTCAAGTCGTTTCGTAACCGCAGGCAATATTACTGCTCAGATGATTGGTGATGAGCGTCTTATTGAAATGTATTGCGAGGGAGACAGGATAGATTATTTAAGAGGCCTAAAAGTTGATGTCGGAAATGGCGAAAGAGGTGCTGGATCTGTACCTTATACCGATAAAGGTTTTGCTTGGGCTGTTCCTACTACCGAAACAGACTTAAATAATGGTTTTAAACAATAAGAATAAAATGTAACAGCACCCCCTTAATAATGGGGGGCTGTTTTTAAAATCTTTGCTGAAAAAATGTTTTCTAATGTTTACTTCTCCTAGGTTTACTAGACCGAGATTTTTCAAGAGGGAATTCTTTTTTTGTAAATACGACCATTATATGAATGTTCCATAAATGATGAAGTTTAAGAAAACGGGTATAACGACTTTTCTGTTGCTGGTGTTTTGGTTTGCCAACGCACAGGAAACTGCAATAAAGAAAGATAGTTTTAACATTATCGATCTTAACTATCCGGGGCTTGAAAAAGTCCGGAAAGCTGTATTGGCCGAAAAATATAATGAGGCCGCGAAAGAGTTACTGGAGTATTATCGGAAAAGGTCAACGGTAAAACACCCGGAATTTAATGTGGCCGACAGCGCTGCTTTTGCCGGAAAACCTATCGAAGCGGCCGAACAGGAAAAAGCAGACAATGCCCTGATTCATAAATTCAAACCCCATGGCGGATATGGTTTTTTTGATTATGGGAAAGACATTGACTGGCAATATTGGCCGATAAAAGATGACGAAATTCGCTGGCAACTGCATCGTGTCACCTGGTGGCAATCTATGGGGCTGGCCTACCGCAGTAGTGAAGATGAGAAATATTCCAAAGAATGGGTGTTCCAGTTCCGGGATTGGGTCAGAAAAAACCCTTTCGGCCTCAATGAAGAAAATGATAGGATTGCGTGGCGGCCATTAGAAGTATCACTAAGAGTTTTAGGCCTTCCTAGTTCATTTAATTTATTTGTTAACTCGCCCAATTTTTCTCCAGCATTTTTAATGGAGTTTTTGAGCAGTTACAACCAACAGGCAGGATATATTCTTCCCCATAGTACCGAACATGGCAATCATCTGCTTTTTGCGGCACAAAGCGTACTATTTGCCGGGGCATTTTTCCCAGAGTTAAAAAACGCCGGTAGCTGGAGAAGAGATGGCATCGGGGTACTGAATACGCAAATCAAAAAACAGATTTATCCGGATGGTGCTCAGTTCGAACTCTCTCCTGTTTATCATATTGCAGCTATAGAGATATTCTTAAGTGCTTATAACGCCGCAAAAATGGCAGGTTTGGAAAAAGAATTTCCTGAAAGCTATACCCAGATTATAGAACGGATGATCATGGCCACTATCAATTATACTTTCCCGGATTATAACAATCCAATGTTTGGCGATTCGTTCCCGGTTGATAAAAATCTCAGGATAAAACAATTTGCTACATGGTCGAAAATTTTTCCTCAGAATGATGTGATAAAGTATTTTGCAACCGATGGAAAAGAAGGAAATATCCCTTCTTATTTGTCCAAAGGATTATGCACTTCAGGGTTTTATACATTTAGAAACGGGTGGGACAAAAAATCTACCGTTATGGTATTAAAGGCGAGCCCCCCGGGAGAGTTTCACGCCCAGCCTGATAATGGTACATTTGAACTTTGGGTAAAAGGCAGAAACTTTACACCCGATGCCGGTTGCTATATCTACGGTGGCGATGCTGAGGTCATGAGGCTTAGAAATGCTTACCGACAAACCCGTGTACACAGCACCCTTACGCTCGATAATGCAAACATGGTTATTACCAAAGCACAGCTTAACAAATGGGCGACCGGGAAAAATATTGATATCCTTACCTATACCAACCCAAGCTATCCTGATTTAAACCACCGTCGCAGCGTATTATTTATCGATAAAAAATATTTTCTGATTATTGATGCGGCGATGGGTAAAGCCAGGGGTAACCTAGGCATACATTTCCAGCTAAAAGAAGATGCTAACCCTTTTTTTGATAAAGGAAAATATAAAGTTTATACCAATTATCCTGATGGGAACAATTTGCTGATTCAGTATTTGAACAGAGACAAAGTATCCCTAAAGGAGGAGGAAGGGAAAGTATCTTATGCTTACCGCAAAGAACTGGCAAGGCCAGCTTTTGTGTACGAAAAGCCAAAGATCACTGAACAGCCACAGCGTTTTATCTCGGTGGTTTTTCCATATAATGGAAACAGCGCTCCGGATATAAGCATGGAGGAAAATGCCGCAAACGATTATGAAAATGGTAATTTAAACATTACGATAACTGTTAACGGCAAAAAATCAACTATAGCAGCAAAGTTGTTTTAACGATAATCATAAACTGGCTCCTTAGGTTATCCTGTTTTATACGATGCTTTAACAAAGGAGCCATTGATGAAAAGAATTGGACGGGTTCTTAATTACGAAACTTACTTATATATGTTAAGATCCTCCAGCATCCTACCGACCAAATAGGTCGATTTTGTACAAATTGAACGGTGATTATATAAGGTATTAGTAAAGAAAAAAATAATATGGAACCGTCGTGAGCAGACACTCACAAAGCGAAATGAACCGAGCTTGCGAGCTCTTGAACACCGACTAAAAATAGACAAACTGTGAAAAATATTGCTCATGACGGCTTCATCATCATTAAAAAACAAATTATATACGGATGAAAAGGTTACTGTACAAGTCTATCCGATTTCTATAAAAGATATATTAAACATCAATATTACTGGATATAACGGTACTTCAGAAGCATTTGTTTTTGATCTATTTAGCAAATGGTATTGAATAAAAAATGGAAAGTAGCGATGCCAATTTTGATGTATCCCGACTTGCTGAGGGATGTATTTTGTTAAGATAATAGTGCCGATGGCAAAACTTTAACAATGACAAAAATAAATTAAAAATAAGAGGTGTTATTTTCAAATAGAGTATACATCTCTTTTATAACCATTAAATCATAACTGCAGCTAAACAATAATTTATGAATAAACATATTAGAACAAAGTTTATTACCTGTTTACTATTGAGTATAGTTTCGTGTCAAATTTTTGGACAAGAAAAAGAGGGCGATCGAGTTAAATCGGAGCATGATCAAATTGGAAATACAGTAGATAAAAATTCTACACATATCCATACTAGCAATCCTGATGCGCAATGGTATCCTGATGCCGGATTAGGGCTCTTTGTGCATTGGGGATTATCATCTGTAAAGGATATTGGCGCATCCTGGCCAATGGTAGTCGGTTGGGGATTGCGATCAAAAAAAATCGATACACTTGAAATTAAAAGGGTAGTAAGGGAACGGGATTACGAAAAAATAAATGGGGGAAGTTTCTTTATAACCCCAAATGATTATTGGGCGATGGCAAAGGATTTGACGGCTCAAAATTATGACCCTGACAAATGGATTAAGGCTGCGAAAGAAGCCGGTTTTACCTACGCTGTATTAACCACCAAACACCACGAGGGATTTGCCTTATGGCCAAGTGCTTATGGCGATTTTAGCACTAAAAATTTTATAGGAGGCAAGGATTTAGTACGGCCTTTTATTAATGCCTGCCGCAAATATGGTTTAAAGGTTGGACTTTATTTCTCCCCACCTGATTGGCATTTTAACAAGGATTATGAGAACTTCTTTTTCCAGGAGGCAAGAGTGCATAATCCTACTTTTCCTGAATTGGACGCAGATTTGAATCCTCGAACTTCTAAACCAAATGCCGAAGAAACTGCCAAACACCGTGCAGCCTATGCTGCAATGGTACGTGGACAGTTAACGGAACTGTTGACGAACTATGGCAAAATAGATTTACTTTGGTTTGATGGCCGGGCAGCTATAGATAATCCATCCAATGTGCTAACTCAGGAAGAAATTAGACGTTTGCAGCCAGGTATTGTAATGAATCCCCGCATGCATGGTACAGGCGATTTTATAACCTTTGAACGAACTCCTCCCGCAAAAGACCCTGGTGATACCTGGGCAGAGTTCTGTAATACTTGGACAGAAAGTTGGAATAACAGTAATACTCTTCCTTTTCGTTCCAATGCATTTATTTTGGGGCAATATGTTGCCATGCGCGCCTGGGGAGTTAATTATTTACCAAGTATTGGCCCTAAAGCTGATGGTTCGATGCCGGAGGCTGTATATGAGAATTTAAAAGTTATAGCACATTGGATGAAAGCGAATGGAAAAGCAGTAAAAAACACAAAGCAGTTGCCTGTAGCTGAAACAGCTTCGGTACCTGCAACGTCAAATAACAATTTCCGTTACCTTTTTGCAATTCCCGAATTTAAAGATAATGGTATGTATGAGAAGGACAGACTTCCAGCCAAAGATATCGTGTTGACGCTAAAAACAGCAAGCAAACCAAAGAAGGTGAAGCTATTGGGGTCAGCCAAATCGTTAAAGTTCAGTTATTCTGATGAGCAGGTCCAAGTTAAACTTCCCGCTTCAATGCGTACCAGTCTGGTCGATGTTGTACAAATTGAACTGTGATTATATAAGGTATTAGTAAAGAAAAAAATTAATATGAAACCATCGTGAGCAGACACTTGCAAAGCGAAATGAACCGAGCTTGCGAGCTCTTGAACACCGATTAAAAAATAGACAAGCTGTGAAAAATATTGCTCATGACGGCTTCATCATCATTAAAAAACAAATTATATACGGATGAAAAGAATTATTGTACTAACAGTCCTATGCTTATTGCAAGTGAGCGAATTTGCTGGAGCACAAGGGATAGAAGATAAGAGGGCATGGAATGAGTTCTCAGTCAGAGCGGGCCTGCCAAACTTTTTTTCAAAGGCATTGCAAAGCGGATCGGTAAAAGTGGCTTATTTAGGGGGAAGTATCACCAAACAGGAAGGATGGCGTGTGCATTCGCTAAATTGGTTTAAGGAGCGTTTTCCTCAAGCCTCATTTTCGGAAGTGAACGCGGCCGTTAACGGAACAGGTTCCGACTTTGGTGCGTTTAGGCTAAAGGAACAGGTATTGAAGCACAAACCAGATTTAGTTTTTGTTGAGTTTGCGGTTAACGATGGAAAAACAGAATCGGCAAAGATTATTCGTTCAATGGAAGGGATTGTGAGGCAGATCAAGCAGGCAAACCCTTATACCGATATATGTTTTGTTTATACTATTTCAAAATATTCATTGGAAGAGGAACAAAAAGGAATGCTGCCTAATTCGGCTCAACAGATGGAAAAAGTAGCCGATCATTATGGGATTCCCAGCATCAACTTCGGTTTTGAAATAGCAAGCATGGTGAGTAATCAACAGCTTATTCTGGAAGCCAGCGCAAAGGAACAGAAAGGCTTAAAAGTGTTCAGTCCTGATGGCACTCATCCTTATCCTGAAACAGGACATGTTATTTATCAAAATGTTTTGAAACGTTCGTTTGAGAAAATGATTCCCACGAATGCAAGTTCGTTAGTAAAAAGCAAACTTCCAAAGCCAATGGTATCCGATTGTTATGTTAACACTCAAATGGTTGACATAAAGGATGTAAAGTTAAGTTCAAACTGGGAGCTGATAAATTCGAAGGAGAATCCTTCGTTCTCTGAGTTTAGCAATTTCCTTCCCTTTATTGGAAAGGCGGGGCAATCAGGGGAGACGATTACTATTCATTTTAAAGGACGCTCTTTTGGCTTCTTCGATATTATGGGACCTGATGCAGGAAGGGTTATCGTGGAAATTGACGGCGCGGTAAAGGATACGATTAGGAGGTTTGATCCATATTGTAGCTATCGAAGGATGAACTATGGTATTATTGGCGGTCTTGAAGATAAAAAACACACGGTGGTGCTTAGGTCCCTGTGCGAGCCTTTTGACAAAACTGCAATCTTGTCTAATAAAGAAAGTATAACAAAGAATCCTGAAGTCTACAAACCGAATAACCTTTACATAGGTAAAATCTTGATAGAAGGAAAAATCCTGAAATAAGGGTCTAAAAAGTTAAGATGACATTGAGCTCAAAAATTTGTAATTGGCGAACGGAATGATAACTCTAATGAACAGGATGGGGAGCTGAACCAGTACAGCAAGATCATTAGAAATATTGCCGCTGAATATTCCTTGTTTGTCTGTGATCGTCGAAAATCTTTTGTGGGGGTGCTTAACGGCCAACAACCCCAGTAATGCCGAAATTGGTGTTTTGACAAAAGACAGCGTGCATTTTAATGAAAAAGAAATTTGTTTGTAGCGGAGGAAATGTGGAAAGTACTCCAGCCTTTGCTAAGATAGTGTTCAAAATGGTTTTATTTTAAATATTAATAAATGATACAATTCAAAGTCAATCACATACAGGTTTTCAGGTTAATAGCCTTGTTTTTCTTCTTTCTTTTCTCAGCTAGAATGGTACCGGCCCAGGAACCAGCGAAGAAGAAAATGGATGAAATGTGGGAGGGCAAGGGCAACGTAAACGCTGAAACAAATCTTTCAAGGGGGAAGTTGTTTCGGGATGGCAAATATGCCATGTTTATACATTGGGGATTATATTCACAGATAGGCAATCAGTGGAAAGGAAAAACATATTATGGTATTGCTGAATGGATCATGAACAGCAATATGGCCAATATTACCCTGCAGGAATACATGGCTGTGGCCAAAGATTTTAATCCGGTAAATTTTAACGCAAAGGCCATTGCACAGCTCGCTAAGGATGCAGGTATGAAATATATTGTTGTTACCAGTAAACACCATGATGGATTTGCGATGTTTCATTCTAAAGACAATAAATTTAATATCGTTGATGCTACTCCCTTTAAGAGAGATCCAATGATTGAACTTGCCCAGGCTTGTAAAAATGCAGGGCTAGGTTTTGGTTTTTATTATTCCCAGAATCAGGATTGGACAGCACCCGGGGGCAATGGTGGTCCCCAGAAGGATGAACAGGGAAACAAAAAATCATTTGATGACTTTTTTAAAGAGAAGTGTTATCCCCAGGTCAAGCAGATCACTACCGAATATGGACCCATAGAACTGGTGTGGTTTGATACCCCAGGAGGAATGGACAAAAAATATGCGGAGCAGTTGGTAGAATTGGTACATAAAAATCAGCCGGGGGCTTACGTATCCGGGCGCGTTGGGCATAACTTAGGGGATTATACCACTTTAGGGGACATGGAGGTTCCTAAACAGAATGTAGAAGGATTGTGGGAATCGGTCGACGTAACGAATGATTCATGGGGTTATGCAGGGTATGACCAGAATTGGAAAAGCCCTAAGGAAATTCTGACACGCGCCCTTTCTACTGTTGCCAGGGGAGGTACTTACATGTTAAATGTTGGTCCTAAACCAGATGGCACAATACCTGAGCAGGCGGCAATGGCATTACTAAATTCGGGCACCTGGATAAAAAAATACCCCCAAACTATATATGGAGCAAAGGCCTCTCCTTGGAAACACGCTTTGCCTTGGGGCGATGCAACAGTGCAGGGCAATAAAATCTCGCTTTTGGTTTACGACTGGCCAGTAAGTGGACACCTGTACCTATCGGGACTACGCTCTGAAATAACTTCTGTAAAGTTATTGAATAACGGCAAACATGAGCCTTTGCTATTTTCCAAAAAGAATGGATGGATAGATATTCTTGTGCCAGCGAAAGCCCCAGAAATGCTGGTATCAGTGGTAGAAATAACGGTCAAAGGCGACCCAAAGGCAAATTCAATACAAAGTATAGACCCCCAAATTGAAACGACAATTCATGCCGATTTTGCAACAGCAATAAACTGTGAGAAAAATGGAAAATCATGGATGGAAAAATTTGGTGAGTGGAAACATATCAATGAAGTCATCAAATGGACTACCAACAGCAAATTAGAGTGGGAAGTTGAAGTTTTAAAGCCAGGTTATTATCAAACTGAATTAAATTATACGGGAGTAGGGCGCTTGGTTTGGAAAATTGAAAGCAGCGGAGGGGCGATTGTTCAAAACCAACAAAATTCTTCTTCAGTTTATTCTTGGTATCCCATGGGCTGGATGAAGTTTGAGCATCCCGGAAAATATACTTTGTCCGTATCATTATTAGGCGGCGATAAAGAAAAAGCAAGTTTATCTGCCATAAAATTTAAAAAAATAGATTGAAATAGAAATCTAAATTGGACTTCAACTGCGGGTTAAATGGAAAATTTAGACGATTGTGAAGTTAATTTAGATCTGGAGAACTACGGCTAAGTAGGTTAAATTTCCTGCTAAAACCCTGATGAATGTGGTAATAAAATAATTGAAAATAATAATTAAAAAATTTTATATGATTTCGCTTTCCCCCGGTATTAAAATCTTGTTATTTTTTGTAACCATTATTGTATGCTATTCCCCAGCATCAGCACAAATTAAATCTGGTCGCTGGGTTGCTTGGTCGGAAAAGCCGGCACTTGTCTGGGAAAATGCTTTTGTTACCGGAAACGGAAAGCAGGGTACCATGATTACCGGAGCAGGAGGAAATGAACGGATCATTTGTGTGCATGAAGAACTTTTTTTGCGGTCATGGGATCGTAACAAGATTGCAGTGGCTAACATCGCAAACTTATTGCCCGAAGTAAGAAAACTGGTTGACTCCAGTCGGTTTACAGCAGCGGCACGGCTTGCGAATACCGAGGCTCGTAAACAATTAGCCCAAATGGGGGCTCCAGGAGGATGGCCCATTTCTCCCCATCCTGCTTTTGATTTAAATATAAAAATTAACAATACAAAAAACGTATCTGCCTATCGCCGCCAGTTGGATATGGAAACGGGGGAAGTACTTACAAGTTGGAACGATGATAATGGGAGAGTAGAAGAAAGTGTTTTTTCTTCCCGAATTCATAATGTAAATGTATTACGGATACGTAATACTGCAGGAAAGAAACTAACGGTAACACTTAATCTTACTGAAACACCGGGTAGAACAGGAAAAAGTATGGATGGTGATGATATAAGCAAGGCATTCCGTTCTGTTAAAACCGGAGCAGAAGAACCGGAATGGCTTACTTATCACGCCCAATATGCCAATGATTCTGGTGGGTATGAAGGACTGGCAAGGGTAACAGCCAAAGGAGGAAAAGTAAGTATTGTTGATAATGGCATTCAAATAAATGACGCCAGCGAAATTTTAGTGGTCTTACGAATTACGCCTTTAGAATATGGCAATACCACCCAGGAAACATTCGTCCGGAATGAATTATCGGCTATGCCAACAGATTATGAAAGCCTACTGAAACCCCATGCAAAACAGCATGGAGAAATGTTCCGTCGGGTAATGTTAGACCTAGGCTCTTCATCGCAATGGGTTTCTACTCCAACAGAAAAAATGCTTGCCGAAGCAAAGGAGAAAGGGGTAACGCCGCTCTTTTTAGAACAAATGCATGCGATGGGCAGGTACCTGCTGATTTCTACTTCAGGAAAATATCCTCCTCCTTTGCAAGGGATATGGGGTGGCAATTGGAAACCCGAATGGATTGGCGGTTTTGTATTTGATTCAAATGTAAACCTTGCCATCTCTGCCATCTCAAAAGGCGACTTGCCTGAATGTGCAGAATCTTATTTTGGTTATGTAGAACGGTTGTTACCCGCCTGGAGGCTCAATGCCATGAACTATCTCGGTTGCCGGGGCTTTTTGGTGCCGCATTACAGTGATCCCGAAAAAGGGTACCTAAATCATTTTTTTGCTGAGTATCCTTGGATGTATTGGCCATCTGGTGCCGGATGGAATCTCATGCCATTTTATGAGCATGGGATGCTAACTGGAGACAGTAATTTTTTACAAAATAGAGTATTGCCATTGTATCTGGAAATGGCTAATTTTTATGAAGATTACCTGACTAAAGAAAAAGACGGTTACTATCATATTTCACCAGGTATCTCGCCTGAAAATTTTATACCTGGACAAGGTACAATACTTTCAAAAGATGCTACGGTAGACATAGCTGTGGCACGTGAAGTTTTTGATCATCTCTTACAGTTGGGAAAAATGTTTAAACTAGCTAAGGCAGATATGGAAAAATGGAAATACTATTATGATCATTTAATTCCGTATCGCATTAACAAAGAAGGAGCATTGGCAGAGTGGATACCTGAAAATGCTGCTGACAATTATTCCCATCGTCACAACTCACATCTGTATCCTATTTTTCCGGGAACGGAATTTCTTCAAGCGAATAGTAACCCTAAATTTCTTCAGGCTGCTCGGGTAGCCCTTGAAAAACGATTTAAGTATGATACTGAATCGGCGCATGGATTAATTCATGTTGCCCTGATGGCAGCAAGGTTGCACGATACACAAAAAGTGCAAGTGAACCTTGACCGGTTCTCTCGTCGTGATTATGTTTATGATGGATTGGTTACTTCGCACAACCCCAATCATGCTATTTACAATTTAGATGCCGTATTAAGTCTACAACGTCTGTTATCCGATTTGTTGGTATTCTCACAACCTGGCCGCATTGAATTATTACCTGCCTGTCCGAAAGATTTTCCGAAAGGAAAATTAGCAGGAGTGCGCATCCATGGCGGGCATAAGCTGGATATTGAATGGGCAGAAGGTAAGCTTCTTTCAGCAACCATCCACGCAGGAAAAAATGATGATTGTAAAATTATTTTTGGAACGAAGTCTAAAACAATAGAGTTGAAAGCCGGAAAAAAATATTTTTTTGACAAAAATTTAAACTTGCTTCCGGTTAAATAAATAAGACTGTAAGTAATAGCTATTTGGAATAATATTGATGAAAAAATTATAAACCGTTTAATTTAATATTTTAGAAAATATTCCCAATTATTTAATGATTTTTAAAAAACTAAAAATGAAAAAAACAGCGATTTTTATTATAACTCTATTGATGTTATTTACAAAAAAATCTTTTGCTGCCGATGGTTATACGGTTGTTTCGCCTAATGGCAAGCTTAAACTAAATATTCGTACAGCAGATTCTCCAAAAGCCAAGGGAGAATTAATTTATGATATCTCTTATAAAGAAATTCCGGTAATCTTAAACTCCAATATGGGTATAAACGGCTGGGATAGTAGATTTACGATAGAGAAAGAAGTGAAAAGCAGCAAAGATACGGTCTGGAATCCGGTTTATGGCGAACGCTCGGAGATACACGATAATTACAATCAAACCATATTCTTTGTGAAGCAAGAAGGGAAAAGCAGCAAATTGCATGTTATCGTTCGTGCCTATAATGAGGGAATCGCTTTTAGATACGTGTTTGCCGAGCGGGAAAATGCAACAGGATATGGTAGAGGTGGAGATTTTATGAAAATCAGCGCCGATCAAACTACCTTTCGGGTTCCTGAAAAGACTTTTTGTTATCTTACTTATTCGGCACAAGGGGTTGTAGAACTGATGCCAGTTAAAGATTGGAAAGGGGAGGCAGAACGTCCTTTAACCTTAAAATTTAGCAATGGACTTTATGGGGCATTGGGAGAAGCTGCTTTAACGAACTTTTCCCGGACCAAATTCAGGGTTGATAAAGGTGAAGAAAATATCATCCGCAGTTCGATGTATGATACCGTAGAGGAATTTGCGACGCTTGAAATGCCCTGGAAAGTAATTATGGTTGCCGAAAAACCTACTGATTTATTAGCCAATAATGATATTTACCTGAATTTAAATCCAGAGTCAAAAATCAAAAATACCGTTTGGATCAAACCGGGAAAGATTATTCGTGTAGGACTCACCACGAAGGATGCCAAAGCTGCCGTTGATTTTGCCGAAAAGCGAAAATTACAATATATCCATTTTGATGCAGGGTGGTATGGTGCCGAAACACTTAAGGGCTCAGATCCGTTAGATTATAAACATGTAGATCCCGATCGTTCCCTGGCGAATGATCTGAATCTGGAAGAGGTAACCAAATATGCAAAATCCAAAGGTATCGGCGTTTGGGTATATGTCAACCAAAGGGCGCTTACCGATCATCTTGACGAAATCCTCCCGCTTTATAAATCGTGGGGTATTGCAGGAATTAAATTTGGATTTGTTAATGTTGGGAGCTTCAGGTGGACAACATGGTTGCACGAGGCTGTAGCAAAATGTGCCAAATACAATATGATGGTTGATATCCATGATGAATACCGCCCAACAGGCTTTAGCCGTACCTATCCTAATCTGCTAACCCAGGAAGGCGTGCGCGGAAATGAAGAATTTCCAGACGCAAACAATAACACTTCACTGCCTTTTACCCGTTTTCTTTGCGGCCCGGCAGATTGTACGGTATGTTATTTTGCCCGTAAGGAGTTTAGGCCAAACGCTACGAATGAAAATCGTTTATTAAAAAATACTCCAGGACATCAGTTGGCCACTTCTGTTGTATTTTATAGTCCATTACAGTTTTTGTATTGGTATGATAGTCCGTCTGATGTATTGGATGTTCCAGAACTGGAGTTTTTTGACCAACTGCCAACGGTTTGGGATGATACCAAAGTTTTGAGCGGAAGCATAGGAGAATCCATTTCAATTGCACGCCGTAGTGGCACAAAATGGTTTGTAGGCTGTATGACCAATAATGATAGGCGTACTATCGACTTTTCGTTCAATTTCCTGGATCCATCAAAAAAATACCTGGTAACGATTTACTCGGATGGAGGAGAAAAAGTGAAAACGGCGACTCATGTTAAGATAGAAAAACTTAAAATTTCTTCTGCCTCTAAAATGAAATTAGAATTGCTTGCCAGAGGTGGTTGCACAATGATTGTTGAGGAGATTTAGAAAATAAGTAAAAACAGAGGTAGTCAATTTGCCCGTTATTTTTTTGAACAATATTAATAATACCATGATAATGAAATTAAAAATGATGTGCGTTGCATTGCTAATGGTTAAAATTTCCTACGCCCAAACAATCAAAAATAACAATAAGCCATTTATCGATAAAGACGTTGAAGCTAAGGTTGATTTGCTAATGATGAAGATAACCAATGAAGACAAGTTGGCTCAATTAATTGGTATTCGCCCTAGCGAGTTAATGGAAAATGGCGTATTCTCCTTAGAAAAATGCAAGCAAAAAATACCATACGGCATTGGGCATCTATGCCAATATTCTTCTTCGTTAAGTATGAAACCGGAAGAATTAAGGGATTTTGTAAGAGAAGTTCAAAGGTATTTGATGACTCAAACGCCTGCTAAGATCCCTGCCATTTTCCATGAAGAGGCCATTACAGGTTTTTCGACATTTGGAGCAACAACATTCCCGCAACAAATTGGAATGTCATGTACTTGGAATCCTGAAATGATAGAAAGGAATACGCAGACAACGGCCATAAATATGCGTAATGGAGGCGCCACCATGGCACTATCGCCTATGCTGGATGTAATTAAAACCGCACACTGGCCGCGCATCGAAGAAAGCTTCGGTGAGGACCCTTACTTAACAGGGAAGATGGGTGTTTCTTTTGTCAATGGCTTACAAGGCAAGGGGTTTGGAAGTGGTGTTGCCGCAACGACCAAACATTTTGTTGGTTATGGCAGCAAATCAACCGGTGTGAAGGAATTATATGAGGAATTTTTATTTCCTCATGAAGCGGTAATTCGCTTGGCTGGCGTAAAAAGTGTAATGCCTGGCTATCACCAATTTCACAACGGCGATTATTCTATAGCTAACAAAACCTTATTGAATGATATTTTACGTAAATACTTAAATTTTGATGGTTTGGTAATAAGTGATTACAGCGCTATTGGATTGGTAGCGGGTGAAATCAAGACGAGACAAACACTTAAGGCTGCGGGTATTAAAGCCATTAATGCGGGTGCTGATGTAGAATTAGCGGCAGGAAAAACTTTTCCTTATTTGTTGGAAGCTATTAACGAAGAAAAGGTAAGCCAGCAAACTTTTGATGCCGCAGTAAAAAGAGAATTGATATTAAAAGCCAAGTTAGGTTTGTTGGATAAGAATCCTCAATTTGGAAAAGACGGACCTTTAAATATGGATCCGCCTTCTCAAAGAAAACTGGCATACGAGGCAGCCTGTCAATCATTGGTACTTCTAAAAAACAACGGTATCCTTCCGCTAAAAAAGGAAATTAAAAAAATAGCCCTGGTAGGTCCAAATGCATCTACTTATCAAGGTTTAGTTGGTGATTATACTTACCAGGCGATGTCGGCATTTTGGTGGAACATTCCTATCAATCCAAATTATCCAAAGTTGGTAACGGTGTTTGATGGTTTGAAAAATAAAGCCACATCCGATTTTACTATTCTACATGAGAGAGGCTGCGATTGGAGTGCACCATTGGAAGCCGCTATCGACATCAAAACAGTTGGTGATGATAGGTTAAGTAAGATAAAGATTGAAATTTTGAAAGATTTACCACAACCAAATGTAAAGAATGCATTAAAAATTGCAAATGAAAGTGATGTTATTATTGCGGTTATGGGTGAGAATTTTTATCTGTGCGGCGAGGGTAGGGAACGTAAGGGAATACGATTGCCAGGGGAACAGGAAGCTTTTGTACAAAAATTATTGGCAACTGGAAAACCAGTGATTTTGGTGGTTTTTGGTGGTCGTCCACAGGTTATTACAGAATTAGAATCTAAATGTGCAGCTATTGTACAGGGCTGGTTTCCGGGTGAAGAAGGGGGCAATGCCATTGCAGATTTATTGTTAGGGAATTTCAATCCATCAGGTAAATTGACGGTTAGTTATCCTAAATATGAAGAGCAGGAAGAAATATCATATAACGAAGGCTATTCCAAAAATAACATGCCATTGTATCCCTTTGGTTACGGTTTGTCTTATACTAATTATACATACAGTAATTTACAAGTTCCTTTAACGGCCAATATTACAGATGATTGGATTAAAGTCTCTTTTAAAGTAAAAAATACTGGTGCTATGGATGGAACTGAAATCACACAGCTATACTTATCGCCAAAGGAGCCAAATAGCAACTTGAAACCCATACAGTTGAAAGGTTTTAAGAGGACTGAACTAAAAAAAGGCCAAGGAAAATTGATAAGCTTTAAGGTTTCGCCGCAACAATTTGCTTATTATAATGGTAACACATGGGAGATAGCGCCAGGTTTTTATGAAATTAAAGCCGGCGCATCTTCAACCGATATAAAATTAATTGGAGAGATTGAGCTGAAGGGGAATAAAATTACGATGCCTCATCGTACTGTTTTCTTTTCTGAATAAATTTTAAAGGAAAAAAGGGACATTTTACTAAAGTTGTACCAACTAGTAAAAAAAACAGGGCAATGAATTATTTACAAGTGGTGGGGGAACAATTGTAAGCGATAATGATAGCCACTAAATTAAGATAATGATAACCAATAAATATAAGACGATTCGATTGAAGTGGTAGAAACCAATTCGCGCAGAGGACAAAAAATACTATGGAAAAAAGGTGTTGCATTGGAAGGCCCTGATTTGGATAAAATGCTTGGCGGCCTTCGTGACCATGGCGGTGACGGAATTCATTTTAGTAAGGTAGGGCTTAAGGTTTATGGGGAAGCTTGGGCCGAAAAGGTGGGCTCATGGCTGGAGAAAGAACTAATTGTTAAATAGAATTGTCATCATAAAAAAAAATAAATCAAAAAATCATTGATTAAACCAAGACTATGAAAAAAATAATTTTTATTTTCTTAATGGCAAGCGGTTCGCTTTTTGCACAAAAGAAGCAAAAAATGAGCGTGCTTATCGACCAGCAATTTCATTTTGCCGCAGAGCAGTATGGGGTATTAAAGCATAACATTGCATCAGGTGAGATGCCCAGAACATTTAATCCTGCCACTGGCAAGGTTGTAACCAGCGATACAAAGTGGTGGTGCAGTGGCTTTTACCCGGGTTCTCTCCTTTATATATATGAGTATACCAAAAATCCGGATATTAAAGCTGAAGCCGAAAAACGCCTGGCCATTCTAGAGAAAGAAAAACATTATCTGGGAAATCATGATTTAGGTTTTATGATGTATTGCAGTTTTGGGAACGCTTATCGCCTTTTTCATAAAGCAGAAGATAAAGCGACCATCGATACCTCGGCAATGTCATTGGCGACCCGTTATCGCCCATCTATTGAATCGATCCAGAGCTGGGACAGTAATGAGTTGTTGAAATGCCCTGTTATTATCGATAATATGATGAACCTGGAAATGCTGTGCTGGGTAAGCGACAACGGGGGTGATAAGAGATTTAAGGAAATAGCAATAAACCATGCGAATACTACTTTAAAAACACATTTTAGGGCCGATAACAGCTCATATCACCTGGTAGATTATGATTTGAAAACTGGCCAGATTATCAAAAAAATAACCTGGCAGGGACTGGCAGATTCTTCTGCCTGGGCGCGTGGTCAGGGATGGGGGCTGTACGGCTACACCATGATGTACCGTTTTACTAAAGACAAAAACTATTTGAACCAGGCCCGGAAAATTGCTGCTTTTTTGATCAACCATCCAAATCTTCCGGCGGATAAAATCCCATATTGGGACTATAATGCTCCAAATACACCTACCCAATATAGAGATGCGTCTGCAGGGGCTTTGATTGCTTCAGCTCTTTTGGAATTAGGGCAATATACAGGAGCGAAAGAAAAAAAACTCTATGTCAACACTGCCGAAACGATGTTAAGATCACTGGCATCTGATAAATACCGTGCAAAATTGGGTGAAAATGGTGGTTTTTTACTTTTACACAGCGTTGGGCATATGCCAAATAAAACGGAAATCGATGTACCGCTTACCTATGCAGATTATTATTACCTGGAGGCTCTTTTAAGATATAAAAAGTGGTATTTGTAATTGCCTCACTATACCAGGATCGACTATAATTCCACAGAACAAATAAAAGTTAAAAACTATGATTTATTCTATAAAAATAAAATTAAGCAGCCTTTCGTTGTTAATGTCGTTTTTTCTTGCATTTACGACAGGCGTTGATGCGCAAATGAAGACGAATGAGATGCGAATAGAGACAACTGATGCCGGTAATGGCAAGAGGGACCGTGAATATTGGAGTCAATTACTCTATAAAATGAGTTATCCGGTGATCCACAATTTAGCGAATGAAACTTTGAGAAAGAATATGCCCCTCGAGACGCTTCCCGACTACGGTAAAGCATATGGGATGGTTGCAAGCGAGGTTTCTTATTTGGAAGCTGTTGGGCGAACAATGGCAGGCGTTGCGCCTTGGCTTGCTTTACCAGATGACAATACTAAAGAGGGTGTAATGCGCAAACAATTAAGAACAGAATTGTTGCAGGGGATCGCCCATGGAGTTGATCCTAACAGTAAGGATTATTTGAATTTTTCGAAACAGCAACAGCCTCTCGTAGACGCGGCTTTTATGGCACATGCTTTTATCCGTGCACCAAAGGCATTGTGGGAACCATTGGATGCTTTAACAAAGAAAAGAGTTATTCAGGAATTTAAAAGCCTACGCAACCGGAAAGCAACTTTTAATAATTGGTTACTATTTTCTGGAATAACCGAAGGTTTTTTATTGAAAGTTGGAGCAGATTATGATCCGGTGCGGATAGATTATGCCATACGAAAAACAACCGAATGGTATAGTGGTGATGGCTGGTACAGTGATGGATCGAAACTGTGTGTTGACTATTATAATTCCTTTGTGATGCATCCTATGATGGTCGATCTGTTGGGCATCGTCACAGCAAAGAAGATGTACCCACAAGAGGATTATGATTTGGCCGTAAAACGCATGGGCCGCTATTCTGAATTTTTGGAGCGTATGATTGCGCCAGATGGTACTTTTCCTGTTTTTGGCCGGTCAATGACTTATCGTACAGGTGCTTTTCAGGCTTTGGCGCAGACGGCGCTGATGGAGAAACTGAATAACATTACACCCGCACAGGTAAGGTGTGGTTTAACGGCAGTTATGAACCGCATGTATGATCAATGTGATAATTTTGATAATAAGGGTTGGCTGGTTTTAGGGTTTTGTGGGTCTCAGCCTGATATTGCCGATCTGTACACGTCGACGGGAAGCCTGTATATGGCAACATTGGCATTTTTGCCACTGGGATTACCTGCTGATAATCCTTTTTGGACTGATGCTCCTGCAGACTGGACATCGAAAAAAGCTTGGTCTGGAAAACAAACTCCAAAAGACTACAAGGTTAGTTATTAAAAGAAATAACAAGAATATAAGCTTAATAATTAGGAATTGATTGCCAATTTTATGAAATACACAACTTTATTTGTCTTACTATTCCTTTTGAGTACAAAAAGTATTGCACAGAAGGAAGTTAGCGACAACGCTTTTTCTGGAAATAAAAACAAACCTGAACGCGAGGAATGGCTACGTGATTTGGGGTTTGGGATCTTTCTCCACATGAATATAGATAGCCAGTTGGGTATGGTCATCAGTCATTCGATAGTTGGAGCATCCGAAGATTATTTAAACCGGTACTTCACTGAACTTCCAAAAACTTTTGATCCTTACAAATTTGATGGTTACAGAATAGCCATGCAGGCAAAGCTTGCCGGGGCGAAATACATTTGCATAACGGCCAAACATCATGCAGGCTTTTGTATGTGGGATACCCAAACTACAAAATTCAATATCATGAATACCATTTACAAGAAGGACTTGCTAAAGGACTTTGTAGAAGGAGCCCGTAAAGCGGGCCTGGCCGTCGGAATTTATTATTCTCCTGAAGACTTTAAGTTCCTGCATGATAATGGGATTCCCGTTAATCGTGGTATCAAAATCCCATCAAAAAAAATAATGGATTCCTATGAAGAGTTGATTAGGGCCCAAACTCGCGAGTTATTCACTAACTATGGAAAAATTGATATGCTGTTTATAGACGGCGATTATAAAGAAGTTTGCAGAGAAGAAGCATGGAAGCTACAACCTGATGTCGTAATTACTCGTGGGGCTGTCAATACACCTGAACAAACTGTTCCCGGAGGGATTACAGATAGCCTGTGGGAATCTTGTTTGACCATGGGTACGCAATGGAATTATAAGCCTACTAATGATGATCTGAAATCAGGAACCCGGCTGATTGAAATTTTGGTAGAAACCCGGGCAAAAGGGGGGAATATGTTGCTAAATGTAGGCCCTAAGCCAGATGGAGTAATTGCAGATCCCGAAGAAAGAAGGCTTACGGAAATAGCCGCCTGGAACTTTATCAATCAAGAAGCAGTTCAAAGCGTGAGACCATGGATAGTATCCAATGAAGAGAATATCTGGTATACAGCTTCGAAAGACCGGAAAACGGTGTATGCTGTAATAACCGGTTTACCTAACTGGAGACATGGAGAACGAAAAGACTTTCTACTTTCATCGATCAAAGCCACTACCGAAACAAAGATAAGTGTTCTGGGACACAGTAGTTCAATAATAGAATACTCAGAAGGAAAGGATGCTAAATCCTATTTTACTCAAAAGGAAGACGGGCTACATATATCAGTAGTAAATGCACAGCGTATATATAACAATTATAAATGGCCTAATCCAATAACGGTGAAACTGGAAAACGTAACGCCAGCATTAATTCCCCCAGTCTTTGTTACAGAGAATGCTGAAGCGAAAGACAATATTACAGCGTTTAATGGAAGAGTTCTGAATATGGGTGAATCTAAGGGGTTGAAAGCATGCTTCGAATACAGGATATATGCCGGTTTTGCGGAAAATCTTTATTCCAAAGATTGGAAACGGACTCCGATTATCGATGTAAAAAGGATAGGAAAAATATCTTTCAACCCCAAAGGATTGGAAAAAGGGAAGATATATGAGTTTCGTCTGGTAATACTTCACCCTAATATGAGCTTATATGGAGATCAGAAATTAGTAACTACTAAATAAAGTCTAATGGGACAACAGGTTGAATTTACGGTAGCCTTGATCAGGTTGATGCTTTAATCAATCACCTCAAAAAATACGCATTATCAGGATTGCAAGCTGTTGAAGGTGAGATTCTGATGGAAATCCGAAAGGTTAAAATACAGTTTTATTTTAAGGAACAATTAAAGTTGATTTTAGCTCCATCAAAGCCCATTCTCCGACGGAAGAAGTTTCCGAAGGTGTTTATTCAGGAGTTTGATACACTGGAAAGCCTAAAAGAAGTGAAGAACAGTTTCATGGGTTACCGGTTGGATGATGTAGCTAAGGAACTGGATAAACCGGTCGGACAGCTCATCAGGTTTTTAGCTGATCGTAGAGTAAACGCGAAAGCAGATACAATTTTGAGTGAAAAAGCCGCCAATATATTAAAGGTCTATGCCAGCAATATCCTTGAACTTAACGGGAGGAAGGAGAAAATTGCCGAACGGGAAGCAAAGTTGCAAAGGGTAGGAAATGCCATACTGGAGGAAAAATTTAAGCCAAGTCGCTGAAAAGAAGGGAATTATGCTAAACTCATTTACACTAGGCCAAAGTCATGATGAAAAACAGCTTAGTACTTGCCGAAGGTTTCGAATATAACCATTGATACCTATTTTAAATTAAGGGAATTTCTGGTCGAGACTGGATTAAAGCTATGATTTAAAAGGCAGAAGGGGAAAAATCTATTATCTTGAGATTTTTATGTTAATCGATTAAGCATATCTTTACAAGATGAGTAAGAAGGTTTCCATTAAAGATATTGCACAAACTGTAGGTGTTTCTACCGCCCTGGTTTCATACGTGTTAAATAATAAGGAAAAAGAAGCACGTGTTGGAAAAGAAATCGCACAAGTGATAAGAGATACAGCGGTGAAAATGGGTTATCAGCCAAACCAGATAGCCAAAAGCTTGAAAACAGGAAAATCATACACTTTTGGATTAATTGTAGCAGATATTTCCAATCCGTTCTTCGGCAATCTTGCGAGGAATATTGAGGATGAGGCAAAGAAATTTAACTATACTGTGATTTTTGCGAGTTCGGATGAAAATGCGAAAAAATCTCAAAACCTGATTAATATTTTAACCGAAAGACAGGTTGATGGTTTCATTATTGCACCGGCAGAAAATTCGCAAGATCAGATTGAAGCGATTTTAAAGAACAATATTCCACTGGTGCTGATAGACCGATATTTTAAGGATCTGGGTACCAATTGTGTCGTGACCAACAATTATGAGGCTTCTTATCAAGCGGTGAGCCATTTAATTGAAGCCGGAAAGACAAATATCGGAATGGTCGCTTATCAAACAGATCTGGCTCATATGCTGGATAGAAAGCAGGGCTACATTGATGCAATTAAAGACAGTAAGCAGTTAAAGGCAAAAATCCCCCTGGTCAAAATGGTTGATTTCAATGCTGGTCAAGAAGAAGTAGAGGCGGGCATCCGCGAATTTTTTGCTCAAAACCCTACAATAGATGCACTGTTCTTCGCTACAAACACGCTTACGCTAAAAGGATTAAAATCTTTAAATAAGCTAAACTATAAAGTTCCAGATGATGTGGCTATTGTATGTTTTGATGAGAGTGAAGCTTTTGATTTCTTTTATTCTCCCCTGACCTATATAGAACAGCCATTACTTGAAATGGGCAAAAAGGCCGTTCAGATCTTAATTAAAAACATATCTGAAAAAAAAAGCGCCAATATGCAGGTAAGCATAGCGTCTAAATTAATTATAAGACAATCAAGTGCTGCCACTGTTAAAAAGAATTAGCTCAAGTTGCAATTACCGATGTCAGAACTGGGAAAATCATAATAAGCTGTGAAAAACTAAAAAAAATATTTGTTTGTTTAAACGTTTAAGCTTAAGTTTGATTAACGATCAAATTATAAACCATTTAAACAGAATTGCCCCGGCATTTTTTTTATCCCATTTAGCTTAAACGTGTAAGCGGATTAGGTTTTGATATCTGGGTACACAAATTTACCTATTTCTTTATGTCGATCATATTCCCAACAATCTTTGCTTTAGGTATCAATGATTTAGGACCGCTGACCAAGAAAGGAGCTTCGTTTCTGGTGATGGCAGTTGCAGGTGGCGCATTTTGTCCTCCGCTAATGGGTCTGATAGGGGGTCGTTTAGGAATGTCTATAGCCTTTCTGATGCCAATGGTATGTTTCGCTTTTATTGCGTGGTATGCCATAAAAGGAATAGGGAAAAAGATTGACCCTAAAAGTATTTCACTACAGCACCATTAAGCTGAATCAAATGACAAATCATGATTATTGCATAGGATGAAATTGGTTGTGAAGCAATTACTAGAAAAATAAATACTTAACTAATGAAATCAAAAACACTTAAAATAAATAACACCGATAACATCGAAATAGCATTGTCGGATTTAAAAGCTGGAGAGCCTGTAAGTAATGATAGTGGTACGTACAATTTAATTACTGATGTGCAGGCAAAGCACAAGTTTGCTACGGTTGATTTACATAAGGGGGATGACGTTCTGATGTATGGTGTACTTGTAGGCAAGGCAAATAAAACGATTAAGAAAGGGGAAGTAATTACCAGAGATAATATTAGTCATGCTTCTGGTAGTTATAAACTTAAGGAAAGAAAAATTAGTTGGGAGGTGCCTGAAATATCATCGTGGAAGGATAAAACATTTATGGGCTATCATAGAGAAAATGGAAAAGTTGGTGTAGCCAATTATTGGCTCGTTATTCCATTGGTGTTCTGCGAAAATAAGAATGTACAGGTGATTCAAGATGCTTTTATGAAAGGATTGGGCTATTATGATAATGATTTTTCTTACTATAATCAGGTTCAGCAATTGGTTAAGATGCATAGGGCAGGTATGTCTAAAGCAGATATATTGAATGTAGATTTAGATTTGACAGATGTTGGGGCAGGAGTCGAAAATAGGGTATTCCCAAATGTCGATGGGGTTAAATTTTTAACCCACTCATTAGGTTGTGGCGGCACAAAAGATGACGCCATTAATCTTTGTGGTTTGCTTGCCGGGTACATTACCCATGCCAATGTTGCAGGGGCAACGGTATTAAGCCTGGGCTGTCAGAATGCACAAATATCGTTGTTGAAAGAGCAGATAACTAAACGTGATCCAGACTTTAACAAACCTTTGTATTGTTTTGAACATCAGCAGGTCGGATCAGAGTCAGAATTGATAAACCAGGCCATCAAACAGACTTTTGCAGGTTTAATGGAGGCCAATGAGTATAAGCGCAAGCCGGCACCATTGAGCAAACTTTGTATCGGATTAGAGTGTGGCGGGTCCGATGGGTTTTCTGGGATTTCAGCTAACCCGGCTTTGGGCTATACCTCTGATCTTTTAGTGGCTTTGGGCTCATCGGTAATCCTTTCAGAATTCCCGGAACTTTGTGGGGTTGAACAAGAATTAAGCGATCGGTGCCTGGATGAAAGTACTGCAAAAAAGTTTATGGCTTTAATGACTGCTTATCATGAAAGGGCGAAAGCCGTAGGCTCGGACTTTGATTCAAACCCATCTGCAGGCAATATCCGGGACGGCTTGATTACTGATGCAATTAAGTCGGCAGGTGCAGCCAAAAAAGCTGGTACATCCCCGGTTATTGATGTTCTGGATTACCCTGAGCAGGTTTCTAAACCGGGACTTACATTACTGTGTACGCCAGGAAGTGACATAGAGTCGACAACAGCAGAAGTTGGGGCAGGAGCAACGCTTGTTTTTTTTACGACAGGGCTTGGTACACCAACGGGTAATCCGATTGCTCCTGTTGTAAAGATATCTACCAACACCACATTGTATAAAAAGATGAACGATATCATCGACATCAATGCAGGAACTATAATAACCGGTGAAGAAACAATTAAGCAAGTAGGTGAGCGTATTATGGATTACATCATTGAAATAGCAAGCGGACAGGTAAGGGCCAAGGCCGAGACATTAGGACATAATGATTTTATCCCGTGGAAAAGAGGGATATCTTTATAATAAACAGACATTTTGATCATTAAAAACAAGGATATGAAATTATATAAAACAAAACAGGGGGCACTTTTGCATGGTGATACTGGGTATTATTTGTTAAATACCGACTGGGATACTTTAATAAACAATGATAATCTCCATCAGCATTTAATTCACCTGTTAGCTCAGGAAGGTACATTATCTTTGCCTGAAGTAGAAGCGCTGGCAATATTAGAAAATGGAGCGGAAGCCCCGATTGGACAGCAGGAAGTATGGGCGGCAGGGGTAACCTACTTGCGCAGTCGTGAAGCGCGCAAAGAAGAGTCTCAGGATTCAGGCGGTGCAAGTATGTATGATAAAGTTTATAACGCAGATCGTCCGGAGTTGTTTTTTAAGTCTTTACCGCATCGCGTTGCAGGTCACAATCAGCATGTAAATATAAGAAAAGACTCAGTTTGGAATGTGCCAGAACCTGAATTGACTTTGTTTATCAGCTCATCGGGGAACATTCAGGCTTATACGATCGGTAACGATATGAGCTCGAGAAGCATTGAGGGCGAAAACACCTTGTATTTGCCACAGGCCAAGATTTATGAAAGAAGTGCAGCATTGGGTCCTTGCTTATATGTGCCAGAGGCACCAATTTCAGACCAGACAATGATAGCAATGGTGATAAAGAGAGACAGCAAAGAGGTTTTCAGTGATTCGGTTTCGATTAGCAGGATGAAACGGTCGCTAAAAGAGCTGGTAACCTACCTGTTTGCAGGATGTGATTTCGATAATGGTTGTTTTTTAATGACTGGAACCTGTATTGTACCGCCTAATGACTTTACTTTGAATGAGAAGGATGAGGTTAGCATAAGTATTGATAACATTGGCACATTAACAAATTATATTGCTATCCGTTAATAGCTGGCTAGTTTAAACCTTAAAAATAATGATGTCTATAACAGGTGAGAATTTTATTGGAAGTACCCGTAGTGGTAAAGGAGAGAACAGTTTTCAAGCTTTCAATCCAGCGGAGAATATTTCAATGCCAGAAAAGTTTGTTTATGCTACAGAAGCGGAGTTTGAGCAAGCGCTGACATTGGCGCATCACGCTTTTATAAGTTACAAAAACACTTCTACAATACAGCGTGCGGAGTTTTTAGAAGCAATTGCTGATGAAATAATGGCACTCGGGGAATCACTCTTGGAGAGAGCTGCTGCTGAATCAGGTTTGCCTATGGGGAGAATAACAGGGGAAAGAGGCCGCACCTGTGGTCAACTGAAAATGTTTGCGTTGTTATTACGTGATGGCTGGTATGTAGATGCGAGAATTGATACTGCACAACCGGAAAGAACTCCCTTGCCAAAACCTGACATCAGAAGAATGCTGATTCCAATTGGACCTGTAGCAGTTTACGGTGCCAGTAATTTCCCATTGGCTTTTTCAACTGCCGGAGGAGATACCGCATCGGCGCTTGCGGCAGGATGCCCGGTCATTGTTAAAACGCATCCTTCGCATCCCGGCACAAGCGAACTGGTGTCATCTGCCATCATTAAGGCTGCTCAAAAAACGCAAATGCCTGAAGGTGTGTTTTCTTCTTTAAATCTTGCCGATGATCAATCAATAAAACTTGTGCAGCATAAGTTTATAAAGGCTGTTGGTTTTACGGGATCCAGAAAAATAGGTATGGTTCTCCACAATGCCACAGTTAACAGACCTGAACCTATTCCCATATATGCGGAAATGAGTGCTATAAATCCGGTTATTTTGATGGAGGAGGCATTAAAGGCAAAAGGAGAAGCAATTGCCAGGGGATTAGCAGGTTCGGTAACAATGGGCGCTGGCCAGTTTTGTACTAACCCTGGACTGGTATTGCTGATTGAAAATGAGACGGGGAACGCGTTTTTAAATCAGTTTGCAGGGTATTTAAGCGCCAGCGAACCTGCAACGATGCTAAATAAGAATATCAGCAAATCTTATCATAAGGGTTTGGAATTAGCGAAAAGCGTTAGTGGGGTAACTGTTTTGGCTCAGGGAATAAAGGCTGCGGATAATGATAGAAATGAAGCCAGGCCAATTGCACTTACAGTTTCTGCAGAAGATTTTCTCCTCAATAAGGCGTTGAGTGAAGAGGTTTTTGGGCCGGCAACACTTTTGGTATTGGTTAAAGATGTAGCACAGCTCCATCAGGTTATAAATCAGTTGGAAGGGCAGCTTACCGCAACTGTACATGCAGAACCTGCTGATCAAAGCAACTTAATACCAATAATTGATATCATTACTCAAAAAGCTGGCCGTGTTATCTATAATAGTTTCCCGACGGGTGTAGAAGTTTGCCATTCCATGCACCATGGTGGACCTTTTCCTTCTACTACCGATCAACGATCAACCTCAGTGGGTACTGCGGCCATTTATCGGTTTTTAAGACCAGTATCATATCAGGATATCCCTGATGAAATACTTCCGGAAGCATTAAAGAACAGTAATCCATTGAATATTTTGAGGTTGGTAGATGGATCATGGAAAAACGGTTTGATAGCTTAATTTCAGCCCCTTTATAGCTCAAAGCGGCTACGCAGATCTTACCGGAGATATTATATACCTGAGTTCGATTATTAAATCTCATTTTGTGGCGTTTTAATCAAGTTTTCTGTTAAGACGGTCGTCACCCTGAATTTATTTCAGGGTCTTTCACGCTAAAAAGATGCTGAAATAAATTCAGCAGGACGATAAAGCGGGATTAGGCGTAAATAAGATATAATTTTCAGCA
>NZ_JAUG01000040.1 GCF_000708285.2 Pedobacter borealis DSM 19626
ACTAAGGGAAAAAACGGTAGCGGATTGCATCATCTCATAGGCATAAAAACCTTGACGAACTTTTAATGTGCCGCTACCGCTTTAGGTAATCTGATTTATAATTTAAGCAAAGTAAATACTTGTGATCCTTAAATAAAATATCAAAACAAATCTAAAGGACGATCTTTCTACTGGATTTTGTCATTGATAGCATAACCAAGGACATCTATTGACCATTTATCAATCTCAAGAGGTCTTCGAGTATGCTCAGTTTAACAACCGCAGGTGTAGTGTTTAACTTATAAATCGTCCCTTCGGGACGCTTGCCGGGTAGCCAATTGTATAATTGGCGTTTTCGTTCCGTAGGAACGTTTGGTGATCATCCATTAATATTTTACACCTGCCTGGCCATTTAAACCCGATCAAAGCGGGATGCTGCCGATTTAAGCACTATTTTTTTGCTTTTTATGGTGTGCTTGCTTGTTTCACAGGTTTCATCTGCAGCAGAAGCGGGAGCGGGACTGAAGATGCCAAGCACACAGAGCCTTTCATTTTCTAAACCTAAAAAGCTCAAAATTTCCCATTAAGCTGTCAATTTTTAAGTAATTAACCCACAATACATCAAAAAACACGCTTATTGTTAAATATTTTCTACATTTGCACCATCATTAGGGGTGCCTTGTTTAAATAAACACAAAAACAGGCTGAGATCATACCCATTTTATAGGCGAAAGGTAGCGCGTAAAAGGTGAAGGGTAAAACCCTAGCTATAAACCTCAAAACCCTAAACCTTATAAATGCACCTGATCCGGGTAATGCCGGCGTAGGGATTGGAGTTATGGAAGTTTAACTGAAAATCGGCAATGCCCCTTTTCCGATGGGTTTAACTAAAAACAATAAAATTGAAAAATTTACTTTTTGCAGCACTTGTTGCAATGTTGCCTTTCTTTGTATCGGCACAGATTACTGTTACCGGTAAAGTAACAGATCAAAACCAGCAGCCACTTCCCGGCGCTACGGTTAAATTAAGAAATCAAAAAACCGCAGTTGTAAGTGATGCCTCCGGAAATTACAGCATCACTAACCTGGTTAACAGAAAATACACTATTGTGGTAAGTTATGTAGGTTATAAAACAATCGAAAAAGCTGTAGAACTTAAACAGCATACCACGCTGGATTTTAGCCTCTCGCCTCAAAATTTCTTAGCTGATGAGGTAATTGTTCGTGCAACACGGGCAACAGAAAAATCAGCAACTACGTATAAGAATATTAGCAAGGAAGAAATCCAACAGAATAACTTCGGACAGGATCTGCCTTTCATCCTTCAGAACACACCAGGAGTTGTGGTTAATTCTGATGCTGGTGCCGGCGTAGGCTATACAGGTATCCGTATCCGCGGGAGCGACAATAGTAGGATCAACGTAACGGTTAACGGTATTCCGATCAACGATAGCGAAAGCCAAGGTACGTTTTATGTAAACATGCCCGATTTTGCTTCATCAGTAGATAACATTCAGATTCAGCGCGGTGTAGGCACTTCAACCAATGGGGCAGGTGCATTCGGTGCGAGTTTAAATATCCAGACAACTACCAGCGAAATGGAGCCTTATGCCGAAGTAAACAGCACTTACGGCAGTTTCAATACCTGGAAAAACACCGTTAAGGTTGGAACTGGTTTGATTAACAACCGCTTTAGCTTTGATGGCCGTTTATCAAGAATCAGTTCTGACGGTTATGTAGACCGTGGTTCATCACTGCTTAAATCATATTTTCTCTCTGGTGCCTACCATGGCAATAAAGACCTGCTGCGCGTAAATGTCTTTTCAGGAAATGAGAAAACCTATCAATCGTGGAACGGTATTCCGCAATCACGCTTAGAAAATGATGTGGTTGGAATGAATGCCTATATTGACAGAAACGGATTGGGTGCGGAAGATGCGGCAAACCTTCTAAATTCGGGAAGAACTTATAACAGTTTCTTGTACAATAACCAAACGGATAACTATACACAAAACCATTACCAGTTAATTTATGCCAGACAGTTTTCTGATCAGTTTTCTTTTAACGGCGCTTTACATTATACTAAAGGCGAAGGTTATTATGAAGAATACAGGGCACAGGATGAACTGAAAAATTATGGCTTAAATCCGGTTGTTATTCCAGGGGGAACACCGGTTACAAGCACAGACTTGATTCGTCGCCGCTGGTTGGATAACGATTTTTATGGTGTTACCTATGCTTTTAACTACGTGCCTCAAAAGAATTTAAACTTTACTTTGGGCGGTGCGTATAACGAATATAAAGGTGCCCATTTCGGGCAGGTGATCTGGGCCCAATATGCCTCAAATGGAAATATAGACAGGCATTATTATGATAACGATGGTTTTAAAACCGATTTTAACGTTTATGGTAAAGTAAATTATAGCCCGGTAGAATCGTTAAGCTTATTTGCCGACCTACAGTACCGTCGGGTATATTTCGATGTTGCCGGAACGGAAAACAAACTGAACACTTTGGCTGTTAACGAAACCTTGAATTTCTTTAACCCGAAATTTGGTGCAACCTATTTTATCAATCCACAGAGCAATGTATATGCCTCATTTAGTGTGGCCAACAAAGAGCCTAACCGCGATGACTATACAGATGCTGCTGAAGGTATTTCTCCAAAACCTGAGCGTTTGAATGATGTAGAGTTAGGTTACCGTTTTAAAAACGATAAATTTAATGTAGGTGCAAATGCCTATGGTATGTTTTATAAAAACCAATTGGTCGTTACAGGGAAAATAAATGATGTGGGCGGAAATTTCCGCCAGAACGTAGACAGAAGCTACCGTTTAGGGATTGAGGCAGACGGTTCATACACCATCTCTTCTCAATTTGTATTAAACGTCAATGCAGCATTGAGTAGAAACAAAATCAAGAACTTTACCGAATATTATGATGACTATGATAACGGTGGACAGGTGGTAAACAACTATAAATTAACCGACATCTCCTATTCTCCAAGTGCTGTTCTTTTTGGGGAGCTGGTTTACAAACCTGTTAGTGGTTTTGCTGTAGCCTTACAGAGCAAATATGTAAGCAAACAATACCTGGATAATACGCAGAACAACGATAGGACCATTAACGGCTACTGGGTAAGCAATGCACGTTTGGGTTACGACTTTAAATTTGCAGGTGTTAAAAACGTAAACCTTGGTTTATTGGTAAACAATATTTTCGATAAGAAATACGAAAGCAATGGTTATACCTATGGCTACCAGGCAGGTGGAAGCAGGGTAACCGAAAACTTCTTTTATCCACAAGCAGGAACTAACTTTTTGTTAAGTTTGAATGTGAAATTTTAATCTGTTATTCAGAGTTGACAACTTTCCAGGCAAATCGCCTATTAAAGTTGTCAACTCGAACCATTAATTGTTGGTTCACTAAACAAGATCCTATTCAGATGGTCTGTGCGCCATATAGTATGAAACTGAAAAAAGGTTAAAGCTAAAACAGGATCGTCCTCGCGAAATATACTTGCAATGGCGATTTTGTTTATATTGCCCTCCTGATCTTAAAATCCTGTTCACCCAGTATGAAATATATAGAGAGGCTTCATTACATTACGCACGATATCCCCCATTTAAGCCATATCGAACAGGCACAACAGGCCTGCGAGGCTGGCGCAAAGTGGATCCAATACCGTTGCCTAAGCAAAAGTGATGAAGAACTCTTACAGGATATTAATGCGATAGCCGAAATCTGTGATGATTGGGGTACCACCTTAATCGTTACCGATCATGTTCATTTAAATGGAAAGGCCGATATACAGGGTTTTCATATAGAAAATATGGATGCCGATTTTATTGTCCTGCGCAAATTGGTTGGCAATGATATTACCCTTGGAGGATCGGCAAATACAATAGAAAATTTAATCAGACTTGCCCACGAAGGAGCCGATTATGCTGGTTATGGTCCATTTGCAGAAACCGAAACCAAACCCAATAATTATACGCTTCTAGGTATCGAGGGCTATCAACAGGTAATAAAAGAATTGAAGGCTATGTCCATCAATATTCCGGTGTTGGCGGTGGGCGGGATAAAAACCTACGATGTAGAAGCTTTAATGCAAACCGGTATTTATGGTATAGCCGTCTCCGGAGCTATTAATTTTGCAGATGATTTTATTGAAACCTATCAAGATTTTTACACATTGGTTAAAGAAAGCGCCTAGTATATCGTTAATCATTTTTACCCCTAACTGATTCTTCCTATACCGTACTTAAAGCGAAATTTCTATATTCGCAGTATGTCTTCACACCATATTGTAAAAGAAAAACAAGAGCCGGCTTTATACATCGATGAACTTGGGAATTTTAACGAAGAGCTTTTGGGCCAACTGCTCGAATGGAGCCCTACGCTTTTGGTTAACGGAGAAAATTACGATAAGATTTTTTCTTTAGGCTTAAAGGTAGATGTGCTGGTAAACGGGAACGGACAGGAAACGCAAGAGGATACAAAAGTTATTCAAGGCCCTGTTGATGCTTTAATGGTGGCGGTAAATTATCTGTACGAAGAGAAATATCCTGCGGTAAATGTAATTGCGAAGAAATTTGATCTGGAGAAGTTTGCAGGATTTGAAGACAAAATTAATCTGGTGGTGTTTACTGAAAGATCGAAGCACTATCCCATAAAACCGGGATTCTCCGTTTGGAAACCTGCAGGAAGTGAGTTCCTGATCCATGGCAACCGATATATCGAAGTAACTAACCTGGTGCAGAATGAAGAAGAAATTTTTACTGTAGTTAAAGATGGCTTTGTAGAATTTACCTTTTCAGGACAACCAATTTTTATTAGCGAACCAATATGATTACCCTCAGAAAAGCAAAAGAAGAAGATATAGAAATCATCAGGGCTATTGCTGCGGCAACCTGGCCATCAACCTACCTCGATATTATCGGGCAGGAACAGATTGATTACATGTTGGATAAAATGTACAACAAAGGAGAACTCCTAAAGCAATTTATGGAAGGGCATATTTTCCTGATTGCAGAGGAAGGCGAAAATCAGTTCGGTTTTGCAGGATATTCTATTGTTGGACACGAAGAGCGTATTTACAAACTGCATAAGCTTTATGTGCTGCCATCTGCACATGGCAAAGGTGTTGGGAAAATTTTAATTAATGAGGTTTTTAACCAGGTAAAAGATGCCGGGGGAAGTGCTTTACAATTGAATGTGAACAAACATAATAAAGCCAAAGATTTTTACCTAAAAGGAGGTTTTACCATTAAAGAGTCGGTAAAACTGGATATAGGTGAAGGTTACTTTATGGACGATTATGTAATGGAATACAAGTTTTAATTTTTGTAATGATTTGGTCTGTGGGGACACAGATCAAGGGCGAGGTATAGTTGGATCGTCATTTCGACTGAAGCGCAGTCCCGAAGCTTCGGGAGAGAAATCTTTTAACATAGTCCAAAGATTTCTCCACTACGGTCGAAATGACGATAAAATCACCCCTAATTTTTCATACGGCCTTGTTCCGCTTCGGTTCCCGTTGCACGGCGGCGGGCAGGTTTAATTTCATTTTTACCAAAACGATAGGTAAAACTGATTCTACCAATTTGAGTTTCATTTTTTTGATGTACCGAGTAAGTTAAACCCGGATAGGCACTTGATAAATTGTTTTCAGACATATTAAATACATCTGATAAGGCCAATTTCAAACTTGCCTTTTTGTTAAACAGCGATTTACTCAAACCCGCATCCACATAATAACGGGCTTTTAAACTTAGCGTTCCATAATCAAGCGGAGATTCGTAACTGCCATTAATTTCTGCCGTAAAACCATCCATAATGGTAAAGGTTTGTTGCGATTTAAATTGGAAAGAGGTTTTTCCGGTTTTTAAAGCGCTCCCGGCCAAATCCGGCGATTTGAAACTGAGGTAAAAAACATTTAAGTTATTGTTGGTCTGCCACCATTTCGTAATCTGAACTGGTACGTTTAAATTGGCATTGTAGCTAATGTTGGTGGCAATATTTGCATTCGTTTGATATAACGATTGATTTGCTGCATCAGGTAAAATTACCTGTGCAATTACATCGTTAACCCTGCTATAGCCAATTGAGAGCATATATTTTTGCAATAGTGTATAACTAAGCTCAAAATTGTGTGTATACTGTGGATTTAAAAAGGGATTTCCTTTGCTATAGGTAAATTCGTCTAAGTAATAAATAAAGGGATTTAAAGCATCATAACTTGGTCGGTCTATCCTTCTGCTATAAGAAAAACCCAACTGATTGTTTTTTGAAAGCGTTTGCTGAACAAACAACGTTGGAAAGAAATCCCAGTAATTTCGTTCTACAACAGTATTTTTGGTAATCAGATTTCCTTTCGAATTGGTTTGCTCAACCCTTAAGCCAATCTGTACGCTGGTATTTTTAAACTGCTTGTTTATATTGGTATAAGCCGCATTTACATTTTCATCGTACACAAACTGGTTGCTTCGTTTTACATCGTTCTGCCAGGCATTGTTTGCCAACATTTCCGCCTGCAGGTCATTGTCGGTTTTAACCCAGCTGCTTTTAACCCCGGCTTCGAGTTTAACCGTTTTGTTAAGTGATACATTATAGTCGACTTTAAATGCTTTGATATCAATAATAGATGGGGTGTTGTTGCGGGTATACCTGATCGGGCGGATTCTGTCTCCATTTTGAAACCGGTAATCGTTTTCATAATTAGAACCATCGTTCCCTTTGTATTTGGAATAATCTACATCTGCAGAGATTTCTGAACCCGCGGTATCCAGAACAGATTTATAATTTAAGTTATAAGAAACATTATTGTATTTGTTTGCCTGCAATGAGTTGGTTATCAGACTGGAATCTACCTGGTTAAAAGATGGGCCAATTAAAGTATTGTTTACCGTAGTTTCATTTCCATGGTTAAAGTAGCCGTTTACCAATACACCAATGGTATTCTTTTTATCAATAAAGTAATCTATACCTGCTTTAAAGTTATTGTTCTGTTGCTTTCTATGACTGGTGCCCACCTGCATAAAATAAGTATCTGGTGTTCCGTTCGAAATCCGGTCGATAGCGATCAGGTTATCACGCTCAAACTTACCATAGTTGTAATTACCAAAAAGATTAAGTTTCTGTGTGCGGTGGTTCAGGTTTAAACCCGCATTTGCCCTTAGGTTTTTACCATATCCTAAAGATCCGTTTATACTGCCGTTTGTTCCACCGTTTTTACTTTTTTTGGTTTTGATGTTGATAATGCCCGAGTTGCCAGAAGCATCGTATTTTGAAGACGGATTGGTAATCAGTTCAATGCTCTCAATCTCCGAGCTCTGCATGTTACGCAGTAGATTCGCCACATCGGCACTGCTCATGTAGGTCTGTTTTCCATCCAGTTGAATTAGCACGCCTTGTTTTCCCATCATCGAGATCTTATCATTCTGATCTACCGTTACGCCTGGTGCTTTTTGCAAAACTTCCAGCGCAGTAGAACCTGTCATAATCGAACTATTGGAAACGTTCATCACGATCTTATCCATTTTTCTCTCGATTAATGGTTTAGTTACAGCTACATTCACTTCTTTTAAATTTTGAGTGCTTGCGGTGAGCTGAGCCGTTCCGAAATCTACCTTTTGATTATCTTCTGTTAAAACGATGGTTTTACTTTTAAGCGTTTTGTAACCCATGTTACTGGCTTTATAAAAATAACTCCCCTTACCCGAAACATTAAAATTAAATGTTCCGTTTGGATCGGTGAATGCCGTTTTAACCACGCTCGAATCGGATGCTTTAAAGAGCACAACGGTAACGTAATCTGCAGGTTTTTTGGTTTCATCTAAAATTACCCCACTGATGTTCGGTTTTGGATTTGTTTGCGCAAAAGCAACTGTAATGGTAAAAAGGAAAGTAACGACAAGTGATATTCTGTATAGTGTTTTCATTTTTAGGTGTTTATTCTTAAAAAAAATAGGCAAAAAGATTTCTATACCGCATGTACATGCGCTTTCAATTTAATTGCTCGCTTATTTTAAAGTTTAGCCCGGAAACGAAAGGTTTCCGCTTGTTTAGTTATAAGTAAGACGACCGTTTTTTGAAAAGGTTACAGGGAAAGTGAAAAAGTCCCGAGTCGGCTTATTCTTCACTGTGAACATTCAAATACTGCGAAAAACAATACCTCTACTATTTCAAACACCACCTTTCCTGTTTTATGGTTTTAGTTTTGCTATTATTGCTACAAGTTTGATGAAAATTAAAACTTAACATTATGAAAAAGACGACTCTCATATTGCTCAGCCTCTTTATTTCCTTATCTGCCGCATATGCGCAAAAAGGCATTAATTTTTCTAATAACATTGCTGCTGGAGGAAAATTGCTCATGCATGTAGATAGTGGAGCCAGAAACGTTTTTTATGCTATTGGATTTCCCAATCAACCCCGCACATCCTTTAATTACTTACCTGATGTAAACCATGTAAGTATCTCGATTAATTTTAGAAAGAATATTAATATACGGCACTATCGGTACACCATTTTGGCAGATAACAAATCCATTGCGCTCAATAAGCCGATTAACATGGCGCAGCTGAAAGATACACACGCAGAAGGAGATGAAGAACTGTTCAGTTCGACAACACTGGGCATTTTCCCTGTAAAAGATAAAACGGTTACCACACTTGTTTATAGTATAGATAAACCGCAGGATATCGATAAAGCTGTTTTTTACGGAAAGTCGATACCGAGAGCAAAAATCCTATCTTTTTCAATGCTGAGCAAAAGCGATCAGGTCTATAGCACCAGCTGGGTAAAAGACCCAAAAGGGAGCACAAACTTTACTTTCACTGAAAAAGATCTGCAGCTAACCATTGTTAAAGACAAATCGGATATTGATTATCTTTACTATACCTCAATAAAAGACAAAAAAACCAATAAAATCATTTTCGAATCAACTACCTGGCGATATGGTGGCATCATAAGTGAAGATCATGAGCAACTACCTTTTATAGAAATTGATAAAAACATTTTCAAAAAGTCGGGCGAGTATGAAATTATTATTCAGCCATCAATTAAATGGACCAGTTGCTTTGATTGCGATATTTCACCAAAAGAAACCGAAAAATACGTAACCCGCCATACGCTTTTTATCACTTTAGCTGAAGAAAACTATACTAAAAAAGAACTTTACAGTTATGCATTAATGGCAACATTTGTTATTGGTTTAAATTTTTTACTGATACTTAATGCGATCAAAAGAAGAAACAAAAAAAGGTTGACAGTTGAAGAACAGCAAAAAAACACGGCAAAGCTTCAGCTTAACTCCATTCGTTCCCAGTTAAACCCTCATTTTTTATTTAATGCACTTTCTGGCATTCAAAATTTAATGAACAAAAACGAAATAGACAATGCCAATAAGTACCTGTCTAAGTTTGCCCGCTTAACCCGTAATGTGCTTGATGATAAAGAACTGGTTAGTTTATCACAGGAAAAAACTTTACTAGACGATTACTTGCAAATGGAGCAATTGCGGTTTGGCTTTAAGTACGAAATTAACCGTTCAGAAAACTTAGATAACGTAGAAATACCCAGCATGCTGCTACAACCTTTTGTTGAAAATGCGGTGAAGCACGGCATATCGAAAAAAGCTACGGACGGAAAAATTGTAATCACATTTACTAAGCAAGCAAATGATTTGGTGTTAACTGTTACCGATAATGGAAATGGATTTGACACAGAAAAAAAGAACAATGGTTTAGGTCTTCAATTAAGTAACAGTAGAATAGCACTCTTAAATAGTATTTATAAAGAAAATCGCTTTACTTTAGCTATACAGCCCAGCACAAACGGCACTAAAATAAGCTTAACACTAACCGATTGGCTATAATATTATAATGAAGGCAATTTTAATAGACGATGAAATTTCCAATTTAGAAAACCTACGGACTTTGTTAGAAAAGCACTGTCCGCAGGTAAGTATAATGGCAACAGCGCAAAATATTAATGATGCGGTTGATAGTATTGAAAAATATTCACCTGATTTAGTGTTTCTGGATATTCAAATGGGCGAGCAAACAGGTTTTGATGTACTGAAGCTGCTTCCAACACGTAATTTCGAAGTTATTTTTGTTACCGCATACGATCAATATGGGATACAAGCAGTAAAATTTGCCGCCTTAGATTATCTTTTAAAGCCCATTGATATTGAAGAATTGATAAAGGCAGTAAATAAAGCCGAACATAAACTGGCAACACAAATACAAAATCTACAGCTTGATTTTTTGCTGCAACAATTAAAAAAGCCCGAAACCAATGTTAGCAAGATTGCGCTACAGATGCAGAGCGAAATAAGGTATGTTGCTTTATCAGAAATTATACGTTGCGAAGCAGACAATACTTATACCCGCTTTTTCCTTTCAAGTAATGAAAAAATTTTGGTTTCCAAATCACTTAAAGAATATGCAGATTTACTGCGCCCCAGTGGATTTTTAAGAACTCACCAAAGCCATTTAGTAAATCCAAAATATGTAAAAAGCTGGTTAAAAGAAGATGGTGGTATTTTACTCTTAACCTCTGGAGAAAAGATACCCGTTTCTAAGCCCAACAAAGACACTGTAAAACAAGCCTTGCAACAGCTCTAAGTAATATAAGTCTTTATTTAGCCTCTTCATATAATATTAATCGAGAAGCATACTGCTAAAAATATGATCTAACGCGATCGTCATCCTGAGGGTTAATTTATTGTGCAAAAACCCATATAAATGACATTTAATTATTGGTCTTGTTCAATATGTGATTCTCCTCTTTCAGAGGGGTGTCCGCAGGACGGGGTGTTTTATTAGTCCTAGCCGGACAGGCCTTTTTCTTTTGGCACCAAAAGAAACAAAAGTGTCGGCTGAAAATTTTTGTATTGAAGTTTCTGCTTGGGCTTGGCCTGTGGATTCCCAAAAATTTGTTAGGCCGATTTAAGTTGAACGGGGATACGGTGCTGTGGCCTAGCTGGGTGGAAATGCGAAAGCAGTTAAAGCGCTGATTAATAATGATTTGCAAAATAACGTCAATGGTAGCCACTTAAGCAAAAACACAAAAAAGCCACAGATAAACAAGCTTACATCTGCATATCTATGGCCTTTAATTCCTCGTAAAAGAAATCTTTTATTTTACCCCAAGTACATCAACACCTTGTTCGAAAACAACATCAACCGGAATATTCTTTTTGGTCAACCGGTCCAGATCTGTTTGAAGTTCTGTATGAATAACCGCTTTTTCTTTTTGTGCTTTTTCTACCGCAACTTTATCACCGTTACCCTGAAGGGTAAGAATGAATGCGCTTAAATCGTTCATGGCAGTTGCAAATTTTTCGAAGTTTACCTTGTAAGTACCTTTAGCGGTACGCTCAAAAGCACCTTTCTCCTGAAAATAATTAAAGCATTGCATATTGGCTTTTCCATGCGCCTCAGAAACACCGAAGCGAACAGAACGTAAAATACCAGCCATAAATGTGGTGTAATAATCTTTTATGTCACCTTTCAACTCCCCCTTTTTAAGTAAGCCTGTTACCATATATAAGCCTAAAATATCGGCTTTGCCTTCTTCAAGCCAGCTATACTGTTCTTTTAACGCCGCACGCACAAAACCTTTTCCGGTAATGGTTTTTTTAATGCCTAAACCATGAGCTACTTCGTGAAACATTACGTTTGCAAAAAAAGCATCAAACTTAATGTATTGTTGTTGATCGGCTTCAATTAATTCTTTTGAAATCGGCACCAATATCTTATCAAACTTAGCCTGCATCGCATTTTTCAGCTGTGAACGGCGTGTTCCTTTTTCCTGTTGGATTTTTTCATCGTTCGGAAGATTAACGGCAATGGTTTTCGATCCGGCATTGCAGTCTCCTGCATAATAAACCACATCATATGCATTTAGCTCAGAGTCGGTTCCAGGTGTTTCGGTTTTGTATTTCGCCGCAACAGGTAAGTTTTTCTGTAATTCAGGAAGCATTTTTACGTACTTCGCCAAGCGCTTGCTCCACTCTTTATCTTTGATTAAAACATAAGCTTCGTAACTGGTACGGGCATTAAACAGTTTATCCTCGTAATTTTCAATGGGGCCGATAATAATATCCAAACCATTGGTTTTCATATCTAACCAGGCATAATCACTTGCGGTAAAATTATCCGTTACCAAAGCATCGGCCCTTAAGTTTAAATATTTTTTTAAACCGGCATCTTCAGCAATTAAAGCGGCCTGTTTTAATAACGAGCTTGCTTTTTGTAATTCTGAAGCAAATAATACATGATAGGGTACAGTTGATAATTTGCCGGTACTGTCTTTTTGAATAACCGAATATGCACCAAACTTATCAGCAAGGTCCGATTTCTCTATGGCTTCTTTTGTAATACCGTACGGATAAAAAGATGCGCCCTCTGGTTTGGCGCCAACACCTTCAACAAAAGGTTTATCATTATTTAATCTATCCCAGGGGCCATAATTAATGTTAACAAAATCGCGTGTTTTTTCATCTTTAATAGTTGCCAGCAAGCTATCTCTTTGTGGGTAGGCTTGTTTCCAGTATAATTGATCCATAATTTCTGCTGCCTGAATTAATAAAGGCAAAATTTTACGGTCGTTAACACTTAACTCATTTATATTGGTGGTTAATTTTACCCTTTCGTAAATAGGCAAGCGTTGTGCAACATAATTGGTCAAACTATCTTTTTGTACTACCACAGCCTTTTCATCTTTAGATTTATTATTGCCGGTACAAGACGATAAGGTGCCTACAGAAATAGCTACTGCCGATAAAAACAGGGTTGATTTGTATAAATTCTTCATATTAAAGTATATGGCTGCTAAATTAGTAAATTTTGAAAGCTTTGTATAAAGTTTGATGCATTGGGTGAAGTTTAAGATAACTTTGTAACTTCAACTTGCTAACAATTCATACCATGTTATTTTCCAATTCATCAAAATCATTATCTATTTCCGCTTTTTCTCTTGTACTTATTTTATCTGCCTGCGGAAGCAGCAAATATGCTGCAACAGAAAAAATCTATAAAGAAAAGGCAAAGGATTTTTCGAAAATAATCAATACCACGCCACCGGTTGGTCAACTTTACGATTCATTAGGAGCAACAAACCAGGAATGGATTGGTTCTGTAAATTTTGGGATACGTAAACCAAATTTTGTGGTGATCCACCATACTGCGCAAGATAGTTTGGCACAGACCATAAAGACATTTTTCTCAACTAAGGCAGGTACAAGTGCGCACTACGTCATTAGCCGTGACGGTAAAGTAGTGCACATGGTGAATGATTATTTGCGCGCGAACCATGCGGGCGTGAGTAAATGGGGAAAAGATACCGACTTAAACTCTTCATCGATAGGAATTGAATTGGATAATAATGGCTTAACTGACCCATGGCCTGATGCACAGATCAATAGCCTGCTAAAGTTGTTGGCCACTTTAAAGAAAACCTATGGAATCCCGACAGCGAATTTTATCGGTCATGCCGATATAGCACCTAAACGAAAAAATGATCCTAAAAATTTCCCCTGGAAAAAACTGGCAGATAAAGGCTTTGGCTATTGGTATGATGATGTGCTGAAAAACCCTCCGGTAGATTTTAATACCGAAATGGCCTTAAAATATATTGGTTACGATACCCGTAATCTCCCTGCAGCAATTACCGCTTTTAAAATCCATTTTATACAGAGTGATATCACACCGACTTTAACACCAGTAGATATATTGGTGCTGTATAATGTGTATACGAAGTATTAGGCGAGAGGCGTTTGGCGTAAATTAAACTCACATCGCCCAATCGTCCTCCTGAACTTGTTTTACTGCGTAGCTTTCCGCTTCGCTACAGGTCAGGATCTTTAAAAGTAGAATTAGTCCGGAAGTCAGATGACGGAGGTCCGAAGTTTATGGTGCAAAAAACCAAATGCTAATACTGCTAGCCCATATTCTCTTCTCCAGGCATTGGAATCCAAATTCTAGCAAAAAAAACACGGATAAATCTGTGTTCATCCGTGTTTATCTGTGGTTTAAAAAGCTAATTAATTCGGCTTCTTAAACGTATCTTTTAGTGTAACTGTACGGTTAAAAACCAATTTATTTACTGTAGAATCTCTATCTAAACAGAAATAACCTTTACGGATAAACTGATAACGGCTTTCCAGATCTGCATCTGCCAGGGCTGGCTCGATATAAACATTAGGTAAAACTGTTAAGCTTTCAGGGTTTAGGTAATCTTTAAAATCTCCTTCCTCAGCATCTGGTGTTTCAGAAGTAAACAAACGGTCGTACAAACGGATTTCGGCAGTTTTGGCATGCGCAGCACTTACCCAATGGATGGTTCCTTTAACATTTATGCCGCTGGTATCATTCCCGCTTTTCGATTCTGGGATGTAAGTACAATGAATTTCGGTAACGTTTCCGTTTTCATCTTTTACAAAATCTTCACATTTAACAATGTAAGCAAATTTTAAGCGTACCATTGCACCGGGTGCCAGGCGGAACCATTTTTTTGCGGGTACTTCCATGAAATCTTCACGTTCTATCCAAAGTTCGTTGCTGAAAGGGATCACACGCGTGCCACCACCATCTTCAGCCTCTGGATTGTTTTCGCCGATTAAATCTTCTGTTCCTTTTTCGTAATTTGTAATCACCAGTTTAATCGGATCTAAAACCGCCATTACACGGTTAGCCGTTTTATTTAAATCTTCGCGGATACAAAATTCCAATAAACTTAGCTCAATTAAATTTTCGCGTTTGGCAATACCTATACGTTCGCAAAATTCGCGGACACTCTTCGGTGTAAAACCTCTCCTACGCAAACCACTAATGGTAGGCATGCGCGGATCGTCCCATCCATTTACTAAGTTTTCGTTAACCAGTTGAAGTAACTTACGTTTACTCATTACAGTGCTGGTAAGGTTTAAACGGGCAAATTCATATTGTTTTGAAGGAAAAATCTCTAATTTTTCGATAAACCAATCGTACAGTTCACGGTGCGAAACATATTCCAATGTACAGATAGAGTGCGTGATGTTTTCTATACTATCGCTTTGTCCGTGAGCAAAATCGTACATGGGGTAAATGCACCATTTGTTACCGGTACGGTGATGTTCAGCATGTTTGATGCGATAGATAATCGGATCGCGCATTAACATATTCGGACTGGCCATGTCGATTTTTGCTCTCAAAATATAAGCACCATCGGCAAATTCGCCATTTTTCATTTTCGTGAAAATGTCTAAATTCTCTTCAATGCTGCGGTTACGGTATGGGCTATCCTGTCCTGGTTCTGTTGGCGTGCCTTTTAAAGCTGCAATTTCATCTGCAGAACTCTCGTCAACATAAGCCAAACCTTTTTCAATCAGTTTAACGGCAAAACCATACAGCTCATCAAAATAATCTGAGGCATATAATTCATTTTTCCAGTTAAAACCCAACCATCTGATATCTTCTTGCTGACTGTTTACATATTCTGTTTTTTCTGTTACCGGATTGGTATCGTCAAAACGCAGGTTGGTATAGCCGCCGTATTTTTGTGTTAGTCCGAAATTTAAGCATATTGCTTTCGCGTGGCCGATGTGTAAATAACCATTAGGTTCTGGCGGGAAACGCGTAACCAAAGTTTCATACTTACCACTATTTAAGTCGTTCTCAACAATTTCTTCAATAAAGTTCAATGACTTCTCTTCACTCATAAAAACCTGTAAATTAGGAATGCAAATGTAAAAAGATTGAGCGGATTTATACAATGATTAAAGGTTTATTAGCCCATAGTTGATGGCCGATAGCCCAGAACTTCATTATAGTGCTATGAAAGAACAAATATATTAGTATTATAGGCTAATGCGCTATCGAAAACCACGGCTATAAACAATGAACTATTAACCATTATCTGCCTTTCCCTATTTCTCAATTACCTAATAAAATCGATACATTTACGTCAACTTAATATGAATGATGAGCAAAGTATTAAATCGGCCTATCCGCGTTTTAGTAGCTAAAGTTGGATTAGATGGCCACGACAGAGGGGCCAAAGTAATCGCAACTTCCTTACGGGATGCAGGCATGGAAGTAATTTATACCGGCTTACGCCAAACACCAGAAATGGTGGTAAACACAGCGCTTCAGGAGGATGTTGATGTCATAGGGATTTCTATCCTATCGGGCGCACACATGACGGTTTTTCCAAAGATTATTCATTTTATGAAAGAAAAACAGTTAGATGATGTGTTATTAACCGGCGGAGGGATTATTCCGGAAGCTGATCGGTTAAAACTGGCAGATATGGGTGTTGGGGAGTTATTTCCTCCAGGTACAACAATGGCAAGTATTGTAGAATATATTCAGAATTGGGTTACAGAAAATAGAAATTTTTAAGCTATGGCATACCAGAATTTGATCTCAGAGATAAAAGGGAACATTTTATACGTTACCATTAACCGTGAAAAAGCGCTTAATGCCTTAAACAAAGATACTTTGGCTGAACTGGCAGATGTAATTGCTTTCGCGGGTAAAACCGATGAAGTAAGAGGTGTTATTTTAACCGGAGCAGGTGAAAAGGCCTTTGTTGCGGGAGCTGACATTAAAGAGTTTTCTGATTATAGTGGTAAACAGGGAGAAGATCTAGCAAAAAGTGGTCATGATCTGGTCTTTAATGCCATTGAGAATTCTTCAAAACCATTTATTGCAGCAATTAATGGTTTTGCTCTGGGCGGAGGATTGGAGCTTGCCATGGCCTGCCACGTACGCATCGCATCAGATCATGCGAAATTAGGTTTGCCTGAAGTTACTTTGGGTTTAATTCCGGGTTACGGCGGTACCCAGCGCCTTACACAATTGGTTGGAAAAGGTAAAGCAATAGAAATGATTACGACCGCAAATATGATTACTGCTTTGGATGCAGAAAAAATAGGTCTTGTAAATTATGTTGTTCCACAGTCTGATCTAATTAGCAAAGCTGAAGAGCTGCTGAATGTTATTAAGCAACGTGCACCGCTGGCTGTTTCGGCAGCAATAAAATCTGTAATTGCAGCTGTAAATAATAGCAATGGCTACGCTACCGAAATTGAAGAATTTGGCAAATGTTTCGAAACTGCCGATTTTAAAGAAGGCGTAGCTGCATTTGTTGAAAAGAGAAAAGCAAGTTTTTCTGGAAAGTAGTATGCTCGTGTAGTATTAATTTTATGTATGGTGTAACGAAAGTGTTGCGAAAATTTTTCAATGCAATTTTTTTTGAGTAATTATGTTAATTAATTATTAACTCCAATGTGCTTACCGCTACGTATGGGTTTTTATAATAACAACGCTACTCATGAAAAAGAAGATACTCATTGTTGACGATGAAATTAGCATCGGTTTATTGCTCTGCAAATTTTTAACTAAAAATGGATTTGAAGTTTCGAATGTAACAACAGGTAGAACGGTTTTACAAATTCTTGAAAAAGAGCGTTTCGATTTGGTATTATGCGATTATCGTTTGGATGATACAGATGGGAAAGAGATTTTAATCCACATTAAGGAAAATTATCCGGCAACCGGTGTGATTATTATTACAGGTTATTCGGATATTAAGCTTGCCGTAGAATTGATAAAACTAGGGGCTTACGATTATATTGTGAAACCGCTCTACCCGGATGAAATTTTAGATACCATAAATAAAGCCCTTGAAACGCAAGAGGATTTAAAATCACCTAAAAATTTTGAACGCGCTGGTCGTAATGTTATTTCCGATTTTCTAAATGGCCCGGAGTATATAAATGGGGAGAGCGATGCTTCAGTGCTTTTACTGAAACAAATCCAACTCATAGCAGGAACAGGGTACACGGTCATTTTAACGGGGAAAAGTGGGACAGGGAAAGAATGTGTTGCTAAAACCATTCACCAAAATAGTTCGCGTGGCAAAGAACCTTTCATCGCCATGGATTGTGGTTCTTTAACAAAAGAATTAGCTGCCAGTGAGTTTTTTGGACATGAGAAAGGGGCGTTTACCGGAGCAACCTTCACTAAAATCGGTCACTTTGAGCAAGCTAATGGCGGTACATTATTTCTTGATGAGATCGGTAATTTATCCTATGAGATCCAGGCAACTTTACTCAGGGCAGTTCAAGAACGGAAAATAAAGCGGATTGGAAGTACAAAGGAGATTGATCTGGATGTGCGGCTTATTATAGCTACAAATGAAAATTTAGTAGAAGGGATTCAAAAGGGTATATTCAGGGAAGATTTATATCACCGTTTTAATGAATTTTCTATACATGTTCCATCATTGAAACACCGGGATAATGATATCCTTATCTTTGCTGAACGTTTTCTGGCCGCAGTAAACAAAGAATTGAACAAAAAGATTAAAGGCTTTTCTGATGAAGCGATGAGATGTTTATTAGCATATAATTGGCCAGGTAATGTACGTGAGCTGAAGAATGTTGTCAGGCGGATTGCTTTATTAACCGATGGTGATTGGATAGAAACTCATGTTTTGCCATTGGAGCTTCGAATGACAGATTATCCTAAGACACAGCATGAAAAAAAAGCGCTTCCTTTGTCCCTAAAATTAAATGATGATAAGTCACTTAATTTGCGAAATACGGCTAAAGAAGCCGAATATACTGCTATTTTAGAAGTGCTAAAAGCGGTTAATTTCAACAAAACCAAGGCAGCAAAAATATTAAATATCGACAGAAAAACACTTTACAATAAAATCAAATTTATCGAGGTTGATGATGAGATATAAATTTTAAATTTAGAAAAACAAAATCAGCCATTTTAGCATTTAAAGAATACCCTTATTATCTAAATATGTCAGTATTTTCTTATAAGCAACGCAATAACATTAACCTGGTCATTATTATTGCGCTTGGGGTGTTAATTGCGTATTCTTTGCAAAGTATTTTTAGTGCTATTTTAAGTACTTTGGTGCTTTACACGATAATGCGGCCGGCGTATATCCATTTGGCAGAAAATAAGGGATGGAATAAAAGAGTAACGGCTATTTTCCTTATCACTATCAGTATCATACTCATTGTAATGCCTTTTTATGCATTAAGTAGTATGGTTATCAGTAAAATTTCGGAATTGAAGAACAATGAAGTGTTTTTCAGGAATCTGCTGGTTAAATTACAGCATCTTATTCCGGTTAAAATTAATCAGGATCTTATCCAGGAAGGATTAAACCGCTTGGGGAATTGGGCCACTCAGCTTTTTCCATCCTTAATATCGAGTGCAGTAAATATTATATTAAGTTTATTGGTGATGTACTTTTTACTCTACTTTATGTTAATAGAACGAAGAAAATTCGAATTTTCATTAATTAAATATGCACCTTTCAGAGAACAGAATGCACTTCGTTTTGGTGATGAAATGCGAAATACAACTTATGCAAATGTATTGGGACAAGGGCTGATCTGCCTCGTTCAAGGTTCGCTTTTGAGTCTTTCTTTTTATGTTTTGGGTTATAAAGACCCTGTATTTGGGGGGGTTATTACAGCATTTATTTCTTTTGTGCCCGTTTTGGGGCCACCGGTTGTTTTTGTTCCAGCTGCGATTTTGCAGATTGCGAACGGGAATAATTTTGCTGGCTGGGCTATGCTTATTTTTGGTTTTGTAGTCATTATTAACATCGATAATGTGCTAAGGTTTATTATTGCAAAAAAAGTTGGCAATATTCACCCCATAATTACAGTAATTGGCGTAATTATTGGTATCCCTTTATTTGGAATATTGGGCCTTGTTTTTGGCCCGCTACTGCTATCTTATTTTATATTGCTCGTTAAGATTTACGAAACCAGTACGCTTGCATCAGAAAGATTGGAAAGAATTAAAACAAATAATGAGCATACTGAGTTATAAATATAGCTTAACAATAAATAATGTAGTAGTTTTATATTGTACATAATTGTTAAACCCTTAAAATACATTAATTATGAATGATAACTCAAAAGTTGTAGTTGCGCTTTTAGCAGGATTAGCTGCTGGTGCGGCTCTAGGAATTTTATTCGCACCAGATAAAGGTGATGAAACCCGCGATAAATTAAGCCAATCTCTAAAAGACCTGGGCGATTCTATCAAAGATAAAGCTGCTGATGAAATTAACCACCTTGCCAGCTTAAAGGATAAAGTGGTAAGCTCGATCAAAACGAAACTAAGAAGCGTAGAAGGAGAATACAGCGACGACGTGGAGCACGCGTAATAAATAAATATTGCATAGCCGGGCAATTGCCCGGTTAAATATCATCTGAATTATGCAGGAAAATAAAGATAAAAGTATCGAAGATCTTGTAGACGATGCTAAAGGCTTTTTAGAGGCTAGGGCTGAATATACCAGACTTTATCTGGTAGAAAAAGTTTCTAAAGTTTTTGCCGATTTAGTAACCAGTACGGCAGTTATAGTTTGTTTTATATTGGCCTTTTTATTTGGCTCGGTAACTTTGGCACTTTATCTGTCTGGTCTTTTGGGTAGCTATGCCGGAGGCTTTGGCTGCGTTTCCTTGTTTTATATTCTATTGGCAATAATTGTTTATTTAACCAAGAATAAGTATATAGAGAAGGCAATTATTAATGTAGCCATTAGGAGATACTTTGATAAACTTGCAGATAAGGAGGAAGATGAAAAGGTATAAAGACATCCGTAACCTAGAAGACCTGCAGGCTAGAAAATTAGAACTTAAGGTTGAGTACACCCTTAAGCAGAATATGCTTAAATCGGATACGAAAGCTTATTTTAAACAATTTACCTTAGGCGCGCTGATAAAGCGGTATGCTACACCAAGTAACCTGTTTAAAGCCGATGAAAAATTAAATATTAGTGGAACCGCCATGTCGTTGCTTTTGCCGATGTTTATGAATAAAACCCTATTTAGAGGTGCTGGTTTTTTAACCAAAGCGGCTGTAGGTCTGGTTTCAGGAAAAATTGGTAAATCGCTTGATGCGGAACATTTATCTGCAATTTTTAATTCTGTGAAGAGCTGGTTTGGAAAAAAGAAAGAGAAACAAGAAAAGAAATTTGTAGACTACGGCATTCCGCCAGATAGTGAAACGTATTAGTTCAATGGTTTATTAGCGATTGGTTCATTCGTTAGCGAAGCGCAAATGACATCATTAAAAAGCCTCAGAATTTAGAATCCTGAGGCTTTCTTATGCGTTTCGTCACCCTGAATTTATTTCAGGGTCTCCTTAAAAAGATGCTGAAACAAGTTCAGCATGACGGATCTGCCTATAAATCTGTTTTAATCTTTAATTCTTTCAATTGCTTCTCGTCAATAGTGCTTGGACTATCGATCATTACATCTCTGCCCGAGTTGTTTTTAGGGAAAGCAATCACATCACGGATGGAATCCAAACCTGCAAAAATTGAGGTTAAACGATCGAAACCAAAGGCAATACCGCCATGTGGAGGGGCACCAAACTCGAAGGCATCCATTAAGAAACCAAATTGTTTTTGTGCTTCTTCTGCACTAAAACCTAAATGTTTAAACATTAAAGCCTGTAATGCGCTATCGTGAATACGGATCGATCCGCCACCAACTTCAGTCCCGTTGATTACCATATCGTAAGCATTGGCACGCACGTTTTTAGGATCGGTATCCAATAAGACAATATCTTCAGGTTTTGGCGAAGTGAAGGGGTGGTGCATGGCGTGGTAACGTTCTGTTTCCTCATCCCACTCTAAAAGCGGGAAATCCAATACCCAAAGGGCAGAGAATGTGTTTTTATCGCGTAAACCTAAGCGGTTACCCATTTCTAAACGAAGTTCATTTAACTGTTTACGTACTTTATCTGTTGAACCAGCTAAAATCAATAATAAATCGCCTTTTTCTGTTTCAAAAGCCTCGCTCCATTGTTTAAGGTCTTCTTCGTTAAAAAATTTATCTACTGAAGATTTAATGGTTCCATCTTCATTGTGACGGGCATAAATCAAGCCTGTAGCACCAATCTGCGGACGTTTGATAAAATCGGTTAATTCATCTAACTGCTTACGCGTATAATTTGCAGCGCCTTTTGCATTGATACCAACTACCAATTCTGCATTATCGAAAACCGGGAAACCCTTACCTTTTACCAGGTGGTTAAGCTCTACAAACTGCATCGCAAAACGGGTGTCAGGTTTATCAGAACCGTATAAACGCATGGCATCTGCATATTGCATACGCGGTACTTCCGGTAAGTCGTAATTGCGTACTTCTTTAAATAAAGTACGGATCAGACCTTCGAAAGTGTTTAATATATCTTCTTGTTCGATGAAAGACATTTCACAATCAATCTGGGTAAACTCAGGCTGACGGTCGGCTCTTAAATCTTCATCTCTAAAACATTTTACAATCTGGAAATAACGGTCGAAACCCGAAACCATCAGCAATTGTTTGAAGGTTTGCGGCGATTGAGGCAAAGCATAAAACTCGCCTTCGTTCATGCGGCTAGGCACCACGAAATCTCTTGCACCTTCTGGTGTAGATTTAATTAAAACAGGTGTTTCTACCTCGATAAAATCTAAAGCATCTAAATAACGGCGAACCGATTGTGCCATTTTATGACGCAAAACCAGGTTATTACGAACCGGATTACGGCGTAAATCCAAATAGCGGTATTTCATGCGCAACTCATCGCCACCATCAGTTTCGTCATCAATCATAAACGGAGGTAATTTTGCTGCATTTAAAATCTCTAATGCAGAAATTTTAATCTCCACATCACCAGTTGGCATTTTTGGGTTTTTATTGCTTCTTTCTACAACGGTACCAATTGCTTTAATTACAAATTCGCGACCTAATGAACGTGCTGCTTCGCAAAGTTCACGATTATCGTCCATGTTAAAAACCAACTGAGTAATGCCATAACGATCGCGGATGTCGATAAAAGTCATACCGCCTAAATCTCTTGATTTTTGTACCCAACCACATAGCGTAACACTTTCGCCTAAGTTATTTAGGTTTAATGCACCACAAGTTACTGTTCTTAACATATATTGTATTCTAAATTGAGCGGCAAAAATACCGATTTTGTTTTAAACTTTAGAGTAGAAGATTTTATGTTTTTTCTATCAAATGAAAACATCTAAAATTGCTATTTCTTTTTGAGTAAAGAATCTACGACAGTAATCTTTTTGAAAAGCATAAATGAAAACAACTTATTATCATGACTTGGAACACGATAAACACCTTTAGCTTTCAAAATATATGCTGAAATTGCAGCCATATCCCAACCATCAACAATGTCAGCAGACCATTTGGCTTTTAAGAGACTTTCGAATCCTCTCTTAATACCATAAGTTCTAATCGTTGTTATTTCTTTTTTTACATTTTCTTCTATGGAGGAGTTACCCCAAGCCCACAACCATGTATTTGATTTTAACGAAACAGATCCAACCTCCTCATAGTCAATAATAACTTTCTGTACCCCCTTATCGCTAAATATGAGTTTACCTGTTAGTTGGTCATAATCCCATCGTTCATATTTTCCAATTTTATATTTGTCTTGGCAATAGGCTTGCTGTTTTTTAAGATATGCGCATGAAATTTTTGAAAGTTCTTCGAATGAAACGGTATCTAACAATGTAATTTTTGTTGAAGACGACTTAGTATTGCATCCAGACAAGAACAGGGCAAGCATTACGATGTATAAACTTAATAATCTGATCATTTAAACAAGGACTAATACTTTTCTTCTAAAGTAATTTCAATAGCGATTACTTTCCACTCACCTTTAATATTTTTCCAATGGTAAATTTCTTCTGTCTGGATGGTTTGTTTTTTAGAAAAAATAAGCAGATTTGGCTTTAAAATGACTGATTTTCGGGCAATTTTTTCGGTAAAAACTTCGTTTTCAAAAGAAGATTTAATGCGGTAATAACTGGTATGTATTTCTTTAATATGGCCAAAATACTTTTTTAAATCGATTGTATAATCGCGTTTATTAAACGCTATACCTTCTGCAGGGGTATAAGTTAAACTATCATCAAACATGGCAGTGTAGGCCGTTATATCCTTACTTTCTAAAGCCTGATCTGCTTTTTTGTGTAATTCGTTTATTGCTGAAATGATTAAATCGGTTTCCATGGCATGAAGTTAATTGTTTGTTTCAGGGATTTCAAATTTATGATGATTAGCTAGCTGATTTTCCACAAATATCAAAATATGAAACGGCTTGTTTGCTACTGAGTATAATTATTTTTAGGTTTTGGAAATGAAAGGGCAGCATTTCATAGGTGCTGTAGCCCCGCCATTTGCTTTACTTCGTTGCACTACGTGTTCGCTGCTGTCGGGTTTAGTTAACAGTGTTTTGTTTTCCAAGCACCGGCCCAAGTAAAATAAACCCGATTGTCGGGAAGAGCTTCCGATCCTTCATCGGAACTCGTACCAGAAAGCGGGGCTGAAATTGCCAAAAGCGCAGAACCGCTCATTTCCCATTAATAATAAATGTTTTTCTTTTTAGGAAATGAAAGGGCAGTGCTTGCATGCCTGAAGTTGCTTCGTTCCTCAGCATGACAGCACATTAATTCTATCTTAATACTGTATTAACTTATTTTTAAACTTTTTTCTACCTTGATGCAACGTTTTAAAATCCCTTATGTCTTATAATCAGAATATTCGAAATTTTGGAAGCCGTATACATCGATAAGAACCTAGAGCTAGTAAAAAAATGCATGCAGGGCAGCCGCGCAGCACAGTTTGAATTGTACAAGCTGTATGCAAAGGCCATGTATAATGTGGCGCTGCGCATTTTAAATTACGAAGAAGAGGCAGAAGATGTTTTACAGGAAGCATTTTTGGATGCCTTTACCAGAATTGTAGATTTTAGGCAGGAAACCACTTTCGGACTTTGGTTAAAGCAGATCGTGATCAACAAATCCATCAATTATTTACGTAAACGTAAGATGGAGTTTGTAAGTACCGATGAGCTATCGGAAGTGCCTGATGAGGATAGTTTTGATGACAGTGAAGTACGGTTGCAAGCTGATGAGATTAGAACAGCCATTACCGAATTGCCAGATGGCTATAGAGTAGTATTGAGTTTATACCTTTTAGAGGGTTACGACCATGAGGAAATTGCACACATTTTAAAAATAAGTGAAAATACAAGCCGCACACAGTACATGAGGGCGAAAAAGAAGTTAAAAAGTATTTTAGAACAGAAAGGGATGAGAGATGAATAATAGATTAGAAACCTTTGTAAAGGAGAACCGTAAAGCTTTCGATGTAATGGAGCCATCGGCAGGACTTTGGGCAAAGATTGAACAGGAATTAGACAACAAAAAGAAAAAAAAGCCGGTAAAGCTGTATTTATGGATGAGTGCAGCAGCAGCTATCGCGGTGGTTTTCGGTTTAGCCTGGTTATACGTAGGAAAATTACAAAACAAAGATTTAGAAATAGCCGACGTTAGCGCTTCATATGCCAAAAAAGAAGTCCACTTCGCAGGTTTAATTACCGAAAAAAGAGATAGTTTGGCCATTTTCGCCGCTGCAAATCCAGAGTTGTATAAAAAATTTACCGCCGATCTGAAAAAGCTTGATGAAGATTACGAAAGATTAAAAGCAGAACTGCCAACCTCGCCCAACCAAACTTTTGTGGTAAAGGCCATGGTTAAAAACCGCGAAATACAACTGCAGTTATTAAAACAACAATTATTAATTATTAACCAGGTTGATGATTACAAAAGGGTTAACCAGATTTAATTTAAGAGAAATTAACGCCTAAAGTAGAAAGCGTAATAAATAGTAGTCAATCAGTCTTGATACCTGATTCAACATAATGATACAAATTAGGGAACGCTCACCACATTAAATTGCTTATTGCCAGCCGGCAGGTTTTAAGCCATTAAATGTTTAACAATTAACAACATGAAAACAATAAAAATATTTTTAGCCTTTATGGCTTTAATTGCCGTAAAAATTAATGCGCAAGAAGTTGCGGTAAATAGTCCATCAGAGCAGGTAATTGTCGAAAGTGCAGCGAAATCTTCAACACTGGCGATGGTCGTAAATCACGTAACATACAATCAATCAGGGAGTGATGCCGAACGTTCTAAATCTTTTAGCAAGAGTTTTGGTGTAGACAATAACGACAAAATTAATTTAAACAATCAATACGGATCGATCACCATTAAAACCTGGGATAAAAAAGAAGTACGCGTTGATGTAGATATTAAAGCTTACAGCAGTTCGGACAATGATGCGCAAAAACTGATTGATGGGATAAGTATTGATGCGAATAAAAACGGTGATGTAGTTACTTTCAGAACGAACATGGGCGATAGAAACGGACGTTATGGCCGTGGGATGAAGAATGGTGTAACCACCTGGCGGAGGGAAGTGAAAGTACACTACGTGGTGTATATGCCAGCCGTAAACCCATTAACGGTTTCACAAGAATATGGCAACGTAGAATTGGGTAATTTTTCTGGCCCAACTTCTTTAAAGGTAGAATATGGCAATCTGGTTGCTGGCAATTTAAGCAACGTAAATAACTACATCAATGTTCAATATGGTAAATGCGATATTCAGGATCTGAATGCTGCAGTGGTAAAACATGAATATAATGGCCCGGTAACCATTGGTGCTGTGGGCACTTTACAACTTGATGCCGAGTATGTTGCGGTAAACATCAACACCATCAGGAGATCAGCCGATATTAAGGTAGAATATGGTAAAGGTTTAACCATCGGCACTATTGGCGGCAATCTGCTTTTAAATGCAGAATATGCCAAAGTAAACATCAACACGGTTAAAGGTAATACGGTTGTTAAACAAGCTTATGGCGATTTAAATATTGCATCAGCTGGTAAAATTGCAGTAAATGCAGAATATTCTAACGTTACTTTGGGTGCGTTAAATGGTGATGCCAACATCAACATGGATTACAACCGCCTTAGCGTAAACGAAATTACTCCAGCTTGTAAAAACTTCAGCTTTGGTGGTGAATATGTAAGCGTTGGATTGGGCTTTGCCGACCGTTATAATGCCAATTTTAATGTTTCTACTTCGTATGCCGGCTTTAAATATGGCTCAAACGTAACATCAAACCTGGTAAGTAAAGATGATGAAACCAAAAAATATACTGGTAAAATTGGTAGTGGTGGTGCTGCAAACGTTTCCATTAAAACAGAATACGGTTCCGTTACCTTTAAATAAAATTTTCTAAACCAAACAAATCTTGAAGTCCTGCCAAATTGGTAGGACTTTTTTTATATTTAGCGCTGATGAAAATTTACCTTATTCTCCTTTTTTCTGTTTTTTCTTTCACAGCATTGGCTCAAAATGTTCCCGTTAAATGGGCCACGCAGGAAACTTTCTTCGAAGATTTAATAGGTAAAGATTTACCCGCTTTTAATGGTTTAAGCATCAATAAAAAGCCGTTCTCCAATACCGGTTTAAAAAATCAGGTAGTGGTAATTAACTTTTGGTTCGAAAAATGCCCGCCCTGTATAGCCGAAATGCCTGAATTAAATAATTTAGTGGCTAAATATGGCAAAAAAGCGGTAAGGTTTATCGGGATTACCCATGATAGCCCGGCCAGTGCCAGGCGATTTCAGAAACGGAACGGTTACAAATACGAAATTGTATCATTAAGCAAAGATGAGATCCGAAAACTGAATATTAATCACGGCTTTCCGTCAAATGTTTTGGTAGGAAAAGATGGAAAGATTATTTATGCTACTGCTAATATTTCCTTTTCTGACCCACAGTTTAAAGCTAAATCGGTACTTTTTGAGGAGAAGTTAAAGGCTGAATTAGGAACGAAATAGAAGATAAATTGGAATTAACCACCCGATGGAATAAAGGACATAGACCATAGATGAGGTTTAAACACCATTTCTGTCATTCTGAGCGCAGCGAAGAATCTTTAGGTTGATCTTCACATTGTAAAGCATAATGAAATGTTTTCATCATGCTCAAACAGAAACCGCATTTTATTAGAAATGCTTAACTTAGTTTTTAAGCTCAGCATTTTTATCCCTAAGCTACGCCTATGAAATCATCTATTAATGCCAAAATATATGTGGCCATTGCAGCACTTATCATTTGGTTTTCTATTTGCCTACAATTTTCGGTAAGTCTAAAACTGGCAGATTATAATTACACCAATACCATTAAAGAGTTTTTTTCTTATTTTACGGTAACCACAAATATTATTGTTGCGGTATGTTTTACAACGCTATGGCTTTTTAGAAAAAGTGTACTGGGTAATTTCTTCGCAAAACCTACTACTTTAACAGCTATAACAGTTTATATTGTGGTAGTAGGTCTAATTTACAATATCACCCTGCGTGGTTTGGCATCGCCTGTAGGTTGGGCCAGGTTGGCCGATGAGCTTTTGCATGTGGTAAGCCCTTTGATCTTTTTATTTTTCTGGATTTTCTTCGTTAAAAAATCAACATTGCAATACAGGCAGGCCATAACCTGGTTGGCTTATCCATTGCTTTATGTGGTATTTACTGTGGTTAGGGGTTATCTGATTAATAAATACCCATATCCATTTATCGATGTCGTACAGCTGGGTTATCCAAAAGCTATTCTGAATGCGATTGTAATCCTGTTTATCTTCTGGCTTTTATCTCTTTTGTTCATATTTATAGGGAAGAAAACAGTTAAAGCTTAAAGGATATATTCGTCATTAATCGGTTTAACAGGTTCCGGGATCTCGTCTTCTTCGAGCATCTGCAAAAGATTAATCTCTATCGTTCTCGTAATCTGGTTAAGCGGAACACCTGCCGAATTGTTCTCGAAAGGATTAACCAGGCTCATTCCATTAATCTGTGTAGATACAAATACGAAACCTATTAACCAGCCCAAAAATATGGCTGCCGGCCCTGCATCCTGACTGATTACCAGGGTAAATGTTACCACAAATAACCAGATAAACACTTTAGTTAAATAGGTATAAGTGGTAGGGAATATGGTGTTTTTAATGCGTTCGCTCATACCCATTGAATCAGAGAACCGGGTTAACATCTCGTTAATTTCGATAAAGCGAAAACCATCAATGGCATTGGCTTTTGATAATTTCTGTAAATCTCTCGATTGTATATTTAAAATCGCATTATGCGCATTGTTATGTTTTTTTATTTCTTTTAAATCTGCTTCAGATAAATATTTGGTGTAAATTTCGTCTACGGTTCCCCTCAAACTTGCCTTTAAAGCATATAAAAACGCAATGTGCCTGCAAATCATCCGTTTTACGCTTTCCTCATCCTCATCAACATAATTGATCAATGCCCTTGCAAAAGAGCGGGAATCGTTTACTAAAGCACCCCATATTTTTCGGGCTTCCCACCACCTATCGTAAGCCTGGTTATTGTTAAAACCGATAAAAAAGGCGATAGCTGTACCTAAAACCGTTGGAATAATGGATGGAATGGAGAAATGATGCGCAATTAAATACTCGCGTACAAAGTAAGCCGCAGTACAAGAGGCAATCATGATCAGATCAACGTGCCACGTATTTCTTAAAATTCTACTTAACCTGATGTTTTGTATTAAAAGCATATAATCTGAATGGGAAATAAATTCGTTACGGATGAAAATACAAAACTAAAGCCAAAATGTTTGGTAATGTAACAAATTAAATGACAGACAGTGCAGGTTGCCGATTGCCATGCAAATGTTTATCTTGGGAAACCAAATATTCTTATTTCTTATGAGCGACACTTTACCCAAGAACAATATTTTTAAAGTAATCGGTGCATCATCGTTAGGCACGCTGATTGAGTGGTATGATTTTTACATTTTTGGTAGCCTTGCAGTTATCATTGGCCATCAATTGTTTCCAGAAGATGCAGGGGCATCCGCCCTGATCAACACTTTGGCAATTTTCGCGGCAGGTTTTATTGTTCGTCCCTTTGGTGCATTGGTTTTTGGCAGACTTGGCGATTTAATCGGCAGAAAATATACTTTTTTGCTCACGTTGGTGCTGATGGGTGGATCGACATTTTTTATCGGCTTAATCCCATCGTACAAAAGCATTGGTTATGCCGCACCAATTTTGGTTTTAATACTAAGGTTGATTCAAGGATTAGCCCTTGGCGGAGAGTATGGTGGAGCTGCAACTTATGTTGCAGAGCACGCACCCAAAGATAAACGGGGCTTTTTTACCAGCTGGATTCAAACTACGGCAACCTTAGGACTGTTCCTTTCATTAGGGATTATCGTAATCACAAAAAACATTTTAGGCGCTGAAACTTTTGGCGATTGGGGCTGGAGAATTCCTTTCCTGCTATCCATTGTGCTCGTTGTAGTGTCGATTTATATTCGCATGAAAATGCACGAATCGCCAATGTTTTCTAAGTTGAAAGCTGAAGGAAATATCTCAAAAAACCCTTTAAAAGAAAGTTTTAATAACAAAGCGAATTTTAAAATGGTACTTCTGGCTTTATTTGGTGCTACCATGGGGCAAGGGGTAATCTGGTATACAGGTCAATTTTATGCACAATCATTTTTAGAGAATACCTGTAAATTAGATTTTAACGACTCGAGGTATATTTTACTTTGGGGAATCGCTTTTGCCACGCCATTTTTTGTGGTTTTTGGTGCCTGGAGTGATAAGGTTGGCCGGAAATGGATTATGCTAAGCGGTATGCTTTTGGGTATTCTTTTCTATCGCCCAATCTATCAAATGTTTTTGGATGATACCGATTATACAAAAATTGAACAGACTGATATTTTATCTGCCAGCACAGCTCCTGTAACATCTGTTTTAATTGCGAATTCAACTGATAGCTTGCGAACGGTTTCTACTAAAATAATGCTTAAAAATGGTGCATCCTTTAATAAGGTGCAAACCGATACGGTTTCTGCAACCAAAGGGATTCTCTTAGGCAAAGAAGTAATAAAAGATAAAGTTTTGCCTACGCCAATATTCTGGAAATTTGTCGGTTTAATCTTCTTCCAGATTTTGCTGGTAACGATGGTTTACGGGCCAATTGCGGCATTCCTTGTCGAACTATTCCCTACTAAAATCAGGTACACCTCTATGTCTTTGCCTTATCATATCGGTAACGGCGTTTTTGGTGGGCTTGTACCATTTATTGCAACGCTAATTGCAAGCTTTTCTGGTTCTACGCCATTATCAGGCCTATGGTATCCGATAGGTATAGCGGCATTGAGCCTGGTTATTGGCACAATTTATTTATCGAATAAAAGAGACGAAAATATTAACGACTAGATACGAAGAAGATGAATACGTTAAAGAAATTTTTAGGCTTGGTTTGGATGGTTTTAGGGCCATTAACAATGACATTTTTGTTTATCCAAGCGATAGATAAAGTGGGCTTGACCCATTCAGATATCGAACGTACCAATACCATATTGCAATGGGCAATTATCCTGTTTATTTTTCTTCCAATCAGTTTGGGGTTGATGATATTTGGCTTTTATGCCTGGAAAGGAGAGTATGATCACTTGCCGGAAAGTTCGGAGGAGTTGTAATTTATAGGCTGTTAGGTAATATCTTTCCTTAATTCGTCTTGCGGTTGATGTTTTTTAATTCATTGTAAACCAACTGCGCAACTGCTTTGGCTCCTTCTGGTTGGAAGTGGGTATTATCTTTTTGCCCTTTTGGATAAGCCTCGTATTTGGCTGAGTCTAAATTCATAAAGTAATGTTTGCTTACAAATTCACTGCCTTTTGTTGTGAAAAAACTCGCTGAAAGTGAGGTTAGATCTATAAAGGGCGCATTTAATTCTTTGGCTACATCTTTCACTGCTTGTGGGTATTCGCCATGCGCACTACCCAGTTTACCATCTTTCCAGGGGTAATTGCGGGTAACTGGTGTGATCAGGATCGGTATAGCACCTTTAGCCCTTGTTTCTTTAACGTACATCCTTAAAAAATCTTTATAGCCCGGAATATCAACATAACGTTCAGGTTTATCTTTAGCGGCATCATTGTGCCCAAACTGGATCAATACCAGGTCGTTCTTTTCCAGGGTTGATAAAACTTCTTTCCACCTTCCCTCTTCAAAAAAAGTTCTGGTACTTCTTCCCCCTTTTGCTTTATCAATAACCAAAGCGCTGTCGCTTTTAATCAGCCTGTTTAATTTTGTTAAGCTGTCTTTTCTTAAGAATTGTTGAAAAACCTGTCCCCAGCCTGTAATGGGATACTTTTTCTGCAGATAACCTTCATCTAAAGTATAATCGGCCACGGTAGAATCGCCGATTAAATAAAACTTAACAGGTTTGGGTTTTACAATGAAAGACATCAGTAAAACGGTGCAAAGGGCTGCGATAAGGTATTTATGTTCTTTCATCTTGTTATTTTAATGCTTGTACACGGAACCAGTCGTATTCTGCAATTCCTGAATCATTGGTTTGGGTATCTCTGGTGGCAAATATTCCCATTTTTGCGCCGATCCATTGGCCTGCGGTGGCCTGGAACTCATCTCCCACATCCGTAAAACGAGTTCCATCTTCACTGTAACTAAACTGGCATTTTGCACCATTAGTAACTTTAACCCTGAAATATACCGAGCCCGATTTTAGTTTGGTAATTTCCTTTTCATTTTCGGTTTTTCCCTTGTCGGCACTTTGGTAAACACCGTACATCAGGTATAACCCGTCTTTTTTGCTTTTAATGCTAATCTGCGCATAAGTTCTCCCCATTACTACCAAACCTGTTTTTTCGTTTTCCAATTTTGGGTTAGGTTTAAATAAGAGTTTTGTTGTTGCCATAAATTCATCAGCTGGAAATTTCTGCATCAATAGGTTCGGAACATCCCAAAGGTTTTTGGCATCATCAGGAATTTTCGAAGTGTATAACTTTAATAAACCCCTGCCTGCATCAGTAAATAACCAGGTTGGTTGCGGATTGGCCTGCCATTGCCATTGTAAGCCTAGTTTTGGCATGGTAAATTCATCACTTTCTTCAGGTGTTTCTACCGGATATGTTTTGCCTACATTTGGTTTTTTATAGGTGATAACCGGTTCGCCTTTACCATCGCCATCTCAAATGGAGGCTGGCGTTTTAAGGCATGGCCGATTATTTTCCAATTGACCAAATCTCTCGAATGCAGGATCGGCAAGCCTGGGATGGCATCAAAACTGGAGGCGATCATATAAAAATCATCTCCCACCCGGATAGCGTCAGGATCAGAATAATCGGCGTTGATAACCGGGTTTTTATAGGTTCCGTTACCTAGGTCAGAAACCCAAACTTTAGATATGTACCCACTTTTTGGAGCGGGTTGGGCAAAGGTATTTATGCTAAAGCTTAAAACAAGGATTAAACTAAATAGATGTTTCATTATACAATGATGTTTTTAATATTTGGTTAGTTATTTATTTAGCGTTACGTCATTCCCGCGCAGGCGGGAATCTTAATGCGGCTTGTGATTGGCATTAAGATTCCCAATCAGGTTGGGAATGACGATGCGTATATTTTATCAAATTAGCCTACTAACAAGGTTAAGTCTTTTTTTATTTTTAGGCAAGTTGTTATTGTGCAATCGTTCCCGACATCGTTTGCAATGTTTAATCTCTAAAAAACTTCTTTCTGATGGATATTAATGTTTAAAATTGTTCATCATATATTTTAAAAACACGGCTGCGTTACAAAGTTTATACTTTTACGTGGCCGATTTTAATTTAAGCCTAACCGAATTGATATAAAAGCAATCATCCTATTTTTACTGATAACCGTTTCATCAGTAGTTTATGCCTTAGATGTGAAGCCAGATTTTGTAGTAGCTGCCGATGGAAGTGGAAACTTTAAAACGGTACAGGAAGCGATACATGCTGTGCCTGATTTCAGGAACAAAATAACCGTAATATTTATCAAAAAAGGCATTTACAAAGAAAAATTAATCTTGGCGGCATCTAAAAAGAATGTGAAATTTATTGGGGAGAGCCTAAAGGAAACCATTTTAACTTATGATGACTACGCCCAGAAGAAGAATGCCTTTGGCGAAGAAAAAGGCACTTCGGGTTCTTCCAGCTTTTATATTTACGGCGAAGGCTTTTCTGCGGAAAACATCACCTTCGAAAATTCATCTGGCCCGGTGGGGCAAGCCGTTGCAGTTTGGGCAGGCGGTGATAAATTAATTTTTACCAACTGCAGGTTTTTAGATTTTCAGGATACACTTTATACCTACGGAGGCAACAACCGCCAATATTATAAAAACTGTTACATCGAAGGAACGGTCGATTTTATTTTCGGCGCTTCTACAGCCTGGTTTGAAAGCTGCACCATTTTCTGCAAAAAGGCGGGTTATATCACCGCGGCATCAACTGCTGATACTACAAAATTTGGTTATGTATTTAATAAATGCAAAATCAAAGGAGATGCACCAGCCAATAGTTTTTACCTGGGTAGACCATGGAGGCCTTATGCAAAGGTTGCCTATCTCAACTGCGAACTGCCAGATTTTATCCGCCCAGAAGGTTGGAACAATTGGGGTAAAGAGAGCAACGAGAAAACGGCCTATTATGCTGAATATAAAAGTACGGGAAAAGGTGCCGACCCGAAAAGCAGGGCAAATTGGTCGCACCAATTAACAGAAGAGGAGTATAAGTCCTACATTTTGGAAAACGTTTTCCGTGGGTGGAATCCGGAGACGAAATAAGTTGGTTAAATAGTTGATATACAGATATTAGCGAGCTGTTTGGTGGCGATTTTTTACTTCGTTTTCCGGTAACGATTGCATAGATTTCTCTTCTGTTTTAAGTGCAAACAACGTACACTTGTTATTACAATAACCAAGTATAATTTAACAGCACAAATAATGAAACATATTTCTGGTAGTTTATGCCGTATTAAACTAGTGCTGGCATGCTTAATTTTATCTTCTGCAAGTGCTGCCATAGCGCAACAACAGCAAAGCCTACCCATTATCCAGCAGGTTAAATTTAAAAAAGATACCACTAGCATTATTAGCTTTGGAGCAAGGGGCGATGGGATTACCTTAAATACGCAAAGCATCAATAAAACCATAGCCAGTGTAAGCCAGAAAGGCGGTGGTGTGGTTTTAATTCCATCAGGCTTGTGGTTAACTGGTCCTATTGAGTTAAAAAGTAATGTAAACCTACACCTTAAACGCGATGCAATCCTTCAGTTTACCGACGACTTTAACCAATACAAATTGGTACAGGGAAATTGGGAAGGTCAACCAGCTTGGAGAAACCAGAGTCCGATTTCGGGTGTTAACCTCGAAAATATAGCCATTACCGGTACAGGGATTATCGACGGGAACGGTGGTGCCTGGCGCATGGTTAAAAAAGATAAACTTACCGAAACACAGTGGAAAACCTTGGTGGCATCTGGCGGCGTAGTGAGGGCTGACGGAAAAATGTGGTACCCATCTGAGAAAACCGTTAAAGGTTCGAATACCAAAAATGCAGGCGTAATTGAAGCTGGTAAAACAGCAGCCGATTATGAAGATATCAAAGATTTCCTTCGTCCGAATCTGTTGGTGTTAACAGGTTGCAAAAAAAATCTTTTAGAGGGTGTTACCTTTCAAAATTCACCAGCATGGAATTTACACCCTTTGCTTTGTGAAGATTTGACCTTAAGAAACCTACAGGTAAAAAACCCTTGGTTTGCACAGAATGGTGATGGTGTTGTGATTAAACAGGTTCCGGGTAAAAAGTAGGTTTTAACCGCAGATAAATAAAATATTAGCCACGGAAACACGGAAGCACGGAAAAAGAATTAAGTGGTGGTCTGTGGGGACACAGACCACGGGAGTGGTTCCAGGTAAAATTAACCACAGATGAAAAAGATGAACACAAGATAACGAAATAGAACTGTCATCCTGAGCCTGTCGAAGGACTTATTTAATTGCGGCAAAGCGTTTCGACGAGCTCTCCGTAGGAGTCCTTTGGACAACGTGACAGATTGGATGAAAAAAATACGCGTGTTAATCCGTGCCTCCGTGGCAATAAACTAACAAACAACAATGATGAAAATAAAAATATTGTTAACCCTAATCTGTATAAGCTTAATGCTATCGTGTTACGCGCAGCAGCCTACCGATTCTACGGCAGATAAAATGCTTGTATATCAACTCGGCAATGGCGGTTGGCCGAAGCAGTTGGAAGATAAAAGCGTGGTTAACTATGGTGCAACCTTAACATCTGAGCTTTTGGTCAGGATAAAAGCAACAAAAGATTTGCATGCCACATTCGATAATAAAGCCACCAGCAGAGAAGTGGTATACCTCGTTCAAGCTTATAAGAAAACAAAGAATGAGGCTTATTTAACGGCAGCTGAAAAAGGATTAGATTATATTTTATCCGCTCAATATGCCGATGGTGGCTGGCCTCAGTATTATCCTGATAAAACTTTGTACCGTTCAGAAATTACCTACAATGACGATGCAATGATTAATGTGTTGAACATTCTACAGGATATTGCAACTCAAAAAAATGATTTTGAGGTCGTGAATCCAGCTTACATCAAAAAGGCCGAGAAAGCCATTGCAAAAGGTATCGATTGTATTATCAAAACGCAGGTAAAACATAATGGAATGTTAACCATCTGGGCTGCGCAATACGATAAAGACTCGATGTTGCCTGCAAAAGCAAGAGCATTTGAGCCGGCTTCGTTAAGTACAAGTGAATCGGCAGGTATTGTCCGTTTCCTGATGAGACTTAAAAATCCATCACCAGAAGTAAAAAGTGCAGTTGCAGCAGCGGTGAAATGGTTCGATACCTATAAAATAGCTGGCTACCGTTTTGATCGGAACAAAAATATTTCGGCTTTGGTTGCCGATAACACCAGCATGGCTTGGGCCCGTTTTTATGATATGGAGAAAAACACACCCATTTTCGGCGATCGCGACAATACGATTAAAACAAAATTGGAAGAGTTAAGTCCTGAGCGGCGAAATGGTTATGCCTGGTATGGCAACTGGGGGCAGAAATTAATTGAAAAGGAATACCCGAAGTGGTTAGGCACGAATGGGAAATAAATAATTATAAAAATCGCCATTGCAAGGCACGAAGCGATCTTACTACTATGGGTGGGAATTTATACTGCTTTAAGATTGCTTCGTTCCTCACAATGACTGAAATCGCAAGGATATGATTTTAAACAAAGAAAATTTAGCAAACATTAACGGCGACAAGGTTACCAAACCAAGCGCCGAAATTTTGGCTTTACCAGAAAAAGTAATCCAGTTTGGAACTGGCGTTTTATTACGTGGTTTACCAGATTATTTTATTGATAAGGCCAACCAGAAAGGTATTTTTAATGGGCGTATTTTAGTGGTTAAATCTACTTCAAAAGGCGGGGCAGATGCATTTTCGAAACAGGATAATTTATACACCCTTTGTGTAAAAGGGATCGAAGATGGTGTTAATGTAGAAGAAAATTCAATCAACTCATCAATCAGCCGTGTTTTATCGGCTTCGCAAGATTGGATCGAAATTTTAAAAGCTGCCCACCAGCCAGAAATGCAAGTTGTAATTTCTAATACCACTGAAGTTGGGATTGTTAAAAGCGAAGATAAAATAACCGATAATCCACCACAATCTTATCCAGGGAAATTACTTGCATTCCTGCACGAAAGATACACTGCTTTTAATGGTTCGGCCGAAAGTGGAATGGTGATTGTTCCAACGGAATTAATCAGTGATAATGCTGATAAATTGAAAGAAATTTTATTAGATCTGGCCATCCAGGACAAATTGGGCTGGGATTTCGAAAACTGGTTAAAAACGGCCAATCATTTCTGCAAAACTTTGGTCGATAGGATTGTTCCGGGAAAACTTCCTGAGGCTGAACAAAAAGCGATTGAAAGTGAGCTGGGCTATGAAGATGAACTCATGATTATGGCCGAACCCTTCAGACTTTGGGCTATCGAATCTTCAAGCGAAAAAGTGAAGGAGATTTTATCATTCGAAAAGGCTGATAAAGGGGTTTTTATTGTTCCATCGATCGATAAATTTAAAGAGCTAAAACTCCGTTTACTTAACGGAACGCACACCATTAGCTGTGGATTGGCCATTTTAGCAGGCTTTAATACTGTAAAAGAGGCTATGGCAAATGAAGATTTCTCAGCCAATGTGTTAAAACTGATGAATGATGAAATTGCTCCTGTTGTGGTAAACGAAGATATTACCTATTATGAAGCAATTGCCTTTGCAGAAAGCGTAATCGACCGTTTTAGCAACCCATCCTTAGAGCACCAGTGGCAGGCCATCACGCTAAACTTCACCTCAAAAATGCAGATGAGGAATGTGCCGTTAATCAGAAGGTATTACGCTTTAAAAAATGAAGTACCTCAACTTACGGCTTTAGGTGTGGCTGCTTATATCCTTTTCATGAATGTGAATAAAGATGGTGATACTTATACGGCCAGTGCAAACGGAAAAACCTATCCGATACAGGATGAATTTGCAGAAATTTTATACGAATACTGGAAAAACCCCGAAACGGTTGTAGATAATACCCTTGGCGACAGACGTCTTTGGGATAAAAACTTGAATAACTACCCAGGCTTTAACGCGGCCGTAAAATCTTATGTTGATTTATTACAGAATAAGGGTGCAAAAGAAACTTTAAGTAACTTGCATTCAGAAAGAACAATTTAAAATGGTTACTAGAATTTTAAAAATCCATCCTAACGATAACGTACTTGTTGCCCTGCAAAACCTGGCAAAAGGCGAAACCGTTATTTACGATGGGCAGGAATATATTTTACAGGATGATATCCAGGCTAAGCATAAGTTTTTTATGCAGGATATGAATGCAGGTGATCACATTATTATGTATGGGGTACTGGTGGGGAAAGCGCAACATTTCATCCTAAAAGGTGGTTTAATGGATACAGAAAACACAAAACATGCCTCAGATCCATATGAATTCCGCCCGTACCATTACGAATGGCATGCCCCTGATGTTTCTAAATTTGAAGGCAGAACCTTTAACGGTTATATCCGTAGTGATGGCCGCGTGGGAACTGCAAATTATTGGTTGTTTATTCCGACTGTATTTTGCGAAAACCGCAATCTGGATGTGATCCGTGAGGCTTTGCACAATGAATTGGGTTATGCGGTAACCGATAAATACAAATCTTATGCTCACCAACTGGTTGAGGCTTATAAAAATGGTGAAATTTTAGCTGAGGCCGATCCAAGTTCTATCGGGCAGGCAAACCCAACGGCCAACCGCGTTTTTAAAAATGTTGATGGCATTAAATTCTTAAATCACCAGGGTGGTTGCGGTGGTACCCGTCAGGATGCTGCTGTGTTAAGTAAATTATTGGCCGCGTATGCCGATCATCCTAACGTTGCCGGTGTAACCGTATTGAGCCTTGGTTGCCAAAACCTACAGGTTAAAGATTTTATGGACGATTTAAAACACCGCAGTCCGAATTTTGATAAACCTTTATTTATTTTTGAGCAGCAACAATCGCAGAGCGAAGAGCAATTGGTGAAAGAAGCGATTCGAAAAACTTTTATCGGTTTAACTGAGATCAATAAGATCGAACGTCAACCTGCTCCTTTAAGTAAGCTAGTTTTAGGTGTTAAATGTGGCGGTAGCGATGGCTTTAGTGGAATCAGTGCTAATCCGGCAGTAGGTTATACGTCTGATTTACTGGTGGCTTTAGGTGGTACTGTACTTCTTGCCGAGTTCCCTGAACTTTGTGGCGCAGAACAACAGTTAATCGACCGTACAAAAGGCGAAACCGCAGCGCGTAAATTCATTCAATTGATGACTGCTTACAATCAATCTGCAGAAAATGTAGGCTCTGGGTTTTTCATGAATCCATCGCCTGGAAATATCAAAGATGGTTTGATTACCGATGCGATTAAGAGTACTGGTGCAGCCAAAAAAGGTGGAACATCGCCAGTGGAAGATGTTTTAGATTATACTGAGCCTGCTACAAAACCAGGATTAAACTTAGTTTGTACTCCCGGAAATGATGTTGAGGCTACTACGGGAAAAGCAGCGTCGGGAGCAACATTAATCTTGTTTACAACAGGTTTGGGTACACCAACAGGAAATCCTGTTTGCCCTACCATTAAGGTTTCAACCAATAATGCATTAACCAAACGCATGGGCGATATTATCGATATCAACTGTGGGCCAGTAATCGAAGGCGAAAAAACCATCGAACAAATGGGGGAAGATATCCTGGAGTATTGCATTAAAGCAGCTAGTGGCGAAGTAATTCCTAAAGCGGTATTGCTTAACCAGGATGATTTTATTCCATGGAAACGGGGAGTGAGCCTTTAGTGAGTCTGGAGTCGTAAGTCCGAAGTCGTGAGTCTTGGAACCCTATTCCGTGGTCTGTGTCCTCACAGACCACCAAGCTAATAAAACATAAATTGAGTTCCGATCTGTGAGGACACAGACCGGGGATAAATAAAAAATGAATAGATAAGCGGTTTGATCATTTCAAATCTCTTATCTCAAATCACATCGCATGAAACCTTTTTTAGACAAATTCCGTGGTCTGTGTCTCCACAGACCACCAAGCGAATAAAACATAAATTGAATTCCTATCTGTAGGGACACAGACCGGGGACAATATCATTACATAAATAAAAAAATGAATAGATAAGCGGTTTGATCATTTCAAATCTCTTATCTCAAATCACATAGCATGAAACCTTTTTTAGACGAAAATTTTCTTTTGCAAAGCAAAACTGCTGAAAAGCTTTACCACAATTTTGCAAAATCATTGCCGATTATCGACTACCATAATCACCTTATTCCGGAGCAGATTGCCAATAACACTCAGTTTGCAAACATCAGCCAGGTTTGGCTTGCCGGCGATCATTACAAATGGAGAGCCATGCGCGCCAACGGTGTTAATGAAAAATACATCACTGGTGTAGGATCGGATTATGAGAAATTTGAGAAATGGGCAGAAACTGTTCCCTATACTTTACGTAATCCTTTATACCACTGGACACATCTGGAACTTCAACGCTATTTTGGCATAACTGATTTACTTTCTGGCAAAACGGCACAGAAAATTTTCGACGAATGTTCTGCAAAACTGCAAACTCCCGAATACTCTGTACGAGGTTTGCTTGCCAAAATGAATGTAGAAGCTGTTTGTACTACGGATGATCCTTTGGATAGCTTAAACTACCACCAACAATTGGCAAGAGAAGGCGCAAACCTTAAAATGTTGCCTGCCTTCCGCCCGGATAAAGCGATGAACAGTGACGATATTGAAGGTTTAAATGAATATATTGACAAATTGGAAAGTGTTGTAGATAAAACAATAAGTAGCTTTCAGGATTATATCGATGCATTAAAAAGCCGTCACGATTACTTTGCTGCAAATGGCTGTTCAGTTTCTGACCATGGTTTAGAGCAGATTTATGCTGAAGATTATACAGAAGCAGAAATCGCATCGATTTTCGATAAAATCCGCAGTAAACAACATATTTCTTACGAGGAAAACCTGAAATTTAAATCGGCTATGCTGATTTATTTTGCAGAATGGGATCACGAAAAAGGTTGGGTGCAACAATATCACCTGGGTGCATTGCGTAACAACAATGCCCGGATGTTAAGGCAATTAGGCCCAGATACCGGCTGGGATTCTATCGGCGATTTTAGTCAGGCCCGAATGCTTTCTAAATTCTTAAACCGTTTAGATAATCAGGATAAACTGGCAAAAACCATTATTTATAACCTTAATCCGGCTGATAATGAATTAATTGCAACGATGATCGGAAACTTTAACGATGGTTCGGTTGCAGGTAAAGTGCAATTCGGTTCGGCATGGTGGTTTTTAGATCAGAAAGATGGCATGATCAAACAATTAAATGCACTATCAAACATGGGGCTGCTAAGCCGTTTGGTGGGTATGCTTACCGATTCGCGCAGTTTCCTTTCTTTTCCTCGTCACGAATATTTCAGAAGGATCGTTTGTAACCTCTTTGGAGAAGACATTGAGAACGGCGAATTACCTAACGACTTGGAGTGGGTTGGCAAAATTGTTCAGGATATTTCGTACTTTAACGCAAAAAATTACTTTAAATTTTAACCAAAATAGGGCTTTAAAGAGGTATTTCGTTGGAAATAAATCATTTCAATCGTTTTCCTTCCATTTTCATACCGTTGCAGAAAACAGCATGAAATACGCCGATTAGATACAAAAATGAGCACCCAAATATTCGCTTCATCAAAAAAAGGAGAAAAAGTTTTAAGCTTTGGTGAAATACTTTTGCGCATCTGTCCCGATATGGACGGCCAGTGGTTAAAAGAAAATAAACTACCATTTTATGTGGGCGGTGCAGAGCTCAATGTAGCAACAGCGCTGGCACTTTGGAATGTTCCTTCAACTTACTTATCGGCTGTGCCTGATAATTCGGTAACCAGAGAGATTGTAGATTATCTGGATGCACGGAACATTGATACCACACCAATGGTTTATCATGGCGAACGTTTGGGGTTATACTATCTTCCGAAAGGGAAAGACCTTAAAAATGCAGGCGTAATTTACGACAGGGCAAATTCGGCCTATGCCGATTTAAAAGTGGGCCAGATTAACTGGGATGAAGTTTTTGAAGGTGTGAGCTGGTTTCATTTCAGCGCCATTTGCCCAGCAATAAATCAATCTATTGCTGATGTTTGCTTAGAGGCTTTAAAAGTGGCAAGTGCGAAAAATATTACCATTTCGCTCGATTTAAACTATCGCGCCAAGCTTTGGAAATATGGTAAAGATCCGATTGATGTGTTACCCGAACTGGCTCAATATTGCACGCTGATTATGGGTAATGTGTGGGCCGCCAATAAAATGTTGGGCACTGCACTTCACGAAGATTTAACACCAACCGAGGGTTATGCAAAGGAAACGTTACTGCAACAGGCAACAGATACTTCTAAAGAAATATTAAGTTTGTTTCCGTCTTGCAAGGCGGTTGCAAATACATTCAGGTTCGATTATGGTAAAGGCATCAGGTATTATACTGCCATTTATACCGCTGATGAATTAACAGTTTCTGAAGAATATGTTTCAGAAGAAATTTTAGATAAGGTAGGTAGTGGCGATTGCTTTATGGCTGGCCTGATTTACGGCTTTTACAACCAGTTATCGGCCAAAGAAACCTTGAATTTTGCCACCGCAGCAGCATACGATAAATTATACATTCCAAGCGATGCTACAACCAGTACTGTAGCCGATATAGAAAAAAGAATAATACGCAATGATTAGCAACAAGCACAAAATTTTAGATGCCATTTTAGAGCAGGGCATGTTACCCCTTTTTTACCAGGATAGCGAATCGGGTAGCGTAGAAATATTACGCACCTTGTATAAAGCCGGCGTTCGCGTTTTTGAATATACTAACCGAGGTAAATCGGCCCTGCCGAACTTTAAAAAGTTAAAAGAAATCCGTGATGCTGAAATGCCCGATCTTTATTTGGGAATTGGAACGATTAAAACTCCTGCCGATGCAAATGCATTTATCGAAGCTGGAACAGATTTTATTGTGGCACCGATCGTAAATCCGGCAGTTGCCGAAATTGCAAACAAAATTGGTATGCTTTGGATCCCTGGCTGTATGACCCCGACTGAAATCAGTGTCGCTCAAGAGCACAAAGCCATGCTGATCAAAATTTTCCCTGCCAATATTTTAGGCCCTGAATTTATTTCATCAATTAAAGATCTTTTCGCCGGACAGCTGTTTATGCCAACTGGTGGCGTAGAAATTAATGCCGACAACCTAAAAACCTGGTTTAAATCAGGCGTTTGTGCCGTAGGTATGGGCAGCAAATTAATCAGTAAAGAGGTAATGAGCAAAGGTCTTTACGAGGAATTATTCGACAATACAAAACTAGCGCTTGACTTAATTCAGCAGAGCAAATAAATTTAACACACCCTAACCAAATGAACCAACCCAAAACAAGCAAATACAGATGGACCATATGTTTGCTGTTATTTCTAGCTACAACCATAAATTATTTAGACCGGCAGGTACTTTCGTTAACCTGGACAGATTTTATTAAACCAGAATTTCATTGGGATAATAATGATTATGGAAATATAACTGCCCTGTTCTCTATTTTCTATGCAATATCGATGCTTTTTGCAGGTCGTTTGGTTGATAAACTAGATACCAAAAAAGGCTTTTTATGGGCAATAGGTGTTTGGTCTATTGGAGCCTGTTTACATGCCTTCTGTGGTATCGCCACAGCTGGGATCATCAATGGAAACTGGTTTGTAGGATTTGAGGGTGCTAAAGAAGTTATTGCCCGTGTTAACGATACCGGGTTAATTGTTTCGGTAAGTGTTACCCTGTTTATTTTTGCCCGCTTTGTATTGGCTGTTGGAGAGGCAGGAAATTTTCCTGCAGCGATTAAAGCCACAGCCGAGTATTTCCCTAAAAAAGACAGGGCATTTGCAACCAGTATTTTCAATGCAGGAGCTACTGTTGGTGCACTAGCTGCACCGATTACCATTCCTTTTATTGCAAAAGCTTACGGATGGGAAATGTCGTTCATCATTATCGGTGCACTTGGTTTTTTATGGATGGGATTATGGGTGTTTGTGTATAACAAACCGGAGTTGCATAAAAGAGTTAGTCCTGAAGAGTTGGCTTATATTCAGCAGGATGTGATCAACGATCGTAAAATGGCTGACTATGTAGAAGAGACTAAAGAAAAAGTTTCTTTTATCGACTGTTTTAAATATAAACAAACCTGGGCTTTTGCTTTTGGTAAATTTATGACCGATGGGGTTTGGTGGTTCTTTTTATTCTGGACACCAGCCTATTTAAAATCTGTTTATGGCATGAATTCTACACAAAGTGCCCTTCCTTTATTTGTACTTTATATGATTACCTTACTGTCTATTATCGGTGGATGGTTACCAACCTATTTCGTTGATAAAAAAGGCATGAACCCGTATGAAGGTAGAATGAGAGCAATGCTGATTTTTGCATTTTTCCCACTTTTAGCCTTAGCTGCACAACCTCTTGGGTACATTACTTATTGGATTCCGGTAATCATTATCGGTATTGCAGGTGCGGCTCACCAGGCATGGTCGGCAAATATATTTTCAACCGTAGGCGATATGTTCCCTAAAAAGGCAATTGCCACCATTACGGGTATTGGCGGTATGGCAGGCGGATTAGGCTCTTTCATTATCAATAAAGGCTCTGGTTTATTGTTTGATTATACAGGCAAAAATGAGATTGTTTTTATGGGTTTTAAAGGTGAAGAAGCAGGTTATTTTATTATCTTCTCTATCTGTGCCGTATGTTACCTCATTGGCTGGACAGTAATGAAAACCTTAGTGCCAAAATATAAAGTTATCGAACTAAAATAATTTAAAGGCCGAGGCTATCAGGATTATAAGTAATCCTGATACTCGGTCTTTTTACAACAGTAAATCTATACTTAAACTATAGACTTAACATTAATTTAACCCTAACAACAACCCCAAATTGAGTACATCGCTAAACCTCGAAAGTATTTTCGTTGAAGAGAGCCAGATTCCAGATGAATTTAGGCTCAAGGAAGAAATCAATCAAAAAGAGTTTCTTTCAAATGGAGAGATGAAACCATGGAATGGACCATTTAATGAAGTGTTTTCTCCGGTATGCGTAAAAACCCCCGAAGGCTTAAAACGAAAGCGTATTGGTAGTTTTCCTGTTTGTACAGAAAAAGAGTCGACAGAAGCTTTAGATGCAGCTGTAGCCGCTTATAATAACGGCCGCGGACAATGGCCAACCATGAGCGTAGCTGATCGGATTAGCTGCGTAGAAAACTTCACTCATAAAATGATTGAGCAAAAAGAAATTGTTGCGAAATTAATTATGTGGGAGATCGGTAAATCTTATGCCGATTCGGTTAAAGAATTCGACCGTACGGTTGAGTACATCTATGCCACTATCGATGCGCTGAAAGATATCGACAGGCAATCATCACGTTTTGAAATTGAGCAGGGAATTGTTGCCCAGGTTCGCCGCTCTCCGCTTGGTGTGGTGCTTTGTATGGGGCCATTTAATTATCCTTTAAACGAAACTTTTACTACGCTTATTCCAGCTTTAATTATGGGGAATACGCTTTTATTCAAACCACCTAAACATGGTACCTTATTGCACTATCCTTTATTGGAGGCTTTCTGTTCCAGCTTCCCTAAAGGTGTTGTAAATACCATTTATGGTCGTGGCAATACCATTGTGCCAGGACTAATGAAATCGGGAAAAATTAATGTGCTTACCTTGATCGGATCGAGTAAAGTAGCCAACGAACTGAAAAAACTGCACCCTAAAGTAAACCGTTTAAGGGCAATTTTAGGTTTGGATGCTAAAAACGCTGCAATCATTACTAAAGATGCCAACCTGGATTTAGCCGTTTCGGAAACAGTGCTGGGTTCGCTTTCTTTTAACGGACAGCGTTGTACCGCGATTAAAATTGTTTATGTTCACCGCAGTTTAGCACAGGAGTTTTTAAAACGTTTATCCGCTGAAGTAGAGAAACTGAAATTTGGTATGCCATGGGAGAAAGGCGTAAACCTTACACCGCTGCCTGAGCTGAACAAACCTGAATACTTAAAGGAATGTATTGATGATGCAGTTTCTCACGGCGCTAAAGTGATCAATAAAAATGGTGGACAAACCTTAGAAACTTTCGTTTACCCAGCCATTATGTATCCGGTAAACAGCAATATGAAACTATACCGCGAAGAGCAGTTTGGTCCGATTGTTCCTGTTGTTCCGTTTGATGATCTGGAAGAGCCTATCGAATATTTAATCGGTTCGCCACACGGCCAGCAGGTGAGTATTTTTAGCAACAACGCTGCGGTAATTTCTTCATTGATCGATCCTTTGGTTAACCAGGTAAGTCGCGTAAATATTAACTGCCAATGTCAGCGAGGACCAGATGCTTTCCCTTTTACCGGTCGTAAAGACAGTGCAGAAGGCACGCTTTCTGTAGTGGATGCATTGCGTTCGTTCTCGATCCGTTCGTTGGTAGCGACTAAATTTACAGATGATAATAAAAAGTTATTGAACGAAATTGTTAAAGGCGATGATTCGAACTTTTTAAGTACGAAGTATATTTTTTAAATAAATTATAAAAACTAAGCCGCAGACTCACAGATTATAATCTCTGAATTTGCGGCTTTTTTGTTTAATATTCTTTAGCTGTCATTCTGAACGCAGTGAAGAATCCTTAAAGGATGGAACACAGGTTCGTAAGGCTAACAGCAAAGCCAGTATGTTAATTGGCGTGTATTGCTCATCGCGAACAGATCCTTCACTGCGTTCAGGATGATAAACTATATTTTTTACTTCAAACTCTTCACCAAGTTTAACTCTTTAATCCCTTTTACCACTAAACCGGCAACTTGTTTAGCCCCTTCTGGGCTTAAATGTGTATTGTCTTTCTTGCCATTTGGGTAGTTCACATTTCCAGAATCAACATAATTGAATAATTTAATGGATGGCTCTTCACCTAAGCGGTTTAATAAACTTTCGGTTTTAACCAGCATATCAATTAAAGGAACACCTAAAGAATCAGCAACCTGGCGGGTAATTCGGGGGTAATCTCCATGAGAATCGAGCAAAACCCCGTTCTTGAAACTTCTGCGGGAGATTGGCGTCAATAAAACAGGGAAAGCTTTTTTACTTCTGGTTTCTTTTACATAATTAACCAGATTGATCTTGAAATCTGCTAAGGATACACCGACTGCTGGTTTATCGACTTTCTCATCGTTATGCCCGAATTCGATAAAAACATAATCGCCTGGGTTTAATTCGGCCAATATTGGGTCCCAGCGTTTCTCTGCCCTGAAAGATTTTGTACTCCTTCCGTTTAAAGCCCGGTTATCAACGGTAACATCAGCCTTAAATAAGATTGTAATGCCATGCCCCAACCTGTTTCCGGATACGCTTTTTCTTCTTTATTTGCTGCGGTAGAGTCGCCAATGATATAGAGTTTTGTTTTCTTTGGGATGAATGTAAAAGAAAATAAAACGGCTATTGTTCCTGCCGCCAAAATTTTAAAGAAATTCTTGTTCATGTTTTTATCAGTTATTTTATTTAGCTGGATTCCATTGATCCGTTCCACCTAATATATTTTTTAAAGTATAGTTTTTTGCCTCTTTATCTGTTAATTGTTTTGCCCAGGTTAACCTCGTTTTAGGTGGCGCGCCATGGCCCTTACTTTTATATTCTGCATAAAAAACGGTCAATTCCTTATTAGGGAACATCAGATCACCTTTCCATGGATTCCAACCTTCGGGCAAAATATGTTTCCCCAGATTGCAGGTGATGAATACCGTTTTTGCATAAGGCCTCCATGGTCTGCCGAGATAAGCTTTTGTTACAGTTTCATCTGCAATGAGCGTACAATTTATAAAAACAAATCCAAACTTTTGCCGGGCAGAGGTTGATGCTGCTGTAACGTATGAGTCACTTAAGTCTTTGATGGTGCAATGTTGAAAAACAACCGTAGCCTTACCAAAAATAAAATCCGTTGTGCCTTCAATATAACAATTTTGATAGTATTGCCGGCTATTTTCGATTGCAGCATAAAGCGTATCCTGATTGCCCAAAAACCTGCAGTTCTTTGCTTTAAAACGATCGCCTTCTACATGTAAGGCTACCGCCTGTCCAACTCTTCCAGATGAATTGATAATAGTTAAATTTTCTAGCTGGGTATCACTTCCCTGAACAAGTACTGTGAATGAGGTATAAGTGCTGAATTTAGCATTACCAAAAACATCCTTACCTGATGCATTGGACTTCCCTGAATAATCATCAAAGGTGATGATGGTATTTTCAGTATCCTCTCCAATTATAGAAATTTTAATCTTCCAAGAGGGAATAATCAGCTTCTCTTTATAGGTTCCGTTTTTAACATGAATTTTAACTGCTTTCTCGCCCAAATCCCTCACCGAATTAACAGCCTCCTGAATGGTTTTGTAATTTCCACTGCCATCCTGCGCAACAGTTATTTCTGAAGGGTATTTGGGATCCTGGGCATGGACGTAAATAAAGGATATATTGAAGAGGAGTAGCGTGATCAGCTTGAAGTAGGATATTCTTGTCATTTGGTCAGTTAAGATCTGAATTTAATTTTAATTAACAACTCTTGGATTGTCATTACCCAAGAGTCGTCATCTCGAGCGGAGTGCAACGTAGCCGAGAGATCTATCTGGGCAGATCTCTCCTCCGAAGGAGTTCCTTTGGAACACTTCGCGATGCTCCGGTCGAGATGACGATTTTTCTATGGAATCTGTAGATATGTATCCTATCGAGAGATATTCTCATTAAAAAGGGCAGATTAAAACCTGCCCTATAATTTTTGTTAGTATGTCCACCTTGGATCGCCGATCGGACCACCGGTGCTTCCTGCACTTCTTAAAGGCGAACCAACAGCTATAGTGAAATCAGTTGTTGAGGCTGTCCAGCCGGTATTGATAGATTGATTACTTGCTAAAGTTGCTGTTCCAAAGGTTAGTGCTGTTCCGCCGGTTAGGGCGCTGAACAGGTTGAAGTAATTACTGTTCGAAATCTTCAATGTACTTCCTGCACCTGTGCCCCTAATGGCAGCAGCGTTAACCGTACCCGATTTTGGTGTATTTGCAAAAATGCTGTTCAAAATGGTAAAATTGATCGGATTGGCATTTGCATCTAACAGGGCGTACTTGGCATTGCCACCAAAACCATTAAAGGTCGAATTGGTGATCGAAACTGTCGGGATAACATCCCCTGTATAAGTGGTGCTCGCTGTAACCAGGCCAGGGCCTGCATTGTAAAAAGTAGATTTAGATATGGTAAGGGTATTGAACTGCATTTTATTTAGGTGAAAAGTATAATATGCAGATGCACCATTTAAGCCCATGTCGTAAACAATCGAATTATTAACCGTAATGCCTGTGATTTTAAAATCGCGGGCGGCCGTGCCTCTATCACCTCTTAAAAACGACGTTACAGAGCCATGTGCAATACAGTTATCCACCACTACATTGGTAAAAGTTGCTGCTGCACCATTGGCTGCCTGTGTGCCAATAAAATTAAGGAAATAAAGCGATGTACTGGCTGTTCCATCAAATTCAATACCCGAAAGCGTTACGCCTGCCCCAGTATAGGCATGAGTGTATCGATAAAGGATTCGAAAATTGGAGCGAGTACAGATGCGAATGGAGTTTACAAAATTACTATTCCAGCTAAAGGCGCTACCCTAATTTTCACCTATGTAGGTGATAAATGGTATCGAATCCATTGCTTATGATAAAGATTATCAAGTCATCATCTCTCAAAGTCACGAATCTTACAAGCAGGAGAAATTGAATGTTGAGCACCTTGCATCACGCTCTATTGATGGTTTATTGATCGCGCTATCGTCTGAAACACAGGATATTGATTACCTGCGGAGTTTATATGCTAAGGGCTTACCAATTGTTTTTTTCGATCGTGTGCCTAAAGATTTTGAAACACATAAGGTAATCGCGAATAATTTTAAAGGTTCTTTTGATGCCACAGAACATCTTATTTTATCAGGAAAACGAACCATTGCCCATTTAACAAATTCCGAAAATCTTTCGATAACAAAAGAAAGGTTAGAAGGTTATAAAGCAGCCTTGGTTAAATATCATATCGAATTTAGGCCTGAGCTGGTTAAATATTGCCAGCATGGCGGTATGCACAGTGCAGAGCTGGAACAGGCGGTTAAAGAACTTTTGCCGTTACAGCCAGATGGGATTTTTATTTCGAGCGACCGCTTAACTACCGGCTGCATTATGGCGCTAAAGAAAACCAATCCTGAGGTGGCACATAAAATTGCAATCGCAGGTTTTACTAATTCTAACCTGGTCGAATTATTTTCACCATCTCTAACCTCGGTTAAACAACCCGCATTCGAAATGGGGCAGGTAGCTACCGAACTGTTAATCTCGATGATTGAAGCCAAAAGACCCGTAACTGAATTCGAAACAAAGGTTTTGGACACCGAATTGGTGAAGAAGCGCTGATCGCCAGGCGGTTGTCGATTTGCGCAAGGTGTTTAGCGGTATGCGGCTGATGCACGGCACGCTAAACTCCCTACAAATTATTACCTTTGCAGCATGGTAGAAATCACATTAAAAAAGGGCAAAGAAAAAGCGGCATTACAAAGACATCCATGGGTATTTTCCGGAGCATTGGAAAAAGTTAAGGGAAAACCTGAAGATGGTGATGTAGTAAAAGTTTTTGCTTTCGACAATGAATTTCTAGCCTATGGTTATTACAACAGCAATTCGCGTGTTGCCGTTCGTCTTTTGGAATGGGATGAAGCTCAAACCATTGATAACAACTGGTACCAGAACCGCTTAAAACAGGCTATTGTTTCACGTCAGTTTATTTTAGGCGAACAGACCAATACCTGCCGACTGGTATTTAGCGAAGCTGATTTCCTTCCAGGTTTAATTGTTGATCAATATGCTGATTTTCTTTCTCTTCAGATTTTAAGTTCAGGAATCGAAAAAGTGAAAGCAGAAATCGTAGAAATTTTAAAAACTGAATTAAATCCAAAAGGGATCTTTGATAAAAGTGACGCTACTGCCCGTACCCATGAAGGTTTACCCATCGAAAACGGACTGCTCTGGGGTGAAAACCCGCCAGAATTTTTGGAGGTAAAAGAAAATGGAATTATTTACCACATCAATATCGCAGAAGGACAAAAATCAGGATTTTATTGTGATCAGCGCGATAACAGACACATTTTAGCCAGTTATACAAAAGGTAAAAAAGTTTTAGACTGTTTCAGTTACAGCGGTGGTTTTAGCTTAAATAGTTTAGCTAATGGTGCTGCAAGCATTACTAGTGTTGATAGTTCAGGTTTAGCTGTAGAAACACTAAAACAAAACGTAGCCTTAAACAAATTCGATGTAAATAAAGTAACAGCCATACAATCAGATGTAAATAAACAACTCCGGGCTTTCAAAGACTCAGGAGAACTGTTTGATGTGATTGTGCTCGATCCACCTAAATATGCACCATCGCGTTCGGCATTAGACCGCGCGGCAAGAGCCTATAAAGATTTAAACCGTTTAGGCATGTTGTTGCTTGAAAAAGGGGGCTTATTGGCTACTTTTTCTTGTTCCGGAGCGGTTGATATCGAAACCTTTAAACAGATTATCGCCTGGGCGGCACTTGATGCAGGCAAAGAAGTTCAGATTATTAAACAATTCTGCCAACCAGAAGATCATCCGGTCCGGATTTCTTTCCCAGAGGGAGAATACTTAAAAGGGTTATTGTTAAGGGTCCTATAAAGGAACACCTTACCAATAGAATTTAAACCACAGAGACACCAGTACCAGGTTATTTTAAATGTTAACCAAGTGTTATGGTGTCTTTGTGATAAGCTGAAATCAGCATCTGGTTATCCAACCATTACTTTAGCGGTAATGGCTAGTCTGTTCCAGGCATTAATAGTAACTATAGCCATAATAATTTGTGCTAATTCCTGCTCGTTAAAAAAGCTCGCCGCTTTTTGATAAGTTGCATCAGAAACATGGTGGCTGATTAAGGTTACTTCTTCGGTTAAAGCTAAAACAGCTTCTTCTTGCGGTGTAAATAAAGTTGTTTCTCTCCAGGCGTTTAGTAAATACAAACGTTGTTCTGTTTCACCTATTTTGCGGGCATCGGTTGAGTGCATATTTAAGCAAAATGCACAGCCGTTAAGTTGCGATGCACGCATTTTAATCAGTTCTAAAAGAATTGGATCTAGTTTACTGGTTGATAAATATTTCTCTAAACCGTACATGGCCTGGTAAGCTGCTGGTTCTACTTTTGGGATATCAATTCTACTTTCCATTTTATTTGTTTTTTGATTACGATGTAAAGTTCTGCAACTTCAAGATCAAAAAACTTAATGTAGTTTAAGAAATGATTAGCTAACACAAAGGACACATTTTGTGCCACGGAAACACGGATTAACACGGAGTGTTTCCATGGTCTGTGTCCTCACAGATCATTTGTTTTCTTTTTCCATACCCGTACTATATTTATCAGTGCTTTCTGTGTCTCCGTGGCCCATGTTAAATGAGCACGCTGTGTGTTCTGCGGTTAACAAAACCCTATTTCTTAGCCCTGATTTTACTCAAAAATTCGGGAGTAAAGCCGAGGTAAGAAGCCAGCATATACTGTGGTACACGCTGTACAAATTCAGGGAATAAACGATTAAAATGATGGTATCTTTCCTCTGCTGTTTGGCTGTACAGGAACTTTATTCTTCGCTGTGAAGCTTGATGGTTTTTTTGCAAAATCAGTCTGAAGTACCTTTCCAGCTTAGGGAGTTTATGGAACATTTCATCATAATGGTGATGTTCGATGGCGATCACTTCAGTGCTTTCTGCTGCCTGGATATAAAATTCAGATTGCTCATGAAATAGAAAGCTGGTTAGATCGGTAATCCACCAGTTTTCGATGGCAAATTGAATGGTTTGTTCAGCCCCCTTAATGTCAATGAAGTAAAGCCTCAGGCAGCCTTTTATCACAAAATAATTTGCCCTGCAAGTTTGTCCTTCTTCTAATAAAAAAGCCTTCTTTTTAACGGAAAAAGATTTGAGTAGCAATGCAAGGGTTTCTTGTTCATCGCTATTCAAATCTATAAATCTATTAATGTGGTTATAAAGTGCACTATACATAGCTATACTAATGATTAGCTAAAATAGGTATTATTATAAAAACGGAATCAACATCTTAAAGTGAAAAAGCCTTATATATCGGATGTGCATATTCGCCCCAGTTTTTCATCGCGCCAAGTAATATTGCTTTTAAACCTTTGTTATCAGTCGGCTTTCCTTTTGTAGGTGGTGCTAAATCTTTTTCTGGCACTGTAACTTCTGTCACTTTAGTTGCAAACCAGGTTACATTTTCGTGGGGTAAAGCTAAACCTAAAATCATACCGGGTAATCCGGTAAAAGATTCAGGACCGCCTGAAACTGCAATCTGATTCGAATAATAAGCCACAACATAAACCGAGTCCATAATGATAGCATTTGCCCTACGGCATTCATAACCTGCAATTTCTCTTGTTTCGTCAGTAATTTTCCAGTTAATCTTACGTAGACTATCCTTAACTAAATAAGTATCTTCATACACGCTTTTTTGTGTGGTACTGGTTTGCTGATCGAAATTTGTAGCAATGGTATTTTTTAAATCTGCCAGCACATCTGTTGATAACCAGTTGTTGTTCACTGTTTCTTCTACTGTTGGCCACTTATATAGACTTTTATCTTTGGTGAAGCTCAAGGTACTTTTAGCAACCTTGAATTGAGGATTATTTTTCTTGTATTGATCAAAAGCCTGGGCCATATAGGTCTCATTATCCTTATTGATCCTCTTTTTGATCAAGGCGTACATATTTGATCTTTTCTCAAATTCGATCACCCCATTTTTTACGAAGTGTATATTTTGTGCGGATAAGCTCTTGCTGATGAAAATAACAGCAAATAAGATGATATATTTTAGTGTAGTTTTCATGGTTGTTATTTTTGTGTTTTGATACCGCCGCCCATTTTATTAAAATCCCACGATACGGAGAACATTAAATATCTTCTAATGGTAGTATAACTGCTTTGGCTAATCGAGGTATTAGATGCCGAACGATTAAAACCGATATTCTGATTAAGAATATCATTTACAGTTGCTGAGAATCTTAAGTTTTCTGATTTGAAGAATTTTTTGCTTAATGATGCATTCCAGATAAGGCGCTCAAAGCTTTCTGTTAACACTTGTGTTTTTCCGTTGTATTGGTATTCGGCATCTGTAGATATTTCAAATTTTCCAGGTAATTGTTTATTACCTGAAGCATAGCCAGTCCATCCCCATCCATCACTATTCCTACCGATACTTGCTCTTGCCATATTATACGATGGGCCAAAACGGGTATAAAAACTATAACTTTTATCTTTGTATTTCGAAATATTGATACCTCCGCCGTAGCTATAGTTTTTAGTGTTATTTAAGGTCCGGCCTAAATCAGTGGTAATAAAATTATAAGAAGAATTCCCATTTGCGTTTACATTTAAACCTAAGTTTATTTCGCCAAGAGCGTTTATTTTCCTGCTTATCTGTCCATACAAATAAAAATTTGTCTGCATTTTATCATTGTAATTGATGTAGCGATAGGTACTTTTACCAACACCATTGGTGGTTACATCACTAATAATCGGATTTGTAGTAAAACTGTAGGAGCCGCTTAACCAAATCGATTGGCTGGTTAAAACTTTGTAAGAGTTATAATTCGCATTAATATTGCTTCTGAATGATGGTCTTAAATCTTGATTTCCTTCAACAACATTAAATGGGTCATTATTTACCCTAACTGGTTGCAGTTGATCGAGCGAAGGTTGATTGGTATTGCCGTAATAACTAATCCGTAATGATTTTTGCTGAGAAAAACGATATTGATAAGTTGCCTGGGGCATATAATTAATAAAGTTTCTTACATAGGTTTTGTTATGGTAAATATCATCCTGCTTAAAATTTACCCCACTAAATTTCGAGCCAAAATTGATAACGGTTTTGCCTTTTTTATAATTGAAAATTGCACCGGCCTGATTGATGGTCTGGTTCAGTTCAAAGTTGTTACTGTAGAGCGTGTCTAAAATATCATATCTGCCACTTCCAGATTGATTAAAGGATAGCCGATCTGATTTCCCGTTCATTAAACTTAGGCCATAGTTAATAATTACGGTTAAGGTTTTTGAAAGGGGTTCAGTGTAAGCCGCATTTAACTTAAAAGCACTATTTGTTATATCGTTGGTCTTTAATTGATTGGTAAGACTATCTATTATTCCTGTTCCAGTCTCATTTGCCCGTTTGTTAAGCGAGTTTAAGTATCCTTCACTATTACTTTTGTTGATCGATTGATTTAAGTTTAATGATAATGTGCGCCCCTTTTTCTTTAACTTTTTGGTGAATAAAACGTTCATGTTAAAACTTTGATCATCTACCTCATTGCTTAGCGTTCTGTCTGATGAATTTAGGAATTTATCATTCTCACCGGAAGTTGAAGTTACAAAATGGTTTGAGGTATTACTTTTTTTCAATGCGCCATCAACATTAACTTTCATGGTTAAGGTCGTATCGATTTTTAGCTCATACATAGCATCCAGTTTTTGTCTGAACATGTCATTGTCGAATGATTCATTTGAGGTATTATTCTGTACTCCAGATGCTAAATTGTTCTGACTTATCGAGTTTCTATCACCCTGAACCCTGATTGATCCAATTTTATAATTTGTGTTTAACGATTCCTTGTCTTTGTTCCATTTGTTATCGAAATGCAAGCCCCCGGTTCTGGCTAGAGGTAAACCCTGGCCATTATACTGTCCGTCGTAACTATCAAAATCATCACTTCCACTGCTAAAATACATTCCGCCTTCATCACTCATAGTTAAATTGCTTGATCCGCTATATTTATCTCTGTCATCCCAGCCTAAACCTACCGTTCCATTGTTGCCTAAAATGCCGTAGGCCGAAAATTTCTTTTTGCCCCAAAATTTATTGAACATTCCCTGACCCTGATAAAAATCTTTTGTTCCATAACCACCCTGCACTTTACCAAAGTAGCCGTTCTTTTTATCTTCTTTAAGTTTAATGTTAAGTGTTTTGGTTTTTTCGCCGTCATCAATACCTGTAAAACTAGCCTGATCGCTTGCTTTATCGTAAAGCTGAACAGATTCTACCATGTCTGCCCGCAGGTTTTTAGTTACCAGCGTTGGGTCATCACCAAAAAATTCTTCACCATCTACCAATACCTTCGGAACTGTTTTGCCCTGAGCCGTAATTTTACCGTCTTTATCTACCTGAAAGCCCGGAAACTGTTTAATGAGGTCCTCAACCTTGGAGTTCGGTTCGATATTATATGCTTTGGGATCAAACTCTGTAGTATCGCCTTTAATTTTTATGGCTGTTCTGTTTCCTTTAATAATTACATCGGCAAGAATTTTGGCCATCCCTGTAAGATTAATTTTTCCATAATCTTTAACCTGAGTGGTAGAATCGAGCGTAAAATGATCTACAAAATCTGCATACTTAGGGTAAGAAACCAATAAGATAAACTTCCCGTTTTTAATTCCGCTAAGCTCGAATGAGCCATTTTCTGCTGTCCGGGTAAATTTTACCAATGTAGAATCTTTTGCATTTAAAACAGCAATAGCCGTTCCGGATAAAAGCGTTGTCGATGCAGTATCAATCGTTCGGCCTTTAATGGTATGGAGGCTTTGTGCTTTCGAATAAGTGGAGATAAAAACAAAAAGACACAACGAGAGTAATAGACGTTTCATAGATAGGATTTGGTTTTATTTGCCGAATATAAAACTAATATGTTAGTTGGGTGTAATGATTTAACCTTTTTTAACATTATTGCCTAATAATCAATTCATTTTAATATTTGAGGCTTTGCAACCAATCGTTTTTCGTATAGCTTAATTCGGCGTTCGTCTATAAATACAAGCTCATGGTATAATAGCCAGTAACTTGCTGAAACGTTTTATACAGATCGCCGTCTTAATTACAAAACCACCTAATAATTAGGGGTTTAAAAAAGAGATTTATAAAACATAAAATATTAAAGTCATGAAAACTTCTATTAAAAATTTATTCGCAGCTGCATTAGTAATGGTTACTTTAAGTAGCGCAACAGTAGTAGCAAACGCTACAGAAAACAACGCAAATTATACTGCGATAACCCAGGTTAAAAATATCGGTAAAATTGTAGTAGCCGGAAACGTTAAATTGATCCTTGTTCAGGATGCCAAAGAAAGTGTTGAAGTTTACGATCAATATTATACCAAAAATGCCTTGGTACAACAGCAGGGAGGAGAGCTTAGAATCAGTTCTTTTGATAAAAATACCTTAACTGTAATTGCCCACGTAAATAATTTAACTGCCATTGAAGCATCAAATACAGCCACTGTAACTACCGCAGGAAACTTTAACCTGATAAACTTAAATGTTGTTTTAAACGATAAAGCATCAGCAGATATAACAGCTAATGTCGTTAACCTATCAACTACGGTTAAAGATACTGCATCATTAAAGTTAACAGGTTCTTCTGAAACACATTCAGCATTAATCGGATCGGGTTCTGAAATTAAAATGGGCGACTTTACTGCCCAAGAAAGCACCATTAGAGTAGCAGATAAACCAATTTTAGCCAACAACAATAAATCACGCTATGATGATTTGCAAATAGATTTATTAGAAAGACTATTCTAATCCCCCATCATATATTTACCACAAAGGCGCTGAATTTAAATTCAGCGCCTTTTTTTTGCCGTCATTGCGAGAAGGCTTTTTCAGCCGACGAAGCAATCTTACCGTGATCGCTCATAATCAAAAAAGATTCTTTATAAGTCAAATTTTATCCCCTGTGCTAAAGGCAGCGTGTTCGAATAATTGATGGTATTGGTTTGCCTGCGCATATAAGCTCTCCAGGCATCAGATCCGCTTTCCCTGCCACCGCCTGTTTCTTTTTCACCGCCAAAAGCACCGCCGATTTCTGCGCCCGAAGTACCAATATTTACATTGGCTATGCCACAGTCAGAGCCTTTAGCCGATAAGAATTGCTCTGCCTCTCTTAAATTCAAAGTCATAATGGCCGATGATAACCCTTGCGGAACGGCATTTTGCAAAGCAATAGCCTCATCTAATGTTTTGTATTTAATCAGATATAAAATCGGCGCAAATGTTTCGTGCTGAACAATCTTAAAATCATTCTGAACTTCGGCAATACATGGTTTTACGTAACACCCGCTTGTATAGGCATTGCCCGATAAAACGCCGCCCTCTACCACAAAATTGCCACCCTCTTCCTTACATTTGGTAATCGAATCTAAGTATGCTGCAACCGCATCGGTATCAATCAGTGGTCCCACATGGTTATTTTGATCTAAGGGATCTCCAATACGCAACTGTCCGTAAGCTTTAACCAGTTTAGCGGTAAAAGCATCATATACACTTTCGTGGATAATTAGTCTCCTGGTAGAGGTACAACGCTGGCCTGCGGTACCAACAGCACCGAATACCGCACCAATTAAACTCATGTCTAAATCGGCGTGTTCTGAAATGATAATGGCATTATTACCACCAAGTTCCAGCAAGCTTTTTCCTAACCTTGCGCCTACTGCCGCGCCAACTGCCTTACCCATACGTGTTGATCCGGTGGCAGAAATTAAAGGGATACGGCCATCATTTGTCATGCGTTCGCCAACTTCCCTATCGCCTAAAATGAGATTACAAACCCCTTCGGCTATATTGTTATCTTTAAAAACCTTTGCAATAATATGTTGACAGGCAATTGCGGTTAAAGGTGTCTTTTCTGATGGTTTCCAGATACAGACATTGCCACAAACCAGGGCCAGGGCGGTATTCCAGCTCCAAACTGCTACCGGGAAATTAAAGGCAGAAATGATTCCAACAATGCCCAGTGGATGCCATTGTTCGTACATGCGGTGGCTTGGGCGTTCGCTGTGCATGGTTAAGCCATAAAGCTGTCTGGATAAACCCACTGCAAAATCGCAGATATCGATCATTTCCTGCACTTCACCAAAACCCTCCTGCAAACTTTTACCCATCTCGTAAGAAACCAGGGTGCCTAACGCATCTTTGTTTTCACGTAAGGCATCACCAAACTGGCGCACAATTTCTCCTCTTTTTGGAGCCGGAACCGTACGCCATGCTGTAAATGCTTCCTGCGCTTTATGTACAACAGCATCATAATCAGCAGCACTTGCAACTTTTGCCGAAGCAATCAGTTTGCCATCAACGGGAGAAAAACTTTCTAATGTATTTGTATTAAGTTCCCCGCCCCAATTGCCGCCCGTACTATAAGCGGCATTGCTTGCATTAATGCCCAGTTTGCTTAAAATGGATTGAATATCTGTAGTCATATATCTAACGATTTACACAAAAAAACAAAAAAATTAACAGAAAGGAGGTCACATTCTGGTCTTTAAATTATTTCCATAATCAATATCTTCCTTTAAGCATAACCAGGTATAAATAAGGCTATAAATTTGTGTTTTTTGCTTTGCAATATAAATAGCGTAGTTTTCCAAAAGAATAATGATATCAAATTAGGCTTCAGTTGTTATAAAATAGAATGATGAAAATAAAATTATTGCTCGTTGCTTTTTTAGGGTTCAGTATTACCCTTTCGGCACAAACAAAAAAGGCGACTAACTCGCTCTTGTGGGAAATTTCTGGTAACGGATTAAAAAAACCTTCTTATTTATTTGGTACACACCATCTAATACCTGCAAAATTTGCTGATACTATGAAGGTTTTGCAAGAAAAATTGAAATCGGCCAATGCGGTAGTAGGTGAAATTGTTATGGACAGTACCATACAAAAGAAAATGGCACCGTTTTTAATGATGAAAAACAACAGGCTCGATAGCTTATTAACAAAAGCGGAATTTAAAGAGGTAGAAGATTACTTCAAGACCAAGCAACCGGGATTTGAATTAAAGCAACTAAATAACTTTAAACCAGCAATGGTAACGCTAATGATCATGCTTTTTGATAATCCGGATATGTTAAAAGATGTAGGTGATGGAATAGATAATAGTTTCCAGGCATATGCCAAAAAAAATGCGAAATCTTTATATGGATTAGAAACGGCCGAATATCAGGGGGCACTTTTATTTGATAGTGATCTGCAAAAACAAAAGAAAGCATTGCTAAAATCGATCCGGGAAGTGGATAAAAGCAAACAAAAAATGGAGGAACTGAAAACTTATTACATCACTCAGGATATAGATAAATTAACTGAACTCTTTAAAAATCAAGACGAAGAAAACAAAGAATTTATGACCGAGCTCTTAAAAAACCGAAATAACCGGTGGTTAGCCCAGTTGCCTGCCCTAATGGAAAACCAATCGTTATTTATTGTGGTTGGAGCGGGTCATTTAGTGGGTGCCGAAGGCTTGATAAAAGGGTTGCAGCTTAAAGGTTACACTTTAAAGCCAGTAGCAACTAATTAAATATTTCAATGCGTTTGTAAAAACAAAAGAAAGGGAGCTACATTTGCGTTTTTACTTTGCACAAATAGCAGTGTTTAAAGTAAAACTAATTTGTAAAAACATAAAAATGAATAAAAAAATTATTGCCTGTGGAGTGATGCTGGCTTCTGCCTTTATGGCTAATCCACTTTTTGCACAGGAACAGCCTGTAGAAAAATCGAACAATTTAAATGTTTACCGTGTAACTGCAACTAAAGTTAACGATCTGGTTCATACCAAACTCGATGTATCTTTTGATTATGCAAAGCGATACCTATATGGTAAAGAGTGGGTTACTTTAAAACCTCATTTTTATGCTACCGACTCTTTAACCCTCGATGCGCAGGGAATGGATATTAAAGCCATTGCCTTGGTTGGCGCAAAAGGAAATACCCCGCTTAAATATGTTTATAAAGATAATAAGCTTTATATCACCCTAAATAAAAAGTACACCAATACCGAAAAGTATACAGTGTATATTGCTTACACCGCTAAACCCGATGAATTGAAAGTAAAGGGGAGTGCTGCCATAACCGATGCTAAAGGTTTATATTTTATCAACCCAGATGGTACCGATAAAAACAAACCAACACAGATCTGGACACAGGGTGAAACGGAATCATCTTCGGCTTGGTTTCCAACGATCGATAAACCTGACCAGAAAACTACTGAAGAGATTTCGATAACGGTAAAATCGAAATACACAACGCTTTCTAACGGAAAATTAGTGAGCCAGAAAGCCAATGCAGATGGAACCAGAACCGATACCTGGAAAATGGATCTGCCACATTCGCCATATTTATTTATGATGGCGGTTGGCGAATTCAAAATCACAAAAGATAACTATAAAGGGAAGGAAGTAAGCTATTACCTCGAACCGAAATTTGCGCCCTATGCCAAGCAGATTTTTGGCAAAACACCTGATATGATCCAGTTTTACAGCAATTTGTTAGGGGTAGATTACCCATGGAATAAATATGCACAGGTGGTAGCCAGAGATTACGTTTCGGGCGCAATGGAAAATACAACAGCTACTTTACATGGCGAGCAGGTACAGAAAACGGATCGCGAGTTATTGGATGAAAATGAAGAAGGAACCATTGCACACGAGCTTTTTCACCAATGGTTTGGCGATTATGTGACCGCAGAGTCGTGGTCTAACTTAACCATGAACGAATCTTTTGCCACCTTTGGTGAAGTGATCTGGCATGGTCATGATGAAGGGCAGGATGCTGAAGATAAATCGCGTTACAGTAAACTGCAATCCTATTTAGGATCGACCAAAAAAGGAGAAAGCCCTGTTTTGGCACGTTTTTATTATGGCGACAAGGAAGATATGTTCGATAACATCAGCTATGCTAAAGGATCGATCATTCTGTATGCACTAAAAAACCAGATGGGTGATGCTGCTTTTTATAAATCGCTTAACCGCTACCTAACCACCAATGCCTTTAAAAATGGCGAAACACATCAATTGCGTTTAGCTATGGAAGAGGTTACCGGAAAAGATTGGAGTCCGTATTTTAATCAGTGGTATTACAATGGTGGCCACCCAGTTCTAAGTATCGATTATGGATACGAAAACGGCAAGGCAACAATTAAAGTTAAACAAACACAGGATTCGAGCGTGCAGACATTTACACTGCCGTTAAAAATTGATATCTATGCAGGAGGTAAAAAAATCAGAAAGGAAATCCTGATCAATAGCCGAGAGCAGAACTTTGGTTTCGAGGTAAGTGCTAAACCCGATTTAATCGATTTTGATGTAGATAAAATTTTAGTCGGAGAAACAAACGACAATAAAACTGCTGAAAACTATTATTTTCAATACAAAAATGCGCCTAGTTATGCCAATAGAATTGAAGCGCTGCAATTTATTATGCAGAGCAAAGCCAAGAGCGGCCAGTTGGTGTTGCTAGAAGGTTTAAAGGATAAATCGGCAGATTTACGCGCTTTAAGCATTGATGGGATTAACCTGGACGATGCTCAGATTAAAGCAGCGGCTTTACCGGTTTTACTTCAGATTGCCAAAACAGATAAAAATACCGAAGCAAGATCAGCTGCAATTGTGAAATTAGCTGAAACTGGCGATCAGGCTTATAAAACTTTAGTGTTAGAAAGCTTAAAAGATAGGTCGTACAAGGTAATTGCTGCCGGTATTGATGGTTTAGCCAAACTGGCTCCACAAGAGAGCATTGCGGCTTTAGCATCGTTAGATGAAGATACGAAAGCGCATATAGCACCTTCTATTGCAACGTTATATATCAACGAACCAAAAGATGAGTATCAGGCATTTTATGATAACATTATGCTTACAGGCGACAGGAATAGTGTTTTTGCAGTGGTTGGCCAGTATTTTCAGTATCTGAGAGCCAACAATAATCCTGCAGTTACCGAGAAAGGCATAATAAATATTCGCGCTGCAATTGAAAGATTAAAATTGCAATCTTATTTAAATAAACAACTTGCGGGTGCTTATACTGCAGCTGCGCAGGCCAAAACGCAACAGGCTACCCTTTCGGGCCGCGGCGTAGAAGCAATCTCCAACTTAAGCAAACAAGCTGAACTGTTTAAAAAAGGCGCAACTGATCTGGAAAAAGAATAATTATAAGCAAATCCAAATAACGGGCTGGCATGGAAACATCGCCGGCCCTTTGTTTAAAATAATGAAGTTTGATTAATGCTATTACAAAATGATTATTTTTTGCCTTGTAAATAAAGTCTATCGTCATGCTGAATTTATTTCAGCATCTTTCATCTAAGAGATAGACCCTGAAATAAATTCAGGGTGACGACGCTCTAATAAGTTATTTTAACGATTAATAGCGTCGCGATAGCTGGCTATTTGGCCTTTAAGGATTACATCCCTCTTTTCTCCTGGTGTCGATAATATAAACAATCTGCCAGCCCTTATCTCCTTTTACCAATTGAAAGGAATTCACCCCACAATGGCTAAATTTTTCGCCCAGGTAAAATTTATAGTCTGTCCAAACAGAAGCCAAAGGGCCATCGATTAATATTTTGGTAAACACAATACGCTCATCATATTTTTCCTGGTGTGGAGTGCCGATAAATTTGATAAAGTCGTTAACAGATTCTGTACGTATACCCGTTTTACTTTCTTTGTTCGTAATGGTTTGCATGATTGCTGCTGGTGCAAAGGCGGTTCGGGTTAATGTGCTGTCTCCAGTCTTCATACCGATAAAAAGGTTGTTTATGGTTTTTTTGATGGCGCTTTCTTCATCGCTTTGCGAAAAGCTATTTGTAATAAAACATAGTAAAAACAGGGCAAAAATGACTAATCCTTTCATGACTTCTTAATTACGTATATACCATAAATTTATAGTATTTTTGTCAAAGAAGGGAAAAGGAACCGCGATGTTGCAAAAAATCTATCGATTATCCACACATCTTAATCACAGTCAATACGCTTTATAGTCAGCTATTTACGCTGTTTTTGCCAGTTGATGTTAATAATTATTTTAAAAACGGATAATTAAAACTTGTAAACTTATAATGTGTTTTTCTGCTAATTGGCACGGTTCTTTAATAGTATAATATATGGAAGAAGAATTCTTTTTTGAATCCAACGAAGATGCACAACGCTCGGTAGAACGTTACGAAGAAATGCTCCGCAACCAGGATCAGTATTTCTTCGATGCAGGGGCATTCGAATACATTGTAGATTTCTACATTGAGAAAAATGATCCGGTCAAAGCTTTGCAGGTTGTTGATTTTGCAATCAGTCAGCACCCTTATGCAACAGTGTTTTTAATCAAACAAGCTCATCTTTACATTTTAACCAACAACCACGAAAAAGCTTTTATTGCCTTGCAAAAGGCTGAGCTTTTAGAACCCTCAGAACCAGATATTTATTTGCTCCGCGGTAATATTTTTCAAAATACCGAACGTTTTGACGAGGCTTTGGAAAATTATGAAAAAGCTTTGGGGCTGGCCGAGAGTACTGATGAGATTTTATTACAGATGGCTTATGTTTACCAGAGCATGAGCGACTATGAAAGCGCCATTACCTATATTAAGCTTAGTTTAGAGCAGAATATGGAGAACCAGGATGGTTTATATGAGTTGGCTTTCTGTTACGATGTGTTAGATAAACAAGAAGAAAGTATCAAGTTTTATCAGCAATACATCGATACCGATCCGTATTCTTATGCGGCATGGTATAATTTAGGCAATAGTTTCCATAAGTTGAATCTTTTCGAAAAAGCGATCGATGCTTACGATTATGCGATCCTGATCAAAGAAGATTTTAGCTCTGCGTATTTCAATAAAGGTAATGCGCTGGTTCAGCTCGATAAATATGATGAGGCGATAGATGTTTATAAACAGACTTTCGAATACGAACAGCCTAATGCCGATACCTATTGTGCCATTGGCGAATGTTACGAGAAACTGGAAAAAATGGACGAAGCCCGTTCTTACTACAAAAAATCGGTAAAAATGGACCCCAAAATGGCAGATGCCTGGTTTGGGATCGGTGTTACGCTGAATTTTGAAGAACGTTATTTCGAATCGTTGCATTTTTATAAAAAAGCAATCGATTTAGAGGCCGAGAACCCTGATTTCTGGTTTGCAATGGCCGATGCTTATTATAAATTAGGCCAGATTGACGAATCAATCGAAGCTTACGAAAAGGTATTGGAGTTTAATCCTGTGGATATTGAAGCCTGGTTAGATTTTAGTACCGTGCTTTACGAACAGGGAAAATTGTTGGAAGCATCGGAAACGATGGCAGAGGCGATCAAGAATAATCCGGAAGCAGCAGAACTGTATTACCGGATGGTAGCCTATCTTTTTGCCCAGGGGAATTATAGCGATGCACTGGGATATTTGGAAACGGCTTTAACAACCGACCCTGATAAACACTATATTTTATTTGAATATTTGCCACAATTGCAGGATAATAGTGCCATTTTGAACGTTATAAACAGATATATTAGGTAACGACCTTGTGAGAAAAATTTAACAAATAAATCTCAAAATTTTTTTCACTTTTGTACGCATATGAATTATCCATTATTAAACGTTCCCGAACGTCCAGCTAAACCACGCCAAAAAGGCTTAACAATGGTTATGGATAAGGGATTGAGCCTACGCCAGGTTGAAGATTTTATTGAAGTTGCTGGCGTACATACAGATATCGTAAAATTAGGTTGGGCAACATCACACGTAACACCAAACCTTAAAGAAAAATTAGCTTTATATAAAAGTGCAGGCATTCCTACCTATTTCGGAGGAACGTTATTTGAGGCCTTTATCATCCGTAACCAGTTTTCAGATTATCAACGTGTTTTAGACCAATATGGGATGGAATATGCAGAAGTTTCTGATGGTTCTATTGAAATTGAGCACGATAAGAAATGTGAGTTTATCCGCGAACTTTCTAAACAGGTAACCGTTATTTCGGAGGTTGGAAGTAAAGATGCCGCTAAAATATTTGCCCCATATAAGTGGATTAAATTAATGCAGGCCGAAATTGAGGCGGGATCGTGGAAAGTAATTGCCGAAGCACGTGAAGGTGGTAATGTAGGTATTTACCGTGGAAGCGGTGAAGTACGGGAAGGATTGGTTGATGAAATTTTAACCCAGATTCCTGAAGAAACCATTATTTGGGAAGCACCTCAAAAAGAACAGCAAGTTTGGTTTATTAAATTAATCGGTAGCAATGTAAACCTCGGTAATATTGCCCCTGCAGAAGTAATTCCTTTAGAAACCATTCGTTTAGGTTTACGTGGAGATACTTTTGATTATTTCCTGAACCAAGTAAAATAAAGACAAAACCCGTCATTGCGAGGCACGAAGCAATCTGTAGGTAGTTTATTTCTATCGCATTAAGATTGCTTCGTGCCTCGCAATGACGTAAATATGCTTATGAAAACATACGGCTTAATCGGATACCCACTTTCTCATTCTTTCTCGAAAAAATATTTCACAGAAAAATTTCAAAATGAGGGAATAGCCGATCATCAATATGAGCTTTTTCCTATTGCCGATATTAAATCACTGTCCGATCTGCTAGGTGAAAATCCATCACTATGTGGGCTTAATGTTACGATTCCGCATAAAGTTAACGTGCTTTGGTATTTAAACGAAGTAGACGAAGCTGCGGAAAAAATTGGTGCCGTAAATTGTATTTCGATCAAAAGTTTTGAAGGTGCGACCTATTTAAAAGGCTACAACACCGATGCATATGGCTTTGAAGAATCGTTAAAACCATTGTTGCGGCCGCAACACAGCAAAGCACTGGTTTTTGGCGATGGTGGGGCGGCGAAAGCGGTAAAGTACGTTTTAGAGAAATTAAATATCCAATATCAGGTTGTGGTACGAACGGCTGTTCCCGGTGCTATTCTATATTCGGAAGTTACGCCAGAGATTTTAGCCTCGCACCAGTTATTGATCAATACCACGCCGCTCGGAATGTTGCCAAATGTGGATACCTTTCCCGAAATCGATTACAGTTTAGTTGGGCCAGGGTATTTAGCTTACGATTTAGTGTACAATCCGCTGGAGACAGCATTTTTGGTTAAAGCTGCCGAGCGCGGCGCAGCAATTAAAAACGGTTTGGAAATGCTGTACAAACAAGCAGAAAAAGCTTGGGCAATCTGGAATAAATAATTTAACTTATCGTCATTGCAAGGAGGAACGACGACGCAATATTTGATAAAATGTTATGAAACTAAAACAACTGATCTGCTTTCCCTTTGTGCTGCTTTTGTTTATAACAGCTTGTCAGAGCCATGATTATAGCCCAAAGCCAAAAGCTTACTACAGGATCGTATTCCCTAAAAAAGAGTATACTATATTTACCAAGCCTGTCCCTTTTACTTTCAAATATCCAACTTATGCGGTGGTAGAACAAGATCAAAGCCGCGATGCCCAAAAGAACTGGTACAACTTACACTTTAAGCAGTTTAATGGCTTTTTGCATTTAACGTATTACGATGTTTCGGGTAAAGGCGAATATGATGAAATGGTAGAAGATGCCCGAAAACTTGCCTTTAAACATACCATTAAAGCAAGTGCCATAGATCAAAAACTCATCAATTACCCCGAGCATAAAGTTTATGGTATTTATTACGCCATAGAGGGAAATACCGCATCATCAGTCCAGTTTTTTTTAACCGATAGTGCCAAACATTATTTTAGAGGAGCTTTATATTTTAATGAACGCCCACAATACGACTCTATTGAACCCGTTGTTAAATTTATTAAAAAGGATATCGATACCTTGATTTCTACCTTTAGGTGGAAAAATTAATTTATTATTTTGTCATCCTGCTTTTGGAAACAGGATTTTTTTCTAAAATTTTATGATTACAATAAAAACCTTCACATTTAACGCCTACAGCGAAAATACCTATGTGCTTTACGATGAAACGAAAGAATGTGTCATTATCGACCCGGGCATGTACGAAGGTTTTGAGCAAAATGAATTGGCGGCTTTCATTAAAAATGAAGGCTTAAAACCTGTTTTATTACTCAATACACATTGTCATCTGGATCATGTTTTCGGCAATAAATTTGTGTTCGAAACCTATGGCTTAAAACCACAGTTTCATGCGGGCGAATTGCCAATTTTAAATGCAGTTCCCGGTTATGCACCATCAATGGGCTTTACCCGGTACGATGTATCTCCTCTGCCCGATACCTTTTTGCCCGAAACAGGGACTATTTCTTTTGGTAATAGTACACTGATCTTAATTTTTGCTCCGGGGCATTCGCCGGCACACCTGTGTTTTTACAGTGCATCCGATCATATTTTAATAGGTGGTGATGTACTTTTTTATGGGAGTATTGGCCGTACTGATCTGCCTGGGGGTAATCATCAGCAATTAATCCAAAACATTTCCGATAAACTTTTTATCTTACCTGATGAAACCAAAGTTTATCCTGGCCATGGACCAGCCACAAGCATTGGTTTTGAAAAACAACATAACCCATTTTTTTAGCAGGATCAAAGGTTCATAATTGTTAAAGGCTTTACAACCTGAAGCCTTTAACCTTAAAACCCTCAACCTTTTATTTATCTTTGCCGCTGTGAATACATCATTTTATATTGCCAAAAGGTATCTTTTTGCCAAAAAATCTACCAATGCCATTAACTTGATATCGGGAATATCAATGGTAGGTGTAATGGTGGGTAGCGCTGCATTGATTATCATCCTTTCAGTATTTAACGGTTTAGAAACAGTAGTATTGAATATGTTCGATACCATTACCCCACAAATTGCCATTACACCGGCTAAGGGGAAAACTTTTGATTCGAACACAGGCTATTTCAATCAGCTCAGAAAAAATAAAGATGTTGCCGCTTTTACCGAAGTGCTACAAGAAAATGCTTTATTAAAATACAACAACAAACAAGCTGTTGGAATGGTTAAAGGTGTAAGTTTAGACTATTTGAAAAACATCAAATTAGACAGTACCATAAAAGAAGGCCATTTTATACTGCACAACAGAAGCGGCGATAATGCGGTAATTGGTTCTGCCCTGCAGAGTTATCTGGCCGTAAATACTGTCGATCCCTTTACAGAATTGGAAATCTACTCGCCCAAGAAGGATATCGCTGCAAATAGTTTAAACCCAGCCAACGATTTTGTGGTAAAGAACATTCGGGTAAGTGGTGTTTTTGAAGTACAACAGGATTTCGATAATGGTATTATTGTGCCATTGAATTTTGCCCGCGAACTTTTAGGCGAAGAGAAAAATGTGTCTGCAATAGAGATCAATCTCCAGCCCGGTGTTGATGTAGATGATTTTCAAAAAGAGGTAATCGAAAAGGTAGGTAAAGATTATGAAGTCAGAAATCAGGCCGAGCAAAATAAATCACTTTACCACATTTTAAATACCGAAAAATGGGCGGTATATATTATTCTTACTTTTATCCTGATTATTGCTATATTTAATATCATAGGGTCGTTAACCATGTTGGTAATCGATAAAGTGAAGGATGTAGCCATTCTGAGCAGTTTAGGCGCAGGCAAGAAATTAATCAAACGTATATTTTTATTTGAGGGAATGATGATCACCATGTCTGGCTGTGTGCTGGGCTTAATTATTGGCCTCATATTTTATTATTTTCAGCACACTTATGGTTTTATCAAAATGGGAGATGAAGTAAATAAAACGCTGGTAAGTTCTTATCCAATCGGATTAAAATGGAAGGATTTTGTTTTAGTTTTTGTTACAGTAGGCATCTTCTCATTTTTGGCATCTGCTTTGTCATCCAATTTAAGTGTTAAAAAGATAGATCAAATTAATCAAACTATATAAAATGAAGTTATTTAAACAAGCAATTGTATTTGTTGTGCTCCTTGGCGTAGCCGCTACAGCTTGTAGAAACGATAAAGCCGAGGGAGAAAAAAGTAACCTGAAAACGGTTAAAGGTTTATATAGTTTTGGCCCTGAAATGAAGTCTTTTACCTTATGTGAAGATGGACGTGAGTATTGGGTTAAAGACAGTGTAAGAAACTTAGAGCTCTCTTACAGTAACCTGGGGTTCGAAAAGCCTTACGAGCCGGTATACGTAGAATTAGAAGGTTATTTCGCGAAGTCTGATACCGCTACAGTTTCACCTGATTTCGATTCTACCCTGGTGGTTATGAAAGTGCTTAAAATCAGTAAAGAAATCCCTGACGGACCTTGTTCGCAGTAATTCATTCAAAATACCTACAGGAGTCGTCATGCTGTCCCAAATCTTCGGGATCAAATGCCTTGGTTCGTGTCTCCACGAACTAAACCAATGGTATAGATAAATAGCTTATAACCTGAGTTCGATAATTATTTGCTGAAAATTATATCTTATTTACGCCTAATCCCGCTTTATCGTCCTGCTGAATTTATTTCAGCATCTTTTTAGCGTGAAAGACCCTGAAATAAATTCAGGGTGACGACCGTCTTAACAGAAAACTTGATTAAAACGCCACAAA
>NZ_JAUG01000041.1 GCF_000708285.2 Pedobacter borealis DSM 19626
ATTTAATAATCGAACTCAGGTTTTTAGCAACAGAAATTGCCCCTTTTTACTCCTTAAGTAACAATTCGATTATTATTTGATTCGCATAATTTTTGATTTGAACCGAATACTTTGATATAACGATCATAATTTACATTTGCAGTGTAAATTATACACTATGTCTCGTACATCTTTATTTTATTTTTCGTTATTATTATTTATCAGTCTATCCATCGGTGTAAGTGCACAAACGCTTAGCCTTAAACAAGCTGTTAACACCGCATTAAACAATTATGGCACCATTAAGGCCAAAGATAATTATGCCAATGCATCAAAATCATCTATCCAACAGGCCAAAAGAGAATATCTACCGAACTTCAGCTTAAGTGCCCAACAAGATTATGGTACCATTAACGGCCAAAACGGACCGCAATATGGTCTTGGTGGTTTGGGAACGGCTTCATCTGGTCCTTCCTTAGACAAACAAAACTGGAATGCTGCATTTGGCGGGCTCTATCTGGCTAATGTAAACTGGGATTTCTTCACTTTTGGAAAAATCAGGGAACGCATTAAAATTGCCGATGCCGCTTACCAAAGGGACAAAAATGACCTGGAACAGGAGAAATTCCAGCAGGAAATCCGTGTTTCTGCAGCATATTTAAATCTGCTGGCCGCACAAAGGTTAAGCAAATCGCAACAGAAAAATCTCGATCGCGCTATTACCTTTAAAAATACGGCCATCATCAGGGCTAAAAACGGATTAATTGCGGGAGTAGATTCTTCTTTCGCAAAAGCCGAAGTTTCCAATGCAAAAATCGCTTTAACAAAAGCTAAAGATTTAGAGCAGGAACAGGCCAACCGTTTGGGTGTGTTAATGGGATTGACCGCAACCTCATACAAGTTAGATACCACTTCAATTACGCGTATCCCTGGCAACCTGCTGGCAGATACAGTGATCAAAAGCTCACATCCACTATTAAAGTTTTACCAAAACCGTGTTGATGTTAGCCAGCAACAGGTTAATTATTTCAAAAAATTATACTACCCTACGTTTAGCTTATTCGGTGTAATGCAGGGCCGTGGTTCGGGTTTCAGCTCAGGTTATGCCTTAGATCAGGCTGCTTATTCTACCAGTTATGCTGATGGTATAAACCCTACCCGTGGAAACTATTTGATTGGCATAGGAATGACCTGGAACCTGTCAACCTTACTTAAAAACCGCCCGCAGGTACGTGCACAGGAATACATTAGCCAGGGTTTAAAGGAAGAATATAATCTGGTTGATCAGCAACTAAAAGCACAATTGGCACTTGCAGAAACTAAACTAACCAACGCTTTGGCCAATTACAGAGAAGCACCTATTCAGGTAAAAGCAGCATCTGATGCTTATCTGCAGAAAAATACGCTCTACAAAAACGGACTTACCACGTTAGTAGATCTTACACAGGCGCTGTTTACCTTAAACCGTGCCGAAACCGATCGGGATATTGCCTTTACCAATGTTTGGCAGGCCTTATTGCTAAAATCGGCAGCACTTGGCAATTACGACATATTTATCAACGAATTTTAATCTGGCTATATAAATGAATTTAATACGTTTCGCACTCCGCAAGCCCATATCCATCTTAGTTTTAGTAGCTGGATTGTTCTTTTTCGGTATTGGGGCCATCAATCAGATCAAGGTTGATATTCTTCCGCAGATGAACCTTCCGGTGATTTATATTGCGCACCCCTTTGGTGGTTACACACCCGACCAAATGGAGGCTTATTTTGGTAAACAGTACGTTAATATCTTGCTTTTTGCAAACGGTATTAAAAGTATCGAAACCAAAAATACGCAGGGTTTAATGCTAATGAAGCTAACCTACTACGAGGGCACCAACATGGCCCAGGCGGCGGCAGAACTAAGTGCGCTATCTACTAGGGCGCAAGCTATTTTCCCGCCAGGTTCGCAACCACCGTTCGTGATCCGTTTTGATGCTTCATCGCTTCCTGTTGGACAATTGGTATTAAGCAGCCCTATCCGCACCAACAATGAATTGCAGGATCTGGCCAATACTTACGTGCGTCCTAGCTTTTCAGCTATACCAGGTTTGCTCTCTCCTGCCCCTTTTGGTGGTAGTCCAAGAACAATAGAAATCAATGTGAATCCGTCACTTTTGCGTTCACATAACCTAACGGTAGACCAAGTGGTTGAAGCCATCAGGCTAAATAACCAAACCGCACCTTCAGGAAATGTGAGGATAGGCGATAAAAACTATATCACACCAACCAATTATACCATTAAAAAGGTTAAAGATTTTGAAAACATTCCCTTATTTAAAGGCAGCGTGCAAAATTTACAGCTCCGCGATGTAGCAACCGTTAAAGATGGAGCCGATTTAGTAGCTGGTTATGCCTTAATCAACGGTAAACGCTCGGTGTATTTAAGTATCGCTAAATCTGGAGATGCCTCTACCTGGGATGTGGTTAAAAACTTAAAGAAAAACCTACCGAACATCCAAAATACCTTACCGGAAGATGTTAAGCTTTCTTACGAGTTCGACCAGTCTGTTTATGTAATCAACGCCGTAAAAAGTCTGATCAGTGAGGGCGCAATCGGTGCGATATTAACAGGTTTGATGGTTTTACTTTTCCTGGGCGATAAACGTGCAGCATTGATTGTAATCCTCACCATTCCAACCTCTATTATTGCGGGTGTTTTGTTCCTGAAATTATTCGGACAAACGATCAATATCATGACGCTGAGCGGATTGGCTTTAGCCATTGGTATTCTGGTAGATGAATCGACGGTAACGATAGAAAACATCCACCAGCATTTTGATATGGGCAAACCCAAGGCCGTGGCCATTTGGGATGCCTGTAAGGAAATCGCCTTCCCAAAACTGTTAATCCTGTTTTGTATCCTTGCCGTATTTGCACCTGCCTTTACCATGACAGGGATTCCAGGAGCATTATTCTTACCCTTGGCATTGGCAATCGGCTTTTCGATGGTGGTTTCATTCCTGTTATCGCAAACTTTTGTACCCATTATGGCCAACTGGCTAATGGTTGCACACCCAAAAAAAGGCTGTGAACATCACCCAGGCATTACACAGGATGAAGCTGATTTTGCCGCAACTGGCATTGCACTCGAGTCGGAAAAAGATACCTTGAACCAAAAAAGAGTACTGGTTGAACGAGAAGATTTTAGTGGCAATGGCAAAATTGGTTTCTTCGATAAATTCCGGAACCGTTTTATGCGTTTCCTTGATCGGATACTGCCTTACCGAAAATCTGTTGTTTTGGTTTATTTGGTGGTAATTATTGGTTTAGCAGCATTATTACTGGCTAATATTGGTCGCGATGTTTTGCCAAGAGTTAACTCAAGTCAGTTTCAGTTGCGTTTACGTGCACCTGATGGAACACGTTTAGAACGTACCGAAGAAAAAGCAAATGTGGTTTTGGCTGAGCTGAAAAAAATGGTCGGAGAAGAGCATATGGGCATTTCTTCTGTTTATGTTGGTCAACACCCTGCCCAGTTTTCGGTGAACCCCATCTACCAGTTTATGGCAGGTCCGCACGAAGCTGTTTTCCAGGTAAGTTTAAAAGACTTTGAGGAAGATATGGACGATTTTAAGGATCAGTTCAGGGAGAAAATCAAAAAAGTTCTGCCTGATGTTAAACTTTCTTTCGAGCCGATTGAGCTAACGGATAAGGTTTTGAGCCAAGGCTCTCCTACCCCTGTTGAAGTACGTATTGCAGGCAAAAACAAAAAGCTGAATGAAAAGTATGCCAATAAAATCCTCGCAGAACTGAAGGAAATCCCTTACATGCGCGATGTTCAGCTCGCACAGCCCATTAAATATCCATCATTAAATATCGATATCGACAGGACTCGTGCAGCGCAGATTGGGGTGGATATGGCCGATATTTCGAGATCATTGATTGCCTCAACTTCATCATCACGTTATACGGACAAAAATATCTGGTTAGATGAAAAAGCGGCTTTGCCTTATAGTGTTCAGGTTCAGGTACCACTTAACCAAATGACCAGTAAAGATGATATTGGAGAAATTCCGTTATTGAAAAATTCGGCACGACCAGTTTTGAGCGATGTGGCAAAAATTACTGCTGATACCACGGCTGGCGAAAACGATAACATTGGTGCTATGCCTTTCCTATCGGTAACGGCGAACCTTTACCATATGGATCTGGGTACAGCATCAAAAGATGTAGAAAAAGCCATCAAAGACGTTGGCGAACTGCCAAGGGGGTTAAATGTTACCGCCATCGGTTTAAGTAGAGTGTTAACTGATACTTTAGACAGCTTACAATCTGGCTTATTTGTGGCCATTGTGGTAATTTTCCTGATGCTGGCAGCCAATTTCCAGTCTTTTAAAGTTCCATTGGTTATCTTAGCCACTGTACCAGCAGTTATTTTAGGTTCACTATTGTTATTAACCATTACCGGATCAACCTTAAACCTGCAATCTTATATGGGGATTATCATGTCGGTCGGGGTATCTATCGCCAATGCGGTATTGCTCATCACCAATGCAGAGCAACTAAGAAAGCACAATGAAAATGCACTCGAATCGGCACGCGAAGCTGCAGCATTGCGTTTGCGCCCAATTATCATGACGAGTATTGCGATGATTGCGGGTATGTTGCCAATGGCCATCGGTCATGGTGAAGGTGGTGGAGCGGTTTCGCCACTAGGCAGAGCCCTTATTGGTGGCTTACTGGCTTCAACATTCGCCGTACTCATTATATTGCCATTGGTATTTGCATGGGTTCAGGGAAAACAGACTACCAATTCGATGTCGCTTGATCCGGAAGACGAAGAAAGCATCCATTACATTAAAGGTTTACAAGAAAAAGAATAAATCATCATCATAAATGAATACGAAGATATTTTCAACAGGATTATTAAGTACAGGATTTTTAGTGTTAACGGCCATGTATGGCTGTGGGCGCTCCGAATCGAAAGTAACACCCAAGAAAGAAAAAGAAGCAGCTATAGCCACCTTCGATCTTAAAAAAGAGAAGCTATCCACCAAACTGAGTTTGCCAGGCGAATTAATTGCTTTGCAACAAGTTGATCTATACGCTAAAGTAAGCAGCTTCGTAAAAACCCTAAAAGTTGATATCGGCTCAGAAGTAAGTAAAGGTCAATTGTTAATGACTTTGGAAGCACCTGAAATGACTTCCCAACTGGCTGCAACACAGTCGCGGATAAAAGCACAGGAAGCCATTTATACTGCGAGCAAAGCGAATTATAACCGTTTATACGAAACCAGTAAAACCCCTGGAACGATCTCTACAAATGACCTGGACCAGGCTATGGCAAAAAAAAACGCAGACCTTGCACAACTTGAAGCAGCAAAGGCGGCTTATAAAGAAGTGGGTTCAGTTCAGGATTATTTAGCCATCAGGGCACCGTTCAGCGGAATTATTTCAGCCAGAAATGTAAATTTAGGGGCTTATGTTGGTCCGACAGGTAAAGGCTCTGATTTACCTTTATTTACTTTACAGGATCAGAAAAACCTGCGTTTGGCTGTTTCCATTCCAGAAGTTTATACCGGATATTTAAAAGCTGGCGATGAGATTAGTTTTACCGTTAAATCTTTGCCTAGCCAGACCTTTAAGGCTAAGGTGAAACGTTTATCAGGCGCTTTAGATTTACGCTTACGTTCTGAACGCATTGAAATGGATGTACCAAATGCTTCGAAGGTTTTATTACCGGGTATGGTTGCTGAAGTGAACATTCCGCTTCCGGCCAATGCCAGCACCTTTATCATTTCCAAAAAAGCTTTATTGGATACCAGCGAAGGATTATTCGTGTTAAAAGTAGCCGATAACAAAGCGGTTAAAGTGGGTGTAAAAAAAGGCCGTGAAACCGACGATAAGGTAGAAGTTTTCGGCGATTTAGCAGAAGGTGACAAATTAGTGGCAGAACCGACCGAGGAAATGCACGAAGGAATGACGATTAAACAGTAACTTTACTTGTATTAAGCACTTAAAATATGTTATCAAAAAATCAAGAGCTTTCTACCCTTCAAAAAAAGGAAACATTAGAGGATTTTTACAATAAATTAAAAATCACAAGGCCTGAAATTCCTACGCCAAGTTTAGGAATGATCAATGATATCGGGCACTTTAATGTTTTTAACAGAACTACTGTTTGCAGCAACGTACCATCTGTTTTCAGCCGCAGAGATTTTTATAAGATTTCGCTGATCATAGGCAATGGGATTTTGCATTATCCTGATGCGCAGATTGAAATTAAAGGACGGGCATTACTGTTTACCAATCCGAATATTCCATATTCATGGGAAAGTACTTCGCCAAAACCTGCTGGTTTCTTCTGTTTATTTACCGAGAATTTTATCCATAACCGTAACGAAACCCTTCGCGATTCTTTATTGTGGCGCATTAATGATAGCCCGGTAATTCATATTAACGAAGAGCAGGAAGTTATCTTAACAGATATCTTTACTAAAATGATGAAAGAAATGGATGGCGATTACATCCATAAATACGATCTGTTAAGAAACTATGTGCAACTTATTGTTCATGAAGCACTAAAGGTTAAACCTCAGGATGTTGTTTTTAAACAGAATAATGCATCGGCGCGTTTAACTTCATTGTTTATCGAATTATTGGAAAGGCAGTTCCCCATTGGTTCTACAGAACATATTTTGGAGTTGAAAACAGCCCACGATTTCGCCTTCCGCTTGTTAGTGCATGTAAATCACTTAAACCATGCGGTAAAAGAAGTAACGGGCAAAACCACTTCTGAGCACATTTCGAGAAGGATAGCAACCGAAGCGGTGGCCTTGCTGAAACATACCGAATGGAATATTGCACAGATCGCTTATTGTTTGGGTTTCGAGTACCCCGCAAATTTTAATATATTTTTTAAACGTCAGATGCAATGCACCCCAAAGGGTTTTAGAGCAAATTGATCATAATCGTATTAAACCTAGTCGTTTAACAAGTGAAGCGCCGATCCTGAAATGAGGAAACGGCGCTTTTTTATTGACCAAAACTAAATAATGCGTTATCTCCAATAGTTTCGTCATTTCGAGCGGAGCACAGCGAAGTCGAGAAATCTTTTAAAGTTGCTACAAACCAAGTTCAAAGATTTCTCATAGAATTTTTCAATCCAATCATCCGTCATTTCGAGCGGAGCGCAGCGCAGTCGAGAAATCTTTTAAAGATGCTTTAAAGCTATGGACACAGATTTCTCCATTACGCTACCGATGAAAAATCGGTGAGCTTCAGTCGAAATGACGATACCCCTAGAGATTTCTCATAGAATTTTTCAATCCAATTATCCGTCAATTCGAGCGGCGTGTAGTGAAGCCTGGAATCTATGGAGAGGGTCGTCACCCTGAACTTGTTTCAGGGTCTTATCAATAACGCTTTTCAAAAATAGATGCTGAAACAAGTTCAGCAAGACGCATCTTATAAGGGATGATCAAACAGTTGCTCGATATTGAAGATTAAATTTAACCGATCTTTAACCAGCCTGTAATACTCATCCTTTGTTTATTGGTAAGCAATACCTCGTGTGCCAGGTCTGAACTTTTAAAGAAAACACTTTTACCGTTATTGGGAGAGATATGCTGTTCCTCCTCCACATGATAAATACGTAGCTCTCCCCCATCTTCTATTTTCCAATCGCTGTTCAGGTACATAATCATCGAATATTGTCTGCTTCCGTTGTTCTGAAACTGATCGATATGTTTTTTGTAGAACGTGCCCGATTCGTAAAGTGTATAATGAAATTCGTATCCGGTGATACCCGTATAACAGGTACGGTTTAAATAAACCACAAATTCGTCCATCAGATCGAAGAAATCATTTTCATATTGGTTATTATGCTTTCTGTCTAACCAGTAAATCACATCGCTTCTAATCAACTTGTTTTGATTCACAACCGTATCGTTACCCACGCCAGCATTTAAAAGTTTTTTATTTTCAAATAACCCGATCAGGTTATCTTTAAGATGAGCCGCTAAAGAAACACTTAAAAAGTTTTCGGCAATGCCCACTTTATCTTCGATAAAACTATCGATAAGGCAATCAAATATTTTTTCCAACAGATTGTATTAATCTTAAAACGATATGCCTAAGGAGTGTAAGGTAGTCTTATTTAATGGCGAAGATGTCATTTCTAAAATTTATATTTGAACCCCCAAAGCGCTACTTATGCAAAACATTTTCCCCGCACAATACTCTACCTTATCAGCCGCTGCCTTAAAAGATCATTTAATTGAAGCTTATCGGTTAGATCCATCCACAACTTGCCGGTTACTCATCAGAAATGTAAACGACACTTATATCCTGGAAAATCTAAGTCAGAAATACATCTTCAAAATCTACCGCGATGCACATCGCAAACGCAATGAAATTGAAGCTGAAATAGAATTGCTCAATATTTTAAGGACAAACGGAAACGCAGTATCCTACCCCATAACCGATGTAAATGGAAAACAAATTCAACAGTTTAATGCCATCGAAGGTTTAAGAAATGGTATACTGTTTTCTTTTGCTGAAGGAAAGGTGATTTTGGATCTGGAAAATGCGCACCTTATCCAATTGGGCCAAGACATGGCCACCTTGCACCAAAGTACTTCTTCAATAAAGCTGAATAATGCAAGACCGATATTCAACTTTGAAACGACTTTATTTGAGCCTTTGCGCGATTTAAAACCTCATTTTACAGAAATGCCTGAGGAATTTGACTACCTGACCAACATTGCTGATAAAGTGGTTAAAAAGTTCGAAGGATTTAATACTTCAAAATTCAGCTATGGCTATTGCCACTATGATTTTTTTCCTAAAAACTTCCATTTTGATAAAGCGGGAAAAATTACCTTTTTTGATTTCGATTTTGCAGGTGAAGGCTACCTGATTAACGATTTAATGTCGTTCCTTAACCATTATTTTTTCCATCAATTAAATAACCTAATTTCCAAAGAGCAGGCAGAAAAGGATTTCGACACCTTTTTAAATGCTTATCAGCGAGTTAGGCCGTTAACTGACGATGAATTAAAAGCCATTCCATTTCTGGGGATCACCTTTCATATTTTCTTCCTCAAATTCTTTTATGATAATTACGATGATTGGTCGAATGCCTTCTTAACCCCTCGTTATACGAAACACCGTGTAACACTGATTAAAAAATGGGAAGAAATGTATTGTAACTTTTAGGCAATGCTACCTCAAATCTCGACATCCTTGTTTATCTTGTATGGTAATTCAAAATCAATAAGATGGATCAGAAAATAATCAACCTGTACGATGAATACACCCATAGCCAGGTAAGCAGAAAAGATTTTATGAGAAAGCTTGCTATCCTGGCGGGCAGCACAGCATTGGCAATGACTATTTTACCTATGCTAGAGAATAATTATGCCGCTGCAGCAGATTTTAACAGTGATGATATCGAAGTTGAAAACATTACCTACGCTGGTGTTGATGGTGAAATGAAAGCTGTACTGGCCAAACCAAAAGGCAAAAAGAACTTAGGTTGCGTACTGGTTATTCATGAAAACAGGGGATTAAATCCACATATTATTGATGTAACCAAACGTGTTGCCGCCGAAGGTTTCCTGGCCCTTGGTGTTGATGCCCTTTCGCCGCTTGGTGGAACCCCGACAGATGAAGATAAGGGACGCGAGTTGATCGGTAAATTAGACCCTGAAAAGAACTTACAGAACTACTTAAAAGGATTGGACTATTTACGCAATAGAAAAGACGGCAATGGTAAAGTAGGCTGCGTGGGCTTTTGCTGGGGCGGTGGAATGGCCAATAAATTAGCGGTTAATGATCCTAAACTACAGGCAGCTGTTGCTTATTACGGTGCACAGGCCAATGTGGCAGATGTTCCTAAAATTAAAGCGAGCTTAATGCTGCATTATGGCGGCCTGGATGAACGCATTAATGCCGGGATTCCAGCTTATGAGCAGGCTTTAAAAGACAATAAAATTGATTACAAAATTTACATCTACGATGGTGTAAACCATGCTTTTAATAACAATACCTCACCTACCAGATATAACGAAGCCGCAGCAAAACTCGCCTGGAGCAGAACAATTGATCTGTTTAAACAAAAACTGGCGGTGTTGACGCGGTAGTAGTTAGACAACATACTGAAAAAAGAAGTTCAGTGTTAAAACCCAGAGCCGTCACCCTGACCTGTAGCGCAGCGGAAAGCTACGTAGTAAATTCATTTCAGGGTCTACTTTGCAAAAAAGATGCTGACCACGTAGTAGCTACAAGGCAATTGAAAACATTACTTCTACTTGTAAAATAAATTCAGCATGACGATCGTCTTAGTACTGGGTGCTAAAAACAGATATAAAATTAACAAAGGTGTGTCCACACATAGCACCTTTCAGGACAAGCTTTCGTTAATCTCGGGAATAACCACTTCTCTATTTTGGAAACGTGCATTCGGTGTTTAATAGGTGCTGTGGCCCCGCCATCACTTATAGTCCTCGCTGCGCTGCGGGCTATTCCGCTCTGTCGGGTTTATTTAAAGGTTAGTAGGTAGAATATCTTAATAGTACCACTAACTCTGCCACTTAAACCCGATTGCAATGTAAAGCCCACAGCGAGGCACGAGCGAGGACTTGGAATAAAAAGCGGGACTGCCAATACCGAAAAGTGCTATAATTGATTTCCAAAAAACTTAACTAACCTTGCATAAAACCTTAGTTGTAAGATTGCTTGGTCGTTCCTCCTCGCATCCGATAGCTATCGGATGACGATTTCTTGCGACAGTGATGATTAATAGGCACGATACTTCTTAGCTGCGCTCAGGTGTCTTAGGTGGTAAAAACCAATCTAAAACAAATCCGTTTTCAACATTGTCTTCAAAATATTCGATTGTACATCGAAATTATTGAGGTGGTTCAGGAAATTGATATCAGATATTTTACCATAACTATCTTCTAACAAATTAACAATCTCATTCGGAATTGCTGTTTTTAAAACCGCAGCATTACTTTTTAATTTATCGTTTTTATATTGCAGTTCCTGTACAATCCGTTCCCGTTCTGAAAGATTATTAGACATATCCAAATCTTTCAAAATGGTTAAATCGCAGAACAAAAACAGGTTTCTGCTTGGAAAAAACAGGTAATAACTATCTATATCCAAAAATTTATATACTTCAATTACCAGTTCGCCCGATTTTAAACCAATATAAAATTCGGTCCGAAAATCGTACTTACACAATTTGCCCATCAATTTTTTCTCGATGGTTGCATAAACGTTGGTATACACCTGTTTACCATGAAAATCAATCAGTTTAGCAAATTGATCCGGTTTAAGATCAAAATAAAAATCGTTGGCGTATCTGGAACTAAAAACATTGATATTTTTAGAAAAGGGAAAATCGGAACTGAGCTCAGAAAGCACACTGAATAGTTTCCGCAGCGATAGGTTCACTTTTAACGATTGCTTTTGTTTATCCTGTTGAAAACTTTTCTGATCAACAAGCGCACCTGCCATGCGGTCGATCAGTTCTTCATTCAGGTCAATTTCATCGTAAATGAGCGATACGTTTTTCTCATTGCTCTTTTTAATTTTTTTGAGCAGTTCGATCACGCTATCGGTAAACTGAAGATGGAAAAGATCTAATTTTTCGATCTCTAATTCTTCATTATTGGCAAAAAGTTGATGAATAACCTGGCTTCTTAAATAAATTTTATAAATCACCTCATCATCAAAAAACACAGAGAGCAACTGTAAACGGTTGATTTCTGCGCTTGATTTTTTGATAATATTTAAACGGTATTCATCCATATTTTAATTAACTCACCCTCGTTACGTTCTTTTTCAACTCTGTTTCCAAAGTTTTAAGTTCGCCATCTAGCACTCTTCTACTCTGTGCACCCGCTTCATGGATCTGTTTAACCTCATTAAGCGTTTCAATTAACGATGAAGTGGTTTGTTTCAAGGTCTCCAAAGATACTACTGTTTTTTCATTCTCTTTGGCTACATCGATACTGTTTTGTTTCAGCATCTCCGCATTTTTCTGCAAAATGGTATTGGTGGTGTCCGAAATTTTCTTTTGCATCTCTACATTGGCTTTCTGCCTTTGTAAAGCAACAGTAATAGTCAGTTGGTTTTTCCACACCGGAATGGTTGTAGATACAATCGACTGTGCTTTTTCTGCAATTGAGGTATTGTTGTTCTGTACTACACGGATTTGCGCTAAAGATTGCAGCATAATGAAACGAACAATCTTCATATCGGCCAGTCTTTTATCCAGGCGGCTAATGAAATCCCTTAAATCGGCAATTTCATAATCCTGATAATCGGCAGGTCGGCCCTCCATTTCAGCAAGTTTGATGTTCAGCTCGTTATATTTCATCTGTCCGGCAATAATTAGTTCCTCCATTTGGTGGATGTAACCAACATTGCTATCGAACATGGTTTGCAGCGAACTGTTGTCTTTAATCGAGTTTAACCTTCCAGCTTTAATTTTGTTGGTGATTTTATCAATATTATTCACCACCACATCATATTTCTGGAAAAGTTTCTTCACATCAACAACAAGGCTCTTTAAAAACGGAATTTTAGAGATAAAGCTTTTGAAGCCGCTTTGCTCCAATTCGGAAACATCAATATAATTCAGTTCGGTAAGCAGTTCGTTAATTAAACCGCCAACTTCTCCGCTGTTATAGGTCCGCACAGACGATAAAAACTCGTTACTGTATTTTTCCATTGAGTTTTGGGCATCGCTTCCGTAATTCAGGATAGAATTTACATCTGATGGTTCTAACGATTTTCCAATTTCATTGTATTTAACTGTTTCCTCTGAGCTTATTTTCTCGAGATCCACATTGCCATCTTTATCCAGTTTAACCGGAGTAAGGGCTTGGGTAACGTTTGGGTTGGTTTCCATAGTTTGATTAATGACCAGCTTTACGGCCTATAAATAGTTTTGAGTTACAGTTTTAACGGTCTCTTCGAGTTTTTTATCTTTGGTTGGTTCGCCAATGGCATTAAATTTCCATTCGCTGTTTTTCTTGTAAAAAACGCCCATTACCATCGATACGTGACCAGCAAAGTTGGCTCCGTTAGCAATATCATATTTAGCGAAAACTTCGTTTACACGTTTGGTTGTACCTTCGTAAATGCGGATAGAGGCAAACGGAATCGTTCCAAAATCATGACCTCTAAAGCTGTTCAAAACAAAAGCTACATAGTTTACATTAGCGTCTAACTGAGAGAAATCAAGTGTGATAATCTCGTTATCTAAACCATCATCACCACCCATATCGCCAGTTAAATCATCACCACTATGTTTTACTGAACCATTTTTAGATTTTAGGTTACCGAAATAAACGACCTCTAATAGTTGTTTGTTTTCGTTATATAACGCGCAGCTTGCATCTAAATCTACAGCTTCTTTTGATGATCCGAAACCGAAAAGGCCTTTCTTTTCAATGGCACCCCAGTTAATACCTACACAAACATTGTGAAGTTTGCTGCCATTACTTTTTTCCAGACTGATACGCTGTCCTTTTTGAAGATTGATTGCCATAATATTATTGATATTTGTTTAAATAATCCTGTAAACCACCTTTCATACCTACGCCAACGGCTTCAAATTTCCATTTGCCTTCGCGTTTGTAAATTCTTCCAAATTCTACTGCCGTTTCGATAGAGAAATCTTCTTCTAATTCGTATTTTAAGATCACCTCATTGGTTACAGCATCAAAAATACGGATGAAAGAGTTTCTAACCTGACCAAAATTTTGTCTTCTGTTGTCAGCATCGTGGATGGTTACCACAATACAGATCTCGTTTACTTTAGCATCAGCTTTGGTTAAATCAATTTTGATCTGCTCATCATCGCCATCACCATCACCGGTTAAGTTATCACCTGTATGCTCTACCGAACCATCTGGAGAAACCAAATTATTGTAGAATACAAAGCTTTCGTCTGAAATCAGTTTTTTCTGATCGTTTAGTAAAAAAACTGAAGCATCTAAATCGAATGCAGAACCTGTTGAAGAGCTGTTGGTATCCCAACCTAAACCTATTGTAAATTTAGGAGCATCGATATTTTCTCTTTGCCCCTTTTGCAAATTAATAGCCATATTTAAATTAATTTATAATTGTTGTTTTTGATATAGTCTTTTATAAGATGTAAATTTTTAGCATACGCTTCTATGGTATGGTAGTTATTCCCCAGGGATAGGTCGTAAAGCTGATTGATAAAATCGGTACTTCTACGTTCTAAAAATAGATTAAAACTGCTCGAAGTAGTATTTAAAATGTATTTTACAATACGGGTATTAAACCTAAAATTGCCGCTATCGATAATTTCTTCCAGATCAAAAATAGATTTGATCTGATGGTAATTCAGAAAATTCTCTACATTGGGATGAATATTTTTATTGACCAGTTCGGCAAAATAAAGCATGTGCATTTCGTTCTTTAAACCATATTCCTTAGCCATTTTTAAGATCATCCGCTCATGGCTTCCGGTAATTCTGATATCATCCAGAAATAAAAGTGTTTTACCAGCGAGAAAATCTTTATCGATATGAAATGAATCGTTTCCGATCAGCGAAAGCCTTTCTTCGGCACTTAACTCGCCATAATCTTCTTTATAGGTAATGGTTCTGTGCACTTTGGTTTCCTGTACCGCCAAGCCACCATTTTCCACCAGCCAACGGTTAAGCTGACAAACGAAATAGTTTTTCATGGCAAAGGTTGCAGTTGGAATAAAACTATAAGGACTAGAAATAACCACAATCTGATCGGTAATCACATTATCAGCTAAATAATAGCGGATAAAGCCATCGGCAAGGTCTTTTCCAAAAGATCGGGCCACCAGATCATCGCCAAACTTAAAGCGACTGTAATCGTCGGCGCTAAAGCCAAAATCGACTGTATTGTCTATTTTATGGAGTGAGAAATTATACGGTATCATAGAGTAGGTTTGAGATAGATAGATGATTGGAATTGATGAGCATACTGTTAATTCCCAATGCTTCTGCCCCACGAACATCAGCATGTGGGTTATCGCCAACATGGATTACATCTTTTAGCATTAACTCCGGATGTTTTTCCCTATCGATGGTATCTAACATCAACTGAAAAAATCCGGTATTGGGTTTAGACATCCTTACTTCATCAGAATACAGTTGAAAATCGATAAACTGATCGATACCCAAATGACTGATTACTTTTTTTAAGGTTTTCCCTTTTATAAAACCAGTATTGCTTAAAATATTGGTCGAACTTAAACCTGTTGACTTAAGCTGTTCCAATACGGTTAAAGAACTTTCGCTATACAGCAAAGGCATGTGGGTAAAAACCAGTTGTTCCATGTCGTGATCAATCTCCTGCAGATCCACATCATGAAAATTGAAATCGTAATCATTGATCATACTGATGATCATTAAATACATTTCATCAGCATCCACATTTTTCCCTGTCCGCTCATTAATAGCGTTTACCATTAAATCTACCTGGCGAAAAATAACAGCAATTTCTGCTAAATTTTTATGCTTAGTATTAAATTTCTGGTAAAAATATTGTGTCCGCTCCTGTTTATACGCTGGATTTGATTTAATCAACGTTAACCAAAGATCGAATGAGTAATGTTTGTAAAAAGCCATTGCAACCTGTTTCCTAATCTGTTTATAAATTCTAATATTACAAATTTGATTGTAATATTACCAAGGTTTAATTGTAAGATTTATCACAGATAAGCCTTATAATTTAAGATTTATCCAATACCTTTTCGGCATCGTCCGAAATGATGATATCGCTTTTGTGTTTTTTGGGATAGTTAAATAATAAGGATGTTAATACTGGTATAATGAAAATAGCTACCGTAAAAATAGAGACAAAAAGATCTGTTTTTTCACCTTCGATAGCGTGAGAAATAGGCGATTCGGGATAGAAATGTGTTACCAACGATGAGGTAAGTTTAATTCCTAAAACACCAATTACGATGAATGCTACCGTTTCTAAAAAGGTAAATTTCTCCATTAGTTTTACAAATGCCTGTGCTACAAAACGCATAGCCAAAATCCCGATAAAAACACCAATATAGATTAACCAGATATGATCGGTAAATGCCACAGCAGCAAAAACATTATCGATAGAGAAAGCCAGATCCATTACCTCTACCAAAGCAACAGTTGCCCAAAAAGTACCCATTACACCAACAGTAGATTTATAAATCCAGCTTTTGCTTTTGTCTACTTCCTCTTCTTCTTCTTCCTTGCCTTTATTGTTCTTTTTTCTAAAATAATCGAAAGCCAGGTACAACAGGTATAGACCACCAAGTGGTTTTAACCACCAGATTTTAACCAGCCATGCTGCCAGGAACAAACAGATCCCTCTAAAAACATAAGCGCCAATAATGCCATACTTTAATGCTTTTTCCCTTTGCGATTTTGGCAAATCCATTACCATAGTAGCCAAAACAGCAGCATTGTCTACCGAAAGCAAACTTTCGATCACAATTAAATTCAAAATAATTAATAGTCCGGCCTGTATATCGTCACCTAAAATCGTGTGCAAAAAATCCATTGAGCGAGTGTGTGTATGTTTTTAATTAAAGTTTTAGTTGACAGCAAAGAAACAAAATTTTATCAATCCCGATGCTTCAATCTTTTTTATTTATTGAATCGTTTTACTGATTAGATACCTAATCAATAAAACTGTTACGCAATAGGACTGAAATTTTATTAATGGTTTACAACAAATTCCACGACCTATCGTCGAGGCGCTGTATAATAAGTGTAAATTGTCATCCTGTCCAAAGGACTCCTACGGAGAGCTTGTCGAAGAACCTTTCTTAAATGTCTTAAAGGCGTTTCGACAGGCTCAACGTGACAAATTCTATAGGAAATACAACTTTATGATACGGCCTACTTTCTGCTGAAACGATATGAAACAAGCTCAGCAGGACGATGAGGTGAGATAAAAATGAAATTTGTCATGCCCCCTTTATCAATTAGTAGTTAGCTGATAAATAGCACCTTTCTCTCCGGCCAGAATAATCTGTTTACCTTTTTTGGCTTTTTGAACGGCATTAAAACTTTTATCAGAAATATGCTTCCAGTTTTGGCCACCATCAGTAGAAATATCTGTTCCTGAAGTACCTGTAGCAATTAAGGTTTTAGCATTAATATAGGTTACGGCCGATCGGAAGCCTAAAACCGGGGTAGCTGGCTTTTGCCAGGTTTTGCCTCCATCGCTCGTTAAAAGAATATTATTGGTGTTTTCTTTATCTTTTACATAGTTTCCGCCAACAGTTACACCAATTTTTTCATTCAAAAAATCGATCGAGAAAGGACCCGTACTATTTTCGCCCTGCAAAATGGGGCATTTAAATACTTGCCAGTTTTGTCCATAATCTGGAGAAAAGTAAATATTAGATACCGTTCCACCTGCTGCAATCCAGGTTTTACCACCAGGTAATGTTTTAATGGTTGTTCCACTGGCTGCAAAACCTGCTTCACCTTTAGCCAAATTGGTTTTTAGATTTGCTGAAATATCTTGCCAGCTTTTACCTGCGTCTACAGTTTTAAGTAATTGCATTTTATCATTTATGGGATCACCGAAAATGATTCCTTTATTTTTATCCCAAAAACTTAGCCCGTCCAAAAATATAGCTGAATCTACATTTTTATAATTTTCTGTCCAGGTTTCGCCACCATCAACGGTTTTCAGGATATATGCCGGAGAGGCAATCCCCACAATAATGGCCTGTTTATCATCGAAAGCTTCGATATCCCTGAAATCGATTTTTTCGTAACCTTTGGGTTTTAACCATTTCCAGGTTATACCACCATCAGTAGTTTTACCTACCGATCCATTACTACCACTTACCCAGGTAACCCGATCTGATACGACACTTAAACCCCGCAAACTGGTTTTAGTATTCTCGTTTAAGGGTTTAAAGGAATACGACTGCGCGGTGCAAAAAAAAGGTGCCATTAAAAGGCACCATAAAATTTTCTTCATCTATAAATTATTTTACTCGTCTAAAAGTTTCTGATCGGCCTAAAAGAGAAATACCTACATAACCACGAACGTTTAACACATCGTTACTTTTTAAAGACATATTACAGCTGTATGTTTTGCCACTTTTTGGATCGTAAATTGTTCCATCAGTCCACTTGCCATCATCGTAAACAAAATCTTTCAATATTTCCAGATTCAATAATGCGCGTTTCTGTAGCTTTTCGTCCGGGTTTTTCGCATCTAATTTAGGTTTACCATTTAAATTCGGTTCCTTCATCCAGGCTAATTTCCCATAATATTTATCGCCTTTTTTATAAATTTCTATTTGCCCTTCGCCTGATGGATTAAGCCATTTGCCTACAATAGCATCTTTGTTCTGTGCAAATGCAGAAAACGATACTGCCACAAAAAGCAGCATTAAAAATGGTAGCTTTCTCATATTTTTTATTTCTAGTTAGTTTTTAAAGATAATAATTACACTTAACGAAACACTAAATAAAGAGAAAAAGTATGAGAAAGTTTGAAAATCCTAAAATTTACTTTGAAACGATCGGTAGATACTTGGCACGATACGCATAAAGCAGGAACAAATTAAACAATAACATTACTGCAGACATCGGAAGATCTTTAGGCTGGGCCAAAAATGCGGTATACAAAAAGATATTCAAGGTAACAGGAAAAATGATGATTGATGCTAGTGGTGCAGTTCTGCCAATTAATAACATTATACCACATAACAGTTCTGTTATTTTAATTAATGGAAAAAGATAAACGGAGGCCATTATCCCTGTCATAAAGCTGGTTTGGGCCGCTGTCATTTCTGGCGCCTTAGGCATTAAATTAAGAAAATAGGTTACCGAAGCAAATAGGTATAGTGCTCCCAATAACACCCTGATAATAATAATTGCAATTTTCATGTCGGATTAATTTTGGTTTCTATATTTAAAAATAATAAAAGTTATTTATAGTTCATTAGGCATTTGTTCATTAGTCATTGGTACATTGGGCATTGGTGTAATAAGTTAATCTGTTTTGGTTGAGGTTTTATATTTAATAGCCATAATCTATTAACAATGAGCCATTGACCATTTATATTGTCCTTTTCCCTTCTAGGATGATTAATTTGTCACCTGAGCCGAGTCGAAGGGTCTAAACAGCATTTTCTGCTGTCATTCTGAGCACAGCGAAGAATCGTTAACCTATGAAAACAGACCTTAAAGACTTGTTTAATAAAGATTCTTCATTGCATTCAGAATGACAAATTCCATAAACCGGCCATCATCCTTAACTTGTTTTAGGATCTATTTAGCATAAGATGCTGAAACGAGTTCAACATGACGTTACGAAAGAATTTTAGTCAATTTGATATCCATCCATGGTGCCCAGTTTTTACCATCAAATTGTTCCCATGTCCCTTCTATGGTATTGGCTTTAAAATTTCCTTTAAATCTTTCGGTATCGGCAAATATTAAAATAATATCATCGTAAATTTTAAGGGTAGATATTGAAATATTGCCTTCATTATCGAACGATTGCGACCTAAAAACATCTTCCATATCATCATAATGCGTAATTTCTAACGATCGGATCTTTTTATCGCCGAACATGACGTCTACCTGATGTGTTAAGAAAAACCCACCATCAACCCACCCGTAGGTATCAGTTCCAGTAATAATATCACCTGATTTTGTTAAACCTTCTGTTTTCCATCTGCCGATATAGGGATTTAGTAGATTAAGCCTGTTGTTTCTCATAAATTTAATTAAAAATCAATTACTATCCAGCTCGCTATAAATTTTATTTAACTGATGTACGTGTCGTTGTGTATGATAAATTACAAAATAAACAGCCTCTAAGCGGGTTAGAAAACCATAACCGGGCAATTCAAAGGAGCTGCAGGTCTTAGTTAAATCCAGGTTAGCTATAGAAGTTGAAATCCTGTCCCTGATCTGTTTTAAGCTTTCTAATAATGCATACTGGTTATACACTTTATCTTTAGGATAAATCTCTTTAGGCGAATCATACTTCACATTGAAATTTAAAAAGTCGTTCCTAATTTGCGCTACCATAAAATCGGCTGGCTTATCTGTTTCGGTTACCGGGCCATTTATAACCTGTAGAAAGCCCGAATTTGATAAAATCATATGTTCAGCCAGTTGGCCGGCTGTCCAGCTTCCCTTAAATGGTACTGCATTAATTTGTGCAGTATCAAATTTCGATAAAGTGTTTTCTAATGCCAACAGCGTTTCGGCGGCTTCTTTTATTATCTTTTCCATAACTTACATGTAATTCATTCCAGGATAGTTTAACAACCTGCGCCATAGGGCAATCTGCCCGATGCAATTGGCTTCCCGATAACTGTTGAAGCTGATCATTTCAAACAGCGTAATCTCCATTCCGGGGATGCTGAGTTTCTCTTCCAGTTTCTCGTCGGTAGCCTGGGATAAAGCCTGCTGTAACTTTGGAGAAATTTCTTTCCAATCTTTAATGAAATCTTCAAGCAATGGATAGGTGGCATCATCCACAATTCCTTTGTTATCAGCAAAAAGTTCGTCGGTTATGGATGGAAGATCGATACCGAATGATTTGGCGAGAAAATAACGGCTATGCACTACACTCCCGGTAATCCAAGCAATGTGGTTTGCTTTCGTATCCAATCTTTTCTGTGCATCCTTTTGGTCTATCCCATCTAAAGCCCTTACTAAAAAATCTGTTTGCATTTCGTACAGCACTATAAAGCCATACATTCTGCTACTCGTTGGGGTGGTTTTCATATGTTTACTAATTAGTTGATTAACTGAAATAAAGTTAGTTGTTAATTTAGCCGAACACCGTTGCCGTAAAAGTCAATCTTAAGGGGCATTTCAGACAATTTTTATATATTTACGATACCTTAATTTTTAACCAAATGATACAAGTAGGTGTTTTACTGCCCCAAAACTTCAGATTATTAAGCATAGCGGCTATTTTAGATGTATTTGATACTGTTAATGGTTTTTACAGAAAAGATGCGCTTGAAACACCATTTAACATTAGTTTAATTACGCTAGATGATAAAAATTATAATTTTAGTACACATCCCTGTGTGTCCTTACAAAAAGCCGGGCAGTTCGAGCTGATTTTAGTTCCATCATTTGCAACCAACGACATCAAAGATTGTATTGGAGCCAACAGAGATTATATCCCATGGTTAAACAAACAACATGCGGCAGGCGCAGAAATTGCTACTTTTTGTACTGGTGCATTTTTACTTGCCGCATCAGGACTGTTGGATGGTAAGGCTGCCACCACACATGTTGATGCCTGTTCTGCTTTTTCTACGGCATTCCCCTTGGTTCATTTAAAGGCCGATAAAACCGTAACACAGGATGGAAAATTATTTACAAGTGGTGGTGCAACCTCTACTTTTCATTTATTGTTGCACCTTTTACAGCTTCATTGTGGAAAAGATATGGCTATTAAGGTGGCCAAGATTTTTGCAATCGATATGGACCGTGTAAACCAATCGTACTTTAGCACCTTCCAGCCTATCCGTCATCACAATGATGATATTGTTGCCTCTGCCCAGGAAAAAATTGAAAATAATTATCAGGACGTGGCTACCATTGAAGAGATGATTAAAGATATTCCTTCCAGTAGAAGAAATATTGTGCGCCGCTTTAAACAGGTGATTGGTATTACCCCTATTGAGTATCTTCAACAAACCCGTATCGAAGCAGCTAAAAAGTTATTAGAGCAAACTGCCCAGCAAATGACAGAGGTAATTTATAACTCTGGTTATAATGATCCAAAAGCATTTAGGAAAGTGTTCAGGAAATCAGTCGGGATGACGCCGACGCAGTATAGGGATAAATTCCAGGCGAGGTAGATTTGAAACAAAATATGGTTGTCATTCTGAATATAATGAAGAATCTTTAACCTGTAAAAAATACTTGAAATGCTATATTCAAAGTCAATACTTGTTATTAAAGAATATAATCAAAGTAGTAGATTCTTCGCTGTGCTCAGAATGACAGAACACCTATTGCTTTGAAAAAGCCTGCTGGTATTTCAATGGTGTTTTGCCGGTTATCTCCCTAAAATATTTATGGAAACTAGTAAAATTATAAAAGCCACAGTCGTAGCAGATTTCTTTAACGGTCAGGTCATTTTCGATCAATAGTTTACAGGCCTGTCCTACCCTAATCTCGTTCAGAAACTGTGTATAAGTTTTTCTACTTTTAGTTTTAAAGAATTTGCAGAACGAATTGGGGCTGATTTTAGCTACCGCAGCAATTTCCTTTAGTTCTATTTTATTTTTGTAATTGCTGATGGTATAGTTATAAATAGATTGAATCCTATCTTTTTCGTTCTCCAAAAAATTTGGCTTAAAGCCTAGCGAAACCAATATATTTTTTTCTTCACAATTGGCTATTTCTGTTAGTACCTCGAGCATTTTTATAATCCGCATGGTCCCAGTAGCCTCAATAATCTGTGGCATTAAACCAGCAATTCTCTCTTTTGAAGTTCCTTGTAACTGAATTCCCTGTCTCGACTGAAGCAAGACTTTTTTGATCTCCTGATTTTCGGGAAGATCGAGAAAATCCTTCCCAAGAAAATCCTCCTTAAAATGAATCGCATAAACATCAACCGGCTCACCAGCGGTTTCATCAAAAAATTCGGGATCAAAGCGCCAGTAGTGTGGCAAATTACTTCCGAGTAAAACAACATCGCCATCCTTAAAATTTTTAATGCTATCGCCAATAAACTGCGTTCCTCTGCCTTTTTTAACGTAGATTAGTTCTAATGCAGAGTGGTAATGCCAACGATTGTTTATATCGGGCATAATGTCTCTCCGAGCGCTAAAAGAATCTACCGAATTAGTAGATACATTAAGTAAATGCGGTTTCATAAAATCTTAAAAAATCAATCTAATATGCAAAATTATTTTGCAATGTAAAAAATTGAGCCAATATCATTTAATAATTAGATCATAAAGTTAAATTTTTATTAATGCTTAAGGGTTTAATTTGTAATACAACAACTAACCAAAAAGAACCTGCTTAAACCATTATAACCAAACAAAACATGAGCCACACTTCATCATCGAACTTTCAGGTATCCGACACACCAAAAAATGGTAAGGGATATTTATTTCCATTAATTTTGGTCACCAGCCTCTTTTTCTTCTGGGGTTTTGTTCATAATCTCGATCCTGTATTAATTCCGCATTTACGCAAAGCTTTTCAACTAAACGTTTTCGAATCTACCCTGGTCGATTCTTCGGTTTTTATCGCTTATTTTTTATTGGCGCTACCTGCAGGCTACATTATGCGCAAGTATGGCTATAAAAGCGGTATCATATTGGGCCTCGTTTTATTCGCCATCGGCTGTTTATTATTTATACCCGCAGCAAATACTGCACAATATATATTTTTCTTAGGCGCACTTTTTATTATCGCCTGTGGTTTAACTTTTTTAGAAACAGCTGCAAATCCTTATGTTACCGTACTGGGACCACCAGAAACAGCTACACAGCGTTTAAATTTCTCTCAGTCTTTTAATGGTTTAGCTGCATTTTTAGCGCCAGTACTTGGCGGTAAATTTATTTTTACCGAAGTAAAATATACCGATGTTCAATTAGCGAAAATGTTGCCTTTAGAAAAACAAGCTTATATGCTCGAAGAGGCATCGACGGTAAAAGCACCTTATCTAATTTTAGGTATCCTGATTATTGTAGTCGCTATTCTATTTATTTTCACCAAACTGCCTGATATTAAGGAAGAAGAAAATGCCAAAGAAAAAAGCAGTTTTGGGCATGTGTTGAGCCATAGCCATTTGCGCTGGGCAATTATTGGGCAGTTTTTTTATGTAGGCGCACAGGTTTGCGTATTAAGTTTATTCATCAGTTTCGTAACCTCATCGGCAGGTATCAGTCAGGATGCAGCAAAATGGTACGCTGGTGCGGCAGGTTTAGCTTTTATGGTTGGCCGGTTCGCTGGAACTTTCTTCATGAGATACGTAGCTGCACATAAACTATTGATGCTTTATGCCTTAATTAGTGCTCTACTTACCCTTGTATCTATTTTTGCAAGCGGCATGATTACCGTTTATGCTTTAATCGGTGTCTCTTTCTTTATGTCGATCATGTTCCCAACCATATTCTCGTTGGGCATAGCAGGTTTGGGTAAGGATACAAAACTGGGTTCGTCGTTAATTGTGATGTCTATTGTTGGTGGAGCATTTTTACCACCGGTATTAGGTTTGATATCAGATGCCACACACAATATACAATATGGGTATTTAGTACCATTTATATGCTTTTTAGTGGTTTTCTACTTCGGATGGAAAGGATGGAAACCCAATCACATTGAAAAAGAAATTAGTTTAGAAGTATAAAATTGACAATGAAAAAATTAGTCATCAAGATTAACAATGCTGATAATGTTTTGGTTGCGTTACAAGATTTACCTAAAGACACCGAAATAGTGCATGAAGGGAATACCTACGTTACTGTTGATGAAATCCCTGCCAAGCATAAATTTTTTATGCAGGATATGAAAACGGGCGATGAGGTAATGATGTACGGCGTTTTGGTTGGAAAGGTACAATTTGATGTAAAGGCTGGCATGCGGATGAATGTAGAGAACACCAAACATGCTGCAGAGCCATTTGCTTATCGCAATGTTAATTACAAATGGGAAGCGCCTGATGTGAGTAAATATGCCAACCGCAGTTTTAATGGCTATCACCGTAAAAACGGCGCAGTGGGCACCGCGAACTACTGGTTGTTTATTCCAACTGTATTTTGCGAAAACAGAAATCTGGATATTATTAAAGAATCGCTTAATAGTGAGTTGGGTTATGCGGTGGATGATAAATATAAATCTTACACCCACAAATTGGTTCAGGCATTTGAAAAGGGAGAAGATATTAATCATATTAGTTTTGAACCTAAAGTAGATAAAGCCAGCCGTACCTTTAAAAATGTAGATGGTATTAAATTCCTAACTCATAACGGAGGTTGTGGGGGAACACGTCAGGATGCTGATACATTAAGCAAATTATTAGCGGCTTATGCCCATCACCCCAATGTCGCAGGCATAACTGTTTTAAGTTTGGGTTGCCAACATTTGCAGGTAGAAGATTTTAAACGCGACCTGTTTGCACTTGATCCTGATTTTGATAAACCACTTTTAATTTTCGAGCAGCAAAAAGCACAAAGCGAAGAGCAATTGATCCAAAATTCAATCCGCAGTACTTTTGAAGGGCTGATGTTCATTAATAAACAAGAACGTTCGGCAGCCCCGCTAAGCAAAATGTGTGTGGGTGTAAAATGTGGGGGTAGTGATGGTTTTAGTGGTATCTCAGCTAATCCGGCTGTTGGTTATTGTGCTGATTTATTGGTAGCATTAGGTGCCAAGGTTTTATTGGCAGAGTTCCCCGAACTTTGTGGCGTAGAGCAAGAAATGATCGATAGATCTGTTGATCGACCTACTGCCGAAAAATTTATCCGCCTAATGACAGAATATGATGATCTGGCGCATAAAGTTGGTTCTGGCTTTTATATGAATCCTTCTCCAGGCAATATTAAAGATGGTTTAATTACCGATGCGATTAAGTCGGCAGGTGCTGCACGTAAAGCCGGCTCCTCCCCTGTTGTAGATGTTTTAGATTATACCGAACCCGCTACTAAACCTGGCTTAAGCTTGGTATGTACCCCAGGGAATGATGTAGAAGCAACCACAGGTAAAGCTGCTGCCGGAGCAACCTTAATTTTATTCACTACCGGTTTAGGCACGCCAACAGGAAATCCGGTTTGCCCCACCATTAAAGTGGCTACCAACTCGATCCTGGCAAAACGCATGAGTGATATTATCGATATCGATACAGGAGCAGTGATTAATGGCGACAAAACCATTAACGAAATGGGCGAAGATATATTGGAATACTGTATTAAGGTAGCCAGTGGCGAAGAAATTCCTAAAGCGGTACAACTTAATCAGGATGATTTTATCCCCTGGAAAAGAGGTGTAAGCCTTTAAAACATAGAAGATGGACGGCGTAAGGTGGAGGAGAAATAAAAAACATTGTCATCCTGTCCAAAGGACTCCTACGGAGAGCCTGTCGAAGGACAAATGTTTTTTGTTTTCGACTATAAAAGGTCTTCGACAAGCTCAGACTGACAACAACCAGGTACTTAACTTAATGACGTTAGTCGGGAATCTTAATGCACATTATTTGGCATTAAGGTTCTCAATCATTTACTCATAGCAGATTACTAAAGTCGGCGTCATTTCGACTGGAGTGAAACGGAACGGAGAAATCTACATAGCTACCCCCCTTCCATGCCCTCTGCAAAAAACGCAATGCTCCCTAATCAAACAACAAAACAAAAATATTAACCAAATATGAATTTAAATTTAGACGGCAAAATAATCCTGGTAAGTGGTGGTGCAAAAGGTATTGGCTCGGCAATTGTTAAAACTTTGGCTATTGAAAATGCTTTCCCCATCATTATTGGCCGTAATGAAAACGATAACCTGAAAATGCTTCAGGAAATAACAGATTTAGGCTTAAAAGCAGATTATTTTACTGCAGAACTCACCGCACCTGAAAGCTGTAAAACCATTGTTGATGCGATATTGGCAAAATATGGTAGAATAGATGGCTTAGTAAACAATGCAGGGGTAAATGATGGCGTTGGTCTCGAAAACGGCACTTACGAAGGCTTTATGGAATCGCTACATAAAAACGTGGTGCATTATTACCTTTTGGCCAAACATGCCCTACCTGCACTTAAACAGAGCAAGGGTTCGATTTTAAATATCGGTAGCAAAACTGCAGAAACGGGACAAGGTGGAACATCTGGTTATGCCGCATCTAACGGTGCCAGAAATGCCTTAACACGTGAGTGGGCAGTAGAATTATTGCCTTTTAGCATCCGTGTTAATGCGATTATTGTTGCCGAAGCCTGGACGCCGCTATACGAGAAATGGATCAACACCTTTGAAGACCGCGATGAAAAATTGAAGAACATTACCAATAAAATCCCTTTCGAGAACAGAATGACCAGCGTGGATGAGATTGCCAACATGGCTGTATTCTTATTATCAGATAAATCGAGTCACACTACAGGCCAACTGATCCATGTGGATGGTGGTTATGTACATTTGGATAGGGCTTTGTTGTAAGCTATTCAGAGTTGTCAACTTTCTGACAAACAGGCTATGAAAGTTGACAACTCTCTGAAACCAAAATTAACCAAACCAATTATCGTCATGCTGAATTTATTTCAGCATCTTTCTTGCAAAATAGACTCTGAAATGAATCTAACTCCTCGGTCTGTGTCCTCACAGACCGAAAACACCTATCATTAAGTTTTGAGAATTTATAAGAACATAGGCCATAGCGTTAAAATTATAGAGCACATATCTCTTAAAATTCTTAATCATTTAGAAATGATAGATTCTAAAAATCGGTCGTCATTTCGACTGAAGCGTAGTCCCGAAACTTCGGGAGAGAAATCTTTAAACTATTTCATATAGTAGACAGTCCAAAGATTTCTCCTTCAAAGGAGTTCCTTTGGAACACTGCGGTCGAAATGACAATTTATCTTAATTGCCTCCTCAATTCTCTTGTTTTTTCTTTCACCTTGCTCTAACCCCCACAGCTATCCAGACAAACCTATTTCAAATTATCAGCTATTAAACTATCCCATATCACCTGATAAACATCCGGCGCATATAGGGTTTTATCCATCGCTTTTGAAGTAACCAAAACAGGTTTAAATTTATCAGCTACATTAATGCTGCCATGCGATCCTTTAACTAAAGTGGCATCAAGCGGAATTACATCCATCACATAACGGAAGCCGGCTTTCTTTCTTAAAAGCTTATATCCTGCCCTCAATTTAGAGGTCATGAACATTTCGACAGGATCGTAGCCTGGTTTTTTATGGATATCAACCACCCTTGCATAATCGGGGGCTTTGGCATCATCCAGCCAGAAATAATAGGTAAACCAGCTATTTTCTTTTGCGGTAAGAACCAGATCGCCAGAACGTTCGTGATTAATATGGTGTTTCTCCTGTTCTGCCTTATCGAGCACCAATTCAATATCAGGTACATTTTTCAATAGGGCTTTTACCTGCTCGGTTACACTTTTATCGTTGATATATACATGTGCTACCTGATGGTCGGCCACTACAAAAGCTTTCGAAGCACCAGGATCAAGCAATTCCAGCCCTCTTTCTTCACGGATCTGGATCAAGCCGTTTTCCCGAAACAAACGGTTAAGGTGGATTGGTTTATTTACAGGCGCAATACCATATTCGGAAAGTAAAATGATGCGGGCACCCCTACTTTCGTAAAAATGAACCAATTCTTCTACCACCTGATCGATTTCTTTCAGTTCTGTCCCAATTTCATCCAACTCCGGGCCAAACTTTTGCAGGCAATAGTCTAAATGGGGTAAATAAATTAAGGTAAGCGTAGGGTTGTGCAGCTTTTCAGTTTCCATCGAAGCATCTGCAATCCATTTTGTTGATTTAATATTTGCACCAGGGCCCCAGAACTGAAACAAAGGAAACTGCCCTAATTTATTTTGTAGATGATCTCGTAGTTCGGCCGGTTGCGAATAACAGTCGGGTAATTTACGGCCATCGGCAAGGTAATTCGGGCGTGGTGTTACCGAAAAATCGGCTGTTGAATACATGTTATACCACCAGAACATATTGGCACAGGTAAAATTCGGATCTTCTTTTTTAGCCTGATCCCATATTTTTTCAGCATTCACCAGTTTATTAGATTGTTTCCAGAATTTAATTTCTGCATCTGCATGATCGTACCACCCATTGCCCACAATACCATTCTCTGAAGGATATTTACCAGTGAGATAACTCGACTGCACAGCCGTTGTAACTGCAGGCAATAAAGGTTCAATGGTAGTTAAATGGTTCTTTGCAATATATTGCTGAAGAAAAGGCGTATGCGCTCCAATTACGGAAGTAGATAAGGCTACAATGTCGATAACAACGGTTTTGTGCATATTCTTATTTTTCTAATAAATTTTTAACCCAAGCCAGTTCCCTGATAATTGAATCGTTCAAAGGCGCTTTTAAAGCCGTTGGCAAAACTTCCCAGGTATAGGTTTCTACTTCTAAATGAGCGGTAAAAGGGTTGTTTTTTTGCAAGTTTAATACCTCGGTAATGTCCGATTGTGTAGATTGGATCAAGCCCATATCTTCAACAAAAATAGGTACATGAAAATGTGCCCGCCATTCTTCTACTTCAGGATTTTCTCCCGCTGCCAGTGCATCAGCAAGGTCGGGATAACGCAATAGCGAACCATCATTTTTTCGGGCAATTACCTGATGGAGGTAAGTAGGTTCATCAAAACGGCCTAATTGAGCCAATACGGCTGCTCTTTCCGAAACAGATGCAGGCAATTTAGCTTTCAACGCGGCACTGATCTGGATTTTTCCAATCTGAATGCCTTTCTCCTGCAGTTCATTGATGATGGCTGTATGGGGTTCGTAACCGATTGCGAAATGACAAACATCATAGCACAAACGGATATGCATTTTGATCAGATTTTCTGCATCATTGGCGTTTAAACCCGATCGATCCGAAAAATAATTTTTTCCAGTTGATAAAAGTTCGTTTTCAAACCAGTTGATAAATTCGGGACCAGATTCGAGAAAACCATCGGGTTCTGGCTCGATATCGAGATGGATGATTTTATCTGTTTTTTTAAAGATTTTTGCTAAACCTCCGGCAACTTCCAAAACATGTGTGCTTGCAGTAACTGTAGCTTTTTCTCTTTCCAAAGCATCCTTAAACCAAGGTTTGTAGCTTAATGGTGAGGTTGAAATACCTCCATCCATACCTTCCGGGATTAACTGGGAAAGAATTTCTGCTAAACGGAGTGTATATTCAACGCGATCTCTCGTCGTCCAATCGGGCGCATGTACCTGATCTTTAACCCTCGTATGATGGAAACCGCCATATGGAAATCCGTTCATGGTAAAAACATATCCACCTTCCTGCTCGAGCCACTGCTTAAATGTTTCCAGGTGATTTTCTTCCAACAATTCGATACTGGCGAGATTGGAAAGGCGCAAACCTATACCCATCGGTGCCTCTGGTGACAGTTGCGCTTTTAATGCCGGAAAACTATCTTTCAACACGGCAAAATGTGCCATCCAGTTTTCGCCTGCATAAATGTTTGTACAGAACGTTAAATGTCCGGAAGTTAATTTCATAGCTTAATGTTGAATAGTAGCTGTTTGGTTGTTCAAAATTTCGGCAGCTCGTTTTAAAATGTCGGCATCAATTTCGTGAACTTCCTCTCCACTACCAAGGCCTGTAAGTAAGGTGATGGTAAGCGCTCCACCAAGATGCTCTCTAAACTCTTCCAATCCTTGTAAAATTGGGCTATTACCTTCGGTAACCTGCAACAAAGGATGCGTTAATTCGAAACCAAGTTGCTGAATCAAGGTGATTACCCTTTGTGCATCTTCAGTGCTGATCCTGCCCGATAAATTGGAATACACAGCATCTAAGGCAATCCCCATGGCAACGGCTTCACCATGCCTCACTTCAAAATTAGTCATATATTCTAGTTTATGGGCGCTCCAATGGCCAAAATCCAAGGGTCGGGCCGAACCGTTTTCAAAAGGATCGGCACTGCGGATATGCTCCATATGGAGTTTTGCACATTTCCAGATCTGGTGATTCATAGCTGTTATATCCCGCTGCGCAAGCGCAACAGCATTTGCTTCCAGCCACTCAAAAAACTCACGGTCTTTAATCAGTGCCACTTTAATTGCTTCGGCAATACCTGAGCGCCAATCGCGATCGGATAACGTGCTTAAAAATACTTCGTCGTTAAAAACAGCGACCGGCGGCGAAAAAGTACCCAAAAAATTCTTTTTATTGAAATAATTAATTCCATTTTTCACACCAACCCCCGAGTCGTTCTGCGAAAGGACAGTACTTGGAATCCTGATGTGTTTAATACCACGGTGCGCAATAGTAGCGGCATAGCCCACCATATCGAGTACAGCGCCGCCACCAATAGCAGCAACAAACGAGTGCCTGTCTATACCATGAATATTGATGGCTTCCAATACCTGGTCCAAATATCTGGTATCGTTTTTTACCTGTTCTCCCCCTGGGATGATCAGGATATCCTGAACCAGCTGCGTTTGAGGGTATTTTGCAAAATATGTTTTAATCTGGGTGTTAAGGTCTTTGTGTGCATTTGCTACACCTTCATCTATTACAAACAAAATTTTCTTTACTGCAACAGCCGGATTTAGGTTAACTAAAAAACTGTTTAACAGTTCGTTTTCAGGCAAAAAAAGCGATGAAGTAAAGAAAACATTGTAATTATATTGTACTGTAAAGGATTGATGTAAATGTTCCATATCAATTTGATAATGTGTGTCTGATGGTTAAGTAACGGCGAATAATTTAGAAAGCCACATGGATAATGGCAATAAAGCTGTAATTATAAAAGCCAAAATCAGGGCATCAAAAGTTACGGCCCAAGCTGCATCCATCAAAATAAGTGAAATTACGCCAGCTTTCACCGCCCCGCCGATATTTTTACCGATAGGCTCCTTTATTGCTTTTAAAAGTGGCCTGAAAATCATAAAGGTAAAAGGAACCAGAAAGAGCAGCGACCACAGCAACCTATCGTTTACAAAAGCAAAATAAGCAATAGCGCAGATCACGATTGTATACAGAAAGGCGGCCAAATATAAGTTTTTAGCATGGCCTCCATGAACTTCGCCACGGCTGGTCATGGTGATGGAAAAAATATAAATTACTGGAATAATGGCCAAATAATAATGACTACAAAGCATTGCTGGCACAATACTCAAACCCAGTAACAAGTTAAATCCACGGCATAAGCCCATATTCAAGGGGCCGAAAAAAGAATGGTGTTTACCAAATTTATTATAAAGCAAAGCGAAAACGGCCACCAAAAGGGCCAATAAGCCCGATGTTAAACCATTTAATACAGCCAGTGCAATACCGCCCAAAAGTAACAGGCTACCTAAAATAGTTGCGTTTTTTAAGCTGATCAGCCCGCTGGGAATGGCCCGCTCCGGACGTTCTATTTTATCCAGATCGGCATCAAAAACATCGTTAAAAACGATTCCCCCTCCATACAAACAGGCTGTTGATGCGGCCAAAAACACAATAGATAACCACGGAATGGAGAACCTATTACTTAAAACTCCAGAAATGGCAATTCCTGCTAAAATATCGGCTACTGACGTAACAATATTGGCAGGGCGCATCATGCGCAGATAGACAATTATTTTTTTCAATACTTAGCTGATGATGATAGACGATTTATCTGTTTTTGGCTGTTGCCCGCCACGCAAAATGGTATTGCCTTCGAATTTCTCGGTAAGGTCTACATTTTTTTGCGCATTAAAATCGGTTTCATCCAGCTGCCCGCTCTGTGCAAATGCGGTAATCGCATTGCGGTAAGCAACCAGCTCAATAGCCTCATCACTTAAACCACGCATTTTCATTAAAGCAGCAGTTTTTGGTACGGCTAAAGGATCGCTGATGCCCCAATCAGCAGCAGAATTTACCATAATACGTTCCGGACCATATTGTTTTACAATTTCTACCATGCGCTCGTTACCCATTTTAGTAAACGGATAAATGGTAAAAGCAGCCCAAAAGCCTCTATCTAAAACCTCTTTTACCGTCTCTTCGTTATTATGGTCGATAATTACGCTATAAGGATCAAGGCCATGCTCCAAAGCAATATCCATACTGCGTTGTGTGCCTTTTTTCTTATCGCGGTGTGGTGTATGTACCTGTACTGGCAAACCTGCCTCTTTAGCAAGCTGAAGTTGTAATCTGTAATATTTTTCTTCGGCTGCAGTCTGATCGTCGAAGCCGATTTCGCCTATGCCAACTACGCCTTCTTTATAGATAAACAATGGCAATATTTCCATTACCTGCTCTGCCAGGCTTTCGTTATTGGCTTCTCTTGAGTTAAGACCAATGGTGCAATAATGTTTAATACCAAATTGAGAGGAGCGGAAGCGCTCCCACCCGATCAGGCTACTGTAATAATCTCTAAAACTATCCAATCCGGTACGTGGCTGCCCCAGCCAAAATGCGGGTTCTATCAAAGCAACAACTCCTGCATCGGCCATCGCCTGGTAATCGTCGGTCGTTCTCGAAGTCATGTGAACATGTGGGTCGAAGAATTTCATTCCCTTTACCGCACTGATATCGAACGCTTCAGGCTCCCCCATCAATGCTTTATCTCTTTCAATTGAACTACTGCAACACATATATTTCTATTTTGAATTTCTAATGGTTAAAATGAATCCCAGTTTAAGCTTCCTTCTGTGAGGGCCAACTTAAGTTCAGGAAAAGTGTTAATATAATCTTTTGCCGGCTGATAATCGGACTGTGCTATAGCAAGTGCAATGGCGCGCTGTTCAATTTGGTCGTAATGCTGTAAACCGACTTTAAAGGTCTCAAAAACCTCGGCATTGATAAATTTGCCAACCAGGCGCCAAAGCTGTGGGTTTACCTTTCGTTTGGCCGCCCAACGTTCTTTTGCATAATCAATCAAAGTGAGTGCAAGTTCCAGATTAGCCCGTTTATCTAAACCAATAACGAGGTTGATATTTTTTTCGGTAAAAAACGCTTTCAGCACCAATTGGTTCCAGGCAGCTTCATCCAGGTTTTCTGAAGGATAAGGATTGTTTTCCATTATCGCTTCCAAAACCGATCCAATATTGCTCCTGATCCCTTCAGCACAACGTTTCACCCAAATTTCAGGATCAGCTAAAAACGGCAAGGCTGAATATAAAGCCACCGCCTCATTCATTTCTGCCGACAGGAATAACCGATCGATAGTTGCATAGCGTTTCTCCTGGTCTATTGAATTTAAAGTGCTCAGCAACCAAACGCGACAAAGTCTATCTATTGTCCAGTTACTAATATAACTGATTCCAGCCTCTTCTATTAAAACCTTTTGCTCTTCGTTAAGTTGAATAAGCGATTTCCCTGTTTTGCGCGGTACCATCACAAATGCCTGACTGATTTTATTGCTTTGATCAGCTGATTGTGTTATACTTTCCAACCAGTTTTGGCCATCTGCACCTACATTGCTTTTTACAATAGCTGATAAAGCTTTTTGGATAACCATCGTATCATCACCTTTCATAAAGTATCTAAATCTATTAGCAGGCAATACCTGCCGAAACAAAATAATTGATCAACAAAGCCCCTGCAATAATTAACAGTCCAAAGAATTCTCGCGTTTGTTCGATGTAAGGTTTTGTGGCCTGCATACTTTCAACCAAACTTGGCCGCTTATATTTCATCATCCAATCTCGTACACCATCTTTCGCGAAGAACAGGATAGCAGCATAAATTAAGTAGAAAGCAGTTAAAAACAGATAAGCGAAAGGATAAAATTTACCGACCGCAGCCAATCCGCAGCATATTGCAGCACTTAAATAGATAGACACCCAAAGAAAAGCATCATTATCATTTAAATTTACATAGGCGAAGCCTAAAAACGAGATGCAAAAAATAATGTTAAGAATAATTAAAAGCATTTTAAATTATTTGGTTTAAAACAAGGTAAATCGATTTCTCGATTCTTTTCATTGAAAAACAAAGTTATTTAAACTGAATGCTTTTTTTGCTTAAAAATTGTAAATTATATACTGCAATTAATTATTTTATGAACCCGAGGCAATGATTTAAGTTGATTGGCTTTCCAATTTTAACTTCAACTCATATTTAAATCACAACAAATGCTTTTCTAATAATCAAAAACGAGCTTTAAAATATTCGCAAGCACAGGATTGTGGTCATCAGCCCGCCAATTAATCAATATATCGGTTTTAAAAGGCAAAGGAATAAACCGTAAGCCAGGACTTTGATGATGCATATAAGAATCAGGTAAGATGGCTATTCCCAGGCCTTTCCGTACAAGTGCAATAATCGTAGATCCAAATTCAGAATGCAGAAATACATCAGGAACAAAATCGTAAGATTTGAAAAGTGCCTGAATAATTTCGCTATAGCTACTACCCTCATCCTTAGTAGGCAGGATAAACTTTTGTGCTTTAAGGCTCTCCGTAGATAAATCTTCAAATCTTTTAAAAGAATGTGCTAACGGAACCACCAGCGCCAGGTGATCGGAGTATATTTTTTGTGATTTAATACCTTGTTCACTGGTAATATCTCTCGTAATGGCCAGGTCAATCTTATAGTTCTTTAGAAAATCCAGTTGATTTTCATATAAAACCTGTACTAACTTAATTTGAAGCTGTGGAAATGCCTGCGTTATCTTAGCCAAAATATCGGGCATGATAGAAGCCGATATAGAATCAGGATGTGCAATCGTAATGATTCCGCGCTCGCCTAAATGGATCTGTTTGGCAAACTGATGGATATATGCGAGTTCACTTAACTCTACTTCCCATTTTTCTTTTAAGAATTTACCTGCTGGGGTGAGCTTCACATTACGTTTATTACGTTCAAAAAGCTGCAGGCCCAATTCATTTTCGAGCGACTGAATTTGGCGGGTTAGGGCTGACTGCGTGATATTTACCTTTTCAGCTGTTTTCCAATAATGAAGTTGTTCTGCTAAGGCCAAAAAATATTTGATTCGCTGAAGATCCATTAATGCAAAATACGCATTAATAAATGAAAAAATAGCATTTTATTACATTTAAAGAGTTGTTACATTCGTGCCATGGAGCAGATCATAATTGAAAGGGCAACCCTAGCTGATATCAAAAAATTACAGGAGATTGGGCGAACAACGTTTTCTGAAGCTTTTGCAGCAGTAAACAGTGAGGAAAATATGAAAGAGTACCTCGAAAAAGGCTTTTCTGAAGAAAAACTGAAAGGGGAACTGCGCAATCAAGATTCTCAGTTTTATTTCGCGCTGCTTGAAGGAAAGGCTATTGGCTATTTAAAGATCAATATTGGGCAAGCGCAAACCGAAAAACTAAACCTTGATGCACTTGAAATTGAGCGGATTTACCTTTTGAAAGCATTTTACGGTCAAAAAGTTGGCCAGCTACTGTATCAAAAGGCCATTGATATTGCGCTTGAAATGCAAGCCAGTTATGTATGGCTAGGCGTATGGGAAGAAAATTACAGGGCATTAAGATTTTACGAAAAAAATGGCTTTACCCCTTTTGGCAAACATAAGTTTTGGCTTGGAGATGATGAGCAAACAGATTTGATGATGAAAAAAGTATTGGTTAACAATAATGAATTAACAGCATCCTAATGGAAAAAAGAAACCTCTTTTTAATCTTATTGATACTGGGAACAGCGTTCTGGGGAATCTCCTTTTCGGTTACGAAACTTGCTATCGGACAGCACCAACCAGTTCTGTTTTTGTTCTACCGTTTTTTACTCGCCACAATGGTTTTATCGGTTATTTTCTGGAAACATGTAAAGAAACTCGATTCAACAGCAATTAAAACCGGCGCCAGTTTGGCTATTCCACTGGTACTTGGCATTTATTTACAAACACTGGGTATTACCCATACCTCAGCATCACAATGTTCATTTGTAGCAGGCATAACGGTGGTAATGATTCCGGTGATTAAACTTATTATTTATCGAAAATCTGCAGCGTTAAAAATATGGATTGCGGCATTCACGGCGTTAATCGGCCTTTTTGTCATATCGGTTACTGATAAATTCAGCATTGGAACCGGCGATTTATACACCATTATCGGCGCTTTTTGTTTCGCCATATATTTAATCCAGATTGAAAAAGAATCCATGGCAGGCGACATTATCCCTACCATTGTGCCTATGTTCGCCACTTGTGCTTTATTAACTTTTCTATTAACGTTTATTCAAGGAAACGCCACCTGGATTCCTCAGCAAGAAACATTTTGGATTGGAATAATTTTTTGCGCACTATTTTCAACAGCGTACATGTACACTATCTCGAATATTTCTCAAAAGTACATTAGCGCCGAAAGGGTGTCCATCATCTATCTTTTAGAACCCATTTTCGGAGCTTTCGCTGCACACTTTATTTTGGGAGAAGAAATTACATCGAGGTTATTGATTGGAGGCGGAATGATATTTCTGGCAACGCTGATCTCTGAACTTAAGTGGAGAATGCCAAACCCATTGGCAATGCTTAAGGTATCGAAGGAGAAAAAATATTAGGCTTATGTTATTAAGTTAGGCATTCGGCTCAAGCAATAATAATTTTACCACAACTTGTCCCGATTTTCGGGAGATAGAAAGGATGCGCACAGATATGAAAATCCGTGTTTACCTGTGTGCATCTGTGGTTAAAAACGCTTAACTTAACGATATTGAACATTTGCGGGAGCGGTACCTGATGTTAGGAATCTGCTATTGATAGCTTATCGAAACTTCTCAAATCGTTTGAAAGAATACTTCGACAGGCTACCATTGACAGGACCTCCATAGAAAGGTCGCCATTGCGAGGCACGAAGATAACCGAATGAAGCGAGCTCATGAATGCCTTTAAAAACAACGGCACAAATGAATAATCTTAATGCGCACGCTTTAGCGATCGTTGTAAGATTGCTTCGTAGGCTGAAAAAGCCTTCTCGCAATGACGATGCCTCGCAGCTTAAAATACGATAAAAATCCTTATGTCATTTATATTGATTTTTACAAAATAAATTACCCATCAGGATGACAATTCGATATTTATGATATGGCCTCTTTATATTCTAGTGATATCGGTTTACTGCGTGATCAAATAGGCCGACACATAATACTTACTATCTGTTTTTTCAAATTCGGCATCGGGGATTGATATTTTTAAGGTATGCTTTCCTTTTACCAATGGGCCGAGGTTAATCATACGTGTGGGTACCGGGCCACCTGGGCACCATGAACGACGTTCTTTACTAATGTCGCCGAAATAAATACCATTAGGTTGCGTGTTATACATCTCAAATGGCGAACAATTTTGGCTCATTTCTAATCGGGTATATTCCTTACCGTCCAGATCTACTACATGTTCTCTCCAATTGTATTCCTCTCCACCTTCGGCTGCTCCATGTCCTGATGAAATGACATAAAGAGTTGTTGTTTTACTGTTGTCAGCTAATTCGAAGCTTACTTGTTTACTGTTTTTCCCTGCAGCTTTATCTTTGCCATCTAAACTATAATAACTTAATAATGAAATTCCTTTTTGTGTAGACAGATCTTTCATTTTATCGCTGATTAAATCTACAGACACATTAAAAGTTAGTAAGGAACCATCGCAACCGATTACCTCCCGTTGTCCGGCGCCGGTTGTACCAAATACCTCGGTCAATAAATAAACATCCTTTCCAGCTTGTTTTATCGTACTAACCATTTGATCTACTTGCGCTTCATAAGGAATATGGTCTGGTTGACGGGTACGGTACATAAAGGGAGTCATGATCCTTAAAAGTTCAAATTGTTCACCTTTTTCTAAATTAAATTGTTCACCTTTTGGCATAACAACCAAGGTTACGTGGCCAATTCTATCATAGTTATCGCATCCTGATTTTACAATAACTTTTATTTTTAATGTTTTACCAATCTTATCTATTTCGGCTGAACTAAGCTGACGCAAGTACTCGGCATTACTGATGCGTGTTACACCTTTGGCAACCGGGTGAGTTACCTTTTGTGCATAACCATCATAAAAATCAACATTTGTTAGCACATTAATGGTTACCAGCTTCTCTGCTAACTTAGTTAAGGCAGTTGTAATCTCTTTACCCAAGGCGGCGTTTTTTTGTTTAGCTGGTAGCCGATCAAAAAATTGCTGTGCTTTATTGGCATCGAAAGCAGAACCATCTGTGCTTACATACATTAGCAGCGCCTCGGCAGCATAAGGTTTGGTAATATTTTTAGATAAAAATTCTGACAATTTTGCAAGTTTCAGGTTTTTCACGCTATCTATCTCCGCATCAACACTTTTTCCTCGAAGGGTATCTTCGGCTTTTACCCGTCTTTTTTTCCAACCAAGTAAGCGTAATGAGGTATCTAACTTTAAGTATGGCTTTTTAAAGATCATATAATCATTATTTACTACAGATCCACTGATTATGGATTTACGCAAATAACCTTTTGCACTAACATTTACCAATCCTTTAGAAAGATACAGACTTAAAGAATTAGGATCAGCTGCTGCATTTGGTGATGTATTTGGCTTAGTAAATTGTAAAGAAGCTTTAATATCTATATCAGCTACGCCTTTAAAACTGAATTTATTGTCTTTAATTATAACACTGTCTAAAACCGATTTTCCATTTTTTTGGAAGGTAAAATAAATCGCCCGATTGGCCGAATCGTAATTGGGTAAATTAACCGTTCCTTGTAACTGGAAAGGAACATCAGCGTTTTTTTGTGCCATTAAGCCTGTTGATGAAATGGCAATTAATAAAAGCAATAGATATCTTTTCATATTCAAAATTTCAATTTAAAATGTTTTACTTATCATTTTCTAAAATAAGTCAATCCAACGCAACTTCTTTCCTCCATAACTTCGGTAAATATCATAAAAAATCAAAAGCGAATCCTCTGTTATTTTGTCTAAATATGATGCAAAATATGCCGATGTAGGATCAAACGGGTAACCATCAGAAAATGGATAGCGGTGATGAACTTAGAAATGACCGTAGGTTCTCAGATAAAACGAGCTCATCAACAATAAAACAAGGAGACAAAAAAATTGGGCACACTGATTTCATAGGTGTTAAAATACCACAAATCTTAGCGCCTGTTTAAATTTTATTATAAATTATCAGCATGTCAGTCTGTCCAAAGAACTCCTGTGGAGAGCGTAGCCGAAGACCCGTTTTTCGATATATTAAAAGCAATCGACTCCGCTACCATTGACAGATTCCAATAGAAAGGTCGTCCCTTGCGAGGCACGAAGCTAACCGAACGAAGCGAGCTCATGAATGCCTTTAAAAACAACTGCAAAAATGAATAATCTTAATGCGCCGCAAGTAGCGATTGTTGTAAGATTGCTTTCCTGAAAGGTCCTATCGTGTGGACACATCTTTTGTTAATTCTATATTTGTTTTTAGTGCACATTCATTAAGGCGGTCGTCATGCTGTCCCGAATGTTCGGGATCAGCATCTTTCTAGCTACTAAAGGCATTTATTTGAAAAAAA
>NZ_JAUG01000042.1 GCF_000708285.2 Pedobacter borealis DSM 19626
TTGTGGCGTTTTAATCAAGTTTTCTGTTAAGACGGTCGTCACCCTGAATTTATTTCAGGGTCTTTCACGCTAAAAAGATGCTGAAATAAATTCAGCAGGACGATAAAGCTGGATTAGGCGTGTATAAGATATGATTTTCAGCTAATAATTATCGAACTCAGGTTAATAGGATGCTTAATTAGCACAGCCTGCGGAAAACAATTATTGCTTCCCGCAGTGATAAATAAAGAACATTTTACTTTGTTGTAGAATTAACTACATCTTACATTACCCCTTCGGCGTAGTCGGTCTGATTTCTACCTTACTCGGCAAAGTCCTTGCTGGCATGGCCAATAAATCAACAATCAGTTTACCCATATCCTCTGGCTGGATTTTCCAGGCATCATTTTCAGTATTGGGCTGGTGATCGTTAAAATGGCTCGCTACCGATCCTGGCATAATGGTACTCACCTTTACGCCATATTTTCTCAGATCGAGCATAACCGATTGCGTAAAACCTGTTAAACCAAATTTACTGGCATTGTAAGCTGAGCCACCCGCAAAAAAGTTTGTACCCGCTAAGCTAGATATCGTAAAAATATGTCCCTTATTCTTTTTGATTTCTTCAACACTGGCTTTAATACTATAAAAAACGCCTGTTAAATTGGTATCAATGGTTTCTTTCCATAAATCTACATCCAGCTCGTCAATAGGTGCAAAATGCCCTACGCCAGCGTTGGCGATAAGTATATCTAATTGTCCCCATTTTTCGAGTATCAGGTTTACCGTATTTTGCTGAGATTTAAAATCTGCCACATCTGCTTCAATGGCCAATACATCACCATGTGCCACCAAATGTGATGCGGCCTGGTTTGCGCTGGCAATTGTCCTGCTGGTAATGGCTACTTTATAGCCTTCTTTTAAAAGGGCTTCGGCAATGCCGAAACCAATTCCTTTACTTCCTCCTGTAATTAATGCAACTTTCATGTTCTTGTAACGTATAGTATCGAAAAATGTTTAATTAGATTTTTTGTTGTTATGGTGCGGAAGCTCCATAATCTGGATATCTTTAAAATCAACAGGCTGTCCTTCACTTTGCAAGGCGATAAAACCTTGGGTAAGTGCTTTTCCATCAATTTTAATTTTCGGATCGTAGCCATTGGCAACGCCTCCGCCAATCTGGGGTTTGCTGTACTGGAGTACAGTATCTCCATTTATAATATGGGTGACTAGTGAGTCGCCCAGAACAATCAGCTCGCCGGATACCCATTGGTCGCCATCGTATGTTTTCGATCTCGAATCCAGACAATGACCTGGAAACTTACTGCCATTGTAAAAAATATCTGTACCTGGCGAACACATATTTCCGGTAGGGCGGGGCCTGCCATCGCTCAAACCTCCCAATAACTGCATTTCGATTGAAATTGGCCAATCTTGCTCTTTAGGCATGGTTTTCGGGTCCTGAGAATGAAACATCACACCACTGTTGAGTAGGGTATAACTTGGCGCACCTTTTTGCTGCTTGCCAACGAAGCGGTATTTAAATTTGAGGTGGTAGTAAGAGAAAGGTGTTTTGTAATAAAGATGACCAAACTGATCATTAAAATCGCCATATTGATCATAACGAACCTGTATTATGCCGTCTACAACCCTAAAGGTATTTCCGTAGTTTACATTGTAATCATGATGGTGGATTTTAACATTCCAGTCTTTAATGTCTTTTCCGTTAAAAAGTGTTATCCATTTTTCAGATCGGTTATTGATGTTTTTGGTTGTACTGCAGCCCCATAGTGTAACGGCAAGAAGAAGATAACTCAGTTTTTTCATTTGGTTAATTTTATTTTGCGCTCTGTTTAAAAAAGTGAATCACAAAATACATAAACAAAGTGATTTTCACGTACATTAAAGGTTTACCACGAGAATTTTGCATTTCGGCTTTATTTTTTGATCATAAAAAAACATTTTTTTAGCATTATTCCCGTCTCCTGCATTTCCCATCTTCCGTCCCTTTAATTACCTTTGCGCCATGGCGAAAACGCGGACAAGCAGAACCAAAAGCAAATCAAAACACCCCCTTCTAAAGAAGATTACCAATATTGTTACGAAAGTATTTTTATATTTTCTGCTGGTTTCTGTGTTTTGGGTAATCGCCCTGCGTTTTATCAATCCGCCTATTACACTTTTGATGGTGCTACGGAATATTGAACGTAAAGCCGATGGTAAGTCTTTTAAAACAGAGAAAAAGTGGGTGAAATTTGAGGATATGTCTGATAATATGAAAAGGGCTGCGGTATCTGCCGAAGATCAACTCTTTTTAAAACATATCGGTTTTGATATGAAAGCCATTGAAAAAGCTTTTGCCAGTAATGCCAAAGGGAAAAAGGTAAAGGGTGGAAGTACCATTTCGCAACAAACAGCTAAAAACGTTTTCTTGTGGCCTGGCCGGTCGTGGATAAGGAAAGGTTTTGAAGCTTATTTTACGCTACTCATCGAACTGTTCTGGAGCAAAGAGAGAATATTGGAAGTTTACCTGAATGTAATCGAAATGGGCGATGGGATTTATGGCGCCGAGGCCGCCGCCCAGGAGTATTATGGCAAATCCTGTACAAAACTGACCAGGAAACAGGCTGCTTTAATTGCTTCCTGTTTTCCAAACCCCAGAAGGTGGACACCCAAAAATGCAACCCCGTACATCAGGCACCGTCAATATCTGATTTTAAGAAATATGAATAGGTTAGGGCCGCTGGATTTTTAGTCGACAGTCCAAAGCCCCGAGTCTTCAGTCCATTTATCGACTAAGGACTTTGGGCTCCAGACTTGGGACTAAAACTAGTCATGATCCTTATTCCACCTGATTTTTATTCCACCTTTTTCGTCATCAACAGCTTTTAGGTGTAATACGATGCCGCGCATACGGGCTTCTCTTTTTTCCGATCTGGTTAGGTTTTCATCTCCCTTTGGATTTCTCAGCGGAATATCCATCTCTACATTTGTACCACTCCCTAAAGCATAAATACCTTTTACGTTAAAGTTTAACGCGCTGGAATTTATCTGCATCGGACTTATTTCTACTTTATCACCACGCACGTTAAGTGTTCCATCAAGATTTTTGATTTCTACATTTGATAAGTTCCTGTTGGCAAAAGCAAATTTCCCTACCTTCACCATCGGGTCGAAATTAACCAATGCGGCATTGTTCAGGTTGAATACCACTTTTCCATTTATCGATCTCGGAAGAATTTTTCCCGTGTGCGATATCCTTCCGGAAATGTTGGCCAACGCTGATAAATACCCTTTTAAATTTTTGTTGGTAATGGTATTCTGTCCAAAGTTATCAAATGAATAAAAGAAATCTTTAACACTTACATGGCTGATCTTTGAATTGATTTTAAAGCTATTTGAGGCGGCTTCCTGCATAATATTTCCAGTCAGCGATAACTGACCACCCGCATGGGCCACGCTTATTTTGTTGAAGAAAATACCCCCGCCACGCAAAGAAATATCGGCATCGAGATTTTTAGCTAAAAACTTATCATAAATAGCTTTATCAACGGTTAAACGGATATTCATTTTCGAAAGCTCCAGCACATTGCTCAGCTCTTTGGAAACCACTTGTTTGTTTCCGCTCGATTTTTTCTTCGCTGTTCTTGGTCCTAAGAAGGGTAAAAACTCCTTTAGGTAGAGCTGCGGGCTAGACATTTTTAAGTTCACCAATATTTTTTCGGGAGCAGTATAATACAGGTTAGCAAAGTTGGCGATGCTACAGCTTACATTAAGCTCGCTTTTGCCCAACTGGAAATGCCCGTTCTGTATCGATAAATCGTTCTGGTTGAAGTTGATGTTTAAGGCACTTTTTACCAGATGAAGCTTCCGAGGGATGTAAAGGATATCGGCATCGGCAATCTGTATTTTACCTGAAACAACAGGTTTGGTAAATCTGAAATTATCAATATCTGCCTTACAGTAAAGCCTTAAGTTGGCTGTTCCGTTTTTAAATTCAAAATCGTTCGTGCCCAATGAATTGTTTAAATTGGACAGGGGGAATTGCGAGGTTACCAACCCGGTAGCAATTGGACGCGATAAATTATTCACTGTGAAAGTGTCTATCTTAAGCGGTGCATTAAAATATTTTGCCGTAAGCCTGTGGAATTTTATGGATGAATTTTCATCACCAATAATACCACCAACGGTATCCCGATTGGTAAAGGAACCATCAAAATTACAGGCCGTTAATTTACCTGCCGGAATAGAAACCACATTATCCCGAACGGTTATGCCTACTTTGATCAAGGGATCTCCGTATTTCCCTAATCCGTCATCAACAATATTTCCCCGGATATCGATCGGTTTTTCTATGCCGAACTTTAAGAGTTTTGAGGAGATATTAGGTGATAAGAGTAAGGCAACATCTCTGAATAATATATCATCAACAGCTATGCTAATGGCAAAAGCAGATTTATCCAATTCTATTTTAGCACCGATTTTAAAAGGGTGCCCGCCAATGTTCAAGATTTCGGGACTCAGAATTACTGCATCAAGATCACGGCTATAACGTGCAGTTAATGTTCCATCTAAAGTTTTGTCTTTTATAAAGCTTCCTTTACGCGTGTTGAAGGCGAAACTGTTCACCTTGGTCATCAATTTGATTTTACCTGTCCAGCCGCTATCAGGGTATTGCATTCTGCCCTGGATCTGATCAATATCGAAATTGAATAACTTGAATCTCTTTTTGTTATCTAATATCAGGCTAACCTTGTTAAAATCTATTTTTTTGACTTCTAATGCGGAAGATTTTGGCGACGATTTTTTATCGTTTTTAGGTCTGCTTTTAAAAATACTGGTGTTGCTATAGCCAGTAGAATCGGTGTAGATATAAATAGCCGCATTGTTGATGGCAATCTGTTTAATGTTGATATTACCTACAATGAGCGAAAGTACGTTTAGCGATATATCTATATCCTGCGCTTTTAAAAGATCGTGTTTATGTTGGTTCCATAAACTATCTCTCAGTAAAACGCCGTTTAAGGATACCGAAACCCCGGGAAAACTTTTCAGGAGTGTTGGTTCCATGCTGGTAGCGGTAATTTTTCCGTTTAAATTTTTATTGAGCTGTGATAGGATAGAAGCGAGTACTTCTTTTTTATTTCTACTGATGTAAAATGCTCCTGCCAACCAGGTGAGGATAATCAGAACAACAATAACCGATATAATTTTTAAAGAGATTTTGAGCCAGCGCTTCATAGACATTATTTGATTTAACCAATATAATGTTTTTTGCTAGCTAATTGTTTGGCTGACTGAGAAAATAATCTCAGTTAGCACTGTACGTTTTAGAAAAAGTTAGCCCAGAAGTGATTCGAGATCAGGATGGTATTGTGAGGTTAAGAAATGTGTAATGGAGAAATCGGCTAGCCTGTGTTTGTAGAAAGGATCCTCCATTAGGATCTTTTTTAGAAATGATAGGCTCCAAAAAATCGTCATTGCGAAGCCAATTTTTCATTGGATGAAGCAATCTTTATAACAAGGCTTATAAGCATGAAAGATTGCTTCGTCGTTCCTTCTCGCAATGACGCTCTTTTTTATTGAAATTTAAAAATTACAATAAACATAATTTTATAGTAAATGGGCAAAAACAGTAGAATGCCAGCTGTTTTGGAATGGCACTTCCCATTTGCTTTCCAGCTCGGCTAGATTTTGTACCATATTGTTAAAAACAATCGTTTCTGGTGTTACCTGTTTGATATTTACCAAAGTTTCAAAATCTTCTTTGCTGTTTACTACAACTTCTCCATTTACTTTGTAGGCGATGTTGAAACGGTTAAAAAGGTCTACATGGTATTCCTGTTCAATTTCTTTAATTAAGCGAACAGAGCTATCAATAGCGCAACCGGTAACGCCCGCCTGGCTTTCGTCGACCGTTAGGATAATAAAAAAACCATAGCGGATTTCTGCTTTTGCAAGCAATTCATTTCCATGTGCTTTCCACTGGTTAGTAAAAGCTGCTAATTTGTTTAAGATCTCATTTTCTTCAGTAGAAGTAAATTTGCGATCGCTTTGGTATACCCAAACTCTTGATTGTGGAGAAAAACTCATATACAAATTTATGATTTTAATTAAATTAGTGTGTTTAAAACGCTAACCTGATGAAAAAGTTTACACTCTGCTTGAAAATATCCCTTATTTCGGCTTTTTGTATGTTTTTATGTGCTTTTTCCGACCCCGAAACCGTAGCGCAATCGATCAATTTTCTTCAAAAAACATTTACCGATCATTACGATAACGGTCAGGAAAGCGAGCAGGTAAAGCGTTATGAGCTAAATGTTACCAACAATGGCTTTTGCCGTTACAAGCGTTATTTTAATAACGGTAAAACAGAGTATTTCGCATTTAAGCTGTCGAAATTTAAAGATATGGACTATTATGGTACAACTACTTCGGGCAAATTGTATATCCATACCAAAGGTGACGACGTAATTGTGCAGACCTATAAAGACAAGGGAGGCGATGTAGATTCGATGGCTACGCAGCTGGTTATTCCGTTAAAAAATATGGAGGCTGAAGATTTAAACCTGATCCGCGATAACCTGAATAAAATTAATGCGGAGGTTTTAATTTCTCAGAAGCCTTAACTTGTCTCTGACGATGAGCATTTCAAGCGAGTTGATTATCTTTTTCCAGTCTTATTAATTCCGTTGTTAACACCAGTCGTATATTGTATGAAGTAAAATATTGACAATTTTGGAGCGCAATGTCATATGCTTTTTTTTATGTTAGTCCTGCTCTTTGCTTTATCCCGATGAAATATCGGGGATGCCGCTTCGATCAGGGCTATGGACTTGGGGCTGTGGCACGGAAACCGACATCGTAGCAGAAAATGGCTAAACTAAACCTGATCGAACGAATGCCATTTTTCATGGCAGAAGGTAGAGCAGGAAGAAATTGCCCTATGGAATACTGCTATTGCTTTCCTAAAAATAAAAAACCGTCAAATAATAAAGATTAAGTTCGTCGGTTATGTTTGGAGCACAGGTTTCATTAATATTGATTTGTCATCATGAGGGGTAATTTATTGTAAAAAAATCAATATTAATGACAGCAGAGAAAAGATTAACCACCAAGTCACAAAGAACACAAAGTTTAGTACCTTTGTGATATAGCGGCCAAAACTGAACTATATAAGACACATAAGTTACCTATAAGCTCAACGCCTCATATGTTCTTACATGCCTTATATGGTGAAAAACTATAATAAAAGACCCTGAAACAAGTTCAGGGTGACGGACCGAGCGCGTGACCATCATCCGATAGCTATCGGGTGCGAGAAGGCTTTTTCAGCAATGACGATCTTTCTATTGAAATCTGTCATTTATAGCTTGTCGAAGGATCTGTTTAATTACAGATTTAAGCGTTTCGACAGACTCAACGTGACAGATTGAATTTAAATTAACGCTTATGAAACGGCTTTTTATTAAGTGAATCTAAAAGCGAAGGTTACAGGCCGTTTGCCCTTGCTGTAATCTCGGCAATATCCAACACCTTAACTTCCTGTTCTTTATCTTTTAGTTTAATGCCGTCGCTTAGCATGGTCATACAAAACGGGCAACCTGCAGCAATAACCTGCGGATTGGTTTGTAAAGCCTCATCAATGCGTTCTACATTAATATCTTTATTTCCCTTTTCTGGTTCTTTAAACATCTGTGCGCCTCCGGCACCACAGCATAAGCCATTGCTTTTGCAGCGTTTCATTTCTACCAACTGTGCATCAAGTACTTCCAGGGCTTTTCTAGGCGCTTCGTAAATTCCATTTCCACGGCCCAAATAACATGGATCGTGATAGGTGATTTTTTTGCCTTTGAAACTTTCGCCACCCTCAGCTTTTAGTTTGCCCTCGTTAATCAGATCCTGGATCAATTGCGTATGGTGGATCACTTCGTAGGTGCCGCCTAAACCGGGATATTCATTTTTAATGGTATTGAAGCAATGTGGACAGCCTGTTACAATTTTTTTAATGTTGTAAGCATTCAATACCTCAATATTGGTCATGGCCTGCATCTGGAAAAGAAACTCGTTACCGGCTCTTTTAGCAGGATCTCCGGTGCAACTTTCTTCTGTTCCTAAAACAGCGTATTTTATGCCTACATGATGTAAGATCTTGCAAATGTCGCGGGTAATTTTCTGCGCTCTTTCATCGTAACTTCCAGCACAGCCAACCCAAAATAATATTTCCGGTTCTTCACCTGCGGCCATCAACTCTGCCATTGTAGGGACTTTAAATTCCATTTGTCTAGTATCTAGTATCAAGTATCAAGACCTGATGTAATTATTATTTTAATTCAATGCCAACTGAAAACTGTCAATTGCTAGTTTTCCTGTGCCCAGTTAAAACGATCGGCTGGAGAGTATTTCCAGGGTGCCTGGTTGTTTTCAATATTTCCCATCATCGCGTTAATGCTGCCTGGTGCCTGCGACTCTTCCATCACGGCAAAACGGCGAAGTTCCATAATAATCTGTAATGGATCGATGTTTACCGGACAGGCCTCTACACAGGCGTTACAACTGGTGCAGGCCCAAATTTCTTCTCTGCTAATGTAGTCATCCAATAAAGATTTTCCATCCTGATGTTCAGCGCCGTGTTTATCAATATTTTGGCCCACTTCGGTAATGCGGTCGCGGGTATCCATCATAATTTTCCGCGGCGATAAAAGTTTACCAGTAATATTTGCCGGACATACTGAAGTACACCTTCCGCACTCGGTACAGGTATAAGCATTCATGAGGTTTACCCAGCTTAAATCGGTTACGTCTTTGGCTCCAAATTTACCGGGTTCGGTTTCTGCCGGAACAAAAGAAGGATCGAGCATGGCTTTCACCTCATTAGTAACTGAGGCCATATTTGTAAACTCACCTTTAGGTTCCAAATTAGAAAAGTAGGTGTTTGGAAAGGCGAAAAGAATATGAAAATGTTTCGAATAAGGCAGGTAATTTAAGAAAGCCAGTATGCCTATAATGTGAAACCACCAGCAGCTGCGTTCTAAGATAACCAGGGCACTTTCTGATGAAGGCAGGATATTAATTAAATATTGACTCACTGGAAATGCACCGGCATTAACATAATGGCTGGCGCCCAAAAGCTGTAATTTTGCATCGGCTGCATTCATTAATAAGAAAGCGCTCATTAACAAAATCTCAGTAATAAGGATGTAATTGGCATCAGATTTTGGCCAGCTTTTCATCTCAACGCCACTAAAGCGTTTAAGTTTTAGGATATTTCTGCGTACAAGAAAAATAGCGCATGAACCCCAAACAGTAAAGGCGAGGATTTCGAAAGATCCGATCAGAAAGTTATATAAACCACCCAAACCATTAAAAATCCGGTGTGTGCCGAATAAACCATCGATGATAATCTCCAATACTTCAATGTTAATGATTACGAAACCGATGTAAACAAAAAAGTGGAGAAAGGCAGGGATAGGGCGGACAACCATTTTAGACTGACCAAATGCCACGCGAAGCATGGTCATTAACCTTTTTTGCGGCTGATCTTTTCGATCTACCGGTTTTCCTAAACGGATATTGCGAATTATTTTACGCAGGTTAACTGTAAACAGCGCAATTGCTGCAAGTGTAAGTACTAGAAAAAGGATCTGTGCTACCATGCAATATTAGATTGTTACGCTAAATTAGGATATTAATCTAAATAAAATGCTATGCATGCATAAAAAAAATAATAAAATTGTTTGTTTGTACTCATTCTAAGCAAGGATTAAGGCCTGTTTTAAGAATCGTGAAAAATTAATTAATTGATAATCAGCGTAGCAATGAAATAATCGAAAAAAAATTTTGCTTTTGAAAAAAGAACGCTACATTTGCAATCCCAAACGGATGGTGCCATAGCTCAGTCGGTAGAGCAAAGGACTGAAAATCCTTGTGTCCCTGGTTCGAATCCAGGTGGCACCACTTCCAAAAGCCTTTCAGAAATGAGAGGCTTTTTTGGTTTTATGCCATTTCAAAAAGGAATACCTAAGCGGAAATAAAAATATTTTTTCACAGCATCTTCTTGCTTATCAAAAGGATGAGGCTTTAAGATCGTATTTTTAGAAAAAAATCTAGAATCCATTTTTGGATTTGAAAAAAAGAATGCTACATTTGCAATCCCAAAAGGAGGTGCCATAGCTCAGTCGGTAGAGCAAAGGACTGAAAATCCTTGTGTCCCTGGTTCGAATCCAGGTGGCACCACTTCTAAACGAAAGCCTTACAGAAATGTAAGGCTTTTATTTTTTAAAGTAATTTTAAAAAGAGGAAACTGTTATTTTCTTTTCTGAAAACATATTCTTTCCAAAAAAAATCATCATCCATCGTGCACGATGAATCAAGAAAATCATCTTCGTCCCAATTTGAAATGGTCTTTAGATTATTTATGATTAAATCGCTGTAGAAAAAGGAGAAATCATGTTCATCATTCTTAAAATACACCCACTCATAAAATTGCCTATCCTCCATGTTTAGCAAATAATACCTTAATCGCCATTTATTCTGATAATCGGCTACAAGTGCACAAAAAATAACCTGTTTTTTATGCACCGGAAAAATCATAGGATAGTTAATTCTTAACGGGCATAGTTCTGTATATTCTGATGGAAAAGTTATTCGAATCTCTTCAAAAAATGGTTTAATAAACTCTTCGTCGCAATAATTTGCAAAAGCTCTGTTTATTTTTTCTTTTTTTTCCTGCTTTAAAATGGCTACTAAGTAGGGTGAATCTTTAAATTCTTCGAACTGTATATCTCTTAAGGTAACCGTTTTGCCTAGTACATCATGCTGGAGAGGTGCGTTCGGAAGAAACAAGCAATCATGCCAAAAATTGGCATTGTTACACGGTTTTTGAATATCATCTCTAACTTCAATTTCATCTTTCTGATTACCATAAAAGGTAAGGCTTTTTAAAATAAACCACTCGGCTTCAAAGAACATGCCCGTAAAGGAAACCGAAAAATAGGTATATACTTTTTCATCAATAAGCTCACGGGTTGATTTGCTTTGCCAGGAATCAGGAGTAATGAAATTTTTTGCCTGTTTAAAATCATAGAACAATGAGGTATAACCATGAAATAGATCATGATGATATTCAAAATCGTCATAATCTATTTCCGATATTTTTGTTAAAGTTGCAGCATAAAATTTGTTGTGTTCTTTATTAAAGACGCCTCCAAAATAACCTTTTAGCAGTGGTTTTTCTACTCTTGGCCATAATATTGACCGTAATTCTTCAGAATCTGAGAAATTCATATTGTGGATTTTGCATAAATCTATCAGTTTGAATTTTTTAAACCAAATATTAGTCGGGATCTACTACCAAGGGTAAGTCAGAGGAATAGTTCGAGATTGCGGCATTCTTGTGAAATTTTATAGTAAATGTTATACCCGTTTGGGAATGATTTCTAAGTTTTGGCTGTCTTTTGTTCCCGATCGGGCATGATTTTTTGATCTGATATTTCGTTTACAAAAAAAAAGCCTCCGTTTTATCCAGAGGCCCATCGATTTTTATGTCTCCACATGATATTCGCTCCGTTTTTCAGCTAGTTCTTTAACCTTATCCAGCGCTTTTGGCCAAGTTTTTTCGAAATAATCTTTCCATTCATTGTTAATGTCCATATCGATGAGGAGTTCTGTCTTGCCATCTTTTTCATTGAGCGTATAATTCTCGAGTGTCTCGCCCCAATCTCCGCTGAAATCTTCCTTGCTGTCTTTTATTTCGCCCAGGTGTTTAATAGACATATACCGGTTAGGGATATTATCCTGAATCACAGCTACCATTCCATCTCCGTTATCACCCAGAAACAGGGCCTTGCTTCCTTTTTTCCAATCGGTTTCTACACGCGATCCTGCTGCAAAAACAGCTGTCCACTTGGGGTAGGTTTCTACGCCAAACAGCGTATCCCAAACTTTTTCTGCTGTGGCGTTAATTGTGGTTTTAAATTCGATCTTTTCCATGGTTCTTGGTTTTTAAATCAGCTAATTTAGTATAACAAATTTGCAGCGGATTTGATTGACTTAAGCGGTGCAAAGGCGACAATTTATGGGGGCATAAGGACTAACAGTGCAACACTGGTTTGGTAGATCTTGTTAAAATTTGCTAAATATCTCAGTGCAAAGTAATTTAATTGATAGATTTACGTAATTCACTGATGCATATGCACAAGAACACAATATTTTGAATTAAATTTAGTTTGTTGGTTGACAAAAGTTTCTTCCCGAAGAACTTAACCTTTGCCCAGTACGTATATAAAAGATAATGTTACAATAATTTCAATGAGAAATAAGAAATTCCTTTACCTGGTTGCACTAGGTTTTTTAAGCTTTGGGGCCATTACCGGCTGCAAAAAGAGCAGTTCTGCGCCTGATGAGCCAGTAACCCCGCCAGTTGTTACTACGCCTACCGGAAAGCGGGATGAGTTGACTAAAGATTCTATCTTTTTATATGGTAAAGAACTTTATTATTGGAATACTTCGCTACCAACTTATGAAGTGTTTAATCCGCGTGGATTTAGTTCGAATGAAGCTGAGTTATACGCTATGACACAATATTCTTTAGATCCGGCAACAGGAAAGCCATATGAATATGTAAGTAATTCTGGCGAGCCCAAATATTCGTTTTTCGATTACACGGCAGTTACGACTGGAAAAACCGGGGCACTTAAAGCTGATGTAAATGGCTCGGCCAATGATTACGGTTTTTCTGTTCAATATAATAACACTACAGATTTAAGGGTAAAATATGTTTATCCCAACTCGCCAGCAGCATTGCAGGGTTTAACTCGTGGCTGTAGGATAACCAGTGTAAACGGAAGAACAGATCTGACCTATCCTGGTGCAATTAATTTTTTAAATAGTGCTATTTTTGGCACAAATGCAACGGTGACCCTGGCTTTCAATGATATTAGCGGCAACCAAAAAACAGCTGTTGTATCTAGCAGTTTATATACCGTTAACCCAATATTGTTTACCAATGTTTATACGGTTGGTACAAAGAAAGTTGGTTATATTGTATTCAATAGTTTCACCAATAATGCTTCTGCAGCAATAAATACGGTTTTTTCTAATTTTGCTACCCAGGGGGTAAGTGAATTGATCATTGATTTACGCTATAATGGCGGTGGTTATGTTTCAACAGCTACCCAGATAATCAATTTGGTTGCACCTGCAGGAGAAACAGGTAATACGATGTTTACTTCTTATTACAATAATTACCTACAATCAATCACTAGTGCTCAGCGCAAAGCCTCCGTTTTGGCACACCAACCGCTGTTAGATGATGCTGGTAAATTACAGACCTTTACCACGGGTGTAAACGGAAAGTATGCCACTTATGCCGATTTAAATTATTCACCAACAGCTGCTGATAATATAGAGAAATTTGCAAAGTCTGGCTCATTATCATTAAACAGAGTTTATTTTATAGTAACTGGATCAACAGCCTCGGCAAGCGAGCTGACCATTAACAGCTTAAAACCGGTAATGGATGTAAAACTGATTGGTAGAACAACTTATGGTAAACCTGTTGGTTTCTTCCCAATCAGAATAGATAAGGTGGATATGTATATTCCAGAATTTGAAACCAAAAATAAAGTTGGCGTTGGTGGTTACTATTCTGGCCTAACGGTTGATAAAGAATCAGCAGAAGATTTAACCAAAGCATGGGGCGATGAAACAGAGACTTTGTTGGCCTACGCATTGTTGTATGCCAAGAACGGAAATTTTGTAACTACAGCAGCAAAAACAGCTAGCTTAAGTACAACCACAACCGTAATGCCATCAAAACTATCTGTAGCAGAACTAAGAGCATTAGATGAAAAGTTAGATCCAAAAGGATTTAAGGGAATGGTGATGACACCAGATAAGAAATTTTAATAAAAGTTCTTTAATAAAAAATGCCCGCTTAACATATTTAATTAAGCGGGCATTTTTATTTGTGGTGGTATTTACAATAATATTTTACTGCTGATATCTTTATTGATGGTAATGTAACCTGGATATTTAACAGGTGTATTGCCCAGCATAAAGGTCGGTTTTATTTTAATGGTTAATAAACCTAATTTTTCATCTTTTGAAGCTGATCCTTTCTGAGCAGCCTTGATAATATCGTTAAAAACATTGCCGTTAGATACTAACCCGTAAATGTTGCTTACCAGTTGTACCGGAACAGTAACTGTTTGTCCCTGTGCAATGCTTACATTTTGATTAACAATGCCTTCTGCCAAATCGGTATTATTCACCAATATTTTATATTCGAACTGGTTGATGGCTGCTAAATTACTCGATGGGTTAGTTATTTCTAAATTCAGATTGGCTCTTAAAGGAATGTCTTTTCTTAACAAACCCAATGCAACCCCAGGTAAGCTGGTTAAGCTAAAGCTTTGCTGATCCATTAACTTTTTAACATCTGTACCTGCAATCGATACCTGTTGTACACCTGTAATTTTATAGGTGCAGTCTTCCAGGGCTTTTATCTGCTGTGCCTGCCTGTTTATTCCACAGCCAAAAAGGCCAACAGTTAAAAGGCATACTAATAATCTTTGTTTCATTTTATGTGTGTTAGGTGATAGCATAAATATCCAAAAATTTGGATATTTATATACTGCAAACATAACGCCAAAATAATAAATCTATTTTAGATAGGTTAATTGCTTAATCGGTTAATTGTTTAAACCGGTTAACTAAAGATCAAATCAGAACAATTTAACAATCTATCGATTTAAACAATTAACCTAAACCATTAACTTTACAAAAAGAAAAGACATGGCCATTACCATCCGGAAGATAACTGCACAGGATAATACTGCAACAGCTGAAATGATCAGGGCTGTTTTAAGAGAATTTAAAATAGACAAGCCGGGCACGGTTTATACCGATCCTACAACCGATGAGTTATCTACACTTTTCGAGCACCCTCAATCGGCTTACTGGCTGGCCGAAGAGGATGGACTTATTGTTGGCGGCTGCGGTATTTATCCAACCGAAGGTTTGCCAGAGGGTTGTGTTGAACTGGTTAAATTATATACCTCGGCATCTTCGCGTGGCAAAGGCATTGGCAAAATGCTTATGGAGAAAAGTATAGAGTCGGCGCAGCATTTTGGCTATAATGAGATTTATCTGGAATCGTTTCCATCGCTTACCCGGGCAATTGAGATGTACGAAAAGGCAGGATTTAAAAAAATCGTAGCTCCATTGGGTAATTCAGGCCATTTTGCCTGTAATGTTTGGATGCTAATGGTTTTATAGAAGGTTAATTGTTGAAACTGCTTAATCGGTTAACTGATTTGAACAATTGCTCAATTAAACAGCTAACCGATTTATACAATTAACCTTTATTCTTAATTTTTGCCTACCCTGCTTTCCTCATCGCTTGTTCCGGTTTGTCTGCTGCGGGCAGTTTTGATTTTCATGTTCCCGAATTTATAGGTGAAACTTAAGTTTATCCTACGGCTTTCCCATTCGTTCTGCCAATAGGTTTTAATGTTATTGTACTCCAGATTGGCTCTGAATTTACTGGTATTAAAGATATCGTTTACTTTTAAGGCCAACGTTGCATTTTTGTTCCAGAATGACTTTTTAGCGCCAACATTGAGCTGATAATTTCCCAAACTGCGGAATAAACCAGAAATAGAAGGAGAATCGTAATAACCATACATCGTTAAACTGTAGTTTTTGGGCAAAGTGATGGTATTATCCGACATAACGGACCAGTTCCACGAGAAAGCATTATAGCCATTTCCCTGTACTGCCGATGTGGTGCGGTTATAACCAACAGAAACTTCGGTACTGTTGTTCCACCATTTGGTTACATCAAAAGGACTTCCGGTGGCCATATAAAAATTTGTTGTACGGTTCAGGTTTTCTGGCCTGGAGATACTTTCTTTTGTGCTATTATTCTGATAAATCACTTCCCACATCGCGCCATTACTTACCGAATAGCTCAACGTTAATACCCTGAAATTTTTAATCGAGTAATTAAATTCAAAACTATTGGCGTAAGATGGCTGTAATAATGGGTTTCCCTGTATGGCAGTATAGGGGTCGGTATAAAAGGTAAAGGGATTTAAACTGCTGTATGATGGCCTGTTAATACTTTTTCGGTAGGCAGCCGTTACGAGGTTGTTCGAATCCAGTTTTAAGGAGATAAATAGCGTTGGGAAAAGTTTCCAGTATTTCCTGTCAATCAGCGTATTGGTGCCCGATGAACTGCCATTGCCCAAAGTCTGTTCTGCACGTAAACCTGCTTTGATCTGTAGGTTTTTGAAGCTCTGATCTAAAGAAAGATAACCTGCATTGATGTTTTCATTGTATAAAAAGGCGTTGGTTCGGCGCGGATCGTTAATCCAGCCAGCGGTTTTTAGCGAATCGAAACGTACATCGCTCTGCGATTTTACCCAGCTGCTTTTCCAGCCAGTTTCCATTTTTAATGTTTTTGAAAAATTTAAGCTATAATCGGCCTTAATGGAATAGATAGAAACATTGCCCATACCTTCATTGCGTAAATCGATTGGATTGCCGATCAGCTGATCACTGGCATCGAGGTAATTATTGGTAAAGGTTTCGTTCTTGCTGTTGTCGTATTGAACATAATCGGCATCAAAACCCAGTTCTCCGCCCAATGTATCTGTTTTGAAACGGTAGTTTAAATTAAGTGCATGGTTTTTTTCGGTATTACTTTGCGGATTAAACATCGATGTTCCGCCCATTTTTATACCCGCTGCATTATAATTTACCGAATTGCTGTTTACCTTGGTTTCTTCAGGTGCGGTAAAGCCTTTTACCATTAAGCCCAAGGTATGTTTCTCATTGATAAAATAATCAGCACCGGTAGAATAATTTAAGCTGTTGGTTACCGGGTGCCAGAAATTAAGCTGGTTATATTGTTCGTCGCCAATTGTTCTGTTTAAAGTTAACCTGTTGTATGAATTATAGTGTCCGGCGTTTAAACGTACATAGGTACTCACCTTACCGATATTGTAATTCAGGTTGGTGCCAGCGTAAACTTTTTCATAACGGCCGTAACCACCGCCAAGATTCAGGTTCCCATTAAAGCCTTGCATTTTATTTCTTTTGAGTTTAATGTTGATGATCCCTGCTGTGCCAGCAGCATCGAAAGAGGATGGAGGGTTAGAAATCAGTTCGATTTTGCTTAACACCGATCCAGGTAGCGATTTGAGGTAATTGGTTAATTCCACGCCCGTCATATAGCTCATCTTACCATCGATCATCACGTTGATTCCTTTTTTACCTTTCAGCACAATGTTATCGTCCTTATCCAGTTTTACGCCCGGCGACCGGCTGATTACTTCCAGTGCATTATCACCTGCAGTATTCATCTGTTCTACATTTACAATCACCCGGTCTGCTTTTTGACCAATTATGGGCATTTTAGATATAATGTTTACATCTTTCAGGGTTTGAGAGCGGTCTGCCAGTATAATCGATGGAACTTTAACGGCGATATCTTTTACTTCGAATGGTGCAGATTGGTTTTTTCCGTAACCCATCATTAAGGCTTTGATCAAATACCGGCCAGGTTGAACATTGCTGAACTCGTATACACCCTGTTGGTTGGTGACTGGTAAGGCAACCGAAGCCGAATCGGGTAAGTGGATTAATGCTACTGAAGCATAATCAAGTGCTTTATTATTTTTATCGGTAACAGTTCCCGATACCTTAATGTTTTGAGCAAAAGCAGTTTGAAAGCTAAAAATAAACAAAGCAAAAAGAGCAGATTTAAATAAGAGGTTCATCATCGTGTTTGTTTTTATAATTGACGATTCAAAGATGGAGAGGTTGCATTAGTCTAAAAATTATATAATCCCAACCCTTTAAAATATTATCCCAATGCTTTTTTGGGTAATAAAAGGTGTTGATCCTTAAAATGACCAGGTTGGGATAATTATTTACGTGTTTGGAATAAGAAAATAGGCGGTTAAAAAAGCTTTGTATAGTTTTAGGCTATGAAAACAACAAAAACCATTTCCATTCATATACTTTGCTGGCTACTTGTTTTAGGCTATTTTTATGGCGGGGCAATTATAGAAGGAGTTACTTTAAGGCAATCGGCTTTCAGTATATCAATGAATTTTATCCAATTGATAGAGTTCTACATCTGTTACCTATGGGTTTATCCGAAATTCTTAAAGAAGAATAAAACGCCTCAGCTAATCAGTGGCATTATATTTACTATTGCCATATTTATAGGCCTAAGGTATCTGATAGAAGAAGTATTATATTTAAAATGGTTTGGTTTTCATAATTATGCAGAAGGTACAACCGCATCGCATTACATTTCTGATAATATTTACTGGAGCCTTGCCTATATTGTATTGCCCGCTGCGGTTTATGGTATTGAGCAGAGCTTCAAGTCAGAGCAGGTCAACAGAAAACTTAAAGAGGAAGTGGTTAAAGCCGAGCTTTCATTTTTGAAATCGCAGATCAATCCACACTTTCTGTACAATACCTTAAATTATGTTTATTCTTTGGCCATTCCTGTATCCGATCAACTGGCCAATGCTGTTTTGCGGTTATCAGATTTAATGCGCTATACTTTAAATGATAGTCCTGATGGTAAAGTGAGTTTAGAAAAGGAAGTAGAATATTTAGAGAGTTATGTTGCATTATTTAAGATGCGTTTTGAACCCAAATTTTATGTCGAGTTTACAACCGAGGGCATTGCCAATCAAAAAATAGCTTCGCTGATCCTGATCCCTTTTGTTGAAAATGCCCTTAAACATGGCGTGGTAAATGATGAAGCACAGCCTGTGCGCATTAAACTTAAGGTGCAGAACAAACGATTAAGTTTCGAGGTGAGCAATAAGATCAGTCACGCACAGAAAGATCACTCCAATGGCGTGGGTATGGTGAATATCCACCGTAGGCTGGATCTGATTTATCCCGAAAAACATGAGTTACTGATTTCTAATAATGGCAATACCTATAAAAGCACATTAATTTTAAATCTATAATTCGATGGTGAAATTATCTAAATTACACGTTGTAATTATCCTTTTTTTAATTAGCTGTTTATTTGCGACAGCTTGTGCGCCCATTAGAGCAATCTGGTGGTGGCAGCCCGATTTAGGCGACAGCAGTAAGTTTAAAAATGCAAGGATTTTATCGACGAAAAAACCATTTCGTTTTGCCAGCGATTTAGCTCAAGCCAAGCATTTGAAATTAAAAACCTATTTAGATACTTTTCTAAACAGAACCAATACAAATGCTTTTGTTGTGATTAAAAATGATACAATAATTTATGAACGATTTGCCGAAAACATGGATGAAAACACATTGCACCCAAGTTTTTCCGTAGCAAAATCTTTTGTGGCAACGCTGGTTGGTATCGCCATTGATAAAAAAATAATACAATCTTCGGATGATTTGGTAATTCGGTATTTGCCTGATTTGGTTAAAAATGATGCCCGCTTCAATAAATTGACCATTCAACATGTTTTGGATATGCAATCGGCAATTGATTATGATGAGAATAAGGAAACACCATTTTCTGCCATTACCAAATTGTATTACGGCAGCTCATTAGATAATCAAATCGCTAATCTTAAAATGAAAGGCGAACCAGGATTAAAATTCGAATATCAAAGTGTAAATACACAATTGCTTTCAGCTGTTTTAGAGAAAGCAAGCGGTAAGAAGATCCAAGATCTGTTATCGGCCTATTTATGGCAACCTTTACAGGCCGAATCGAACGCGTTATGGAGTTTGGATAACCAAAAAACTGCAAAAGCATTCTGCTGTATAAATGCTACTGCTAATGATTTTGCTAAATTGGGTCGACTTTACATTAATAATGGAAATTGGGATGGTAATCAAATCATATCTAAAAGATGGGTGGAAACTACCTCAAATCCAGATACGCTTGATAAACTTGGTTACAAAAACCAATGGTGGGCTTGTTACGATTTTCGTTACTATAAAGATTTAGACGGCGCAAAAGCTGCATTGGCCAAGTTAAATGCTAATGCGGAAATTAAAAAGACAAAATACAACAGTTATTATTTTAAATTATTGGCACATGATTATATGGCGGAAGGAATTCTCGGTCAATTTGTGTATGTCAATCCGAAAAATAAGGTAATTATTGTAAGAATGGGTAATTATTCAAATAAACGGGCAAACTTTGAAAATTTTATCCCGAAAATAGGTCGACAACTTTAATATATTTCAAACATGATCCGCTGTTTAGCTGTTGATGACGAATCTTACGCATCAGATATTATTGCCACATTTATAAATAAAACTCCTTTTTTGGAGTTGACAGGTACAACAACCAATGCTTTTGAAGCACTTAACCTGGTTCAGGAAGGTAAAGTTGATCTTGTTTTTTTAGACATACAGATGCCAGAGTTAACCGGCATCCAGTTTTTGAAAATCTGCGGCGGTAAATGCAAAGTAATCCTAACCACCGCTTATCCCGAATACGCCTTAGAAGGTTTTGACCTAGATGTGGTAGACTATCTGCTTAAGCCGATTTCATACGAGCGCTTTTATAAAGCAGCTACTAAAGCACAACAGATTTTAATGCCTGTGATACCTGTGCAACAAGAAGTGGTTATTCAGCAAGTAGCACAGGGAAGCGATTTTATTTTCATTAAAGGTGATACCAAGAACAAGTTTATCAAGGTTAATTATGAAGATATCCTATACATTGAAGGATTGAAAAACTATGTTTCAGTTTATACCGCCACCCAAAGGATTGTGACCTACCAGGCACTGCGTGAGCTGGAAACTGAGCTGCCCCGACCGCCTTTTTACCGCATCCATAAATCGTACATTATCTCTATCGAAAAAATTAAGATGATAGATGGGAATACCGTTTATATTAGCGACGAAGCGATTCCCATCGGCGAAACCTATAAAGAAGAATTTTTTAAAGTGGTGAGGGAAGGGAAGAAGAATGGGTAGATTGGTTAATTGTATAAATCGGTTAACTGGTTAATTGTCGAGGGTTTGATTGCTAAATTGTTGGGATGAACTCTAGTAAACCAATTTCTACATTAATGTTCTAAATCCCTTAATGATAAAAAAGGTAAAGACTAAAGCTCAAAGTAAAATCTGTGCAAATTCGTGTTTTCGTATCAAAAGACTAGCCACATAGATTCTGAAATAAATTCACATGACGCACCTCATTTCGACTTGTGCTTAAAAACTTCATGTTCTTAATCCCTTAATGGTAAAAAACCTTTTATGCTTTGGTTTTTGGGATCATTAAGAAGTTGAGGACATTAAGGCGGGTTGGTTAATTGTTGAAGGTTTGATTTGGGGAGTCATCTTCGGTTAACCCGCTAACTAGTTTTAACAATTCAACAATCAATTAACCAATTTAAACAGTTAACCGATTAACCAACCTAACAGTGTGCATAAATTTTCCGTATTATTTCTTCCGATTTTTTTAAGTTTGCTGTATAAAGATTAAATCAAACATCACCATGCAAGAAACGAATTCGCTAAACCAGGTTGCAGAATTTCATACTACCTTTAAACATCCAATTTTAGAAAGTCCTGTTATTCCTTCAAAACAGAGAGCCAATTTGCGTATTTCGCTTTTAGCCGAAGAGTTGAAAGAACTGCAGGAAGCAGTAGAAAATGACGATCTGGTAGAAGTTGCTGATGCCCTTTGCGATCTGCAGTATGTTTTGGCTGGTGCCATCCACGAGTTCGGCCTGGGCGGAAAATTTAAAACTTTATTTGATGAAGTTCACCGCTCTAATATGAGCAAAGCCTGTAAAACGGTAGAAGAGGCTGAACAAACCATTCAGTTTTACTTAAATAAAGACCAGACCGAATCTTATTACAAAGAAATCGACGGACTGTTTTTGGTATTCAGGAAGTCTGATGACAAAACTTTAAAATCAATCAACTATTCGCCAGCTGATTTAAAATCACATTTGGTTTAACCCATAAATAAGCTCGAATTGAAAAGGCTAAAACAAATTGTAAACGAGCTTAAATTAACACAGGCAGCGCCTGATGCAGCTTTAATGCGTGAGTTTATTTTCTACTCACCCAAAATGCCATTGCGCCTGCATCAGGAACAGCTGGTCGCTGTATCAAAGCAGTTTAGCCTCAAGGTTTTTGATGCCTATTTTACCAATGCCGATAAGCATTAACTGCTTTAGCTGGGGGAATGGAAAACGTAAAGTGTTACTTACGCATGGCTGGGCTTCGAAGGCTTTAGATTTTTATGAGCTGATTATTGAACTCCTGAAAATAGATGACCTGGAAATCATTGCTTTTGATGCACCTGGCAACGGAAGTTCAATCTCTGAATTTTCCAACCTGATGTTATATGCTGGTTCAGTAAAATCTATTGCCTTAAACTATGCGCATCCTGATGCCTTAATTGGGCATTCGTTGGGTGGAATGGCCAACGTAATTGCGCTGCAGGAGCTCGGTTTACCCCCAATCTGCTTATTAGCGTCGCACCGTTAATCAGACTTAAAGAAAACTTCGAGCAGAGTTTAGATTCGGTAAACATCGGAACTAAAGATCAGGATATCTTTTTCAACAACTTTGCCAAAGAGTTCCCCGTTCCTGTAAGCCACTTTAACCTAACCGAACTGTATCAACTAAGTCCGGATTTAAATCATTTCCTGGCATTCGATCCAGCTGATCATATTTCGCCATTCCCATTCCTTAAAGAATTCCTGGATAAATATCCTGCAATAACTCCAAAATCTTTTGAAGACGTGGGACATTATAAAATCCTCAAATCGGTTGAGGTAATTGAAGATATTTTGCAGAGAATTAATTAATGATCGTCATTTCGACTGAAGCACAGTCCCGAAATTTTGGGAGAGAAATCAGTTAAGAAAATTCTGTTAGTTAATTCATAGATTTCTCGACTTTATTGCACTCTTCTCGAAATGACATCTGTTATATAGAATTTTATTGATAAAGAATTGAAGAAGTGTCAGATAGTAATACCTGGCATCACGAAAATTAACCTAAAAGCCCATTACGACGCGCTTGTAATTCTACACCATAGCTTCCAACCTCCGTCTTCTGTCTTCCGACTAAATAATCCCATATTATCCCCATCCATAACAGTGCATAACAGTTAAAATTACTGTATATTCTATTTTAGAGCAACCAAATATATTAATAGAGCATGCAAGCAATTTTAGGTTTAATTTTTCATTTCTTCGGTGGTTTCGCCTCCGGAAGTTTTTATATTCCGTACAAAAAAGTTAAAGGCTGGGCCTGGGAAAGTTACTGGATCGTTGGAGGAATCTTCTCCTGGTTAATCGTTCCGCCACTTGCTGCTTTTTTAACCATCCCGAATTTTACGGCAATTATAACCAGTACCAACAGTAGCATTTTATGGTTAACCTATTTTTTTGGTGTGCTTTGGGGTATCGGAGGTTTAACCTATGGCTTAGGTGTTCGTTATCTGGGGGTATCGTTAGGGAGTAGTATCATTTTAGGACTTTGTATGGTTTTGGGTTCAATCCTGCCATCCATTTACTTCGATTTTTTCCCGCAGGCAGGTAAAGATACTTTTACCATGTTTTTACACACCGATTGGGGGCGTATGGTATTGCTTGGGCTTTTAGTCTGTGTTATCGGTATTGTAATCTGCGGTAAAGCAGGTATGATGAAGGAAAAGGAAATGAAATCTGGTATTACCGATCCACATGGCATGGAGGTAAAAACAGAATATAAATTCGGACTTGGCTTGTTTGTGGGGATTGTTTCAGGGGTTTTAAGTGCCTGTTTCAATTTTGGTATTGAAGCAGGAAAGCCAATGGCTGATGCAGCGAATGCCATCTGGAAAGCTGCAAACCCTGCTGAAACAGGTAATTTCCTATTCCAGAACAACGTTACTTATGTAATTGTGCTTTGGGGAGGCCTAACCACTAATTTTATCTGGTGTATGGTATTAAATGCAAGGAATAAAACATTTGGCGATTATACCAATGCAAAAACACCACTGTTAAAAAACTATATTTTTTCTGCCCTGGCAGGTACTACATGGTTCTTACAATTCTTTTTCTATGGCATGGGCGAAAGCAAAATGGGCAACGGCGCCAGTTCGTGGATTCTGCACATGGCCTTTATCATTCTCATCGCCAACATATGGGGGCTGGTATTAAAAGAGTGGAAAGGTGTGTCGAGAAAAACGTTGATTACTGTTTTGGCGGGTATTTTAACCATCATCATTTCGGTACTCATTGTTGGTTATGGTAATTCAATAAAAGGTTAATAAATAAAAATTTAAATAGAATATAAGAATGTCAATCGATACGAAAAGTTATAAGCACGTAAGCTATTTGTGGGATGAAGAGGAAGCCGCAAAACTTGCCGGTGATGAAGTTGCCCTCTTAATTTATCGCTCAAATTTATTGGGTGCAGATTTACGCTTAACCAATTATGGAGGTGGAAATACCTCGTGTAAAGTATTGGAAAAAGATCCGCTTACCGGCCTAGAAACCGAAGTAATGTGGGTAAAAGGTTCAGGTGGCGATTTAGGTACCTTAAAGAAAAGTGGTCTTGCAGCATTATATGTTGATCGTTTGCGTAGTCTGAAAAATATTTACCGTGGTGTAGAACACGAAGATGAAATGGTTGAACTTTTTAACCACTGCATTTTCGATTTAAGTTCTAAAGCACCATCAATCGATACCCCCTTGCATGGTTTTCTGCCGTTTGCACATATCGATCACTTGCATCCAGATGCGGCCATTGCAATTGCTGCGGCTAAAGACGGCAAAAAAATTACCGAAGAATTATTTGGCGGAACGATAGGCTGGGTTGAATGGAAAAAACCTGGTTTCGAACTGGGCCTGCAATTAAAACAATGTTTAGATGAAAATCCAGGCATCCGTGGTATTATGTTGGGCTCACATGGTTTGTTTACCTGGGGCGATACGGCTTACGAAAGTTATCTGAATACCTTAGAGGTAATCGAAATCTGTTCTGATTACCTTAACCAGAATTATGGTAAAAAAGGGCCTGTTTTTGGAGGACAAAAGATTGAAAGTGCCGCAACAGATCAGCGTAAACAACAAGCGGCTGCTTTAGCACCTGTTTTGCGTGGTTTATGTTCTTCTAAACAGCACATGATCGGTCATTTTACCGACGACAGTCGTGTTTTAGAATTCATCAATTCTAACGATCTTGATCGCCTTGCACCAATGGGCACAAGCTGTCCTGATCACTTTTTACGCACCAAAATCAGTCCGCTGGTTTTAACTTTAGCAAGCGATGCCGATTTATCGGATGTTAAAGCACTAAAAGAAACATTGGAGCCTGCTTTCGAAGCATATAGGGCAATGTACACGGCTTATTACGAAGCCTGTAAACATCCAAACAGTCCTACCGTTCGCGATACCAATCCGGTAGTTATTTTGTATCCTGGTATCGGAATGTTTACCTTCTCTAAAGATAAACAAACGGCAAGGGTTGCTGCAGAATTCTATATCAATGCCATTAACGTAATGAAAGGCGCTGAGGCGGTTTCAGCATATACTTCTTTGCCGCACCAGGAAGCTTTTAACATCGAATATTGGTTGTTGGAAGAAGCGAAGTTACAGCGTATGCCTAAGCCAAAACCTTTAACAGGTAAAATTGCTTTAATTACCGGTAGTGCAGGTGGTATAGGTAAAGCGATTGCTAAAAAGTTTGTTGCAGAAGGTGGCGTGGTGATTTTAAACGATATGAATGCCGAGCGTTTGGAAGAAGCAGGTAAGGAATTTGCAAGCCTGTATGGTAAAGATTCTTATAGTACCGCAATTTTAAATGTAACCAGCGAGGAAGATATTAAACAAGCTTTCGATTCGGCTGCTTTGGCTTTTGGTGGAGTAGATATTATTGTAAACAACGCAGGATTATCGATTTCTAAAACCATTGCCGATCATACCGAGAAGGATTGGGACTTATTATATGATGTTTTGGTAAAAGGTCAGTTTTTTATCACTCAGGCTGCAACAAATACGATGCAAAAGCAGAATATTGGTGGCGATATCATTAATATTGTAAGTAAGAACGCCCTGGTAAGCGGACCGAATAATGCCGGTTATGGCAGTGCAAAAGCTGCCCAATTACATTTGAGCAGGTTAAATGCTGCAGAATTGGGTGCCGATAATATCCGTGTAAATGTGGTTAACCCTGATGCTGTAATCAGCGACAGCAATATCTGGGCAGGCGGTTGGGCTGAAGGCCGTGCAAAAGCTTACGGAATTACCGTTGCAGAACTACCGGCTTATTACGCGAAACGTACTTTGTTAAATCAGATTATATTACCAGATGATATTGCCAATGCTTGTTTCGCCTTTGTGGGTGGCTTGCTGCACAAATCAACCGGAAATGTTTTAAATGTTGACGGTGGAGTTGCCATGGCATTTGTAAGATAGCTTAATTCTAAATCCTCGGTCTGTGTCCTCACAGACCGAAATGAAGATTGGTGGTCTGTGGAGACACAGACCACGGAGAAGGAAATGTTTTAAATGTTGATGGCGGAGTAGCCATGGCATTTGTAAGATAAGATGAATCCTCGGTCTGTGTCCCCACAGATCGAAAGAAGATAAGTTAAATGATCTGTGAGGACACAGACCATGGCGACAAATTCAGTTTTAGTGAGTTATTTCATCGGCCTGTGTCCCCACAGACCGAGAATAGCTTTGTAAACAGATTAAAGAAATAATTGTCCTCGTTGGCCACAAACGAATTCCTTTGGAATAATGAGGATGAGCGAGAATGGCGATTGTATCGCCAAATAATTAACCTAATAAACCAAATATTCTCATGAATATCGAGCAGAACCAAATAGAAAAGCATAACGACTCTCTTTTAACCTCGCATCAGCGCAAACTTTCTTTTTTTAAAGAAGATTGGGCACACGTTGATGTAGAAAGCGTAATCCAGAAACTGGTTGATTTTCAGATTGCCATTCCAAGTTGGGCTTTAGGTACAGGTGGAACACGTTTTGGCCGCTTTGCCATTACTGGTGGTGAACCACGTACCATTGAAGAAAAAATTGAAGATGTTGGTCTGCTTCATGCCCTTAACGGCGCAAGTGGAGCAATTTCGCTTCACATTCCTTGGGATATTCCTCAAAATGCAGAAGCGTTAAAAACTTTGGCATCTGGCTATGGTTTAAAATTCGATGCCATGAACTCGAATACCTTTCAAGATCAGAAAGGTGCTGCACATAGCTATAAATTTGGTTCGTTACAGCATGTAAATAAAGACATCCGCAAGCAGGCGATTGAGCATAATATAGAAGTAATTAAACATGGTATCGCGCTAGGATCTGATGCATTAACTGTTTGGCTTGCCGATGGTTCTTGTTTCCCTGGACAGCTTAATTTTCGTAAAGCTTTCGAGAATACTTTAGAAAGCCTTCAGGAGATCTATTCAGCACTGCCAGAAGATTGGAAAATGTTTGTGGAGTACAAAGCCTTCGAACCTAACTTTTATTCAACTACGGTTGGAGACTGGGGGCAGTCGTTATTATATGCCAGCAAACTGGGTAAAAAAGCTTATACTTTGGTTGATTTAGGTCACCATTTGCCTAATGCAAACATTGAGCAGATTGTTGCTTTATTGTTAATGGAAGGAAAATTGGGTGGTTTCCACTTTAATGATTCTAAATATGGCGATGATGATTTAACTGCCGGAAGCATTAAACCTTACCAGTTGTTTTTGATTTTTAACGAACTGGTAGAAGGTATGGATGCAAAAGGCATGAACCATGCAAAAGATTTAGGTTGGATGATCGATGCTTCTCACAATGTGAAAGACCCTCTAGAAGATTTATTACAATCAGTGGAAGCGATTATGATTGCTTATGCACAAGCCTTATTGGTTGATAGAAAAGCATTAAACGAAGCGCAGAACAACAACGATGTAGCAAAAGCACAGGAAATTTTGCAGCATACTTTCCGGAGCGATTTGAGGGCTTTAGTAGCTGAAGCCAGATTAAGAGCTGGAGCAGCCTTATCACCAATCGCATTATACCGCGGTTTGGAAGTTAGAACTAAGTTAGTTAATCACCGCGGAAATACTGTTGCTACAGGTTTGTAAATAGAGAAATAGAAAATGCCTAAACCTGTTATTGCCATATTTGATGTTGGGAAAACAAATAAAAAACTGTTTCTGATTGATGAAAACTACAGTATTGTTTACGAACGGTCTGCACGTTTTGTAGAAACAGTTGATGAAGATGGCGAGCCATGCGAAAATCTCGAAAGCCTGCGTTCATCAGTTTACGATTCCCTGCATCAGGTTTTACAGTTAAAAGAGTTCGATGTTAAGGCCATAAACTTTTCTACCTATGGTGCCAGTTTTGTTTATCTCGATGAAAACGGCGATCCCCTGACACCACTTTATAACTATTTAAAAGAATACCCAGAGGAGCTTAAAAAAGCTTTTTATGCAAAATATGGAGGTGAGGAGAAGATTTCGTTAGAAACGGCCTCGCCAATTTTGGGCAGCTTAAATTCAGGAATGCAATTGTATCGCCTGAAAAACGAAAAGCCCGAAATATTTAAAAAAGTAAAGTGGGCTTTACATCTGCCTCAATATTTAAGTTATTTAATTACGGGTAAGGCCGTGGCCGATATTACCAGTATAGGCTGCCATACCCAGCTTTGGGATTTCAATAAAAGTGAATACCATAATTGGGTTACTACTGAAAAAATCGATGAGAAATTTGGTGCATTTACCCCTGCAGATTCCAGCCTGAAAACTGATTTCGAAGGGAGCAGCGTAAAGGTTGGTGTAGGTTTGCACGATAGTTCTGCAGCACTGATTCCCTATCTGGCCAATTTTAATACACCGTTTGTGCTCATTTCAACAGGAACCTGGTGTATTAGTTTAAACCCTTTCAACCAGGAGCCTTTAACTGCCGAAGAACTTAAACAGGATTGCCTGTGTTACATGCACTTTAAAGGCAAAGCGGTAAAGGCGTCACGTATTTTTGCTGGTTATGAGCATGAGATACAGCTTAAGCGTATAGCAGAACATTTCGATCGTGCAGCCTATCTGTTTAAACATTTGAAGTTTAACCCTTCAATGATTTTGAAACTGGCCAATAAAATCCATGAAAACCAACAGGAGCAACAGGGCTTTTCAGCAAATTCTGCTTTCCCGGAGCGTGATCTGAACCTCTTTCAAACGGCAGAAGAAGCCTATCACCAATTGATTTTCGACCTAATTAAACAGCAGATTTACTCGTTAAAGCTGATTTTAAATGCAGGTGTGAAAAGAATTTTTGTAGATGGTGGTTTCGGTAAAAATGCAATTTATATGCATCTTTTGGCTACTTCTATTCCGGATATTGAGGTTTATGCCTCTTCAGTTTCGCAGGCTACGGCGATAGGAACGGCCCTAGCAATAAATGATGCATGGAACGAAAACCCTGCACCAACGGATATGATCCAGTTAAAATACTATTCTGCTATACAACGTACACTAGATTTTTAGGAATTTCCTTATATTAGAATTTCCTATATCAATATAATCATTTTGAAACCAGAAGATTTAATCCCCTACATTAACGTCGACGAGTATTCGTCGACGCCAAAATACAAGCAGTTAACCAATGCTATTTTGGCCGCAATTGAAAGCGGTAAACTTCTGAAAAATAGTTTATTGCCGTCTATTAATGAACTGAGCTTCAGTTTGGAAATGTCAAGGGATACCGCCGAAAAAGGTTACCGCAACCTCCGGAAACTTGGGGTGGTAGATTCTGTACCGGGTAAGGGTTATTTCATCATCAATACCGATTTCTCGCGTAAACTAAAAGTTTGTCTGCTTTTTAATAAACTCAGTACGCACAAAAAGATCATTTACGATTCATTTACAAAAACATTGGGTGAGCGTGCTGCGATTGATTTTTATATCTACAACAACGATTTCGCCCTGTTTAAAAAAATGATCGTCACCAAACGTGATGATTATTCGCACTTTGTAATTATTCCACATTTTTTAGAAGGAGGCGAAAATGCACACGAAATTATCAATACCATTCCAAAAGAGAAATTAGTCATTCTTGATAAATTGTTGCCAGGAGTAACAGGCGATTATGCTGCGGCCTATGAAAACTTTGCGCAGGATATTTACGCGGCTTTAGAACAGGCTTTAGACCGGCTATCTCATTACCGGACCTTAAAAATTATCTTCCCAAAAAACAGCTATTTTCCGCACGAAATACTAACCGGTTTTTATAGGTTCTGCCAGCAATATGCTTTTGATCATAAAGTAATCCACAACATTAAAGATGAAGAAATTAATCCTGGGGAGGTATACATTAACCTGATGGAAGACGATCTGGTGATGCTCATTGAGCGTTTAATTGCCCAAAAACTTAAAATCGGGAAAGATGTTGGCGTAATTTCTTATAACGAAACGCCTTTAAAAAAGATTATTTTGGATGGAATTACCACCATTTCAACTGATTTTAGCGAACTGGGCGCTCAAGCTGCCGAATTTATTCTCAACGGAAAAACTGAAAAGATAGCCGTGCCTTTTTATTTGAACTTGCGTAAATCGCTATAAGTAAGTTTTATAGTTGTAGCCTGTAAAATCTTATGAACACGATCCGTCACCCCATGTCCTAGCCAGTGTTTTTTTATTAAGCACTACGGTTGTCAGTCTAAGCGTAGTCGAAGACTTCTGGAGGTAATAAATTATAATGTGATCTACTACAATATATCTTTTAGTAGCGAGATATGTTAATCATGTTAGTTTGGAATTTGTTATCTAATTAGCTAACTTTGTGTTGGCTTAAATTTGGTTAATGAACGAGGAATTTATCAGAGACATTTTCTACTTTGAAGAATACTATTTGGATTTTTACGAAGAGCTCAAGCCCAACGTAAAGAAAAAATTCAATTGGACGCTACAATTAATTGCTACACTTGAAAAAATTCCTGAAAAATATTTTAAGCACATTACAGGTTCAACAGGACTTTTTGAAATTAGGGTTGAAGTTGGTTCAGATATTTTTCGGGTATTTAGTTTTTTCGATAAGGGACAATTGATCATCCTTGTAAATGGTTTTCAAAAGAAAACGCAGAAGACACCTAAAAACGAAATCGAGCTAGCTGAAAAACTTAAAAAGAAATATTTCGATGGAAAAGACAAAAAATAAATTGACATCATTTGCTGACCATTTGGACAGCGAATACGGCAAACGTGGGACTGAGGAAAGAGAAGTTTACGAACAAGAGTTTGAGAGTTTTAAGCTAGGAGCGATGCTTCAAGAACTTCGGAAAGAAAAAGGGATGACACAAGAGCAACTTGCAGAAAAATGTGGTACAACAAAAACTTACATTTCAAGAATTGAAAATAATGCAAGCGACATTAGACTTTCGACTTTAATGAGGATCATTAAAGTTGGATTGGGGGGACATTTGAACCTAAATGTGAGTTTATAAAGAAACATTACCTTTATTTAGTTTAAATGAGTGAACAGGTAACCGCGCATCTAGTATCAGAACAAAATCCTTATGATTATATCTTAAAAGATTTTAACCTGAAAAATCTGAGTCAGATTGTTATCCTCAAACATTTAAGCGGATTGATCCATACTGATGTTAAGGGCTTTTACCAGCTTTTCCCAGAACAGATTGAAATCGATTTTGCAGCCTTTAGCGATGAGGCCTCTGGATTACCCTTCCCAATTGTTCAGGTACAGCAGCAATCAAACTCAGTAAAACTTTCTTGTCGTTGCGCCACGCCTAAGCATAAATTGTGTGAGCATCAGGCAAGGGTTTTGTACAACATTCTTCAGCGTCAGGATCTGCTCATTTTCTTCGATAGTAACTTGAGGAAGCAAAGGGTTACTAAAATTGCAATCGATTATGGACTGGAAAAAGAAGAGAATCTTGATCTTCTGTTTCATCTCCGCTACGAAAACGGCCAGGTAGATATCCGTCCAAAAATGGATGCCCTCCAGCCATTCAATAAAGAAGCCCGGCAAAATTTACAGGAACTTTTACTGCCAGCAACTAAAGCCAAAACAAAAGTACAGACTAAAAACGATCAGGGTAAAATGATCCTTGTTTTTGGGCAACACCGCTATTACAACAATTTAACGGTAGAATTATTTGAGGCCGAAACCACTAAAAGCGGCAAGGTTAAAAATCCTATAAAAGGAATAAATCCCGCTGATTTACTGTTTAAAACAAATGATAACGATCAGGTAAAGTTTTATAGTGGTATTACCACTTTTCAACAGAATTACAATAGCGATCAAAGTGAGGCGGAGATTGAAGCCTTAAAAGCGATCGTTAAAAACCCTAAACAAATCCCTTTTTACCTGCAGGATAGTAAGCAGTCTGTCGCTATTCAAGCGTCGACCATTACAGCAGTTGATGTTCATTTATTGGAAGTAAACCTGCGTCTTGCTGTAAATCAACGCGATGATTATTACGAAATTACCGGACGGTTAATTATCGAAGGGAAATCTTACGAACTGGATAACCTGGTATTGGTACACCAGTATTTTGTGAAACTTAAAGATCAGCTTTATTTAATTAGCAGACTCGATTTTCTACGCGTAATCGGGTTTTTCAAAAAGCAGAGCAACAGATTAATCCTGCACAAAACAAAATATCCTGAGTTTCAAAAAGTTATTTTGGTGCCTTTAGAGGGAAGTATTCATGTAGATTATTCTTATTTAAAACCGGCTACCAAAAGCCAGATCGAAGAAAAAGGTTTTGATCTCGAAAATGAACAATTGATCTACCTCTCAGAATCTGAAGATTATATCCTCCTTACGCCGGTAATGCGCTATGGGAATTTAGAAATACCTGTGTTGTCTAAAAAACAGATCCAGGCGCAGGATAAACTGGGTAATCTCTTTACCTTACACCGTGATGAAAATGCCGAGCTTCAGTTTATTGGAAACGTGCTGAAACAGCATCCTTATTTCTACGATCAGGAAACCAACGATTCTTTTTACCTGCACCGCAAACGATTCCTGGAAGAAGCCTGGTTTCTCGAAGCTTTTGAAGTATGGCGGAACAAAGGCATTCATATTTTAGGCTTCAACCAACTTAAAAACAATAAACTGAGCGAATTTCAGGCTAAAATTAATATTGAGGTTTTAAGTGGAACAGATTGGTTCGAAACCAAAGTAAAAGTGAAGTTTGGCAAGCAACAGGTTGCGCTGAAGCATCTGCATAAATCGATCAGGAACAAAAGTAAGTTTGTAACACTTGATGATGGAACCCAAGGCATATTACCTCATGAATGGATCGAAAAATTTGCTGCTTATTTTAGTGCGGGTGAAGTAACCGAAGATACCATTATTACGCCAAAAATTAAGTTTGCTTCTATAAATGAGCTTTATGAAGATGCTTTGTTAGATGGTGATGTAAAGAACGAATTGAAACTTTACAAACAGAAATTTGAAGGGACGGATTCGATTCAGGAAGTGGAAGTGCCAAAAGGTTTAACAGCAACTTTACGTCATTACCAGAAAGATGGCCTAAACTGGCTCAATTTTTTGGATGATTTTAACTTTGGTTCTTGTTTGGCCGATGATATGGGATTGGGTAAAACCATCCAGGTTTTGGCTTTCATTTTATCACAGCGCGAAAAAGTAAAACACAACACAAATCTGGTGGTGGTTCCGGCTTCATTAATATTTAACTGGAAGGCCGAAGTAGAGAAATTTGCACCATCTATAAAGGTAAAAACCATTTATGCTGGCGAACGGACCAAAACAACTGATACTTTCGATGATTATGAAATCATTTTAACCTCTTACGGAACGCTGCTTTCTGATATCCGTTTCTTAAAAGATTATCGCTTTAACTATATCTTTTTAGATGAATCACAACTGATCAAAAATCCAGACTCGCAACGTTATAAAGCAGTTCGGATGCTGCAATCGAGGAATAAAGTAACCATGACGGGAACACCGATAGAGAACAATACCTTTGATTTGTACGGGCAGCTGTCATTCGCTTGTCCGGGTTTGTTTGGTAGTAAACAGCAGTTTGCCGATTTATATTCAACCCCTATCGATCAGTTTAAGGATAGTAGAAGGGCAGAAGAGCTTCAGCAAAAAATAAGACCGTTTATCCTGCGCAGAACAAAAGAACAGGTGGCGAAAGAACTTCCCGATAAAACGGAAATTGTACTGTACTGCGAAATGGGGACAGAGCAGCGCGAAGTGTACGAAGCGAACAAAAAGGAAATTCAGGATTTTATTCTGGGCAAACAGGAAGATGAGCTGCCTAAAAGTTCGATGCACGTGCTGAAGAGTATTACCACCCTAAGGCAGATATGCAATTCGGCCGCATTATTGGCTGATGGGAAATCTTATTTACAGGCATCATCAAAAATTGATGTATTGATGGAGCAGATTGAGAGCAAGGCCGGAAAACATAAAATCCTGGTTTTTTCTCAATTTGTAACCATGCTCGATCTGATTAAAAAGCAATTGGAAAACCGTGGCATTAAATACGAATACCTTACCGGGCAGACCCGTAAAAGAGCCGAAGTGGTTACCTCTTTTCAGCAAAATGCTGATATTCCAGTTTTCCTGATCAGTTTAAAGGCTGGTGGTACCGGATTGAACCTTACCGAAGCCGATTATGTTTACCTGGTAGACCCTTGGTGGAACCCTGCTGTAGAAAGCCAGGCCATAGATCGGGCATATCGGATCGGCCAGCATAAAAATGTAATGGCTGTGCGTTTAATCTGCCCTGATACCATTGAAGAGAAAATTATGAAACTTCAGGCCACGAAAAAAGACCTGGTTAAGGATCTGATCCAGACGGATGGAAGTTTATTCAAGAACTTAACTAAGAAAGAGTTATTGGGGTTGTTGAGTTAATATGTGTTCGCTAAACCCATTTGGATTGTCATCCTGCCCAAAGGACTCCTACGGAGAGCCTGTCGAAGGACCATGCTGATGAATCTAGTTTTGGTTCGTGGAGACACCAATGTGCCTTATCTGATCGTCATTTCGAGCGGAGTGCAACGAAGCCGAGAAATCTATCGACCTTAATTCGATTACTATTTATTCATGGTCATAATTTTTAGCCCCTTTAACTTACGCGATCGTCATGCTGTCCCGAACATTCGGGATCAGCATCTTTCTTGCAAAATAGACCCTGAAATAAATTCAGGGTGACGAACGTGAGACGAGATTTCTAAATCCCAACCTCAAACGTATAACCCAAAAATTCCGGTACATTAACACTTTCCACAATTTTCCAATCTTTCTTTTCTGCAATAAAATCAGGTTCGGCAAGCCCTGTGGTTTTGGCTGCATGGGCATAGAAATCCATTTTTGCAGGATGGTTTGGTGAGCAGGCATTGTAAGTTCTGCCGAATGCCTGTTTTTCCAAAAGCTTGACCGCAATCCCTACAGCATCTGTTTGGTGAATCAAGTTTACGGGAGCTAAACCATTCGGTACATTACTTTTTCCGGCAAAAAACCTCCCAGGGTTACGGTCAGGGCCAATTAAGCCCGCAAAGCGGATCACTGTGCAGTTTTCGGGAAATAGTTCTTTAAATAGAATTTCTGCAGCTAAAACGACTTTTCCCGAATCCGTGTCGGGATGTGTCTCGCTGGTTTCATTTACTATTTTGTTTTCATCAGTATAAACACTCGTCGAACTGATCAATACCACATGCTTCGATTTATCTTTCGCAGCAGTCAAAATTGAATTGATCTTTTGGGGATAATCGAGAAGTTCAGTCGAATTGCGCTTTGGCGGAATACAGATAAACAAGGTATCGGCCTTAAAAAATGCTGGGTCGGCCACAACCGCTTCTGCCGTAAAATTAATCAAAAAAGGCTGGATATTTTCGGCCTGAAGTATTGCTAACTTCTCCTGGCTTGTGGTAGAGCCCTTAACGATATAATTTAACCCAATCAGTTTTTTGGCTAAAGCCAAGCCAAACCAGCCACAACCTAAAACCGATATGGTTTTAATACTGTTTTTATGTGTTGTATTATCTTGAATCATTTGCGCTAAAGATAAATAGTTGGCTTTATAATTTGCTCCAATTCATGTCAATTCTGCTTTTTATACATGGTTTTTGATAACTTTAAGATGCCATCATAATAAGCAGTAGGCTTGAAGTTAAACGCTTTTTCAAATTTGGTAGAATCGAAATGATAATCATGATCGTACTGATAATACATTTCTACAGTACCCGCAACTACCTTTTTAAATAAACCTACTAAACGTAGCATTAGTTTATTAATGGTCAAATATTGAGGCTTGGTTTCATAAATTTTTGCGGCCATTTTTATAAAAGCTTTTCCTTTTAAAGGCGCTGCAGTGGGTAGGTGCCATATCTGGTTGCCAGAATCAGGCGTTTGTCCTAACAAAAATAAAGCTTTTCCAGCATCTTCAATGTAAGTAAAACTGTGTAGTGTATTTGGATCTCCTATCCATTGAGCGCTATTTTTTTTGGCAAACTCATCGAGTACCATCATGTCAAAAAAGCTATTCATCGAATCTGCTCCGTAAAAATCTGCAGCACGGGCAATGGTTACATTTATTTTACCCGCTTTCGATTCGCTCATTAATTGTTCGGCTACCTTTGCCCTTACTTCTCCTTTTAAGCTACAGGGATGGTAAGGCGTATCTTCTGTCATTGGCCCATTTACCAGGCCATACATATAAACATTATCAAAAAATATTAGTCTTGCGCCTGTACGTTTAGTTAAGTTAATTACGTTTTGAATAATTACCGGCCATTGTTCTTGCCATACTTTGGCATCGTAAACCAAACCGGCGCATAGGTATATTACTTTCGAACCTTCTGCTGCTGCGAAAAGTTCAGCTTCATTTAATAAATCGGCCTTAACCCAACTTGCATTTGGGTTGCTTGTAGAAATTGGTTTTCTGCTAACCAATCTAATGGTTTCGTTAGTATTGCTTAATTCTCTGGTCAGTGCGTTTGCTGTTGGTCCGCCGGCGCCAAGTATAGTGTGCATATCTTCGTTTTTGATTAGTTCAAAGTTATGCTGCATTGAGCCATAAAAACGTTAACAAAAGATAAGGATTAATTTAATCCTTTAAAATGAGTGTGCGTTTACGGATACGCGAGAGTGAAACAGGGGTGATACCTAAAAAATTGGCGATATAGTGTTGTGGAACACGCTGGAAAATATCTTTTGCAGTTTTTTCAAGCGTAGTATAACGCTCTTCGGGGTTTTGGGTAACAAAAGCATTAAGGCGATCTTCAAAACAGCAGATGTAATATTCAGCAACCAGGCGACCAAACCGTTCCATTTTCAGCCCCAGCACGGGGTGGTTTAACATTTTCTGAAGATCGGTGTAAGCAATCAGAACAAGCTCAGCTTCCTCCAGGGCCTGAATAAAGTTTGTACTTGGTATTCTTTTTACAAAGCTTTTGTAGGCGCTCAACAGTTCGTTTTCAAAACAAAAGTAACCGGTAATTTCCTGTCCATCTTTAACATGATAATGCCTTACGGCACCCTGGATAATAAAGGCAATATAATCGCATACTTTTCCTTCAACTACAAAATGATCTTTTTTCTTTAAGGTAGAAAAACTCAGGTACTGCGTTAAGATTTCCCATTCGCTTTCTTCAAAAGTTACGAATTTTGCTAAACCGGTTCTAAAAGCATCGATTTTAAATTGTTTATCCATATCAATATTTAAGTGCAACTTAAAGGTACAGATTAATCAATCATGGTATTATCCCTTGCCCAGATTATAACAAGCCCTGCATCGTGGCTCATAACTTTCCTTTTCGCCTAGTAGTACGGTCGCTTCATCAGCAACTGTACGGTAACTGTATAGGGCTGGGTTTCCACAGCAAACACAAACTGCATTTACTTTGGTAACATGTTCGGCAATAGCCATTAAGGCTGGCATCGGGCCAAAGGGTTTGCCTGTAAAATCCATATCCAGGCCCGCAACAATAACCCGTATACCTTTAAGGGCAAGTTTATTGCAAACATCAGGCAGTTCATCATCAAAAAACTGCGCTTCATCTATGCCAACCACCTGTGTATTGGTGCCAAGCAGTAAAATGGCTGAAGCGCTATCAACCGGGGTAGAGTTTATCGAGTTTAAATCGTGCGAAACCACAGCAGTTTCATGGTAGCGGGTATCGGTACGGGGTTTAAAAATTTCGACATTCAGTTTAGCAATCTGGGCTCTTTTTAACCTGCGGATCAGTTCTTCCGTTTTACCAGAAAACATAGAGCCACATACCACTTCTATACTTCCCGAAAATTCGCCCCTTCTTCTAAAATTTTGTTCGCTAAATAACATGCCTCTTTTTTTATTCCCCTATGTCCGTTCTATAATTTTTAAACCGAACAAATATGATAATTATGTGTTATTTTTGAACACATAGTTACCAACATAAATCGACTAAAAATTCGTTTTAATTTTATGATGAACCAACAGGATATTTTCAGAAAGATCGGCAGCATTTTAACAGAATTAAATGAGCAATATCAGTTTTTAGCTCAAAATCCTCAGCAATTAAACGATTTAGAGCTGGAGCTTTTTCTGGCCAATGCCCATTTTCTTTCTGATCATGTGAATGTCGTCAAAAAATTAAACACCATAGTAGAAGATAAGCCTGCTGAACCCGGAAATCATGCCTTGTTGGCCGAACAAAATACCATTATCCTGCCCGAAGCTGAAAAAAGTTATGTAGAAGACGATGTGTGTTTCGATCCGCAGGAACTGGAAGAAGTGGCTACTGCCCAGGAAGAAGAAGAACGTGTAGATGTAAAGCCCGAACAGGAACTACTGGATGATGAAATTATTGAAGAAGAAAAAGCTGCATCCCTTTTGAATAAAGATTTCTTTAAGCCAGACCAGGATGATCATACTTTTGAATTTGTACTGGGTACACACGATGAAAACGACCAGTTCGATTACGAAGCAAAATCTGTTGAAGAAATTTTCGATCGCCCTTTAAGCAAAGAAGAAGCTGAAATTTTAGCACGTAAAAAGATCATTCACGAAAAGGAAGAAACTTTATCTGTTCAGGAAGAGCCTACACCAACTGAAGAAGATGAAATTGGCCCTGAACCTTTTTTAATTCCACAGGAAGAACCTTTAGTAATTGCCGAAGAAGAACCTGTTGCAGTTGTTAAAGAAGTAGAACCGGTTGCTGTGCCAAGTGAGCCTATTGAGGCACTGAAAGATGTGAAACTGGATGACCCCATTATTTCGCCGCCTGTTGAACAGGAACGCCCTTTGTTTAAGCCTGAAGCTGTTCCGGTAAAACCAGCTCCACAACCAGAAGCCGCTAAACCTGCACCAAGTTTAAATGATCTGCTTGCCAAAACAAATGGTAAAAGCGATGAGTCTGTTAAAGCACCTATTGCCGATTTAAAGCAGGCGATTAGTTTGAACGAAAAGTTACTTTTTATCAAAGATCTTTTTAATGGGTATAATCTGGCCTATTCGGAAGTAATTGATATCATCAATAAGATGAGCAGTTTCGAAGCGGCAGATAGCTACCTGCAGAATAATTATGCGGCGAAAAATAACTGGGCCGATAAACAGGCTACAGTTGATCAGTTTTACGAGTTACTGAACCGAAGGTTTAGTAGGTAGAAGCGATAAGCGTAAGGCGTTTAGCACCTGGTCTTACACCGCGCATCGTCATACTGAATTTGTTTTACTGCGTAGCTTTCCGCTTCGCTACAGGTCAGTATCCATTAGGTCCTGAAAATACATTACCAATGACAGAGTTCTAAAATCAGTCGTCATTTCGACTGGAGCGCAACGCAATGGAGAAATCTTTGAACAATGTTAAAGATCTCTCCTCCAAAGGATTCCTTTGGAGGAGAGATAACGAGACCTCACAACCTGTTCTCGTCACTCTAATGTTTTTCTAAAAAGCTGAAGACTCAGGATGACGCGTATCAACTCTGGCTTGATTATAAATGAACCATTCCAATTTCGTAAATAATTAGGAAATGATTGTTCAGCATTTCATTGGTGCTGTAGTCCCACCACCACTTCAATCTTTTTGGAAATTTATCTTTAACCTGAGTTCGATTATTAAATCTCATTTTGTGGCGTTTTAAT
>NZ_JAUG01000043.1 GCF_000708285.2 Pedobacter borealis DSM 19626
TGAGATTTAATAATCGAACTCAGGTCAATAGTTAGTTTCTTGCTATTTTCATTACGGCTTTATCAAGCGATTTTAGGTGCTACTTTTAAATCAATTTGCGCACAAAAATGCTATTATTCACATCAGTATTAAAAGAATTAGGACGTATAAGTGGGGAATATTGTAGTTGCCTCTTTTAGATATCTGGTATGCTTAATAATGGCAATTTTGGTGGTGCTCCATTATCTTTGTGTTAAATCAGCAACGAAAAACTCAGCCAGTAAACTTAATATTTCTGTAATATAGACTGCTTGTTAAGTTAAAAAAGAGCCTGAAAACTGGCTTATTCGGGTGGAATTGCCGTTTTTTACGATTTTTTTATTTGTGGATAATAATGTGTTTATCACTTTATAGTTTTAAAGCTCCAAGAGTTTCTATCTTTTACTTATTTTCAAAGCATAATCCAGTCATTCCCCTCGATTGTCCATTCCATTTTCATTCCCTGTTGTATAATTTTGATATTTCAATTTGTATAAAACTATATAAACTAATCTGTTACCAATAAATCTGATCAATGAAATTAAAAGTGTTTGGCCTATTTACTTTGATATGCATTTGTCTGAACCTTCAGATAAGTTTTGCTCAAGTGCGCAATTCAAAAAATGCAAAAAAAGTTGTTGATACTACCTCTCGAAATCGCGAGATAATTCTTAGTGTGAAAGACTTAGATAATTTAACCATGTTAGATAGTGTTAAGGTAGTAATCGGCGGACAAATAAAATTCACCTATGGTGGTATTATAGCTTTTGAAGGCGGTGTTAAAGATTCGGTTGCCGTTTTAAGTAAACCAGGTTATTATGGCGTAGTAAAAAAAATATCATCGGGAACTTCAACTGTCTTTATGCAAAAAGGCATGGATACATCAGATGGCTCTATTGTAAATACAGGAATGTACAGCAGGCCCAGCGAATTGTTTGCCGGAGCAACAGTGGCAATTAGTGGCGATGAATTACGCGCGGTGAATTCCAATAGCTTAATCGATGCATTAAAATATTATGTGCCTTCATTTGGAGTATCAAGAAATAACAATATTGGTGGAGATCCCAATACCTTATCAAATGTTAGCCTAAGAGGTACAAATACTTTTCCTTATGCTGCTACAATTGCTAGTAATCAAACAGGTAATTTTGGTGTTGAAGTAGGTCCATCCTCAGGGGATTATATGGCATCGAATATCATGTCGCCCGGAACCCCAGTTATTTTATTGGATGGTAGTCAAGTTAGCCTGCAAACCATATCGGATTTAGACATCACCCGAATTCATAGTGTAACCGTTTTGAAGGACGCATCAGCTACAGCAAGCTATGGTATGCGAGGCGGAAACGGGATCATCATTGTTAAAACGCTAAAGCCTCAAAGGGGACTTTTAAACGTTGGACTTACCTCAGAATTGCAAATCGCAACGGCAGATCTTTCTTCTTATAACATATTGGACGCTAAAGAAAAGTTAGACATCGAAAATAAAGCCGGTCTTTACACAGGCGATTTAGGTGCCTATTATGCAAAACGCTATGATCAGGCCTACAATAAGGGAACAAATACAGCCTGGCTACAAATACCATTACGTAAAGGTATTGGAATGAGGCATTCACTTCAATTAAGCGGTGGTAATGATGATATGGTATACAGTATTTCAGCTGCTTATAACGATAAGGAAGGTAGTATGAAAGGCTCCAGCAGAAAATCGACTGAGCTAGGTGCCTATTTTGGCGGCCATTTCAAATCGTTTACTTTCAATAACAGATTTTCATATTTAGGAACAGCTGCATCAAATTCTGCTTACGGACCATTTAATAACTATACTAAACAAAATCCTTATTGGAGCATATATGATTCCGCAACTGGAAAAATACAAAAGGTTTTAGAAGAAGTTACCGTAGGTGATGTAACAACGAGTTATATGAATCCAGCTTTTAATGCTACTATGGCAACAACTGATGCCTTAGACTATTCGAGGATTAGTAATATGACTAACATGAATTTTGTAATCAATGAGAAATTACAATTGAACGGAATGATTGGAATTAATAAACAAGCTGATGAGCTTAATTATTTTTTACCTCCAAATCATACTGCTTTCGCCAATGTAACTGTAGATAATCTATTTACTAGAGGGTTATATCGTTATACTTCAAATAGCTTTATGAATGTAGAAGGTGGTTTACAATTGCAATACCATCAGAAATTTGGGCAGCATGAAATCTATGGAACAGCGGGCCAAAACTTAATCCAGACTGCTAGTGAATCTGCAGGATTTGTTGTTCAAGGCTTTAATGTAGACCGATTAGCCGATGTTGCTTTTGGTACTAGCTACTCAGCTTCAAAACCTGAAACCGGCAAAATTGTAACACGCTATGCATCCACATTTGCGAACCTCGTATATAGCTATAACGGGCGTTACCAATTAGATTTATCAGGGGCGAATGATTTTTATTCCGCAATTGGACAACATGCAATGTTATTCTGGGCCACAGGCCTTTCATGGAATGTGAACAAAGAACATTTCCTTGAACAAGCAAAATGGATAAATCAGTTAAAAATTAGAGGAAGTGTTGGGGTTAGTGGTAATCAGAATTTTCTTTCTTATCTCAACAGAACAACCTATAACTATTTTACAGGCATACAATACATTCCCACGGGTAACGGAACTGGTTTAATAGGTCGTGGTCTAGGTGCCTATTTAACTGGTTATGCCAACGATAATTTGCAATCGCCAGAAACCTTTAAACAGAACTTAGGTTTGGATGTCTCCTTGTTTAACAACAGGTTGGCACTAAGTTTCGATATCTATAAACAGAAAACAACTAAACTGATCTTGCCCGATATTGCATTACCTTCTACCGGTCTTGTTACTTATGCCTATTATCAGAATTATGGAAGCATAGAAAACCGTGGTGCCGAGTTTAGTGCAAGTGGATCTATTTACAAGGCAACCCATAATAACCTTAATTGGAACCTAAGGCTAAATGGCCTTTGGAACAAAGATAAAGTAGCCGAAATCGCGCCGAGTTTATTGGTGTACAACAACAACAGCAATGTTGTTGCAGACCAAACCAAACCACAAAGTCAGTACCAAGTCGGCTATTCTCCTTCCGCAATATGGGCAGTACAATCTTTAGGAATTGATGCACAAACTGGTCAGGAAATGTTCCTAAAAAAAGATGGTTCAACAACAACTATTTGGGATGCTAACGATAAAATTTTAGCGGGAGATTTAATGCCTTCATTGTCGGGTTCATTTGGTACAGATGCTTCTTTCAAACAGTTTTCTGCGGGAATCTATTTTAGCTATCAGTTGGGTGCAAAAGTCTATAATCAAACTTTGGTTGATCGAATAGAAAATGCTGATATCACTTACAATGTAGATCAAAGAGCTTCAACGCAACGTTGGACGCAGCCTAATACAACCGATTTCCTTTATAAGAAACTTTCCGTAAATGGATTGGCTACTGCCCCAACTTTTGCAACAACCAGGATGGTCCAAAAAGATGATAAGATTCAGTGTGCTTCTATTATGCTCGGCTATAGCTTGCCAAAAATGTGGGCCAGTAAAATCAGGACCAAAAACATTGGTTTAAGATGCATCATAAACAACGCTTTTGAAGTGGGAGGCGCGGAGATGGAGCGAGGTATTTACTATCCATTCCAACGTAACTATACTTTTTCGCTAAATGCAAATTTTTAAATCAAGCTCACTTAGGAAATGATAATAAGATCAAAGATGAAGATTTTAAAAAATAAAATATTAGTAATTGCAGGGCTCATGACCATCCTTGGCACCGCATCATGTAAAAAGTGGGTAAATGATACACCGCAACCTTTGCAAGTAGATGAATCTACATTGTTTTCTACAGAAAAGGGATTTCAAGATGCGTTGTATGGCGTTTATCTGCAAATGGCCGGACAATCTCTTTATGGAAGAGATCTAACCCTGGGCGTTCTGTCGGTAACTGGTAGAAGTTATGATGTGAATATAAGCCCTACAATAGGCAACCTATTTTATCAAGGTGCTCGCTATAATTTCCAAGATAAAGCACTAAAAGATTATGCTGCTGATGTATGGAGCAAAATGTACCAATCTATCGCTAACCTCAACAATTTGTTGGTTAACATAGAAGCGAAGAAAGAGATGTTGGCTGTCAATAATTACAATAGGTATAAAGGTGAAGCTTTGGCCTTGAGAGCCTATTTACATTTTGATTTGCTGCGCCTATTTGCTCCTGCTCCGGCTGTCGGAATAGGGACTGAAAAAGGAATTCCCTACGTTAAAACAATCCAATCGACTACTACGGCGACAGCTACAGTAGACGAGGTAATGTTGCAGTGTATAGCCGATTTGAAAACCGCTGAAAGTCTTTTAGAGCCAAACGATGTTACCGATTATCGTTTAAACAATTGGGCCGTGAAAGGTTTATTGGCTCGTGTGTATCTGTACAAGGGCGATCATGAGAATGCACAAAACTATGCGAATGCAGTAATTGCTAGCAATAAATTTTTATTGGCCAAAAACAATACAGATTTATTCTTTTCGAATGAAGGTTTATTTAACCTGTTTGTTTATCAATCGCAAGCCTTCCATAAATCAGTATTGACAGATCAGGTTACTTTAGGTTTATCTGCCGCAAGCCAAACAGAACTATATGTAACAGGAAATGGAGCCACTGCAGATTGGAGAAAATCATTTGTAGATCCTTCAACAGGATTAGGCTCAGGGTCTCCATTTATGCCTAAAAAGTTTTACCCTTTAGGCACCAAGAGCTCTTTTCCGATGATTCGTTTAACAGAAATGTACTATATCGCTGCTGAATGTGCTGTGAAAAAAAATGATGCATTAACTGCTACGAATTTATTGGATAGCGTAAGGGTACATCGGAATTTGCCAAAGTATACGCTTACCGCATTACCGCTTGACAATTTAAGTGACGAAATCGGAAAAGAATACCAAAAAGAGTTTATTAGTGAAGGACAACTATTCTTTTATTTCAAACGTAAGAATACACCATTTTCTGCGCTGCCATTCACGAAAGTTCCGGTAGATGCCAATGCAACCTATGTGTTTGTTAGGCCTGAGTAGTTTTTTAAAATATTGTTTCAACAAATAATTCGATGTACAATCCATATGAGTAGCAATTATAAAATATTAAATAAAGGATTTAAACCTGTTCGCAAAGGAGTTTTATTATTACTGTTGATGAACCTGTTTTCAATTGCTTTATTTGCACAAAGTACTACGGTGACCGGTGTTGTAAAGGGTGAAAATGGAGAATTTCTCCAAGGCGCAATGGTACAACTTGTAGGCAGCAACAATGTAACTACTACCGCACTAAACGGAACGTTTGAATTAAGGAATGTTCCGGCTAAAGCAACCTTGCGAATTTCATTCGTAGGTTACAAAGTTGCTTACGTCGCGTTGGAAATTGGACAAAAAACACTCATTGTCAATCTTAAAAGCACTACAACAACCTTAACAGAAGTAACCATCAACAATGGGCTTTATAAAAGACCAGTAGGAAACTTTACAGGTGCTGCGAAAACCTATACAGGTGATGAGCTAAAATCAGTTAATCCAAGAAGTGTAATCCAAGCACTTGCTGTACTTGATCCATCGGTTAGATTAACAGAAAATAATGTATTAGGTAGTGATCCAAATCAATTACCGATTATCCAGATTCGTGGACAAAACAATTTACCGTTAACAACTGGAGGAGCTACAACTAGTGCAACCCCAGTATCTAATGGAGATATCATGTCGAGTTATTTATCCAACCCAAATGAGCCGTTAATTATTTTAGATGGTTTTCAAACGACTATGCAAACCATCTATGATATGGATATCAATTTGATAGCGAGTATTACCGTATTAAAAGATGCGGCAGCAACAGTCGCTTACGGTTCAAAAGCAGCAAACGGAGTTATTGTTGTGGAAACGAAGCAACCAGTGGCTGGTAAAATTAGAGCGACATATTCGGTCAATTTTAACATTGAATTACCTGATTTATCGTCATATCATCTGCTAGATGCTGCGGGTTTATTAGAAGCACAACGCTTAGCTGGAGTTTATAACGATGAAAATCTTTTCAATGATATCGGCAAGAAACAATGGTATAATTACCGCTTAAGTAATGTAAAAAGTGGAATAAATACCGATTGGTTAACTCAACCAGTTCAGGTAGGGTTTGGCGTAAATCATAGCTTTTCGTTATCTGGGGGTTCTGGAGCGCTTAGGTATGCATTAAACCTAAACTACAATGATTCGGAAGGTGTAATGAAAGAATCCGGTCGTAAACGTTACGGATTGGGCTACAGCCTAATTTATTTTGTTAAGAAATTTCGTTTTGATAATCGTATTACATTAGGCTATACGAAAGGCAATAACACACCATGGGGCAGTTATAGTGATTACGCAGCTCAGTTTCCTTATTTTAAGAACAAAGATGATTCAGGAAATATTATCAAAGTATTTGAACCTACAGCTAAAGACTTGGGTTTTGATATTGCTTCACCTGGTGGAATAATGACCAATACGGCCTATAATTCGACCTTGAATTCAAAAAGCTATGCTGCTAATCTTAATATAGGTAACAGCACGAGTGTAGAATGGACTATTTCAGATGCCATTCAAATTAGAGGGAGTTTAGGCTGGAGCAGAAATGTGCCGAATTCAGAGACTTTCTTTCCGGCAGACCATACCAGCTTTGAAAACTCCATTACCGTATTTTCTGAATTAGGTACTTATTCGCAATTAAAGGGGATAAATAGTTCCATTGATGGAAAAATTAATGCAAATTTTAACAAAAGTTTAGGAAAACATACTTTTTTTGCTTCGTTAGGTGGTTCATTTCAAAAAACATCGAGTGTAGGTACACAAATATCGGTTGCTGGAATTCCTAATGATTATTTGGACGAACTAGGCTTGGCAAATGGTTTTGGCTTGTCTAATTTAAAACCAAGCTCAACAAAGAACTTGACCAAGAGTTTGTCCAACTACCTAAGTTTAAGTTACAATTATGCAAATCGATATACTGCCGAATTTACCATTAATCAGAGTGGTTCTTCCCAATTTGGTAGCAACAATAAATTAGCACCATTTTACGGCGGTGGTGTAGCATGGAACATCTCAAATGAAAAGTTTTTTAAACCGAACGATATTATCCAATCCGCAAAATTACGTGCTAGTATTGGTATTACAGGTAATCAAAGCTTCTCAGCTTACATGTCCCAACAAGTTTATCAGTACAGCTTTACCAATAATTATCGTTTACAATTGGGAACTTTATTGGGCAACTATGCTAATCCTGATTTGAAATGGCAGCAAACGCTAAAGAAAAACATTGGGTTAACTCTTGGATTCTTTAATGGCAGGTTAAATACTTCATTTGAACTATTCCAAGAAACCACAGACAACTTGATCTTGCCGCTAGAAGTAGCTCCTTCAACTGGATTTGTAAATTATCAAGACAACTTAGGTGGAACTAAAAATCAGGGCTATGAAATCTCTATTTCAACGCCGATTATTAAAAATGCCAAAAAGAATATTTTCTGGACCGTTGGTTTCAATACTGGACATCACACTAATGTGATTACCCGATTATCGCCTGCAATTGAATCAATCAATAAGGCCAACAACAGCACAAACGACCCAAATATTTCTCAAAAATCACCATTGCCACGTTTTGTTGTCGGCCAATCAATGAGTAGAATTTGGGCTGTGCCTTCATTGGGTATTGATCCAGCCTCTGGTAAGGAAGTATTTGTGAAGTTAGATGGAAGCAGAACTTTTACATGGGATGCGTTGGATAAACAGCCTATAGCAGATGCAAATAGCAAATTTAAAGGATCCATGTCGTCCAACTTTAACTATAAAAACTTTGTACTGAACTTTAACTTGATGTTCCAGTATGGAGGTTATATGTACAATCAAACTTTGGTTGATAAGATTGAGAATGTTAATCTTTTAGCGGTTAACGCTGACGAAAGAGTATTAACAGAACGATGGAAACAACCGGGAGACCATTCTTCATTTAAATCGCTAGTTGCTGACGGCACCAATGGCTTACAGCAAACTAATGCTACCTCTCGTTTTGTACAAAAGAATAATTTCTTGGAGATTTCTAGCATTACCGTGGGCTATAATTTTCCAGCAAACTTGAAATGGGTAAAAGCGGCACATCTTTCTGCGCCTCGATTAATGGTTACCCAAAACAATTTTGCCCGTTTAGCTACCATCAAAACGGAAAGAGGTACAGGTTATCCCTTTTCAAGAAGTTTCAGTTTTGGCTTATCTACTAATTTCTAGTCTTATGTATCGCAATATGAGTAATCAGCAAATTAAACAAAAAAGCAAAAAGATGGCTTTATTAACTTATAGCCGGTTTTTTTTGTTATCTCTTTCCTTATTCGGACTTACAGGTTGTTCAAAATTTTTGGATCTGCCACCAAGGGATAAATTTCCACAACAAACTTTGTTTAGTGATGAACAAGGATTTATTGATGCCCTTACTGGGGTTTATTTGGGAATGGATAGGCCTAATAATGGTCCATCACAAGGTTTGTACACGAATGATCTTTCCATTGGGATGCTTTCTGTGATGGCTTATAACTATACCAATGCCTCCACTTCGGCTTTTAGTAATGGTTTATATGCCAATACTTCCCGCTATAGTTATACTGATGCGGGCGTAAAAGCAGAAATCGCCGGTATTTGGAGTGGGATGTATAATAACATTGCCAATGTAAATAATCTACTGCTTCAGATAGATAATAAAAAAGAGATTTTCACTCGAGATAATTATTACCGCGTAAAGGGCGAAGCCTTAGCATTGAGGGCTTTATTTCATTTTGATTTAGCCCGTTTATATGGACAACCTCCCGTGACCGGCGCAAACGAAAAATCAATTCCTTACATCACCACATTTAACATTACGTCTACACCGTTCGTTTCTTTAAATACCGCGCTTGATTCTTGTATTTCGGACCTTAAAAAAGCCAAATTACTACTCGCACAAACAGACACAGCAGCGGTTAAGAAAGGTTCTTATGATTTGTTTAGTTCCTATTCGCAAAATCATATGAACTACTGGGCAACCCAATCTTTGCTAGCGCGTACCTACCAATATAAAGGTGATTTTGCAAACGCACTTATCAGTGCACAGGCAGTAATCGGAAGTGGTAAATTTCCGTTGATCACAAGTAATGTAGCGAATATTGCTAATACGACTAGAGATCGTTTGTTTTCGCAGGAATTGGTCTTCGCTTTATATAGTACCAATGTGCAAAAAATCAACAGTGCTTTATTCGAAATACAAACTGGGGCTTTTCAACTCCCTGCGGCGAATAAAACCGCTATTTATACGACTACTACCGGAAGTACCACTGATTATAGGTATATCTCTTGGTTTGACAACAATAACAGCGGTCTAAATGTGCCGTCGAAGTTTTTTCAAAACGCTGGGTTACCGTACTTACTTCAAAATATTATGCCGGTAATCAGGGTTTCAGAAATGTACTATATCGCTGCTGAGTGTTTGGGTGCAAAAGGAGATGTTCCTTCAGGATTATCTTATTTGAACAAGGTTAGGAATGCGAGAGGTTTGAATAGTTTAACCAGCACAGCTATTCCAGATGAAGCCAATCTTTCGAATGAAATCATGAAGGAATACAAGAAGGAATTCATTCAAGAAGGCCAAACATTTTTTTACTACAAACGGCTGAATAAAGATTTGGCATTGGTTACTGGAACCACGGCGATAGTGCCTGTTGGTGCCTATGTTTTCCCAATACCAGACAAGGAAGTAGAATATAACCATTAGTTCGCTCACCATTGATCAATAGAAAAGACATGAAAAATTTAAAATCATATTTACCAGCGTTATTTGCAGTCCTCTTTTTCGTGGGATGTGCAAAAGATCCGGCTTTATTTACCGAATCTGATGGATTATCTTTTGGCACAACCGATCCTAATATTTACTATTCATTTGCCAAATATCCAACGAAGCTTATTGATACGTTACAAATTCCGATCAATGTTTTTGGAAACGCAGCTGCTACAGCGAGACCTATTTCAATTGAGGTATTAAATTCACCAGACCTAAATGCTGTGCAGGGGGTACATTTCAAGTTGTTATCCAATCCGGTTATTCCCGCAAATTCTTTCAAAACCAACATTTCGATAGCGGTTTACCGGACCATAGATTTAGAAGCGGCAACCGTAAAATTCGCTTTAAAAATTAAGCCAAATGATGCTTTTCCCGGCAATGGAATCTCCGCGCAACAGTCGCTCACAATTAACCTAGCTTATATCCAACAACCAGTTACTTGGGGTACATTAACAGGTTTGCCTTTTGCGGGATACTCTACCAATTTTGGTACATGGACAAAAACGAAGTATAAATTGATTTTAGAAGCCCTATATGATCCTTTGAAAGGGGAAACCGTTACGGAGTTTGCCTCTGGGAATCGCTTTGCTGGTCAACACCCAATAATTTATGACCAATATGTTGCCGTTGTAAGAAATTATATCCGTGTAAACTATCCAGGAAATTATGGAGGGAGCGGAGCAACATTGAAAGACCCGGATGCCAATAATCAGTTAATACAAGTTGGACCAGCAAATTATTAATGATGAAACATACCTTCAATAATTATAGACAGATGAAACCATCATGGGCATACCTCTCCCAAACAAAAGTGAATATGTCCGTGATAGCTTCATTACCGATAAAAAACAATTATATATCAATGAAAAAGACAAAAATAGCACTCTTGGGTTCCATCATTGCCACAGTATTTTTTATCGGCTGTGCTAAAGATAAAGGAAACTATGATTATCAGGAGCAAAATGTAGTTAAGATTGCGACAGATCTGGATAAGGTAGACCGGAATGTGTTCATTACAGCTGATTCGATAAATCTTAATCAAAATGACAGCTTAAAAGTAAGGCTTAAATTGAATCAATCTATCGGGACAGCGAATAATTTCGATTATGAATGGATAATTACACAATATGTGCCATCGAATGCTAATCCGCCAAAATCTATTTTGGGCACAGGAGCACAATTGGATACCAAAATAATCTTACCACCAAATTTATACCGCTTGGTTGTTAAACTTGCCGATAAGAACTCCGGAATTGCTTATTATAAAAGTTTTGCCTTAAATGTTTCGGCAGCTACATGGGGTAATGAAGGTTGGTTGGTCTTGCAAGATATGTCGACCGGAGATGGTGCAGATTTATCGGTAATTACCACAAGGGATGGATCAGTAAAAGGTAAAGTATATGATAATGTCTATTCCATTTTTAATCAGCATAAATTACCTAAAGGCACTTACAAAGTAAATGTATTAAGTTATGCAACCGCCATGCGTTTACAAAGAGTATCATTTTTTTATCCTAATGGAGGTTTAGAAGTAAGAGGTATTGATTTTGCAGATTCAACAAGAGCTGATAGTTGGTTTGTCACAACACCAAGTGCAATAAACTTTCAGTTAAACGGGTCCGCTGGAAGCAGTAGTGCAGGATGGGAATATATCATCAATAACAATCAAATTTCATATCGACAAGTTAACGCGCTTACGGTTAAAGCGCTACCAATCTATTTCAACCCACCTTTTATTGGAAGTTTTAACCTTAGTCCATTTGTGATTAATTCCTCAAATAGCGACGCTTATTTTACTTTGTTTGACAAGACAAATCGTTGTTTTCTACTGCTTAGAGCCGATAATAATACCTTCGTTCCTGCTAATCCGGATTTGCCCAACAAGCACTTTGTGAATTATGCAGGAACTACGGCAGATTTACATCCTACAACGGGTTCAGGCTTTGATTTAAATAACATGAAGCATGATTTAGTCCATGCAGAAAATGCGCAACCCATGACAACTGGAAATGGGTATTGGAATTGCATCTTCAGAAACAATACTGGTGATACCACAAATTTAATTCAGTTTCAACGTGCGATTGCCTATAAAAATGATTTTAGAACGGGTCGTTATCTTTTAAAGCCAGCAAACTGTCCAGGGATTAATTCTGCTACCTTATTTGCAAGTCCAACTTATTTGGCCTTGCCAGGGGGATCACTTTATTACGTCAGCGGAAATATCATCTACAATTGTAGCATCAAAACATTGGGAACTTCAACAGCCAGTGCTGGACTAACTTTCCCAACAGGCACCGTAATTAAAGTCATGAAAATCTTTAACTCAGGCTATGCTGCCACAAATCTTCCCTCAACAGAAGGTAAAGTCCTTGTTGTTGCTACAGACGAAACTTCGAGCGGGGGAGGCCATCGGGTTTATTTCTTTAATCTAAATGCCACAGGAGGGATTATTGGCACGCCATCAAGCCCCGCTGATCTTTATACAGGCTTTGAGAAAATTACAGACCTAGTATTTAAGAAGGCATTAGGAAAATAATCTTTAACCATTATCAATATTAATATACTTATTCCACTTATCAAACCACATCAATCAATCTTAAACTGAAAAATAGTGATAAGAGCTTGATTGCTTGTTAAATAAATAATACATACAAATGAAACCAAAATTTATCAAATTAAAATTCATCCCCTTGCTAATCGCGTTATTCGCATTTCAGACAAGCTTAGCGCAAGATTCTGCTGCGGTGAAGAAACCGGCAATGGTGAAATTGAAAGCTTACAATGATGTTATTACCGCTAAAGCGATTTCGAAGTCGGGGTTTTTTAAAGTGCACATTGTGGATGATCATTATTACTTTGAAATTCCAGATTCTTTATTGAACCGCGAGTTTCTATTCACTACCCGATTGTCAAAAGTTCCAACTGGTAGTCCAAGATTTGGGGGTGAAATGGTGAATGCCATGATTGTGTCCTTTGAAAAAGCACCTAATGATAAATTATTTGTTCGTGCAGTCACAAATGTTGCGCAAAGTAATCCATCAGATTTCATTTCTCGTGCCTTAAGAAATGCAACAGTAGAACCTATTATTATGGTTCTCGACTTAAAGACACGAGGAACAGACGGTAAATCGTCGGTGGTAGATTTTGCTGATTTTTTCCTGAAGGATAACCTGATTTCTGGGTTTGATGCAGACATGAAAAAACAAATGGGAACTGGATCTCCTGCTGCAGACAGATCCATGCTTTTATCTATGGAAGCTTACCCGAAAAATATTGAGATTAAATCAATGAAAACCTATAGCATCGGAGGTGCGCCTGCTAAACCTGCCGATGGAGCTGATCCTGGGGCGGCAGCACCAGCTACCGCAAGCGTTGGGATTACATTTGAAATCAGCAACTCTGTAATGATTATGCCTAAAACCCCAATGAATGTACAGGTTTATGACCCTAGGGTTGGTTATAGTTCAGGAAGTTATCAAGTTTTTTCTGATGATCAACAGCAGGTAGATTTGAAACGCTTTATTTCCAAAAACAGATTAGAGGTAAAACCAGAAGACCTTGCCCGTTACAAAGCTGGAGCACTGGTAGAGCCAAAGGAACCTTTGATCTATTATGTCGATCCTGCAACACCGAAGCAATGGCGACAATATATCATCGCAGGTATTAATGATTGGAATGAAGCTTTTAAAGCAGCTGGTTTTAAAAATGCAATTGTAGGCAAAGAATGGCCAGAAAATGATAAAACCATGGATTTGGAAGATGCTCGTTATCGCGTAGTTCGTTATTTCCCTTCTGTTAATCCTTTCACGATTAATCCCAAACTAAGCGATCCGCGCACGGGCGAAATTTTGCAAACCTATATCGGATGGTCGCATAGTCAGATTAAAACGCTCCACGATTGGTATATGATACAGGCTGGCCCCGTTGATCCTAATGCGCGTTCAATGAAGTTCAGTAATGAGCTAATGGGCGCTTTAATTAGGGCTCAAATTAGTCGTAACGTAGGCTTTACATTGGGCTTACGTGAAAACTTAGGAAGCAGTTCTACAATTCCAATCGCTCAATTAAGAGATCAGAAATGGTTAGCAAATCATCCATTTAACAATTCTATTATGGATCTTAACTTCTATAATTACGTAGCTCAACCGGAAGACAAAATTTCCAGAAAAGGATTAATTCCAGGAATAGGCGATTATGACAAATGGGCTATCAAATGGGGATATAGCTATACTGGTGCCAAAGATTTTGAAAGCGATAAAAAAATCCGTTTAAAATGGATACTTGATCAAGCCAAAACAGGTTCAAAGCTATGGTTTGCAGGTGATCAGGGCGGAAATACTAATGATCCTATCGATCCAAGTGTACAGTGGGCAGATTTAGGAAACGATCCAATTAAGGCGAGCGAATATGGTCTTAAAAATCTGAAAGTAGCGATGGCCAATTTGATTAAATGGACAGTTACCGAAGATGATACCTATTACCCTACTTCAGATTTATATTATACCATATGTGACCAGTTTTCTTTCCTTATGCGCCACGTTTATTCAAACGTAGGAGGAGTTTATACAACGATTAAAAGCATAGAACAAGATGGAGATGTTTATGTGCCTGTACCTAAAGCAACTCAGAAAGCTGCGGTAGCTTTTTTAAATAAAGAAGTGTTTGATACGCCAACATGGATCTTTGATCAGAATGTCCTTAACAAATTTAAAAAACCTGCTAAAAAGGAGCAGTTTCAAAAGATGCAGGACAATACCTTATATTATTTAATTAACACAAATCGTCTTTTCAGGATGAACACCACCACAATGCGTTACGGAAAAGCAAACACTTATACTGTAGATGATTTATTCACTGATTTAAATAATGGTCTATGGGGTGAATTAAAAAGCCACGAAGCCGTAGATAGTTATAAACGTGTCTTACAAAAGGCCGCGGTAGGTTATATGCTTAAATGTGCTCAGGAAGGTGATAAACTTCCAGATCCATCTAAGCCGCTTGCTGAAGATTTAGGAGGTACAGATGTGCCTGTTGTTGTGCGTATGCATTTGAAAAAAATCATGGATCAGTGCAAAGCGGCAATTCCTACTTATCAAGATCCGGTAATGGTGGCCCATTTGGAATATGTATCAGGAAAAATCGATAAATATTTAGATCTGGATAAAAAATAATTGAATAGTCATTATAACGATAAGATATTCCAATGAGACTTAAAATAATATTTCTTGGGTTGTTAACCTGGTGTTGCAATACATTGATGGCCCAACAGGATAAGGTTCAGAAAATTAGTGCTGAAACTGAAAAAAGCAGTGTTAAACCAATTAGTTCAATCGTAACAAAAGATACTGAACGTAAAATGGGTTTGATCAATATTTATAGAAATGGCGATAAGTACTACTTCGAAATTCCAGACGCCATTTTAAAAAGAGAGCTTTTGGTAACCAATTGGTTGGTAAAAGTGCCTGGTGGTAGTCCGAAATTCGGTGGCGAAATTATGAATACAAGAACCATCTGCTTCGAAAAGGGATTCGGCGGAAAAATGATGCTAAGAATAATTAGCACAGTTTATCAGGCAGATTCAACGAGTACCATTTCAAAGGCTGTTGCGATTTCAAACATTAATCCTATTGCGATGGTATTTGAAATCAAGGCCAAAGGAGAAGATGGTAAGAGTTCGGTAATTGACGCAACAGATTTTCTGCAAAAAGAGAATACTTTTACCATGCTAAGTCCGGAGGTTAAACAAAGAATGTCTATCAGCGGTATTGCTTCAGATAGAAGCTATATGAAAAGTGTAGCCTCTTATCCTACAAACGTAGAGTTGAAAATGGTTAGAACTTATGCGGCATCAGCAGGAACTCCAGCTAAACCAGGAGCCCCCGCAACGCCTGCAATTGAAGCAGCTAGAATTGGTGGTGCAATTACGTTAGAGGTATCAACTTCTATTTTGTTAATGCCAGAGAAACCGATGATGCCCCGCCATTTTGACCTCCGAGTAGGTTATTTTGCAAATTCATACCAACCAATTTCCGATGCGCAACAGAATTTTGCACCAACAACTTTTATTGTCCGCTACCGTCTAGAGCCAAAGGCAGAAGACATGGCCAAATACAAAAGAGGCGAATTGGTAGAACCAAAGGAACCTATTGTGTATTACCTTGATCCAGCCACGCCGAAACAATGGCGTAAATATTTAATCGCAGGTATTAACGACTGGAATGAAGCATTTAAAGCTGCGGGTTTCAAAAATGCAATTATTGGCAAAGAGTGGCCAGAAAACGATACGACCATGAGCTTAGAAGATGCACGTTATAAAGTGTTACGTTATTTGCCTTCTGATGTTGCTAATGCCTATGGTCCAAACATACATGACCCGAGAAGCGGCGAAATTTTACAGAGCTATGTAGGTTGGTACCACAACGTGATGAGCTTAGTACATGATTGGTATATGGTACAGGCAAGTCCAAATGATCCTAGGGCACGTAAGATGAAGTTCAGCGATGAATTGATGGGTGAACTGATCCGATTTGTATCATCACATGAGGTTGGGCACACTTTGGGCTTAAGGCATAACATGGGAAGCAGTAGCTTAACGCCAGTGGAAAAATTAAGAGATAAAAAGTGGGTCGAAGAACATGGTTTTGCCAATTCTATTATGGATTATGCGCGTTTTAACTATGTAGCACAGCCAGAAGATAGTATAAGTACAAAAGGTATCATGCCACGCATCAACGATTATGATAAGTGGGCCATTAAATGGGGCTATACTTATATTGCTGCAAAAGATGATTTGGAGGATAAAAGAATAGTTTCTAAATGGATTACCGACAGCCTTAAAGCAAATCCAGGGCTTTGGTTTGGTGGTGAGGGTATGAACTTTGATGCACGTTGCCAATCAGAGGATTTAGGTGATAACAATATGAAAGCCAGTGAATATGGTATTAAAAATTTGAAGTATGTTCTGGCACATCTTCCCGAATGGACAAAAGAAGACAACGACCTGTACAATAATCAAACGAAAATGTATCTACAGGTAGCCAATCAGTTTGTAAGATATGCGAATCACGTCGTAAAAAACATTGCTAGTGTTTATGAAACCTACAAAAATCCAGATCAACCTGGCGATGTTTACGAATCTGCACCTGTTGAGAAGCAGAAGGAAGCAGTAGCTTTTCTAAACAAGAATGTACTTGAAACACCTTATTGGTTGCTAGATCCAAATTTGTTAAATAAAATTGGTAGCCCTGTTCGCGCTGGTGGGGTGCACACACTTCAAGATCTGATTCTAACGCAGATGTTAAGTGATCGCGTATTCAATACCTTGAACTTCATGCAACAGCGTTTTGGAAAAGAAAAAACTTATTCGATGAACGAATATTTAACCGATTTGAAAGAAGGCGTGTGGAGTGAACTAAAAACGAATAAGCCGATTGATATGTATCGCAGGGACATACAAAAAGGTTACGTCGCCAACATATTGAGGTCGATCAAAGAAGCCGAAGCTGGCACGAATGCAATAGGATTGCTATTTGGTGGGCCGTTAGCAGAAGAAGTGGCACCACTGACCACCAATTCAGATATCGGCAGTGTTTTAGCCCTTCATTTGAAAAACTTACGTAAAGAAATTTTAGTAGCTGCGGAATCGGCTAGCGACACAGATTCGAAAGAACATTTATTGTTTGTTGCGAATCAGATCAAAAACAGCCTTAAAAATCAGTTCTAAGGATAATAATAATATTTTATCGCATGCCTAAAAACCATAGGCATGCGATATTTAAACATTAAATGGAGTGAAACAAGCGAGAGCATGCCGCTGTAAAGCTGCAATGAATATGCTCATAATAGCTTCATAAACGATAAAACTCAAATTATATACAAATGAAAAAATTACTAGCATTTTTGTTGTTATTTACGTGGGGTGCATTGGAAGCCAATGCCAGTACCGGTAAAGCCACCTTAAATTTCACAGTTTATGGTAATACACAAAGCGGATTGTTTCTCTATCAGCTAAAAGATGGCGAGCCTCTCAGTTTAGGCTTTAAACGCCCTGACGAAAAAGGAATGTTAAAATTTGTTGTTGATGTGAAAGAAGGGGTTTATTTTATCAAAAAGGCTGGTGGTAAGGAACTGAGTTTTAATTATCCCATCTATTTAAAAGCAGGTGATCAGAAAAAAATCAATTGTTACGCCGGTACACTTTCGTTAGATTACGATAGCTGCATCATAGACCAGCCCAATATAGAAACAAAGTATCTAGCTACTTGGTCAACAGTTTTTAATCAATACTGCAAATTCGCAAAAAACAGAGCTAATCAGCCTTATGCCAAATATAAGGAGCTTGAAAAATTTGCTGCCACCTTTTTACAGAAAAGCAAAACAACAAATGTTTATTACAATCAATTATTGGCAGACAAGGTTGCAACCGATCTTCAATATCTTGTAGCAGCAAATTTCTTCAATTTTGGAAGTCGGTTAAATATTGAATATGATAGCAGCGCAACGGTGCAACCATTTTACAAGCCGCTGATGGATCCAAAAATTGTATGTAATCCTCGATTACTCCATTCAGAACATGGCATGCAAATGCTCAATTATGTTTTTGCATTTTGGAAATTCAATCAAACGAGAAAAATGATAACACTAAATTTTTCATCTTTCGCTGCTAACGTTCCATTAATTTGTAACAACGAAGTTAAAGCGGTCTATTTAGCTTATCATATGCGGGCTTTAAGAAAGTATGAAGATTTTGTAAACTACATTCAACCCTATAAAGCATTATTTAATTCAACGGAACTTAAAGCGGCTTACCAGAAAAAGTATGAAGAACTTTATCTCTTTGCAAATGGCACTCCCGGGTATAATTTTGCATTAAAAGATATAAATGACAAAGTTCATACTTTAGCAGAGTTCAAAGGAAAAGTGGTCATTATCGATTTATGGGCTATGTGGTGTGCGCCATGCTTAGCCGAGAAACCGGTGATGGCGAAAATAGAACACGAATATTACAAAGACAGAAACGATATTGTATTTATCGGGATCTCGGTTGATGGCTTATCTCGAAAAGACGTTTGGAAAAATTTTGTCGTTAAAAAAGGCTTTGCTACTTTGGAATTATTATCAAACGCCACTGAATCTATCCATAATTATTATAAAGTTGAAGGTATCCCAAGATTTTTAATTTTTGATCGTGAAGGAAAAATCGTAACCGTTGATGCACCAATGCCTTCAAATCCTGCTTTTAAAAAGCTATTAGATGAAACATTGGCCTCAAAGTAATTTAATCCACAAAAACTAAAGACAATAAAATGCAATACAAAAAAGTTTTTCTCTTGGTTTGTTGTTTCCTATGGGCGACCGTACAAACTTTTGCACAAGAAAAAGTTAATATCATCGGACAGCTCACCGTTAGAAAGCATGCTGAAATCTCGATAGTAAGTAATGTTGCCGGTTCGAGAAGGGTAATTGCGACTTATTTCACAAATCCCAACAATGAGAAGTTTTCGTTCTCTATTCCTTTTCGCGCTGATGCGACCTATCAAATAAAGGTCGTTATTATGAAAATGGGACACTTAAGATTGGAAGTAGATCGTGGAGCTACATTTCCGTTACAATTTCAGGCAAAACAAAATATAAATGTGGTCTTAAATCCTTCGAATTTTGATGAAAAGACAGGGAAAGGCATAGAGGTGGAAAGAAAACCTTCCAGATATTCAACTGCATTGCTAAATGGCACCTTAACCAATTGGAAATATGGTGGAGATCTAAACATAGAAAGGGTAGTAGAAGGCCGTTCAGAGAAAATAGAGACTTTTAGTACAGAAAAGGGTGGCACTTATTTTAGCTTATTGGTTCCAGTACAAGAAGAAGGCTTTTATTACCTGTCGAATAGTAGATGGAAAAAGCGTATATACCTTAGACCAAATGATCAAGTTTCATTAAATATTGATGGTACATCGGGAGTGAAAGCTGATTGGACGGAAACGACGCCCGAAAATAGAGTGCTAGATAATTGGGCACAACTTATTGAACCTGCATCGCATTATGGCTATAAGTTAGAGCAGAAATATAGTGCTATTTTAGATTCAGCAGCATTTAGTTTAGCCTACCAAACTCTTCAACCAAAAATTACAGTCTTTTTGAAGGATGCCCAAACGGCCAATGTTAAGTTTAACCAGTCGTTTAAAACAGTAGCACAGTTAGATAACAGTTTGCTTATTATGCGTTCCTTGTTAAACTTGGCTGGCAAGAAACACTTATTTTGGTTACCAGCTAAAGAGTTTTCAAATGTGCCAGCTTATTATAGCCAGGTACTTCATCAAAACAAAATCAGTTCCGCAAATTTGCTGCTGCTTGGAGAAGGGAGTGAGTATCTAAATTTGTACGCCAAGTTTAGTTTAAGTGAACTAAGCGAGCCAAAAAGACAAAGTCTAGGCGATGAGGAGAAATTACAATATATGATGAATACTGTCTCCAATGAAACATTAAAATCATTTTTATTGAAGTCGCAATTGGAAGAATTTAGTATTAATAATTATAGCGAGTTCAAACAAGTATTTTTGCCTTTTGCAAAGTATGCTAAGCCAGAATCGGTAAAGCTGAAATATAATAACATATTGGAACAGTTTGCTCCAGATACAGCTTTTATAGGCAAATCGGCAGCTGACTTTATATTGCCAGATGTAAATGGTAAAATGGTTTCAATGAAAGATTTTAAAGGCAAAGTAATATTTATTGATGTTTGGGCTACCTGGTGTGGTCCTTGTAAAGCACAAATGCCTTTCTTGAAAGAAGTTGAACAATCTTATCAAGGAAACAACAATGTGGTGTTTGTAGGCATCTCTTTGGATGCCGATAAGGATAAGCAAAAGTGGTTGGGTATGATCAAGGAAAAAGAACTTGAAGGTGTTCAGCTATTGGATAATATTGGTAAGTCTTTTGGTAGGAAATATAAAATTGGTGCAATCCCTAGATTTTTATTAATTGACAAGAAAGGTAACTGGGTAGAGGTTCGTTGTCCCTTACCTGAAGATAAAAATAGGTTGAAGGCTTATATCGATCGCGAACTTAAGAAGGGAATTTAATCGAAAAAATGTTACTCATCGGATGAAACTCATCCGATGAGTAACAAAAACCGATTTTAAGCAATCCAGTGTATGAGGTTTCTGAAAATTTCTCTTTAGTTAAAATCAAGGATACATAGAAAATATAGTTTAAGAATCTGTTCTATGTGGTTTAAAATAATAAATTACATAGCTACGCAAAGAAGATAGTTTAAGCCCCTTAGTTTATGTGGTTTAAGATAAATAAAATACAAGCCTATACGGAAAGAGGTTGTATCATAAATATAGAATTGTCATCCTGTCCAAAGGACTCCTGTGGAGAGCCTGTCGAAGGACCTGTTTAAATGCCCTTCAAAGCATTTCGACAAGCTCAACGTGACAAGTTCGAATGAAATCAGAACTTATGATACAGCCTCATTTGCCTTGGATTTCTAATTCACTATTAAAGGATTGAAAATCCTTAGTTCAGGAGACGGGATTATAAATCCCGACTAACGGAGATTTGTAATCAAGGCCTATGTGCCCCTGAATTTTTAATGCACTATTAAAGGATTGTGCGTATGGAACTGCAAACTGAAAACTGTCAATTGATAACTTTTTAAATTAATCTTTGTAATTTTCGCCTACCATTTTAAATTCAATGAAGCTTAATATTCAACCAACCGTAATTTTTAGAACACCTAAATTTTCATATCAATCTGAACTGGTAGATTGTTGGGAGGAATTAAAAGCAGCAATTGCAATATCTTCTGCAACATTTTACGAAACCATAAAAGAAGTAAAGGCAAACGAACTAAAAGATCTTCCACCTAAAGTTTATTTTACCATCTGGAAATATTTTAACCGTGCGAAATTCCGGTCAACCCCATATGGTACCTTTGCCGGTTTTAGTTTGTTAAACAATGCCATTAAATCATCGGAAAGCAGAATAGTAGTTGAAGAAACCCAAAAGGTACGAGAATTGGTTGATTGGCCTTATAAGAATAATATTCAATTGCCATTGGCAGAAGTGCTGCAAAAGAACTGCCTCATATTTAGTAACAGCAGTTATTATTTAACGCCCAACAGTATCCGTTATATCGCCTGTACCGATGGTGTTTTCGAATTGGCCGAGTTAGATCAAGACGATTTTGTAAAGCAAATATTGGCTGCTTGCTTAACACCGATCAGGCTTAACGATCTGGCAAAACAATTAAATTTAAATGATGCTGAAACCGAAAATCTGTTTGGTTTGCTGCACGATATGCACGATTTACAGCTTGTTTTTACCAATTACGATCCCAATATTATAGGGGATGATTATTTTGAACGTTTAGGACTCACCGCTACGGCTGAGTTGCCAAAATACCTTATCGCGCAGCGCACAGCTTTATCGGGAGGTATTAATGAACGTTTCCTTCAGGCTATTCCAGCTTTGATCAATTTGCTCCACAGTGTAATGCCCGCAAAAGATCGTGATGCCCTTAGCCAGTTTCAGATCAGGTTTAAAAAGAAATTTGAAGATCAGGAAGTACCGCTTTTATTGGCGCTAGATCCCGAAATGGGTGTAGGTTACGATGAGCTGGAACAAGCTGGTCAAAACAGCGAGTTTATCACACGCTTCAATACTAAGCCACCGAAAAAAGCAGAGACAGAAAATATTAAAACGGCATTAAAAACCTTCCTGACTGAACAAAACTTCGAAAAAGGTAAAACTGTTTATCTGAACAAACTTACCTTAACGCCGAATCAGAAATTAGCAGCCTTACCTAATTCATTTAGCATGGTAATGTCTGTTCATGACGATTTGATTTTTATCGAACAGATAGGTGGAGCAACATCAAATGCATTAAGCGGAAGATTTACAATGGCAGCCGATGATGTAACACAATATGCTAAAAACATTGCTGCCGCCGAACAACAAGCAAACCCCGAGGTTTTATTTTTTGATGTGGCCTATATGGTAGAGGCCAATGTAGATAATGTAAACAGGCGAAAACTGATTTATGGGCATCAATTATCAATCTTAAATTTTGATACCTCAGCATCGCCACTTGCCTTAAATGATATACAGATTTCAATTCGGGGCACAGAGATCATCCTTCGCTCTAAGCATTTAAATAAACGGCTCGTACCAAGAATGGCTTCTGCGTACAACTACATCCGTTCAGATCTTTCTGTATTTAGGTTACTGTGCGATTTGCAACATCAAGGCATTCAAACCAATCTTTCCTTTCCACTTGATACTATTTTCCCTGATTTGGATTATTATCCAAGGTTACAATATCAAAATATAGTTTTAAGCAGTAATAAATGGAGGATTAAAAAAGAAGCCCTTTTAGGTGCCGATCAAAAGTGGCTATCTGTCGCCAACTGTAGGTCATATTTGAGCAATTTAGGTGTTAGCGAATATTTTAAAGCAGGTATATCCGATCAGACATTATGCTTTGCACTACAAAACGACGATGATATAAATGCTTTTCTGCAATACCTGCAAAAACATGGGAGTACTTACATAGAAGAAATGTTACTGCCTCAAAACAGTATCGTGGTTGATGAAGCAGCTAAACCCTATTTAGCCCAGTTTGTTTTAAGTATAGGTCATAGCGAACAGATTTATCGTGGTTTGGCTAAAACATCAGCAAATGCTGAAGTAACGCGATTTTTCCTGCCAGGTAAAGAATGGCTGTATTTCGAAATTTATTGCCACCAGCAACGCGGTGATCAGATTTTGACAGATGTAATTGCGCCTTTCATCTCCACTCATACAGATCAGGTCAAATCGTGGTTTTTTATCCGCTACAATGAAAATGGAAACCACATCAGGTTTAGGGTTCAACTAAACAATCCAATAGATGGGCAGCTGTTAACATCAAAACTCATGGATGATCTGGAATTGTTTTTAAATTCAGGTTTGGTGTCTGATGTACAGATTAAGACCTATAAGCGAGAGTTAGAGCGTTATGGCAGCAACATGATCGAAGATGTTGAGCAGCATTTTGCTGTAGATAGTGAATTTGTATTATCGCTTTTAGAAACTCAGACCGATGATTTCAATAAATATAAATTGTGTAGCCTTTTGATTTCAAAGGTTATCGGGTCTAACATTATAGATAAGCTGGCCATCAATAAGATCGTGAGCATAATGTCTGATACCTTTAATGAGGAACATCGATTAGATGCTGCCGATTTTAAACAATTAAACAATCACTACCAGGAGTTTCGTAAAACAGAGTGGATGGTTTTAACAACAGCGCAGGAGCAGAAGTTCGATAAGTTTTCAGATTCGTTTATCAAAATTCTTAAACAATGTGCTCCCGAAAATGCACTAAAGCTATTAACTGATTTAATGCATATGCACGTAAACAGATTTTTCAGCAAAGATCAGCGGACACATGAAATGGTTATGTATTATTTTCTGCTAAAAGATATCCAGCGTCAAAATGCAATGAAAGCTTAACGGTTTAACTTGGCTAAGGGGTTAACAACAGTTACATTTATTTCAGTAATATACCGGTTAAGCGGGTCTTTGTAATACCTGAATACATAATCATTGCCATAAAAATTACTCAGGCGCTTGCTAATATTGACAATCCCTACATGATGGCTTTCTGTCTGTTTGCCTCTATTATCATTAATCATGTTTATGGTACTGATATGAAGGTTGTCATTTTGGTAAGCAATTTTAATAAGGGCCTGTTGAGTAGAGTGTGAAACATTTCCATGCTTAAATATGTTTTCTGCCAAAGTTAATAAGATAAGCGGTGGAAATCTTAACCCGAACATATCGCCCGTTACCTCAAGTTCCAGATTAATTGTGTTAGCCGTTCGGAGTTTATGCAGATTAATCAGGTGTTCAATTTGCTCAATTTCTTCACTTAGTGGAACCATTTCTGATGCTTCAGGACGTTTTAGGGCATAACGCATCATTTCGGCCAGATTCATAATGGCATCTGCCGCCATAGGTGCCTTTTTGCGGGCGTCGTTATAAATAAAGTTTAAAGTATTAAAAAGAAAGTGTGGGTTGATCTGACTGCGCAGATAATTGTTTTGCGATTGAACCAGATCGTTCTCTAAAGCCTGTTTCTCTATCTGGGTAACCAGGTTTTGTCGTTCTAAGGCTTCTACTTTCTTCTGATCCTGAAATGATTTGGTGATATAAACATAGCCCGTAGAATAACCAACATACAATATTGAACGATAGATGCAGGCCAATACAAATTCCCTGTCAAAAGTTCTAGCTGGATTTGTAGCAATTAGTCTTGTTTTTTCGAATAGGATTATGAGAAGAAATGTAGAAACAACATATGCGAAAATGATTACAAAAATTAGCAGGGTAATCTTTAATGTTTTTATAGCATTCGAACCCGTTTTTAATATTTTTTTTAGTAAAAAGCCATGAGTATAGAACGTTGCAATACTAACAATATATACAAGCAGATAAGCTCCAGGTTCTCTGAATCTGTTGGTAGCTAAACCAAGAATAAATACCTCATAAACGATGTAAAGACTCCAAACCAATAAGTGAAATTTATACTTTTCGTAGAATATTTTTGGGTTTAAAAAGTTCATTTTTTTCTTTTAATCTATTGAAATGAGGTTTTTATCTTACAAAAGTAGGTGTTTGTGTAAAAAAGTGGTTGAGTCTAATTTTGAGGTGCATCTTTACAGAAAATTAATAACAACGATAACAATAAAAATTTAAATACAATATATTATGAAAACTCAACACACAAATACTTTAGCTAAACTTTCTAAAAAAACTGTTTTTGTTTATAAAAATATCAAAGCTCAAAACAACTATCAAACTAATCCAACCGGTGATATGAGCCATACAGTAATGACAAGTTTCATCATGGAATTTTAATTTCGTAATTAACTTATTTTAATAATTTATCATCATATTTAATAATTATACAATGAAAACTCAACATACTGCTAAACTTGCTAAAAAAACTGTTTTTGTTTATAAAAACATCAAAACTCAAAACAACTATCAAACTAATCCAACCGGTGATATGAGTCATACCGTAATGACAAGTTTCATCATGGAATTTTAGTTTCCAAACTTACTGCTCTTACAGGAAACTAAATCCACATGATCGTAACAACTAGCTGGATCGATTCTATCTAATTACTGGTTACGATTCGATTTTAACAAACTGTTCTGTACATAGGCGAAGAAAGCTTCTTTATAACCTTCGCCAATTTGGATCATCTCGTTATTTACCAAACGGATTATATTTCCATCTACCTTTTTAATTGCCGCTTTAGCAACAATGTTCGATTTATTAACACGGATAAATGCGTGGTTTTCTAAGGCCTTTTCAATTTCCTTAAGTGTAAGATAGGTGGTGTGGGTTTCAGATTTAGTAATAATCTGTATATAATTCTGTAGCGCTTTGATGTAAAGTATTTCATCAATGGCGATGTTAGAAAAAGCATATTTATGGTCGCCTTTAATATAAAGGGCAGCCACCTGATCAGCTTCTTTCGTGCTAACCTTGGTATTATTTGCTTCCTTTTTTAAAATCCTATCAATACCTAGTGCAAATTTTGCAAAGGAAATAGGTTTTAATAAGTACTGATCTGATTGTACATCAAATGCCTGCAGGGCATAATCAGGATGAGCAGTAGTGAAAATCAAATATTTTGCTTTTTCTCTGATATTTTTAGCCAGTTCCAATCCATTGATTCCTGGCATATCAATATCCATAAACAATAAATCAATTTCGTCCTCAATACTGATCTCAGTAAGTGCTTGGACAGGGCTGGTAAAAGTTTTAAAAACTGTTAAACCAGGCATTTCTGCAATGTGGTCAGTTAACACTTCAATTGCATGTTGCTCGTCGTCTATAACAACGCATTTTAGATTCATGAGTATAAATATGTTTGTTTTATTTGATTTGAACGCAAGTTAAATAAAAAATGAATTGAATTAACAAATGCACCTGAAAAACTTATTCCTGGTTTCGTCTAAAAAAAAACATTGGTTTCGTGTAATATTCTGGGTGGTTGATGTAAAAAAATTATCCAGACCCCTTCTTTTTATAATCTTTATACTGTTTGCCAAAAACAAAATAATTAGCAGTGAAAACTACTAATTGTGAAAAACATCTGCCTGCCCAATCTTGTGTAGCCTGTAGATAATAAAATTAAAAACAGGCCATACAATACTGGGTTAAAATTTATTAAAAACCAAAAAACAAAAAATACCGTAAGCAAAAGAAACATTCCCCTACATCTACCAAGCCTCCACATGAAACACAACGAATACGAGTATTTACTTAATAAAATCTACTACAAGGGGATTCTAAAAAATCAAGGAATCAACGCAGATATGTACCAGAGAATGCAAAATGAATATAGCAATCTTGATGGACAGAACCCTGTAAAGGGCCAGTTAGATGGCGAATACGCATTCAGAAAATCTTTTCTGGTTGTACGTAACTACGTGCAGCAGGCGATAAAAGATGGCATGAAAAGTTTTAGATTTACCATGCAGGCAACTGATATCAATAAATTAACTTATATGGTTGATATGTTGAACAGAAACTTTTTTGATAAACAAAGTTTAGATCAAATTATTATCACTGCAAACTCGGTATTTAACCAATACAATTTAAAAAACTAACTACCTAATAATAGATAACATCATGGAATTGAAAGACGAAATCGGGCAGTTTGCCGTAAGAATTAAGAAAATGCTTCCACAAGTTCAATCTGAGGATTTAACTAGGAATGCGTTAGTTATGCCTTTTATCCAAATTTTAGGATTTGATCCTTCTGAGGTTCAATCTGAAGCTGTTCTAGACTTTGGAGTTAAAAAAAGTAAAAAAGTTGATTACACCATTATGAAAGATGGCGAACCAACAATTTTGGTGGAATGTAAACACCATGCTGAAAATTTAGATATCCATGATTCACGCTTATCTAAGTATTTCCGTAAAACAAAAGCTAAATATGGCTTATTAACCAATGGTTTGGTATATCGCTTTTATACAGAGAAAATGGTGAGATCAAAGAAAAATCAAGAGCCATTGTTCGAATTTAAAATAACCGATACTAAAGCGTCCACGATTGCCAAAATGATCGAAGACCATAAAGATTACTTCAATGTAGATCAAAAGCAGGCGCCAATAGCAAGCTAAACAATATTAATTTTAATCTAAGAGTTCCCGAAAATTCTTGCCTAAAAGTTCCGATTTAATCGGGACTTTTTTTATGGACTTAGCCTAAAAACAAAAGAGGTTGTATCATAAGTTCTGATTTCATTCGAACTTGTCACGTTGAGCTTGTCGAAATGCTTTGAAGGGCATTTAAACAGGTCCTTCGACAGGCTCTCCACAGGAGTCCTTTGGACAGGATGACAATCTATATTTATGATACAACCTCTTTAAACTATAACAGGATTTCCTGATTAAATTAATTCTACACTTCTGCTTACAAAAGCTGTTAATTCTGCACCAGTTAACATACCCTGTGCTAAAAGTGCTAAATCTACCGCTTGTTTAGCCAGGTTGCGCTGCTCTTCTCCTTCAGTTTTTAAAATTTTACTTACCAATTTATGGTTTCCATTAATGGCAACCTTATAGTTGTCTGGCATCTGGCCATAAAAGCCCATTCCGCCACCCATTGCAGCCATATCTTTCATTCTGCGCATAAATTCATCCATGGTAATGGTAACTGGTAATTCTTCAGGGTGTAAAGCCACAATTTCTACATGCATACCTGGTTTGGTAATGGCTTTTTCAAAAATAGCAGTTACTTCTTTTACCTGATCTTCGGTTAAAACATGCTCATTCTGCTCATCTTTCTCAATTAACTTATCTGCAACACTCGAGTCAACACGTTTGATTGATGTTTTCTCTAGTTTTTGCTCCAATTGATTAATAAAGTGATTGTCGATTGGCGAATCCAATACTAAAACATCGTAATCTTTTTTATTGGCCGATTGGATAAATGCATCTTGTTTAGCAGCATCATTGGTGTATAAATAAACCACTGTACCGTTTTTATCGGTCTGTAATGCGGTTACCTTCTCCTTATACTCAGGAAGTGTGAAAAGCTCATTTTTAGTGTTTCCAACTAAAGCAAAATCTTTGGCTTTATCATAAAACTTCTCTTCACTGATCATTCCGTATTTTACAAAAAGACCAATATCTTTCCATTTATCTTCGTAAGCTTTACGGTCTTTAGCAAATAACTCCCCTAATTTATCAGCAACCTTTTTAGTGATGTAGTTATTGATCTTTTTAACGTTGCTGTCGGCCTGTAAGAAACTACGTGATACATTTAACGGAATATCCGGAGAGTCGATTACACCGTGCAATAACATCAAAAACTCAGGAACAATATCTTTAACCTCATCGGTAATAAATACCTGGCGAGAGTATAATTTAATTTTGTTGCGCTGCATTTCGAAATCGTTTTTCAATTTAGGGAAATACAGTACGCCTGTTAAATTAAAAGGATAATCAACATTTAAGTGGATCCAGAATAATGGTTCTTCACTAAATGGATATAATTCGCGGTAAAAGTTTAAATAATCCTCGTCTGACAAATCTGCAGGAGCTTTTGTCCAGATTGGGTTGGTGGTGTTGATAATGTTATCAACCTCAACATCATTATACTTCGCTTTACCTTCTTCATCTACGCCATCTTCAACCGATTCTGTTTTAGTACCAAACTTAATTGGAACCGGTAAAAATTTAGCGTATTTATCAAGAATTTCCTGCAGTTTACTTTCTTCTAAAAACTCTTCCGAATCTTTGTTTACATGGAGGATAATATCGGTACCACGTGTAGTTTTAGTACCTTCAGTAATTTCAAATTCTGTACTGCCATCGCAAACCCAACGTGCAGGTTCAGCGCCATCCTGGTATGATAAAGTTTGAATCTCCACTAAATCTGCAACCATAAAGGCCGAGTAGAAACCTAAACCGAATTTACCGATGATTTCATTGGCATCTTTAGCATCTTTAAATTTCTCTACAAACTCACTTGCGCCAGAAAATGCAACCTGGTTAATGTATTTTTTAATCTCTTCAGCAGTCATACCCAAACCATTATCGCTAATGGTAATGGTTTTTGCATCCTTATCAACCGCAACTTGTACCAATGGTTGACCAACTTCGCCATTAAACTGACCTAATGAACCTAGTCTTTTAATTTTCTGGACTGCATCTACTGCGTTAGAAACCAACTCACGAAGAAAAATTTCGTTATCAGAGTATAAAAACTTCTTAATTATCGGGAAAATATTCTCGGTGTGTATGGAGATATTTCCTTTTTCTTGTATGCTCATATGTAAATAAATTGTTTAATCTATATCCTGCATAACAAGGGTTGTTCCAAAAGAATTTGTTTGCCAAAATGACAGTAGGAGAAGAAGTGGAAATGGAAGAAAGATGTGAGATAAATATAGGTAGCCTCCCCCCTTAGTTGCGTCATCCTGAACTTGTTTCAGGATCTATTTTGATTTCGTGGTCTTTTGTCTTCATCAATATTGTAAAATTAGCACGGTCGTTTTCAGTCTAATCTTATTTAAAGATCTTTTGATAGTCGGAAAAAAATATCCAGCTAGTTGTTTTTATTGCACAGTTTAAATAATGATTCGGAAAGCAAAGCCAATATTTCAATTGGTGTTAGTCCAGCTGTACCTGCTGCCGATTCCAATTCCGTGGTCTGTGTCCTCACAGACCACCGTTAATATTTTACAAGCAAAGATTTTAACCATGCTTCACTTGGTAATATGAAGTTGTTTTAAGATAGATTTTTATAAAAATAAAAAAGCCAAGAAGATTTAAAAAACCTCTTGGCTAAATATTTTAATGTTGGATTAACTTAATTTAAAAGAAAACTTGGTTTATCTTCTTCCAGTGAAAGAATTTTAGTGATCTTTTTAAGCAATACATCCATTTGGAATGGTTTTGATAAGAAATCGTCCTGACCGTAGTTTAAGGTTGTAAAATCTTTTGGATCGTATAAACCAGAAATCAATAAAATTGGAATTTTAGAGGTACTTTCAATTGATTTTAACTGCTCGCAGAGCACACGCCCATCGATATGCCCGAGAGAAATATCCAGTAAGATTAAATCAGGGCTAAATTTTTCAATTCTGTTAAAAATCTCCTCACCATCATTTAGTGCCGAAACTTTAAACCCTCCGATTTCCAGTATTAATTGTATGGTTTCTAAAACCTCAATATCATCGTCTACTACCAGTATTCTCTTCATATGTGTTAGCATTTGTATGCTGTTAAAAATATAACAAAAGTTTATGTTGTTATGTTTACAATCTTAAGGATATTTTAACAATAAGTTTATAGGAGCTAAAAATTAGACTTCGATTTTAACTCGCTTGGTGTACGATACCTTCTTTATTTAAGATAAAATTAAATAACTCTTCAATGGGCTTCTGTAGTATTTTCCCAGGCTCAATGCCATTTTCTAATAACACCGAAATTAATGTTTCCTGGTAATAATAAGCTATGGAGCCTACAAAATGGCATGGAACGTTTTTATGTTTTGGATAATCTTTAACATTCGTATCTACAAATTCCTGAAAGCCAGTTCTTAAAATATCCTGAATAAATGGATGGTCTTTGTGGTTGGCCATGAAACGGCTAAAACCTGCCAAATAGATATTAGGGAAGGGTTTTTGATATACGTTGGTAATAATTTGCTCCTTTTCTGCTGGGAAAGATTTTTTAAATTCTGCCGCTAAGTTGGATGGCATTTTATTGTACATATAGCTTAAAAGCACTTTTTTCCCAAAGAAAGTACCAGAACCTTCATCGCCAAGTACATAACCTAAGCCATGGTGGCCATCGTGGATTTTCTTTCCATCGAAATAACAAATATTCGATCCGGTGCCTAAAATACAGTTTAAGCCTTCGGCATTTCCGCAGGTAGCATATACCGAACCCAGAAGATCGTGATCTACTGAAATAAAAGCATTACCAAAAACGGCTGATAGGCCATTTGAGACTACTTCATGCTTGTCTGGTGAAGAACAACCTGCTCCAAAAAAGTAGATTTCTTTTACCTCATCAGCACATTGTAATAAAGGTTCATTTTTAGAAATCAGCTTGGTAATTTCTTGCTCACTTAAGAAATAAGGGTTTATTCCAGGAGTGCTAAATTTAATGGTTTCGCCATTATGATAGCCCATCCAATCGGTTTTTGATGAGCCACTATCTGCAACAAGTATCATGGGACTAAATATAAAAATTAATTAGATAAATTTATATTTCCACTGATTTCTTTCAGTGTTGTTTCGGCAATTTTGGCCTGATATTGCATTTCGATGAAACGGTTCTGTGCATCTATCGCATTTCGTTGTGCTTCTCTTAACTCTAAAGGGGCTATGCTGCCTAAACGGTATTTTGCTAAAGTAATATCTAGGTTTTCTTTTGCAATATCTACATTTCGTTGCTCTAATTTAATCAGATCAAGGTAAGTGCTGTAATTTTGATAAGCGGTAAGCAACTGCGCGTTTACATCAAGTTTGGTTTTGTTTAAATTCAGGATAGAATTGTCGATCTCGATCTTTGCATTGCGTTCTTGCTGGCGCTGTAAAAAGCCGTTAAATAAGTTAAGGCTTGCCGTAACACCATAAGTAAATCCATTTGCCGCAAACTTTTGGTTAAAGCCCGTAGGGCTGGTGCTGTTTGCCCTGCTGTATCCAGAATTTAAACTGATAGATGGATATCTTGCCCCACGTACTGATTTTAAGGTCAGGGAAGCTATCCGCTGATTGATGAAGGCGTTTTGTACATTCGGGTTCTGCTGCTCGGCCATTTCGGCCATTTTGCTAAAGAGGATACCTTTGTCTACATCAATATTATTAACAACAGAAAACGAAGTGCCAATATCTCTTACCATCAGTTGGTTCAATCGAACTTTAGCTACCTGTAAGGCATTTTTGGTCTGTAGGTAATTTGAAGTATCGGTATTATAATCAACCTGTGCGGTTAATACATCCAGTTTAGAACCGCGGCCAAGCTGCAGTTTTGTTTTGGCAATATTGGTGCGTAATACCGAAACATCCATAGCACTATCAGCTGCTATAACCAACTGCTGCTGTCTTACAATATCATAATAGGCTGTAATTACATCGGCTACAGTAGTTAAAATGGTTAGGCGTGCGTTTAATTCGCCTTGTTTTTGCAGCTCTTTTAAGCGGTCGTAATTGGCGAACATACTAAAACCATCAAAAATGGTCCAGTTTAAATCAGCTCCATAGCTGTTATTGGTACTTTTTGCTCCTGTAATTACCCGATCAGGACCAGTTGCAGGGGTTTGTCTGGTGTTCTGGATACTTCCACCATTGGTATAACTTCCGGTTAAATTGGGCAACATACCAGCATTGCCGATATTGGCATTGTTCTTTGCCATATCGACCTGGTTTTTATTGATTTTAATATCGTAATTATTCTGTAAAGCAATGGTAATGGCTTCCTGCAGGCTCAGTTGTTCTTGTGCAACGCCCGAAAGGGATAAGCTTAGCAGTAGGGTAAATATTTTTAATTTCTTGCTCATCTTATTCTTCTATATGTAAAGCTTCTTGTTCAAAACGATGGGCTTCTTTCAATTCTTTATTCGGTTTGTATGGTTTAGCCCAGTAAGAGTAAATAGCAGGGATTACAAATAAGGTTAAAACCAAAGAGAATAAGGTACCACCAACAATTACGGTTCCCATACTCATTCTACTTTTTGCAGCAGCTCCTAAAGCCAATGCAATAGGTAGTGCACCAATGGCAATCGCCAAACTGGTCATTAAAATTGGACGCAAACGCGAAACAGCAGCCTCACGTATGGCTTCAGGGATTGGAATGCCTTTTTCTTTTAACTGGTTGGCAAATTCGACAATTAAAATGCCATTTTTAGTTACCAGACCAATAAGCATAATGGTACCGATCTGGCTAAAGATATTCCAGCTTTGACCACATAACCATAGCGATAAAAATGCACCCGCAACCGCCATAGGTACGGTTAAAATGATAATAATCGGATCTTTGAAGCTTTCAAACTGTGCCGAAAGAATTAAATAAACGAGTAGCAGTGCCAAACCGAATGCAAAGAAGGTATTTGAAGAACTTTCTTTAAAATCCCGCGATTCTCCGCTTAAATCGGTAGAGAAAGTCTCGTCTAACACTTTTTTAGAAATGGCATCCATCGCATCAATACCTTCACCAATACTTTTTCCAGGTGCTAACCCTGCCGAAACAGTTGCTGCGATAAAACGATTGTTCCTGTACAGCTGCGGTGGACTACTTTCTTCTTTAGCCGTAACCACATTGTCGAGCTGAACCAATTCGCCTTTATCATTACGTACGTAAACCGAGCTCAAATCTAACGGATCTTTCCGGTCTCCACGATCGAACTGGCCAATTACCTGGTATTGTTTTCCATTCATGAAGAAATACGAAAACCTTTGGCCGCTTAAACCTAAATTTAAGGTTTGGGCAATAGCAGAAATGGAAACGCCTAAATTTTTGGCTTTATCCCTGTCGATGGTTAAGTTAATTTCTGGCTTGTTAAATTTCAGGTTCACATCCGAAACGGTGAATGTTGGATCTTTCGATACCGCATCCATAAACAAAGGAATTTTCTCCCTTAGTTTTTCGAAATTTTGTGCCTGGATGATATAACTGATCGGTAAACCCCCACGACGGCCAACGGAGATGGTTGGTTGTTGATTTACAATGGTTTTGCCCTCGGTATATTTCTTTGTAATGCGGGTAAGCATATCGGCAATATCTTTTTGCGAACGCTTACGATCTTCAGGATCAGTTAAACCCATCCTTACAAAACCGGAGTTTACCGAGCCTGAGCCACCAAAACCTGGCGAGGTAATGGTAATGTTTACATTTTTTTCGGGAACAGAATCGAGAACCAATTGGTTCAATTTCATAATAAACTGATCGGTATAGGTAAAAGATGCACCTTCTGGAGTAGTCGCATTAATGTTTATTGCACTTCTATCATCATATGGAGCGGTTTCTTTTGGCAAAATCTTCCAGAATAAGAAAATTAAGCCCATACAAACCAAAATGATCGGAACAGATAGCCATCTTTTATCCAAAAATTTATTCAGGTTCGATTCGTAGGCATCATTTAATTTTACAAAATAGGGTTCAGTCCAATTGTAAAACCTGGATGGTTTATGTCCACCTTTTTTCATTAGGTAGGCATTTAACATTGGTGTTAAAGTAAGCGATACAAAGGCCGAGACCAATACTGCTGCACCGATTACCACCCCGAACTCTCTAAATAAGCGGCCTACAAACCCCTGCAAGAAAATTACCGGTAAGAATACGGCTGCAAGGGTAATGGAAATAGAAATTACGGCAAAAAAGATTTCATTTGATCCTTTAATGGCTGCCTCGAAAGGCGACATCCCTTCTTCTACCTTTTTAAAGATATTTTCCGTAACTACAATACCATCATCTACCACCAATCCCGTAGCGAGTACAATGGCCAGCAAACTCAATACGTTGATTGAAAATCCGAAGGCGTACATGATAAAGAAAGTGAAAATCAACGATACCGGAATATCAATCAATGGTCTGAAAGCAATAGCCCAATCTCTAAAGAAAAGGTAAATGATCAAGATTACCAGTACCAATGATAAACCAATCGTCTCGGCAACTTCGGTTACCGATCGTTTGATAAATAGTGTATTGTCTAATGCAACTTTTAGCTTAATGTCTTGAGGGATATCGGCTTTTAGCTTATCAAAACGCTTGTAAAACTCTTTACTGATATCGAGGTAATTGGCTCCTGGCTGAGGGATAATGGCGATGGCCACCATCGGTCTGCCCGATTCGCGTAAAATGGTTTCTTCGTTTTCAGGTCCTAAAACTGCATAACCTACATCTTTTAACTTGATTACCTGGTTGCTATCTGTTTTCAGGATCAAGTTGTTAAACTCGCTTTCGTTGGTCAGTTTTCCTAAAGTTTTAACCGTTAGCTCGGTAGTAGCTCCGGTGATTTTTCCTGATGGAAGCTCTACGTTTTCATTATCTAAAGCGGTAACAATATCCTGTGAAGTTAAACCGTAAGCACTTAGTTTATTTGGGTCCATCCAAATACGCATGGCATATTTCCGTTGCCCCTGGATCTGAACGCTACTTACACCCGGAATGGTTTGGATACGATCAGCGATTACGTTTTCAGCGAAATCACTTAACTCCAGTGTATTGCGTTTATCGCTCTGGATGGTCATTGATAAAATCGGGTCAGAATTTGCATCGGCCTTACTTACTACCGGTAAACCGTCAATATCTTTTGGTAAGGTACGGGCAGCCTGCGATACTTTGTCGCGCACATCATTTGCCGCCTCTTCTATATTTTTATCGAGGTTAAACTCTATCGTAATATTGCTTGTTCCCTGGTTACTTGATGAAGAAATATTTCGGATGCCATCAATTGAATTGATCGATTTTTCTAAAGGTTCGGTAATTTGCGATTCGATAATATCGGAGTTGGCCCCCGGATAGGAGGTTCTTACTGAAACTACGGTTGGGTCAATTGATGGGTATTCGCGAACACCCAAAAAGGTATAACCGATTATCCCGAACAGGACAATCAATAAGTTCATCACAATGGCCAGAACCGGCCGTTTTATACTCGTGGTGGAGATACTCATAATTATTGTTTAACCAAATGAACTTTTACAGGAGCATCTTTTTTTAGCGCCATCGACCCGGTAGTTAACACCGTGTCGCCAGCTTTTAATCCTGAAGTAATCACAATGTTTTCATCGGTACGAGTGCCCGCCTCTACTTTAACTTCCTGTGCTTTTCCGTCTTTTTGTATGTACACAATCTTTCCTTTTAACACAGGTATTACGGCTTCGTTAGGAATTAATATGGCATTTTCTACCGTATTTAAAGCCAGTTTAATTTTGGCAAAAGATCCTGGTAATAAGGCGTTGTCTGCATTAGGTGCCAAAGCCCTAATCTGTAAGGTTCTGGTTGCAGCATTAATTCCAGGTTCAATGGCATAAACCTTTCCTTTATTCTCTTTAGAAGAACCATCAGTGGTAAAGGTAATCTCCGAATTCAGTTTAATCTGCCCGGCATATTTTTCAGGAACAGAAAATGTAATTTTAACCGGATTGGTGCTCACCAAATTGGCAATTACGGTGGCTGGCGTTAAATACGTTCCTGCAGAAATACTACGTAAACCCACTCTGCCAGTAAAAGGTGCCCGGATAGTCGTTTTAGCCAGTTGTGCCCTGATTAATTGTGCCTGCGCCTGTAGCGATTTTAAATCGGCTAGTGCTGTATCATATTCTTCCTGACTGATTGCACCTTTAGCCAAAAGCTGTTTTGCCCGGTTTTCGTTTGTTCCGGAAAGTTTTTGTTTGGTTAGTGCATCCTGCAATTGGGCCTGTATATCTCTGTCGTTTACTTTAACCAGTACACTTCCTTTCGATACCGTTGTACCTTCTTGAAAATAGATGCCGGTAACCAATCCTGATACTTCACTTTTTAATACAACAGATTCGTTTGCATCAATAGCACCAGTTACCTCCAGATCATTATCAAAGGATACCAGTTTTACGATGACTCCGTCAACTATCAATGGTGCAGAAGAGCCCCCTTTGCCACCAGGTTTACCTTTTCCAGCCCCGGCAGATGCTCCACCTTTCCCTTCGATTTTTTTATTTACGTTAATTCTGTAATAGACCAAATAAGCCAGGCCTATAGCTAAAACAGCATAGATAATATACCTTTTCTTCATGTTTCTTTTTGTGTCGTGCGTATTCCGAACATTAAAATAAGATTAATATTCTAGAATTAGAGCGTAAAAATATTCAAATAGTTTAGTCCTAAATTTGTTGTATTAAGGATGTTACCGATTTTAGTCCGAAGTCTGCAGTCTGAAGTCTACAGTTTGGGTGTAAATAATAGGTCTTAGTCAATTATTATCCCTTCAAAAATCAACAAAAACATGCTTGGTGCCACTTGGGTACTTAAGCTCCCTGTATTTTCCGCAAATCGCCAAACGCCAAACGCAAGTTGAACCGAAACAACTATTTTACACCACATTTAGCTATTTTGTTCCAAAACCCCGCCAATAAATCTAAATTTGCAGCAAAACACAGTCAATATCAATATGTTTAACAAAAAATCAATTTTAAGTTTAGTTTTACTACTAACGTGTATTATGGCAGCGAAGGCGCAGGTAAAAATAGGCTTTGAGGTTTCTTTTAAAGAACCACAGGCACACTATGCTGAAGTTCAGATGAATATTTCTGGCTTGGCAAAAGATTATGTAGATGTAAAAATGCCTGTTTGGACACCAGGTTCTTATTTGGTTCGCGAGTTTGAAAAAAGTGTAGAAGAATTTAAGGCTACTGCAGCAGGTAAAGCCGTAAAAGTTGAAAAAGTAAGGAAAAACACCTGGAGAATTTTTTCAGCCAAGGCTGCCAATATCCAGGTCAATTACCGTGTTTATGCATTCGAAATCTCGGTGCGTACACCTTTTATCGACGAATCTCATGCTTTCTTATCTCCAACAGGGATTTTTATGCATCCTGACGGCATGATCAAATCGCCAAGCACTGTAAAAATTATTCCTTTTAATACCTGGAGTAAAGTTTCTACTGGTTTAACACCTGTTGCTGGAGCGCAATTCACCTATAAAGCTACCGATTTTGATATTCTTTACGATAGTCCTATTGAAGTGGGTAATCAGGATATTTTTGAATTTACAGCTGCTGGTGTTCGCCACGAAGTAGCCATGTACGGCGGTGGTAATTACGATAAAGAGAAACTAAAAGTAGATATGGCTAAAATTGTAGAAAAAGAAACTGCAGTTTATGGCGAAAACCCTAATAAATATTACCTCTTCATTGTTCATAATTTCTTAAAAGGTGGGGGAGGTTTAGAGCATTTAAACTCTACCACTTTAGGCGCTACAAGAAACGCTTACAATACGGCCGAAGGCTACAAAGGCTTTTTAGGTCTGGTTGCACACGAGTATCACCACCTTTGGAATGTTAAGCGTCTGCGTCCGGTAGCACTAGGCCCTTTCGATTATGACAACGAAAATTACACCACCAACCTTTGGGTGGCTGAAGGATTTACCTCGTATTACGAAAATAAGTACTTGCATAGAGCAGGTTTTACTGATGTAAACGAATTTTTGAAAGATCTGGCTAGCGGTGTGGCTACGGTGTTAAATACCCCTGGCGCTAAATATCAGTCAGCTGCTTCATCTAGTTATGATGCATGGATTATTGGCTACCGCCCTAATGAGAATTCAAAAAACAATTCCATTTCTTACTATAATAAAGGAGAAGTGATCGGTATTTTGATGGATCTCGAAATCATTAACGCTACCAAAGGTGCTAAAAGTTTAGATGATGTAATGAAAGCCATGTATTTGCAGTGCAAAACGTTGAAACGCGGTTATACCGATGCAGAATTTAAGGCAATGGTTGAAAAAATATCAGGTATTAGTTTTACTAACTTTTGGGCAAAATATGTTAACGGTGTAGATGATGTAGACTATGTAAAGTATTTCGCCTATGCAGGTGTAGATGTTTCTACAGAAAATGCAACGCCTGGTAAACCGGTTAGTGGTGCAGCAGTTCAGTTGGCTACTAAAGGTTTAGAAGTAACTTCGGTTACCAGAAACTCAGCAGCTTGGGTAAGTGGTTTAAATGTTAACGATGTAATTGTACTGATTGATGGCGTATCATTAAGTGATGTATTGAAAAATGTGAAATTAAAAGAACCGAAATTTTCGCTGGATATTTTACCCATCATTACCGATAAAAAAATTGGCGATCAGCTAACGGTTAAAGTAATCCGCGATGGGCTTGAAAAAGAAATTTCTTTAAGCTTGAAAGAAAATCCAAGTGTACGCTTAAAAGCAACCGTAAACGAAAATGCAACACCAGCTCAAAAAGCTGTGTTAAAAAAATGGACAGGCGTTTAGGCAGTTCGCAGTTAAAAGTTTTCAATTTGCAGTTGATTTTAAAACTCCATAAAAAATCCCGTAAGATTAATTTCCTACGGGATTTTTTATGCCTCTATACTTTTGCTTTAGTCTCTGGACTTTTAGCTTTAGTCTTTCAGCGCTCAGCGCCATGCGCTTGCCTAGAAAGTAAAACGAACACCTAAGCCCACATCACCACTGTAAAAATCAGTATCTGGTGTCAATCTTAAAGTAGGAATCCAATCTAATGATAAGTTAATTGGAGCGCCTTTAAATTTATAATCTAAACCTAAAACACCGTTTAAACCTAAATACACATCGCCATCAAAACCTTTAACTTTCATTGAACCTACACTTGCACCACCACCATAGTACCAATTTAATCCCTCTGCGCCTTTAATTGGGTTATAAACTTCATATAAACCAGTTAACTGAACGTAATTAACACCACCAGAGCTCCTGAAATTACCAATTAGCTCCAACATTGCGCCTTTATTTAGGCCAGTTTTAAAAGAAACACCGTTGTAACTTCCAAAACGACCACCAATTGCGTTTTTGTAATTCTGCGCTTGAACGTTTGTTGTAGTAAGGGCAAACAATGCAATGCATCCTAAAATTGTAAATAACTTTTTCATAATTTAAATGTTTTGTAAATAATTATCTGCTTAACAACTTTAATGCCGTTTATGTTTTTTTGGTAAAAATCAATAAGGATAAAAAACAATGCTTGCATAGTAATTTTCTAATCACTAAGTTTATTTAAATATTTTTTACGAAAAGTAAATACAGCGTTTTATTAACTACGAGGTATTATTTTCATTAAAAAGGCATATAGATGTTAATCTTTATGTTTGATTTTTTAACTTAACCAAATAATAAACAATTCATATGGCGGCAGAAATTAAACGGGTTTTTGATCTTTTGAAATATAGCCTCGAAAATCCTAAGCAGGAATTCATCAGCGGAAAAATTAACGGAAAATGGATAAATTATAGTACAGCCGATTTTTGTACTGCCGTAGATAACCTAAGCCGCGGATTAATTAAGCAAGGCATAGGCAAAGGAGGTAGGGTTGCTGTAATGTCGCACAACCGACCTGAGTGGAATATTGCTGATTTTGCAGCCAACCAGATCGGTGCCTATCAGATTCCCTTGTATCCAACCCTGGCCGAGCACGATATCCAGTTTATCTTAAAAGATGCAGAAATCGCCATTATTTTTGTAGCCGATGAAGATTTGTATAAGAAAATTAAGCCTTGTGCTGATGCGATAAACCCAGCCATTAAGATTTATAGTTTTAATGAAATTACTGAAGCCGAAAACTGGAATACATTAATTGAATTGGGCAAAGCGAGTTCAGATATTGATTTGGAAGAATATCGTGCTAATGTTGCAGCCGAAGATATTTTAACCTTAATTTATACATCTGGAACTACGGGCACGCCAAAAGGTGTAATGCTAACGCATCATAACCTGGTTGCAAATTTTGTTAACTCAGCGGTGGTGATACCCGAAGGCGTTAAAAAAGGCTTAAGCTTTTTACCGCTTTCGCACATTTTCGAGCGGATGATCATTTATTTATACCTGTTTAATTATACTGGAGTTTATTATGCCGAAAGCATGGAAACCATTGTAGCCGATATTCAGCATGTAAAACCCAATGTGTTCTCTACCGTTCCAAGGCTTCTCGAAAAAGTGTACGATAAGATAATGGAGAAAGGGAAAGCATTAACGGGGATTAAAAAAGGGATTTTCTTCTGGTCGGTAGCTTTAGCCGAAAAGTATAAAATTGATGCAGGTGCCTGGTATAACTTCAAACTGGGGATTGCCCGTAAACTGGTTTTCAAAAAATGGCAGGAAGCTTTAGGCGGTGAAATTGTAGTGATTGTATCAGGTGGAGCGGCACTGAATCCGCGTTTGGCCAGAATTTTCTGGGCGGCTGGTATGCCTGTTTTTGAAGGATACGGACTAACTGAAACTTCACCTGTAATTACGGTTAATCATTTCGGCGGAACCATGTTCGGCACCGTTGGTGAAGTAATTAAAGGTGTGGAAGTTAAAATAGCGCAGGATGGCGAAGTTTTAACCAGAGGACACCAGGTAATGAAAGGTTATTACAACCGACCTGATTTAACCGATGAGGCGGTAGATAAAGAGGGATGGTTCCATACCGGAGATATTGGAGAACTGGTTGATGGTCGCTTTTTAAAAATTACAGACCGTAAAAAAGAAATGTTTAAAACAGCAGGTGGTAAATACGTTGCTCCACAAATGCTGGAGAATAAATACAAAGAATCGATTTTTATCGAACAGATTATGGTTTTGGGTGAAAATAGAAAATTCCCTTCTGCACTGATTGTTCCAAATTTCGAAACCTTAAAAACCTGGGCTGGAAGAAAAGGCATTACTTTTACCTCGAACGAAGAGATTATTAAAAACGAACAGGTACTCACTAAGTATAACGAGGTTATCGAAGCGGCAAATGTAGGTTTTGGTAAATGGGAGCAGGTAAAAAGATTTGCGCTGTTACCAAAAGAGTGGAGCATAGATGGAGGAGAGCTTACCCCAAAATTAAGCTTGAAAAGAAAAGTGATTACCGAAAAAAACAACGAAGTAATCGAAAAAATATATAAAGATGCAGAAAACTATAAAGCCCCTCAATAACATTAAAAAATCGTTAATATACCTAAGCGTTGTGCTGTTGTTGGCTGGTTGTGTAACCGGGCAATTGGGTAAAAACAACAGTGGCGAATATAAAAATGGGATGGTGGTTTCTGCCCATCCAGAAGCATCGCAAGTAGGTATAGATATTTTAAAAAAAGGTGGGAATGCGGTTGATGCAGCTGTTGCTGTTCAGTTTGCACTTGCTGTGGTTTATCCAAATGCGGGAAATATAGGTGGGGGCGGTTTTATGGTGTGCCGCGGTGCAAACGGCGAAATAAATGCTTTAGATTTTAGAGAAAAAGCAGCTGCGGCAGCCAGCAGAGATATGTATCTCGATTCGACCGGCAATCCAATTGTAGATAAAAGTTTATATGGGCATTTAGCCGCTGGCGTACCAGGATCAGTAGATGGTATGGTAGAGGCACACAAAAAATATGGGAAACTTTCTTGGGCACAGGTGTTACAACCGGCAATAAATTTGGCGCAAGATGGTTTCAAAATTACCAAGCGGCAGGCAAGCGAATTGAATGGTTTGCATAGAAAGTTTATGGATTTTAATCCAGATGGAACGGCCTTCGTAAATTTAGAAAGTACCTGGCAGGAAAATGATCTTCTGGTTCAAAAAGAGCTTGGCAATACGCTAAAACTGATCCAGGAAAAAGGTAGGGAAGGTTTTTATGAAGGTGCTGTAGCCGATTCGCTTGTGGCTGAAATGCAACGAGGCCATGGACTTATTACAAAAGAAGATTTAAAAAATTATCACGCCACCTGGCGTAAACCCATAACAGGCAACTATAGAGACTATAAGGTTATTACCATGCCACCAACTTCAAGTGGAGGTATTGCCCTGATTCAATTGCTGCAAAGTGTAGAAAATTTTCCATTAAAAAAGTGGGGGCATAATGCAGACTCTACAGTTCAGGTAATTGTAGAAGCCGAAAGAAGAGTGTATGCCGATCGGGCAACACATCTAGGCGACCCTGATTTTTACGCTGTTCCACAACAACAAATGTTGAGCGCCGATTATAATAAAAAACGCATGGCAAACTTTAACTGGGCAGCAGCAACACCAAGCAGCGCTGTTTTGGCCGGTGAAATAAAAGGGGCAGAACACGAAGAGACCACACATTTCTCTATTGTAGACCGCGATGGAAATGCTGTTTCGATTACCACTACCTTAAATGGTTCTTACGGATCGTTAGTTGCTGTAAAAGGAGCCGGGTTTCTGTTGAATAACGAAATGGACGACTTTTCTGTTAAACCTGGCGCACCTAACATGTACGGTTTAGTTGGTGGCGAAGCCAATGCAATTGCACCCAATAAACGAATGTTAAGCTCTATGACACCGAGTATTGTAGAGAAAGATGGAAAATTATTTATGGTGGTGGGTACTCCAGGCGGTTCAACCATCATCACATCCGTATTTCAAACCATTATAAATGTAATCGATTTTGATATGTCGATGCAGTCGGCTGTGGCTGCTAAAAAGTTTCATCACCAATGGTTACCAGATGAAGTATATATCGAAAAAGATGCCATCGATAGTTTAACCCTCGAAAAATTAAAAGCAAAAGGCTATAAAGTTGTACCGAGAGGTGCGATTGGCAGGGTTGATGCCATCTTAAAAACTAAATGGGGCAATTATCAGGGCGGTGCCGACCCAAGGGGGGATGATAAGGCCATTGGCTGGTAGCAATTTCTCACATCTATTTTTTATCTTAACACTAGTCAATCTTTTGCAATTCAATTTTTGTGTGGTTTAAAATTTAAAGAGATGAAAAAGTGCATATTTAATCTTGCGACTATGTTCTATTGCATTGCCCCAGGTAAATAGCCCAAATTGAAGCGGCATACTTTTTTGCCGTTAAGGCAAAAAAGATATAGCGGAAAAGTTGGACTACCATTAATCATCTCAAAGGCATTGCGCTCCAAAAAACATTAAAACCTCTATTCTTGATTCGCATTTGCTAGCCTATAGATCAACAACCAATATCTTCAATAAGTTACACAGGCACCCTGCTACAAATATTTAGCGGTTTAGCTATATTGCGTTAGCTAATCAAACATGCCCCAATCGCTATGCGCAAACTATTTTCGCTGTTTTTATTTCTAACAGTTACCCTACAATTACACGCTCAAACTAATGAAGCCAGCCTGGTGAGTCCACTGATTAATCAATATCAATCAGACGAGACCATGTTAAACCGTAAATATACGCTCAAGCGATCGGAGGAATACTTTAAGCGGATGGAACGCTTTTATACTGAATGGCAAAAACAATTAAAGGCATTGCCTTTTAACAAGCTAACTGTAAATGAAAGGGTAGATTATATTTTGCTTAAACGCGATATCAGATCAGATTCGGCAAGTTTGCAACAGCACTACGCCGAATTTAGAAACAGCATTTTTACTTTACCCTTTGCCAAAATATTGTTGGATTTTGAAGCAAAGCGAAGAATTGGCCAGCAACAAGATGGTAAAATTACCAAAGAACAATTCGAACAACTGAAAGAAGCTATTCAGAAAACCACAAAAGCAGTAGAAAACAAAGACCTAGCAGTTACGCCAGTACAGGCTTCTTGGGCGCAGGAAACCGTTAATCAATACATGGCTGTATTTACCGAAGCTTATCAGTTTTATGATGGCTACGATCCGCAATTCACCAAAGCCACCAAAGCAGTTTATCCCGATGTAGTAGATGCCGCAAAGGATTATGCTGCTGCACTGGGTAAAATAGCTAAACCGTCAAATGCCAAAGACGATGGAAGTGGCATTATTGGCAATCCGATAGGAGGAACAGCTTTATTAAGCAGCTTAAAGGATGAGATGATTGCTTATGCCCCTGAGCAGATTGAGGCCATTGCCATGAGAGAATTTGCCTGGTGTGATGCCGAAATGCTCAAAGCCTCGCAACAAATGGGCTTTGGTAACGAATGGAAAAAAGCACTGGAAAAAGTAAAAACAGATTATCCTGACTTGGGGAAACAGCCCGAACTGGTTTATGAACTGGCCAATGAAGCCATAAATTTTGTAGAGACAAATAAACTCATCGCCATTCCAGCCCTGGCCAAAGAAGGCTGGCGGATGCGCATGCTAAGTCCGAAGGAACAATTGTTTGCGCCGTTTTTCCTGGGTGGTGAATCCGTATTAATAGCCTACCCAACAGAAGACATGACCGAGGATGCCAAAATGATGACCTTGCGTGGCAATAACAGGCATTTTTCCAGAGCTGTAGTTTTTCATGAACTTATTCCCGGGCATAACCTTCAACATTTTATGCAAAGCCGCTACAAACCTTACCGTAAGGTTTTTGGTACGCCTTTCTGGACGGAAGGCTGGTCGCTGTATTGGGAGATGTTGCTGTGGGACCAGAATTTTGCAAAATCTCCGGAAGATAAAATTGGAATGCTTTTTTGGCGCATGCACCGTTGTGCGCGTATCATTTTTTCAATGAACTACCATTTAGGCAAATGGACACCTCAGCAGTGTATCGATTTTTTGGTAGATCGTGTTGGTTTCGAGCGTGCTAACGCAGAAGCAGAGGTACGTAGATCGTTTACCGGAGGTTATGGGCCGCTATATCAAATTGGGTATATGTTAGGCGGATTACAGTTTAGGGCATTGCACAAAGAGTTGGTACAAAGCGGTAAAATGACCAACATTCAGTTTCACAATCACATATTGCACGAAAACAATATGCCGGTAGAAATGGTAAGGGCCTTATTAACCAATCAGCAATTGCCAGAAAATTTCAGTACCCGTTGGAAATTTGCCGGCGATATTAAATAGTGTACAATATTGTGGCGGATGTGCTTATAACATGGGGCGATAGATGATCAAAAAAAGGGATTGATAAAATATTTATTCGTGATTCGCAGGAAGGGTTTACCCAACTTGATGAATTGACATTGATTTATTTTAACAAGATGGATACTGCCGATTCCTGCCATTCGTAAAATATCCACAGAAAATAGGCTATTGAAGCCTGAAACTAAAGATTTTGATTTTAGAAGATCTGTAAGGCCTATGCAAATTGAAAGTGCTGCGCTTACTATTTTATAACGTATTTTTTAGTTTATTCGGCGTATTTAACCGACTATTAGTGTTGAAAAGTTGATAAGTATTTTTACAGGCTTGTGTTTTTGGTATGGCTATTGTAATACTTGGGCAACGCTTATTCAACGTTAATAGAAAATTTATGAAATTACAACTATTCAAGACACTTCCAGTTGCACTCGCTGGTTTATTCATCGGGTCGGTTGCTTCAGCTCAGGAAAGCCCTGCAACTTCAACAGCAACGTTCAGAACATGGTCTATCGGTGTAAACGCTGGTGTGCTTACTCCATTATCACCACTAGGTGGAAAAAATGATTTCAGTAATAACAAATCAAGTTTAGGTTATGGCCTTTACATTAAAAAACAATTTACACCTTATTTCTCTCTTCGCTTAGATGGAGTTCGTGGTAAATTAAAAGGTGATAATACCGAGCCCTATGAAAGCGGTGTGGTAAACAACTCGCCAGTAAAAGCTTTCGACACAGAATTATCGTACTCGGGAAGTTTGAATGCTGTAGTAAACATGTTCAATATCGATATGTTTAAAAAAGAGAACACTTTGCAGCTTTATGCTTCAGCTGGTGCGGGTATTGCAGGTTATAAACCAACTATTACAACTGCATCGGGAACTTCTTTATATGCTGGCGACAAAAACATCCAAGAATTAATTATTCCAGTAGGTGTGGGTGCTAAATTTAAAATTTCTGATGCGGTTAACTTGGATCTAGGTTGGACGATCAACTTTGTTGATGGTGATAACGTAGATGGCTATTACAGAGGTGGAAACGATAAATATAACTATGCTTACGCTGGTTTAGAGTTTGCCTTAGGTAGCGGAAAACAATTGGCTTTCCACAATCCGGTAGCTTTAACTTATGATGAAGCGTTAAAAGCAAAACAAACTGCAGAGGGTTTGAAATCTGATTTAGATGCTCAAAAAGCTGAAAATGCAAAACTACGTTCAGAAATGAACGACATCTTGAAAGATACAGATGGTGACGGTGTTGCAGATAAATTGGATAAATGTCCTGATACACCAGCAGGAACTGTTGTTGATGGTTCTGGTTGTCCGTTAAAAACTCCAGAAAAGGTTGTAGAGAAAGTAATCGTAACAGAAGAAGATCGTAAAGTTGTTAACGAAGCGATTAAAAACTTAGAGTTCGATTTAGGTAAAGCAACCATCCGTTCTAAATCTTATGCTTCTTTAAACAGAGTTGCGGCATTATTAATCCAGAAAAACTTTAGCTTAAAATTAGCTGGCCACACAGATAATACAGGTTCAAAAGAATTAAACTTGCGTTTATCGAAAGATAGAGCAGAATCTGTAAAAGCTTATTTAGTTTCTCAAGGTGCAAATGCATCACGTATTGAGGCTACAGGTTATGGTATGGGTCAACCAATTGCTACTAATAAAACTGCAAAAGGCCGTCAACAAAACCGTCGTGTAGAGTTTACCCTTTACTAGACTGTTTTTAATAACATTTAAAAAATCCCGATGAAAATCGGGACTTTTTTGGTTTAAGAGGTTTTGTCTATGATAGCTGACTACTTTTTGGTTAGTATCTTAAAAGCGAATTTGTCATCCTGAACGCAGTGAAGGATCTTTGTTAGACTAATTTTGGCGCAATAGGCTTCTGGATTAAATACCAGTGGTTCTTATGTTAAGGATTCTTCACTGCGTTCAGAATGACAGCGTAATAAATATTATTCGAAATTAACTATCTTATGTCGTCGCGTCTCGCTACGACATAAGATAGTTCTGTAATGTTAAGTTTAGCATTTCTAATGTCTTAGCGAGACACTAAGACCAGATTAGCGAATTTGTCATCCTGAACGGAGTGAAGGACCTTTGCTAGGCTAATTTTGGCGCAATAGGCTTCTGGATTAAATACCAGTGGTTCTTGTGTTAAGGATTCTTCACTGCGTTCAGAATGACAGCTTAATAAATATTATTCGAAATCAACTTATTTAAGCGAAACAATTACCTTTTTGATTTCGCTTAAATCATTCATTTCAAAATTTGGTGATTGCGAATAAAAACGCTGGTAAATGATTTTATCGTCTTTGCTATCATAAACACTGATTATTTTATCATTAGAACGTTGAGTGTAAACTACATACTTAATATTCGTTTCACTATTCAAAATTAAACTATCCAATTCCTTGTACGATGCAAATTTGAGTTTATAATTATAAGGTTCTAAAACTACCCCCGATTGAGGCAAAAGAGTCAATTTGGATGAGAATACCTGCTTAATATACTCAGGCACATACAGCGTTTCTTTTGTTAATTCTGGTAAACGTACCTTATTGTAAAACTGGTAATCTAAATTACAATCCTCGTTTGCGAGCAATCCATCATTAATCTGTTTTAAATAACCCTTTAAAAATCCTGGCGACCAATTGAGAAAATTCGACTTATTGTAGAGGGTTGATATCAGGTTATTTCTTATCGCTCTTTTTGAGCCGGTAGTGGCATCCTGAATTTCTATTTGAAGATTGGTACTCCGATCAGCAAAAAGCGTAACCGTTGCAAGTACACTTTCTTCCTTTGTTTTGGTTTTTTTTGATGGACTAACCAGCTTTAATGCGTAAACTACGTTTACATTTTTGGTGCTATCCAGCTTATTGGCATAACCATCGAAATAGAAGAACGAATAGTTTGAAAGCGTATCGTAACGGGCAAGCTCTTCGGGTTTAATAATTTTATAAGGTGTAATCGTCCAGTTTTTTTTAATAGCCTGATCAAATTTTTGCAATTCAGCATAATCCGCATACTGTAAAGTAAACAAGGTTGTTGTTTTTTTAAATGTCTCTAATTTTTGGCTGTTTAAAAGGGCAGCTCCGAAATAAGATACCTGACTTTTACAAATTGTTGCCCATAAAATAAATAGGCTAAATAGGAGAATTCCGCTAGCTTTTAACATATTAAGTGTTTTCATTTTGTGTATGACTATGATAAGAAAAATTTGACAAATATTTTGAATTTTTCTATTGCATTAACAAAATACATTCATTAGCTTTGTTATGCAAGCATAATAAATTAGCAAAAATGAAACAACAACAAACCATAGATTACCACGTTAAGTTTGCCTGGCAAAATATGTTTAATAAGTACAATCAAATGGCATCTGGTTTCGGGATTACCCAGGCCATTGGTTACATGCTTATTAATATAGATGATGCCGAGGGAACTGCGGTTTCAAATTTAGCTGGCTTACTTGGGGTTAAAGCAACCAGTTTATCCCGTATGTTAAATAATATGGAAGAGGCCAACCTCATTTACCGTGAAACATCTGCAGGCGATAAACGATCGGTAAAGGTTTTTCTAACTGATTTCGGTAAAGAGAAAAAGCAATTGGCCAAGGGTGTTGTTCGGAAATTTAATGAATATCTCGATGAGCATTTCTCTAAAAAAGAGAAGGAGACTTTTATTAATCTATTGATAAAACTAAATGATATCACGGTAGCCTATACTGTTGATTAACAAATATAACAATCAAAAAATCTGTTTGGCAGGTTGCTATATAAATGGCCCTATCAGACTAATGAAAAGCAAAGAGATAATGAAACGAAGCATTAATAAAGTTGCAGTTTTAGGTTCGGGTATTATGGGGTCGCGTATTGCATGCCACTTCGCCAACATTGGTGTAGAGGTTTTGTTGTTGGATATTGCCCCAAAAGACTTAAGCCCCGAAGAGCAGGCAAAAGGCTTAACACTGGATAACCCAGTTGTAAAAAACCGGATTGTTAATACAGCTTTGCAAACGGCCGTAAAAACAAACCCATCTCCAGTTTATAGCAAAAAAGTATTAAATAAGATCAAAACTGGGAATTTCGACGATGATATGCCGAAAATTGCCGGTTACGATTGGGTAATTGAAGTCGTGGTCGAAAATCTTGATATCAAGAAAAAAGTTTTCGAGCAGGTAGAGCAGTTCCGTAAACCTGGCACATTGATTACTTCGAATACTTCTGGTATTCCAATCCATTTAATGGCTGAAGGAAGGAGTGATGATTTTAAATCGCATTTCTGCGGTACACACTTTTTTAATCCGCCCCGCTATTTAAAATTGTTAGAGGTTATCCCTACACCACACACGCAACCTGAAATTGTTGATTTTCTGATGCATTATGGCGATAAGTTTTTAGGAAAAACAACTGTTTTATGTAAAGATACCCCAGCTTTTATCGCCAATCGTGTAGGTGTTTATTCTATCATGGCACTTTTGCATTTAGTTGAAAAACTGGATCTGACAGTAGAAGAAGTTGATAAATTTACCGGACCAGCCTTGGGTAGACCAAAATCGGCTACTTTCCGTACTTCGGATGTGGTAGGTTTAGATACCATGATCAAAGTAGCAAAAGGACTTTATGATAACTGTCCGGATGATAAAGCACACGATTTGTTTAAACTTCCAGCATACGTGCAAAAAATGGAAGAGAACAAATGGCTTGGCGATAAAACCAAACAGGGTTTCTATAAAAAAACCAAATCTTCCGATGGTAAAACCGAAATCCTGGCGCTTGATTTAAAAACTTTAGCATACAAACCACAGCAAAAAGTAAAATCGGCTACCTTAGAAATGACTAAGCCGGTTGAAAATCTTCGTGAGCGCATGAAGATTTTTGCCAAAGGAAAAGATAAGGCAGGCGAGTTGTTCCGCCATTCTTCATTTGGTTTATTTGAATATGTATCAGATAGAATTCCTGAAATTTCTGACGAATTGTACCGTATTGATGATGCAATGCGTGCAGGTTTCGGTTGGGAACTTGGCCCCTTCGAACTTTGGGATGCAGTTGGTGTAAAAGAAGCCATCGAAGGAATGGAGCAATACGGCAATAAAGCTGCGGCTTGGGTACATGAAATGCTCGATGCCGGAAATACTTCATTCTATAAAGTAGAAAACGGCGTTAAAAAATATTACGATATCCCTTCTAAAAGTTATAAAGCTCTGCCTGGAACCGATGAGTTTATCATTTTAGATAACCTCCGCGAAAATAAAACCCTTTGGAAAAACTCAGGAGTTTCGATTATCGATCTGGGCGATGGCATTCTGAATGTAGAATTCCATACCAAAATGAATACCATTGGCGGTGATGTGATCTCTGGAATAAACAAAGCGATTGATATGGCCGAGAAAGATTACCGTGGCTTGGTAATTGGCAATGATGGCGCAAACTTCTCTGCCGGGGCAAATGTGGGTATGATTTTTATGATGGCGGTAGAGCAGGAGTGGGATGAATTGAATATGGCGATCAGGATGTTCCAGAATACTTCGATGCGCATCCGTTATTCTTCTATTCCGGTTGTGGTTGCCCCACATAATTTAACCCTGGGTGGTGGTTGCGAATTCAGTTTACATGCCGATCACGTTCAGCTTTCTGCCGAAACTTATATGGGTTTGGTTGAGTTTGGTGTTGGCGTTATCCCAGGCGGCGGCGGAACAAAAGAATTTGCTTTGCGTGCTTCTGATGAGTATAAAGATGATCAGATTGTGCAAAATGCTTTGAAAGATCGTTTCTTAACCATCGGAATGGCGAAAGTTTCTACTTCTGGTTACGAGGCTTACGAGCTGGGCTATCTGCAAAAGGATAAATTCTCGATCTCGATGAACCGGAACCGCTTATTGGCCGATGCAAAAGCTAAAGCAATAGAATTGGCCGATGCTGGTTATACAAAACCTGTGCAACGGAACGATATTAAAGTATTAGGAAAACAAGGTTTAGGAATTGTTTATGCTGGTGCAAATAGCATGTATGCGGGGCATTTCATTTCTGAACACGATAAAAAAATATCCGAAAAATTAGGTTATGTGATGTGTGGAGGAGACTTATCGGCTCCAACAGAAGTAACAGAGCAATATTTATTGGATCTGGAGAGGGAAGCATTTTTATCACTTGCAGGTGAGCGGAAATCCTTAGAGCGGATCCAGTCGATAATTACTAAGGGGAAACCGTTGAGGAACTAGTGGGTTAAATATTTAGATATGAGTATCAAGTATCAAGATATGAATGTCGAATAAAGTTTTACTTACATTAATAACAAATAAAACAATGCGAGGATTAGGTCTTGATACTTGATTCTGGCTACTAGATACTAAAATAATGGAAGCATATATTATAGCCGGATATCGTACAGCAGTGGGCAAAGCACCCCGTGGCGTATTCCGTTTTACAAGAGCTGATGATTTAGCCGCAGAAGTAATCAGGGCTTTAGTGGCATCGGTTCCGAATTTAGATAACGAACAGATTGATGATGTAATAGTAGGTAATGCTACACCAGAGGCAGAGCAAGGCTTAAATATTGGCCGTATGATTTCGCTGATGGGCCTCGATACCGATAAAGTTCCGGGTGTTACGGTAAACCGCTATTGTGCATCGGGTTTAGATACCATTGCGACAGCAGTTGCCAAAATTAAGGCTGGCATGGCCGATTGTATTATTGCAGGTGGTGTAGAGGTGATGAGTGGAATGCCTTTTGGTGGTTGGAAACTGGTGCCCAATGCAGAAGTCGCAAAAAACAATCCAGACTGGTATTGGGGTATGGGCTTAACCGCCGAGGCAGTAGCTAAAGAATACAATGTGAGCCGTGAAGATCAGGATGCTTTTTCGTTAAGATCTCATGAAAAAGCTATTCACGCTATAAAAAATGGTTATTTAAAAGACGGTATTCTGCCAATCACAGTAAACGAAAATTACCTTGATGCAAACCTTAAAAAGAAAACCCGTTCTTACGTGGTTGATACCGATGAGGGGCCGCGTGCAGATACTACCTTAGATAAGCTGGCGAAACTGAAACCTGTATTTGATGTGGTTGGAAGTGTAACCGCGGGTAACTCATCACAAACATCTGATGGAGCAGCTTTTGTTTTGGTGGTGTCTGAAAAGAAAATGAAAGAATTAAACGCAGAACCGATTGCCAGGTTGGTAAGTTACGGTATCGCAGGAGTTCCGCCACGCATTATGGGGATTGGCCCAATCGAGGCAATTCCAAAAGCGTTGAAACAAGCTGGTTTGAAAAAAGAGGATATCGATTTAATTGAACTGAACGAAGCTTTTGCCTCACAATCGTTAGCCGTAATCAGAACATTAGATTTAAATCCTGATGTAATTAATGTAAATGGTGGTGCAATTGCATTAGGGCATCCGCTGGGTTGTACAGGAGCAAAACTTACCGTACAGATCATGGATGAACTAAAAAGACAAAATAAAAAGTACGGAATGGTAACCATGTGCGTAGGAACCGGACAGGGTGCCGCAGGAATTTTTGAGTTGCTGTAATTAGTATCAAGATGTGGGTATCAAGTATCGAGATTGAATAACAGGTGAATACAAGTTTATGAAATCATCCCAAACATATTTGTATTCATAATTTAATACTAAAGTATATGCATAATTTTAAAGAACTAAAAGTTTGGCAGAAATCTATTGAACTAGCTGTAGAAGTTTATAGAGCAACGTCGTTTTTGCCAAGTGATGAAAGGTTCGGGCTTATTTCGCAAATGAAAAGATGTTCGGTATCAATTCCTTCAAACATAGCTGAGGGTTCTGGTAGAGGAAGTGGTGCTCAATTCAAATATTTTTTGAACATAAGCTAAGGTTCAGCTTTTGAGTTAGAGACACAATTGATTATTTCAAACCGACTTGAATTACTAGATGATGAATTATCAGCTGATTTGGTTGAGAAAACTACTGAGATTCAAAAAATGGTTTATGCTTTGGATAGAAGTATCAAAGTGTAAGCATTAAGGTTTGAGTATAAATGTCCAGATTGAATAGAAGAAATAATAGAAAAAATAATAAAGCGATATCAAGTTTTTGAACACAGTTTTGATGCCTGATAATAGCTGCATAATATTAAAATTTAGTGATATCTAGTGTTAAGCTTTGTCTTGATACCTAATACTCGCTACTAGATACTAAAACAATGGAAACAACTGAAAAAAAGACAATTAAAGGCGGTGAATTCTTAATTAAGGATACCACTTATCAGGAAGTATTTATCCCTGAAGAATTTGATGAAGAGCAGCAGATGATTGCACAAACCTGTCGCGATTTTCTGGCGGCTGAGGTTTATCCCAATTTAGATAAAATTGACAAACAGGAAGATCCTGAGTTGATGCCAACACTTTTAACCAAAGCTGGCGAACTGGGTATTCTTGGTGTTTCGGTACCGGAAGAGTACGGCGGTTTTGGCAAAAACTTCAATACTTCCATGCTGGTTGCAGACGTGGTAGGTGCAGGCCACTCTTTCGCCGTTGCACTTTCTGCACATACCGGAATCGGTACATTACCAATTTTATATTATGGTAATGAAGCACAAAAAGCAAAGTATATCCCTAAACTCGGTTCGGGCGAATGGAAAGCTGCTTATTGTTTAACTGAGCCAAACTCAGGTTCGGATGCGAACTCTGGTAAAACCAAAGCCACGCTGAGCGACGATGGTAAACACTATATCATTACAGGACAGAAAATGTGGATTACCAATGGTGGTTTTGCCGATATTTTTATTGTTTTCGCTAAAATTGACGATGATAAAAACTTAACTGCATTTATTGTAGAGAAAGATTTCGGTGGCATCACCATGAATCCCGAAGAGCATAAAATGGGTATTAAAGGTTCTTCAACCCGCCAGGTTTTCTTTAACGATTGTCCGGTGCCGGTTGAGAACATGTTGAGCGATAGAGAAAACGGTTTCAAAATAGCGGTTAACATTTTAAATATTGGCCGTATCAAACTATCAGCAGCGGCTATCGGTGCTTCAAAAGCAACTTTAAATACAGCGATTAATTATTCGAACGAACGGATCCAATTTGGTCGACCGATTTCTAAATATGGTGCAATCCGTTTTAAAATTGCAGAAATCGCTTCTAAGCTTTATGCTGTTGATTCGGCAAACTATCGTGCCGGACAGAATATTGATGATACTTACGACCAACTGGTTGCGGGTGGAATGGAGTCTGGTAAAGCTAGGTTAAAATCTGTGGAGCAATTTGCGGTAGAGTGTGCCATTTTAAAAGTATGGGGTTCTGAAGCTTTAGATTATACTGTGGATGAAGGTGTGCAGATTTACGGTGGTATGGGCTTTAGTGCCGATGCGCCAATGGACAGGGCTTACCGTGATGCGCGTATCAACCGGATTTTCGAAGGTACAAACGAAATTAACCGCTTGTTGACCGTTGATATGATGCTAAAACGCGCCATGAAAGGTGAATTGGATTTAATGACGCCAGCTACAGCGGTTGCAGCCGAATTAATGAGCATCCCTGATTTTGGGGAAGAGGATACCACTTTATTTGCTGCAGAGAAAAAGGTCTTGTCGAATTTGAAAAAAGCAACTTTAATGGTGGCTGGTGCTGCGGTTCAAAAATTGATGATGACCCTAAGCAAAGAGCAGGAAATTTTAATGAACATTGCAGATATGGCCAGTTATGTTTATGTGCTCGAATCTGCACTGTTGAGAACAGAAAAATTAGCAAGTACCCGCGGAGAAGCAGCAGTTGCAGGCCAATTAGATCTATTAAGAATTTATTTGGTAGAAGCGGTTGATGGTATAGCCAAAGCGGGTAAAGAAGCGATTTGGGCATTTGCCGAAGGTGATGAGCAACGTATGATGCTTGTTGGTTTACGCCGTTTTACTAAAGTAGAACCATTTAATGTTAAAGATGCCCGTCAAAGAGTCGCCCAACAGCTTATTGAGGCAAATAAATATATCTTTTAAGGTAGGTTTAGGGTAGAGGGCTTAAGGTTTAGGTGCATTAACTCAGGCGCTAAACCTTTTTTTGTTGTGCCAAATTAGGTTTTAGGAGATTTGGGTTAACAGCACCACAGGACCCGCTTAATTAGCCCTGATTGAAACGTTATCCTTTTTCTTGCAGAATCTATAATATGCTGTCATGCTGAGGCACGAAGCATCTGAAGCCGATGAAACAGATGCTTCGTGCCTCAGCATGACAGAAGTGGAAAAAGATAAAAGTGTAAAGCAGGACTGATGTTACCGATGAAAGCCTGGCTTTGTGCTTCATCACATTTGAAAAATTAGCTTAGTTTTTAGAGTTGTGCTGCCAAAATCCTATTTTCGCGCATGTTTAAATTTAGATTACTTCCGATACTTCTTTTATGTGTAGCTATGGTTTCGTCTTGTAAAAAAGATGAAGACCCTGAAAAACAAATTACCGATTTCATCAAACAAAATAATATTAATGCAGTTAGAGACGATTCTGGCTTATATTATCAGATCATTAAACCTGGTTCGGGATCGTTCACTTATCCCAACAATACCAAAATAAGCATTAAATATGAAGGTAGGTTATTAGACGGAAGTGTATTTGATAATGGTGGTGGCAAAGAGCAAACCTTTAATCTGGCAGAATTAATACAGGGCTGGAGAATAGGCATTCCTAAAATCCAAAAAGGTGGAGAAATTAGGTTGATCGTTCCACCGGGTTTGGGCTATGGAAGCAGTTCGGTAGGCCCTATCCCTGGTAACTCTGTATTAGATTTTACCATACAGCTGTCTAATACACAATAAGCGTAAGACTAGGGATAAAAGACTAAATTCAAATCAAAATGCCGCTTTAGTCTTTTTACTTTTACCTTTAAGCTCCTTAAAATTGTTAAAATAGGTTAAAAATTGTAGCATCCGTATTAAAAGCTTATTTTTGCGATTGATGGTTAAGTTTAAATATTTTATACTCATGATCTGCTTTGCAGGGTGCTTAGCAGCCTGTAAGAAAAATGTGCCGGTTGATGATTACGACCCTACGCCACAGTTTAAGGCTGATACTGCTGCAATAAGTGCTTTTGTGAAGACTAATAATATCTCGGCTACGAAAGATGCCAGTGGTATATTTTATCAGATATTAGAACCAGGAACAGGAAGTGTGGTGTATACAGCATCTACAAAAATCACTTCTGATTATGAAGGAAGATTATTAAACGGAACTATTTTCGATAGTACCAAAGGAACCCCAACCTCGTTTCTACTTGGAAACGTTATTGTAGGATGGCAATTTGGGATTCAAAAAATACAAAAAGGTGGTAAGATCAGATTGATAATGCCTTCTTATTACGCTTATGGGACACAATCACCTTCAGCTTTGGTTCCGGCAAATTCAATACTTGATTTTACTATAACACTTACAGACGTACAATAATAAATGAACAAATTTACTAAACTTAGCCTATTCGCACTTTTACTGGCTACTACAATCTTCAGCTCATGTAAAAAGGAATATGAGTCTATTGAAAGTGTAGATGATGCCGCTATCCAGGCTTATCTTAAAAAGAATAATCTTACCTTCACTAAAGATACAAAAGGCTATTATTATAAACTCACAGATGTAGGTTCTGGTGCAAGTGTTGCAAACCAAGATTCGGTTTATTATTCATATATCTTTAAAACCTTATCCGGGCAGGTGCTAAATCAAACATCTGATTTAATGATTCCAGGTACCTTTTTGGGTTATACAGATCGATTTACCATTAATAGCGTATCGTATGTATTTGCGCCAATTAGAGAAGTGCTAACCAAATTAAAAAGAGGTGGCAAAGCAACTTTAATTATGCCTTCTAGCATGGCTTTTGGTAGGAACGGCGTAAGTTTTTTAAATATTGGATCAAATGAAAATATCCTTGTTGATTTAGGGATATATGCTGGAGCGAAAAGACATGAAATAGATGAATTTGAGATCAATAAATTCGTTACCAATAATAATTTAACACTGATTAAAGATCCTTCTAGAGCACGCTATAGCATTACCACCCCTGGAACAGGAACTGATGTAATTAATGTGAACTCTACAATAGTTGCTAACTATACCGTTCGCTATTTAGATGGAACAGTTTTACAAAGTAGTACTGATGGAACTTTTACTGATGTTTTAAGTAATTTATATAAAGGTTGGCAATTAATATTACCAGGGAAAGTAACAGCTGGCGGAAAGCTTCGTCTTATTATTCCTGCTGATTTAGCTAACGGGGTATCTCCTTTAGATTTCGATATTGAAATTGTAAAGGTTACGAATTAGATAAAGCTTCTTTAAAAACTTTTAAAACCCTTTCTCTTGCAAATGTATGCTCAACTATTGGTTGGGCATATTTTTTTGTCCCAAATTCTGGTACCCACTTTTTAATATAATCGAACCTAGGGTCGAATTTTTTAGTTTGAAGTTCAGGATTAAAAACCCTAAAGTATGGTGCGGCATCGTTCCCTGATCCGGCGGCCCATTGCCAGCCCCCTACATTGCTTGCCATTTCGTAGTCCAATAATTTTTCGGCAAAATAAGCTTCTCCCCAGCGCCAATCGATGAGTAAATGTTTGGTTAAAAAACTGCCCACAATCATGCGTACACGGTTGTGCATCCAGCCGGTTTGGTTGAGCTGCCTCATGCCGGCGTCTACAATGGGGTAACCGGTATTGCCTTCGCACCAGGCCTTAAACTCATCTTCGTTGTTGCGCCATTTAATTTTATCGTATTGTTTTTTAAAAGAATCGAAAGCTGAGTAGGGGAAGTGCCAAAGTATGATCATATAAAATTCCCGCCATGCCAATTCTGAGAGCCAGACATTCGATTTCGCTTCCAATGCATCCTTAACTGCTTTCCGGATGCTTAACGTTCCAAAACGCAAATGCAGTCCGATATGTGTGGTGCCATCAAGCGCAGGGAAATCACGTTCTTTTGCATAATCGTCGAGTTTGTTTTTATAGCTGATTTTCGGGAAATTCAGTTTGCTTCTTTCAAAGCCCATCTCTTTTAACGTTACACCAGGCAAATGCTCAGTTTTAAGTAAATTTTCGAAGTATTTTTTAGTAGGATAAGCCTTTACATAAAAATCGTTCAGCTTGGCATGCCATTGTTTGTAAAAAGGGGTAAAAACAGTATAGGGTGTTTTATCTGCTTTTAGGATTTCGTTTTTTTCAAAAATAACCTGATCCTTGTACGTTTTGAAGGCTATTTTTTCGCTGGTTAAAAATTCGGCAATGTTATCATCACGTTCGCGGGCATAAGGTTCGTAGTCATGATTGGTATATACGCCCTTAACATCATATTCCTTTAAAATCTCTGACCATATTTTTTCGGGCTTGCCATATTTTACCAATAAATCTGACCCATGTAGCTGAAGTTCTTTTTTTAAATCCTCAACGGTTTGGTAAATGAAAGTTACGCGGGCATCAGCTATTGGAAGTTTATCCAATATGTTTTGATCAAAAATAAACAATGGTAAAACCGGATAACCGCTTTTAAGGGCATGATACAAAGCAGCATTATCTGCTAAACGTAAATCGCGGCGAAACCAGTGAATGGATATTGAAGTCATTGAAGGGGATTATAAGGAAACTAATTAATTTTTTACGTCATGCTGAACTTGTTTCAGCATCTTTTAGCGCAGTTATACTGGTAAGATCCTGAAATAAATTCAGGATGACGACCATTTAACAAGTTAACCAATTAAAAACTATTTGTACAGATCCTTCAAAGCATCCTCCAAATGTGTGAATTTAAATTTAAATCCTGCATCCAGAATTTTTTGAGCTGAGGTATTGGTGCTCATTAAAACAGCTTCTACCCGTTCTCCTAATAGTAGCGATAGCGCCTTTTTAGAGACTTTAAATGGCCATATTGGGCGATGCAAACGTTTGGCAATGGCTTTGGTTAACGCCTTATTGGTGACCGGAAAAGGAGCACAGGCATTATAACAATTCTCCATTTTAAGATTTTCGATGGCTTCGATGTACATTTCTACCATATCATCAATATGCAGCCAGGGAGCCCATTGTTTACCTGTACCTAAAGCTGCTCCGGCAAATAACTTAACTGGTTGATCGAGTTGTGGTAAAGCACCTCCGTGATTACTTAAAACAATCCCGGTACGGAGTTTTACAATCCGGAGGCTTAGCTTTTTTCCTTGGTCTACGGCATCTTCCCAAAGCTTACAGCATTCGGCTAAAAAGCCATAACCGTTGGGGCTTTCTTCTGTTAAAATTTCATCACCACAATCGCCATAAAAACCAACTGCCGAAGCAGAAATGAACGATTTTAGTTGATGATCGGGTTTAGATTTAATGGTTTTAAAGAGTAATTCTGTTGATTTTACACGGCTATCGATGATCTGTTTTTTGCGTTCGTTGGTCCATTTTTTATCCGCCACAGGTTCTCCCGCTAAATGAATGACCGCATCCACACCATTCAAACAGTCAGCATCAATAGTTCCTTTGTAAACATCCCACACAAAATTATTTGGGTCACTACTCTTTTTTCGTGAAAGTATATTCACCTCGTAACCCTTGCTTAGCAAATGTTTTTTCAGCTCAGTACCCACAAGTCCCGTAGCCCCGGTAATCAGAATCTTCTTTGCCATCTTTTTAAAACACTAAAGATACAAAAGGGTTTTTTTAAAGACTAAAGACTAAGTCAGGGAAATCGCTTTTAACTTTTCTCTGATAATTCTTCCTCTTTCTGCGCATACCTAAGCATTATGTTTGCCACGGAAGCACGAAAACACGGAAAAATTTACTTCTTCTCCGTGATTTCTGTGTTTCCGTGGCTAATTAATTTTTGCACATGTTTTAAAAGCGATTTCCC